>CAXTOP010000004.1:0-163906 GCA_964245965.1 uncultured Chthoniobacterales bacterium
CGCTCGCTTGACCATCGGACAACCTACCAGAAAATCCGCTTCTCACACACTTTCTTAGAGCCTTGAGACTCCATTCGAGCTTGAGCGCACGGAAAAGACCGGCAGACTTCGGCAGCGGTGGAGCTTTTAATCCCCCGGCACTGTTGTTATGGAGGATAATCTTGGCTGGCAGCGATGCTTTTTCCATTAGCGTAGTGGTTTAGAAGCCCTGTTCCATCCAATCCTACCAATGCTGCCGTGTTTGGTCGAGTCTTACTTTCCCGTCAGTTTACCCAAGGTGGGACGTTCATGAGGCGCGCCGAGGCATTCTCTGATTGACCGCTGTGAGCTAGGACGTTACATACTCCGTCAGCCTGCAGGTGCATCTGTGACGCTGGAAATAAGAAGATCTCTTTGACGAACGTTCTCCGGCACGCCGCGTCTTCGTGGCCGCAAGCTGCGAAGCTCGCGATTCCCAATCCCGCTGCCCATCAAGTTCCCCGCCCGATGCGGTTGTCCCCGCAGAAGACGGAGCCTCCCCCATGATAGAAAATGCCGTCGAACCCCCCGAACTCATCATTGAGGCAGGCCGCGCGGAACGCCAATACTGGCAGGATCTATGGCTGTACCGGGAATTGTTCTACTTCCTGGCGTGGCGTGATATTCTCGTGCGCTACAAACAGACGGTCATCGGGATCGGCTGGGCAATCCTGCGGCCGCTGGTGACGATGGTGATCTTCACCATCGTCTTCGGTCACATCACAAAGCTATCTTCCGACAAGGTCCCCCACCCTTTGCTCGTCCTGGCCGCGATCCTGCCCTGGCAGTTCTTCTCCAACGCGCTCTCGGAAACGAGCAACAGCCTGATCGGCAACACCAACCTGATTTCCAAGGTTTACTTCCCGCGCCTGATCGTGCCCGCCAGCGCGGTGATCACCAGCCTGGCTGATTTCTTCATCTCTCTCATCCTGCTGGCCGTGCTGATGGTCTGGTACCACTTTCTACCCGACTGGCGTTTGCTGACCCTGCCGTTCCTGACGGTGCTGGCTTTCGTGGTGGCGCTGGGACCGGGCCTTTTTCTGACTGCCCTCAACGTCAAATACCGGGATCTACGCTACGTCATTCCGTTTTTGGTGCAATGCGGTTGGTTTATCTCGCCGATCGGCTACAGCAGCGACCATATTCCAACCGCCTGGAGGCTTCTTTATTCTCTCAACCCAATGGTAGGTGTCATCGACGGCTTCCGTTGGGCGATCTGCGGCGCAAGCCAGGCGCTCTACCTTCCCGGTTTCCTGGCGTCTCTGGCCGTGAGCGCCCTTTTACTCTGGCTCGGGGTGTGGTATTTCCGCCGGACCGAGAAATCGTTTGCCGACGTCATTTGAAGGTATGAACGTATCTCCTTGGTGAAATCCCCGATGGACAAAGACGTCATTATTCGCGTCGAGGGGCTTGGCAAGAAGTACGTGCTAGGCAAGAACCGCAGCCCCGGCCAACACCCCGTGTTACGCGAGGCGCTCGCCGAGCAGTTCAGGGCACCACTGCGCTTCCTGCGTTCGGGGCGTCTTTCCGGCTCCCGCAAGAGCGAGCAGGAGTTTTGGGCGTTGCGCGACCTCAACTTCGAGGTCCGGCGCGGCGAGGTGCTCGGCGTCATCGGGCGCAACGGCGCGGGCAAGAGTACGCTCCTCAAGATTTTGAGCCGGATCACGGAACCCACCAACGGCTCCGTGCGGCTGCGCGGCCGGGTCGCCAGTTTATTGGAGGTCGGCACGGGCTTTCATCCCGAGTTGACCGGCCGGGAAAACATCTTCCTCAACGGCGCGATCCTCGGCATGCGGCGCGCCGAGATCCGATCCAAGTTCGACGAGATCGTGCAGTTTGCCGAGGTTTCCAAGTTTCTCGATACACCGGTCAAACGCTACAGCAGCGGCATGTACGTGCGGCTCGCGTTTGCCGTGGCGGCACACCTCGAACCCGAGATCCTGATCGTCGATGAGGTGCTGGCCGTGGGCGACGCCGAGTTCCAGCGCAAGTGCTTGGGCAAGATGCAGGACGTGGCGAAAAGCGACGGGCGGACGGTTCTTTTCGTCAGCCATAATCTTGCCGCCGTGCAGAGTCTTTCCGATACCGGCGTGCTGCTGGAGCAAGGCCGGTTGGTCTCACAGGGCGACCTGGGCAACGTGCTCGACGTTTATGCCCGCAAGCTTTCGCTCGCGCAGGAAATTACCTTCCGGCCGGTGGGTGACCGCCCATCGATTACCCGCGTGGCCGTTCAGAGCGATGAATTGAACAACGGAAACCTGGTGGTCGAAGTGGCCTTCGAGGCGCCGTTCCCGTTGCGTCCGCCGATGGTGGGCCTTCAGATCATGACCCAGCAGGGCACGGTGGTATTCAGTTCGAATCCCCGCGCCTACAAAACCAGCGTGCCGCTAAGCAGTTGTGCGCAAGGCAGCCTGCAGGTGCGCGCGGATGGGTTGCCTCTGCGACATGGCACCTACCACCTTTCGGTGTGGCTGGGCGACTGGCAGATCGACTACGAACACCGGCCCAACGTGCTGGCGTTTGAGTTCGGCAACCGGGCGCTGAGCAGTACCGCGCTCCGGTCCGATGAAGTCGGCTTTATCGAATGGCCGTCCAGTTGGGAGATGATCGAATCGACGCAGGAAGAACACCGCTACGCACCGACGTAGAGCTCTGCCTTCTGGATTGTAGGGCGGGCACTCCGCCTGCCTGCCAATCTGGTCGGTCAACCCCCGGCGGGCGGAGCGCCCGTCCTACAATGCTTTAGCGCCGCCCGCCAGCAGCGCATCCACCCGCGTTTTGATCGCCGGATCCATCTTCACCAAGTCAGGCCAATTGCGGGTGTATCCTTCTCCGGGCAGTTTGCGCGTCGCATCAAAGCCCATGTGACTGCCGATGTTCGGCACCGTGGGCGCGTGGTCCAACGAGTCGCACGGGCTCTTGATGAAGGTGCTGTCGCGTTGCGGATCGGTGTTGGCGCACAGACGAAACAGCACCTCGCTGGTGTTGTGGACGTCACAATCCTCGTCCACCACGACAATGTATTTGCTGAACATCATCTGCCCCATGCCCCACAGGCCGTGCATGATCTTGAACGCCTGGTAGGGATACTGTTTGCGGATGCTGACGAAAACGAGGTTATGGAACACTCCTTCGGGCGGCAGGGTCAGGTCCACGATCTCCGGGAAGTTCATCTTGAACACCGGCAGGAAGACCCGCACGCTCGCCTCACCGATGTAATAATCCTCCATCGGCGGCACGCCGACGATGGTGGCAGGATAGATGGCATTCTTGCGGTGGGTGATCGCCGTGAGGTGAAACACCGGATAATCATCTACCGGAGTATAGAAGCCGGTGTGATCGCCGAACGGTCCCTCTGCCCGTGCCTCACCCGGTTGCACGTAACCCTCCAGCACGAAATCCACGTCCGCCGGCACCTCCAGGTCAATCGTCTCGCACTTGATCAGTTCCACCGACTTCTTGCGGGCGAAGCCGGCGAAAAGGATTTCGTCCAGGCCGTCCGGCAACGGCGCGGTCGCCGCGAACGTGTAAGCCGGGTCTCCCCCCAGACACACCGCCACCGGCATGCGCTCGCCGCGCTCATAATAACGCTTGCCGTGCCGGGCACCGACCTTGTGGACCTGCCAGTGCATACCGGTGGTTTGTCCGTCGTACACCTGCATGCGGTACATGCCCATGTTGCGCTCGCCCGTGTCCGGATCCTTCGTGTACACGTTGGGCAGCGTCACGAAGCGGCCGCCGTCGCCGGGCCAGCACTTGAGGATCGGCAAATCGTCCAGTGAAAAGGCCGCCTTGGCGTTCCCCTGGTCAAAGCGCGTGATGACCTCCTTGCAAGGGCCATCCTTCACTTTCCGGGGCCGGGCGTGGAGCAGGTCCACGCCCTGTTTGAGCAGGTCCCAGCCTTGGCGAAGGTTGGTCGGAGGCTTGGCTTTGAGGATCAACTGCATCTGGTGCGCAAGGTCGTCCACCGATTCGATTCCCAGCGCGTGCGCCATGCGCCTGGCCGATCCCATCGTGTTGATGGCCAGCGGAAAACGGGAAACCTGGCCATCGATGGTGGGCTGTTCGAAGAGGAGCGCCTTGCCGCCGCCTGGCAACTTCATCTCCCGGTCGGCGATCTCGGTGATCTCCAACTCGGTGGCGACGGGAAAGGGGATGCGCCGCAGTTCGCCCGCTTGGTCGAGGGTTTTGAGGAAGGCGTCGAGCGAGGGATAAGCCACGGCGCAAATTAGAGGCGGTCGCCGTTTTGGTCAACGCGGGCCGCGTCGGGGGAGCTTCCTCCATCACCCTGCGGGCAAGCGTGTGCGTCCGGTGCCTAACTTCTTCGCGACACGGAGGAGATGCCTGACTTGGGGCCGGAAAGGGCCTGCCGGTCTTGCAACTCTCATGGGAAACAGGTAGATTCCAGAGTGCAAGATTTATACGGTCACCTGATCAGTTATCTGCGGGTGTCCATCACGGATCGCTGCAACGAACGCTGCCTGTACTGCATGCCGCAGGAGTTGCAGGAATGGCTGCCGCGCCACGAGATCCTGACCTACGAGGAACTCGCCCGCATCGTCCGGATAGGCACCTCCCTGGGTGTCACCAAGCTGCGGGTGACCGGCGGCGAACCCCTGACACGCGGCGGGGTCCTGGAGTTCTTTCGCCTGCTCCGGCAGAACGAGAGCATCCGCGACCTGGGCGTGTCCACCAACGGATCACTCCTTTCCAAGGCGGTCAGCGACCACGGCGGCAAGTCGATGGCCGAGTGCCTGCGCGGGTACGGCGTCAAGACCGTGAACGTTTCGCTGGATACCCTGGACCGCGCCGAGTACGCGCGCACCACCGGGCGCGATTTTCTTCCGCAAACCCTGGCCGGGATCGAGGCCGCCCGGGCCGCCGGTTTCACCCCCGACCAGATCAAGTTGAACTGCGTGTTGATGCGCGGGCGCAACAAGGAGCAGTTGGTCCCGCTCATCGAGTACGCCGGCGAACGCGGGCTGCTGCTGCGTTTCATCGAGCTGATGCCGGTGAGCACGACCGAGGTGCTTTCCGACGCCAATTTCCTGCCGGTCGCGGCGGCACGGCGGACGATCGAGACCTATTTTGGAGAATTGCTGCCGATGCCGAGCTTCCGCACCAACGGTCCGGCCAGCTACTACCAGGTGCCCGGCACCGGGCAGAAGATCGGCTTCATCGGCGCGCTCACCAACCTGCACTTCTGCGAAAACTGCAACAAGCTGCGCCTGACGTGCGAGGGCAGGTTACGTCCCTGTCTGGGCAGCCACCTGGAGTTTGATCTGCGCGAGCCCCTGCGCGCCGGAGCCACGGACGACGAGTTGCGCGCGATGTTCTTGAACGTCGTCGCCCGCAAGCCGAAGGAACACGACTTCCGCGGCAACTACCAGCCCGACCGCAAGATGGTGGCAATCGGCGGTTGAAGGGTAGAACCGCCGGCGGCTTCCGGTACGTTTCAGCGGTTGTGTTCGCGACCCATTCTCTCCTCTGGCTGGCCGGCTGGCTGGTGTTTGTATTCGCGTGGCCCTGGCTGCTCGGGGCCGGCGGCGGCAGGCAGGCAGCCGACACCTGGTACGGCAAGCTCAAACACTCCGCGCTGACCCCGCCCGGGTGGGTGTTCGGGGTGGTTTGGACGCTGCTTTATTGCCTGATGGCGGCGGGTGCCTGGCAGGTGACGAGATACGAGGTGCACGGCGACGCGATGCCCAAGGTAGCCATCGTGGCGTTTGTCACCATGACCACGCTGCTGGCCGTCTGGAGCCGGCTGATGTTCAAAATGCGGCGTGGGGACTTCGCCTTCATGGATTTCTGCTTTCTCAACCCGGTGGCGTGGCTGACGACCGCGTTGTTCTACCAGATCGAGCCCACGGCCGGTTACTGCCTGCTCCCTCTCGATGCCTGGCTGCTTTTCGCCTTCTACCTGAATTGGCAAACCTGGCGTTTGAACGCCGACTTCTGGACCACTCCGGAAGCGGTCAACGAAGCGGAGAGCAACACGTTTTTCCGCGAATGAACGCCCCCGAAGAAGCGGTGCTGACGCACGTTGCCCCCGACGGCACGGCCCACATGGTGGACGTTTCCACCAAGCCGGAAAGTCTCCGCGTCGCGCGGGCCAGCGGGCAGATTTTTCTGCAACCGGCGACCCTGGCCTTGATCGAGCGTCAGGCCATCGCGAAGGGCAACGTCCTGGCGACCGCGCGCATCGCCGGCATCCAGGCCGCCAAGGGCACGAGCGAGTTGATCCCCTTATGCCACACGTTGCTGCTCCAGCACGTGGATGTTGGGTTCGAGACGCGGGAGAACGGCATCGGCATCACCTGCGAAGTCCGCACGATCGGCCGCACCGGGGCCGAGATGGAGGCGCTTACGGGCGTCAGTGTCGCTGCCCTGACCATTTACGACATGTGCAAGGCGGTGGACAAAACCATGTGCATCGGCGATGTCACACTCGATTCCAAGACCAAAACCCTCGTCTGATTCACACTCACCTTTCCTGAAATGCACTCGAGTATTTCTGTGGGCATCATCACCGTCTCGGACCGCGCCGCTGCCGGCGAATACGAAGACTTGGGTGGCCCGGCGTTGCGCGGGGAAGCGGGACGGTACGGCTGGACCGTGCTGGCCGAGGCGATCGTGCCCGATGAGGCCCGGCGCATCCAGGAAACCATCCGGGCCTTCGGCGCGCAGGGCTGCGGGTTGATCCTGACCACCGGCGGGACCGGCATCGCTCCACGCGACGTGACCCCCGAGGCCCTGCGGAGCATCATGAAGGTTGAACTGCCCGGGTTCGGTGAAGCCATGCGGATGCGCTCCATGCAGCAAACGCCCAACGCCATTCTTTCCCGCGGCCTGGCGGCGGTGGTGGATCAATCTCTGGTTGTTGCGCTGCCCGGCAAGCCGGCCGGCGCGGTGGAGTGTCTGGGGTACGTGGCTGGTGCCATCGAGCACGGGGTCAAACTCGCCCGCCGTGTTCCGACCTCGTGTTGAGATTCCTTGTGGACGGCAAAGCCATTTAAGGCTACAAAACTAAACTCCTCCCTTTCTAACTCCTCCCTTCCTATGTACGAATATTTTCATCAACTGGTGGCAAACCACACGGAATTTGCCTGGGGCTTCGGCCTGGGTTTGCTGCTGGTCCTGCTGACCTGGGTTTCCAGCCTGACCAAGAACAGCGCCATTCGCAACGAGGTTCGCCGCCTGCGCGAACACCTGCATACCCAGATGGATATTACATCCAAAGGCAACTCGACCATGCGTGCGGAGTTGGAGTCGCTCAAGACCCAGAACGAGAACCTGCGCGTGGCCGTGAAGGATTGGCAGCAAAAGCCCGGTCGTGCTGAACTGCGGATGCTCTCGGTTTACGATCGCGCGGTTCGTATCATGAACCAAAAGGCTCCGGGCTTTGCGCCGGCTTGGGAAAGTGCACTGAGCGAGAGTGAAACCGAGGTGGAATCGTCCGAGAACGGGATGAGCGCCATGCTGCGCCGTGCCTTCCGCCCGTTCGCCACTCTCGGCAACGGCGGCAGCACGGCACCCGGCAAGAACGACAAAGCGCAAGGGGCGTCAGCCTACGAAGAGGCTCCGCACGGCACGAGCTCATCTGACTAGAGAGTCATTTCTTCGAGTCGGTTTCCGGATTGTAGGTGGGCGCTTTGCCTGCCGTAAGTGAGCGACCAGGAGTCAGACGAGGCGCTCACCCTACAGTCCGGAAACACCCAGCGAAGCAGGCTCAATTGAGCAATGCTTGGAACTTTAAAGTTCCAGGAAATTCTGTAAGAGCCTCTTACCTTCCGCGGTGAGGATGCTTTCGGGGTGAAACTGCACCCCGTGAATCGGGTGCGTCTTATGACGCAACCCCATGATCTCTCCCTCCGCCGTTTCGGCGTTGATCTCCAGACAATCCGGGACGCTGTCGCGACGGACCAGCAGCGAATGGTAACGCGTCGCTTCAAAGGGACTCGGCAAACCGGCAAACACCCCGCCGTCGATGTGGAGAATCGGCGAGGTTTTCCCGTGCATCAGACGGGCGGCGCGGACCACTTCGCCGCCAAAAACCTCGCCGATGCACTGGTGGCCCAGGCACACTCCTAGTACCGGGATGCCCGGCCCCAGTTCCCTGATGATCGCGCTGCTGATGCCTGCCTCCTGCGGCGTCCCCGGACCGGGCGAAATGCAGATTCGCTCCGGCTTCAAGGCCGCGACCTCTGCCACCGTCACCTCATCGTTGCGACGCACCACGGGTTCCGCGCCCAACTCACCGAAGTATTGCACCAGGTTGTAGGTGAAAGAATCGTAGTTATCCAGAACGAAGAGCATGCTCAAAGTTCGCCGATGTGCCGCGCCAGTTCAATGGCGCGGATCATGCCGGAAGCCTTGTTGACCGTTTCTTCGAACTCACCCGCCGGCGTTGAGTCCGCCACGACTCCCCCGCCCGCCTGCACGTAGGCGTGGCCGTCCTTGAGCACGACCGAGCGCAGCGTGATGCAGCTATCGAGATTCCCGTCGAAGCCGAAGTAGCCCACCGCTCCGGCGTAGCACCCCCGTTTACTGTTTTCCACTTCGTTGATGATCTGCATCGCCCGCACCTTGGGCGAGCCGCTGACCGTGCCGGCCGGGAAAGTCGCGCGCATCACGTCGAAAGCCGTCCGGTCCGCGCGCAGCTTGCCCACCACGTTGGAGACGAGGTGCATCACGTGGCTGTACCGCTCGATGGTCATGAAATCCGTGACCCGCACGCTGCCAAACTCCGCGATCCGTCCCACGTCGTTTCGCGCCAGGTCCACGAGCATCAGGTGCTCGGCGCGCTCCTTGGGGTCGCCCAGGAGCGATGCGGCTTCCGCCTGGTCCTGCTCGGGCGTGGCACCACGCCGCCGGGTGCCGGCGATCGGACGGATTTCCACCTCGCCGTTCATTGCCCGGACATGGACCTCGGGCGAACTGCCGACCAGCGAGAAACGCCGCCCGAACTTCAGCAAAAACATGTAAGGCGACGGGTTGATGAACCGCAGTGCCCGGTAGAGCGATAGCGCGTCACCCCGGTACGGCGTCTCGAAGCGCTGCGAAGGCACGAACTGGAAAATGTCGCCCGCGCGGATGTGCTCCAGCCCGCGGTTGACCATCGCCTCGTACTCGGGCCGCGTGGTGTTGCTCTGCGGCGGCGGGGGCGACGGCAGTTCCCGGTAAGCCAGGCCGGGACGCAGGCGGCTGGGGGCGCGCATCCGCTCGACCAGCTGGCCGATGCGCACCCGGGCCGCATCGTAAGCCTCCCCGGGGTCGCCGTCCTCGGTGAAAACGTTGGCGACCACGCGCAGCCGCCGGAAACGGTGGTCGAACACCAGCATCGTGTCGGTGATCAGGTACATGGTTTCCGGCAGGCCGAGCTGGTCGGCCGCGTGGGGCGGCACCGTCGGCTCGAAAAAGCGGACGGCGTCGTAGCCCAGAAAGCCCACCGCTCCGCCCGCGAACGGCAGGGGCGGCTGCCCGCCGGCG
Source organism: uncultured Chthoniobacterales bacterium (assembly GCA_964245965.1). Lineage (GTDB taxonomy): Bacteria > Verrucomicrobiota > Verrucomicrobiia > Chthoniobacterales > SZAS-18 > CAWCJJ01. The sequence goes on from CAXTOP010000004.1 coordinate 9,508, forward strand.
TCCGGCTTGGAGGGCCGGTAGCGCGATAGGAAGTTCTCCAGCTCCCGGAAAGGATCGGACTCCGTCAAGAACCGCCGCGCCGGCTTGCCCTGCTCCGTGATGCTGACCTCGTTGCCCCGGCTCTCGAACACCGCCGCCGGCCGGCACCCGAGAAAGGAATACCGGCCGATCTGCTCGCTGTTCTCGGCCGACTCCAGCAGAAAAGCGTGATCCTCGCCCGTCAGGTCCGAATCCAGCAACTTCTGGAAAGCCGCCACCGGCGTGTCGCAGTCAGCCATCAGTTCGGTGCTGATGGCGATCAGGTTGGCGTCCGCGGCCAGGTGGATAAACTCCTCGCGCGACGGGGTGACGGGCAGGTCGTTCACGAGGCGGCGGCCTCCTGCGGCTTGGCGGCACCGCCGCCGCGGTACACCGCATCCGCGTCGAACAGAGGCTCCTCCTCGATGGGTGCCGGAGTGCCGTCATGATTGAGACGCTGGAAGAAACAGCTTTCGTAGCCAGTGTGGCACGCCCCGCCGATCTGTTGGACGGTAAAAAGCAGCGCGTCGCCGTCGCAGTCTCGGTACCAGGCGACCACTTTTTGCCGGTTGCCGCTGGACTCCCCCTTCAGCCAGAGTGTGCGCCGCGAGCGGCTCCAGTACCACATTTCGTTCGTTTCCAGCGTCCTGCGGAGTGATTCGGCGTTCATCCAGGCCATCATCAGCACGCGGCCGGTCGGCGGGTTCAGGGCGGTGCCGTCCCCCTGGGGGGCATCTTCGGTAACTTGCTGGACGATGACTGGGATCAGGCCGTCGGCGTTGAAGCGCAGGTCGTTGAGAGAGTCGGGCGGCAGCGGCATGGCGAAAAGGGTCAGGGTCCGGTCAGGGAGCAAAAAGACTCTCAATAAGCCGTTTTCTCCCGGATTTGCAACCGGCGCAGTTGGGTGGCGCATCGCGCCTGCCCCGGGAAGTTTGGGAAAATAGCGGCCGGCGAAAAAGCACGGGCATGGTTCTAGCTTGAACGTTCGGGAAAGAAAGTCATGGACGCTAAGCTCACCAGCGAGGAATACGCGCAGATCCTTCAAACGATTGAAATGTTTGAAGTGATCAGTCAGGCGGAGCCTGGCGATTGCCAGAGCTATGACATCCTCAAAGAGGCGTACCTGAAGATCGGCCAGATCGAGGCCGCCCTGCAGGTTTCGCGCAAGCTGGCCGAAGCCTACCTCAACATGGGGCTGTATTCCTCCGCGCTCCTGGAGTGCGAGGGCATCCTGCAGCTCCAGCCCAACTCGCCCGACATCGTGGCGCTGATGGGCGAGATCGAGAGCCGCACCGCTCCCAGCCAGGGCCGCAACGGCAACGGCAACGGCAACGGGAGCAACCTCGATTTCGGTCTGGTCAACACCATTGCTCCCGAGGCGGCTTCTCTCATCGTGCTGCCGCCCACCCGCGGCAAGGTCAACGGCAAAAGCCACCCGGGAGGCGAAAGCCACGAGGGCCCAGAAGCCATCCCCCTTGACGCCGACGACGGCAACGAGCACTTCGCCAAGTTCCTCACCTTTCACCGCATCGCCCCCGAGACGGAGGTTTCCTCGGCTCTTACCCGGGTGCAGGAGACCAACAAACGGATGGACGGCCAAGGGCTGGCCGCTTCTCTCCTGGAGCAACTGACGGTCTCCGGCGGCAACGACATTGAAAATCTGCTCAGCGGACTGATTGACGCGACCAAGTTCGGGTACGTGCCCCTGGAATATTATGACATCGACCGCTCCATCGTCCGACTCCTGCCCGAGAAGCTGACGCTGGGCCGTCTGGTTGTGCCCTTCGACATCGTCAGCCGCACGATGATGATCGCGCTCTGCAATCCTTTCGACGCCGCGGCCAAGCAGGCCGTGCAAAGCTCGCTGGATTACCACATCCAATGGTACCTGGCCAAGCCCTCCGCCATCGCCCGTGTGCTGCGCGACGTGTACCGGCTCGATTCCCGCGACTGATTTCCCACCTTCTTCTCTTTCCCCTTTCCAAGAATCCCACCATCTCCATGAGCGCTAAATCCTTCGGCGAACGCATCGCAGACATCCTGATCGAAGATGGCCTGCTCCTTCCCAGCCAGTTGGAGGAAGCGCAGGAGTTGCAGAAAAAGCAGGGCGGACGGTTGCTCAAGCTGCTGACCGACAACCAGTACGTCAACGAGCAGGACATGGTCATCTCCATGGGCCGCTGCCTGGACAAGCCGCCGGTCAACCTGGCGAAGATCCGGGTGCCCGAGCCCGTCATGAGCCTGGTGCCCAAGGACATGGCCAAGTCCTACAAACTGGTGCCCATCGCCCAGCTCGGCAACAAGCTCTTCGTGGCGATGGCCGACCCGATGAACGTGCTCGCCCTGGACGACCTGCGCACGCGCACCAAGCTGGAGATCATCCCCATGATCGCCACCGAGCGCAGCGTCAACGAGGCGCTGAGCGGCGTCCACAGCGCCACCGGGGCCATCGACGAAGTGATGAAAAAGGCCGCCGCCGAGGCCGCCGCCGAGGAGGCATCCGTCCAGATCGAAGGAGGCAAGGCCAACAACGAGGACATCGATCTTGACCGCCTGGCGGCCAGCAGCGAGGACGGCCCCGTGATCAAGATCGTCAACCTGATCCTCGTCCAGGCGCTGAAGGATCGGGCGAGCGACATCCACATCGAGCCCGCCGAGAAAACCGTCCGCCTGCGCTACCGCATGGACGGCAACCTGGTCGAGGCCAGCGGCCCGCCCAAGAGCCTGCAACTGGCCATCGCCTCGCGCATCAAGATTCTTGCCGGGCTCAACATCGCCGAACGGCGGGTCCCGCAGGACGGTCGTTTCCGCATCCGGGTCTCGGGCAAGGAGGTCGATCTTCGCATCTCCTTTTTGCCGACGGTTTACGGCGAGAAGATCGTGATCCGTATCCTGGACAAGGGCGCGCTGACCGGGTCCATCGACACGATGGGCATGGACGACGCCACCCTCAGCAACTTCCGCAAGGCCATCGACGCGCCGCACGGCCTGATCCTGGTCACGGGGCCCACCGGCTCGGGCAAAACGACCACGCTGTACTCGGTCCTGGGTGAACTCAACAAGCCGGAGTACAACATCGTCACGGTCGAAGACCCGGTCGAGTATCAGCTCCAGGGCATCAACCAGGTCGCCGTCAAAGCCGAGATCGGCCTGGATTTCTCCAGCGCGCTGCGTTCCATCCTGCGTCAGGACCCGGACATCGTGATGATCGGAGAGATTCGTGACAACGAAACCGCCGACATCGCCGTCAAAGCAGCACTGACGGGTCACCAGGTCTTGAGTACGCTCCACACCAACGATGCCGCCGGCGCGATCACGCGGCTGGACGACATGGGCATCGAGCCGTTCCTGATCTCGAGCAGCGTGCTGCTCACCTGCGCCCAGCGTCTCGTCCGCCGGATCTGCCCGAATTGCAAGGAGGAGTTCCTGCCTGAGGCGGAGTTGCTCGGCAAAGTCAACCTGGAGCACAAGGCCAGCGACACCTTCTATCAAGGCGGCGGTTGCGAGCGTTGCAAACAGCGCGGCTTCCTGGGCCGGGCGGCCATCCTGGAAGTGCTGCCGGTCACGGAATCGATCCGCCGGCTGGTCATCAAGCGCGCGTCGGCGGCGGTCCTCAAGAACCAGGCCCTGAGCGAGGGTATGAAAAGCTTGCGCCTGGCTGGAATTGACAAGGCGTACGAAGGCGTGACAACCTTGGAAGAAGTGTGGCGCCTGACTTCAGAGGATTCATAAACTCCTGGTCGAACAAATTTTAACGTTTCACTCATCTTTCCCGTCACTTTTCTTTATGGCTTTTTCATTTTCCACCTGGTTCAAGGGTAAGCCGGCTCCGGGCGACGACAACTCCCCGGCCGACGATGAGCCCGCCGCCGCCGCAACTTCTCCCGGGGCGGCTCCGGTCTTGAAGCTGCCGACAGCGGGCACGCCCTCGGTCCGGCAAACGCAACCCGTTTCCCGGGCCGCGATCCGCAGCGCCGTGCCCAACGCCATGCAGCCGGTGAACCTGCGCGGTCCCGAGCAGCCGCGCCCCCCGGCACCGCTCGGCGTCCGGCCGCTGACCGCGGCACCTGCCACGCCTGCCGCCCCCGCGCCGGTCAAAGTTTCCCCGGTGATGCCGACCGCCCGCAAGATCGCGTTCGGAGGTCCGGGCGCACCCGCCTCCCCCGGGCAAGTGTTTTCATCCATGCCTGCGGGGAGCTTGCCCGCCGGGCCTGAACCGTCGGCGCCTCCGATGCAGGTGCCGGAATTCACCGTGGCCCTGACGGTTGGTGACTTCATCGATCGCCTCCCGCCGGGTCTTCTGGCCGCCTCCGCGCCGGACCGCTCACAAACAGTGGAATTTGCATCCTCCGAATTTTATTCCGACCTCTCCAAAGGCCGCGCGTGCGTCCCGGCTTCGGTGATCTACGAGAAGTGCCCTGCGATCTTCGCCCGCCCGGTCAGCGAGACGGAGGACGCCGAAGTGGCGCTTCCGCTCCAGAAGGTCGTCGAGCAGATGAGCGCCGCGCTCCAGACGCGCCTCGACCAGGTGAACGAGGAGACGGGAGCGGAAATTGAGACGCCGTTCCTCCACGTCGCCAACGAGGACAACGCCCGCTTGCCCAAGGCCAACGGCACCACCGTGGGCGCGCTGCCCGGCGGCGAGACGCGTCCGGCCGCCCAAGGCGGCGAACTGCCGGCCTCGGTCACCCGTTCCGGCATGCAGCGCACCGGCATCATCTCGGCGATCAGCCCCGTCAAGGCTCCGGCGGAAGCCACCTCGCCCCTGGCCGCGTCGCCGGCTGCTTCCACCGCCGCGATCAGTCCCGGCAAACGCCCGCCTTCGACCGTCCGCGCTTCCGTGGCCGGCGGCAAGATTCGCCTGAGCGGGCCATCCAACCCGGCACCGGGCATGGTGGCCGCCGCCAACCAACCCGGGGTGTCTGCCGCCGGCTTGCCGCCCGCACCCGCGCCGGCCGTGGCACCGCCGGCGAGTTCGCCCTCGCACCAAGTCGCGAAGAAGACCGCCCGGATCCAGATTCCGCCCATTTCTCTGCGCGCCGCCGGTACTCCCCCTGCCGCCGGGCCGCGTCCGCCGGTGGCATTCGCACCGCCCGCCGCGAGCCCCGATCCGGCCCAGCAGCCGTCTTTCCGAACCGAGCCGCCCATGCCGAATTTCCGGTCCGCGCCGCCCGCCGGCGACACCGCCGCCTCGACCTTCCGCACCTCGCCCCCGCCACCTTCGACCAAGCGGGTGCCGGCTTCGTTTGCCCCGGCGGTCCGGCCCTCGTTCCCTCCACCTGCCTTTCCAGCCGCCCCCCCGGACGAATCAACCCCGTCCACCGCACCGGCGACTGCCCCAGGCAGTGAGACCACTCCAGCCGACGACCGCAAAATCCAGATCAGCCTCACCGCCATTCTCCGCGGCCTGCCTTCCTCCTCACTCACGGTGAGTCCGTCTTCGATCCCGGACAGCGAGAAGGTGTCTCTGCCTTTCAGCCTCATTGAGAACCAACTCAGCAAAGGCCGGGTGGTGCTGCCGAAGGCCGTCTTTATCGAAGCATTGCCGGAAGCGCACCGCGGCGTCCTGGCCGACGACGCGGATCTCCAGGAGATCCCGGTTCCGCTCCAGGAGGTGTTTCAGAATCTGCCCGCCAACGCGCTGACGATCCGGGCGGATCAGGTCATCGAAGAAGCCACGCACACCTATCCGACTCCCTTCAGCCAGAAAGCCGACGAGGATGCCCAGCGTTTAGGTATGGTCGCCCCCGTGCAACCGGCAAGCAGCGCCGTCGAACCGGAGGTTGCCGCCGAGGCACCGGCAGAAGAGTCGCTCGCCACTCAGGACAAAGCAGCCCAAGGGATCCAAATTCCCGAGGACGCCGTCGCTCCGACCGCGGCTAAACTGATCGACACCGAAGACGTTTCCACCGCGAAGCCCACCGAGCTGGCCGTCGATGCAGCCCACGAAGAAGTCACCGTTGACGCTCCCACGGAAACGAGCCCGGCGGAACTGCCCGCTCTTCCCGCCGCCGCGTTCACGGATCAGACTGAAACGGGTGCCGAAACCTCTCGGGATGGCTTGGCTTCCAATGGCTCCGCCGGAGACGCCATTCCCCTGCCTGCGTTGCCGGCCGTGCCGGTCGAGGAGGAACCCGTCCCGGCTCCCGAGGAGGCACCTTTGGAACCCGCCGCCTCGGCTGGCCCCGTCCCCCCGGCCCCCGAACCGGCTTTCAGCACGGACGCGATTTCGTCTGCCGGCCTTCCGCCCGCCGTATCCACCGAGAAACGCGCGACGCAAGCGCCGGACACCATCCTGCAAACCCTCTTTATGACCGAAGATGATCTGGACGCCAAAGCCATCGTCAAGCACATCAATCAACTCCCGGGAATCGACGGCTGCGCGATCATGTTCGGTGACGGCTTGCCGCTCGCGGGCAACTTCCCGGACGGCAACGAGAAAGCCGGCTTCAGCGCGATGACTCCTCCCTTCTTCAAGCGGACGCTGACTTTCGCCGACTCACTCAACCTCGGTGGGTTGGAAGCACTCACCCTCTACACGGCCAATGGGCTGCTGAGTTTCTTCATGCACGGCGACATCTGCGTCAGCGTGCGCCACACCGGCCGGGGCTTCCTGCCCGGGGTGCGCGAGAAGCTCGACACCGTCACGCGGGAACTGGCCAGGATCTACTCCACCGAAAAACCCGTCCCGGCGGACGCCGCCCAAGGGGGCCATCCCATTTAATTGCCCCGTACCCAGGTCCCTCAACGTCCATTCAGATTATGTCCATCATCAATTACGCCAGCAAGGAGATCCAGTTCAAGATCGTCTATTACGGTCCCGCCTTGTGCGGCAAGACGACCAACCTTGCCTACATCCATTCGCGCATCAACCCGGACAACCGGGGTGATCTGGTGTCGTTGGCGACCGCGGCGGACCGCACGCTGTTCTTCGACTTCCTGCCGCTCAACGCCGTGGTGATCAAGGGCTTCAAGACCAAATTCCAGCTCTACACGGTGCCTGGCCAAGTGATCTATAATGCGACCCGGCAACTGGTGCTGCGCAGCGTGGACGGCATCGTTTTCGTGGCGGACTCGCAGTGGGACAAGATGGAAGAAAATGTCGAGAGCTTCAAAAACCTGGAGGATAATCTGGCGAAGCAGAACATCTCGATGGATGAGATTCCTTACGTGGTGCAGTACAACAAACGCGATCTGCCCAACACCGCCCCGGTCAACTACCTGGAATTCCTGCTCAACAACCGCAAGCGGCGGGTGCAGAGTTTCGAAGTGGTTTCCAGCACCGGCCAGAACGTGTTCGCGGCGCTGAACTCTGTTTCACAGCTCCTGTTGCACAAGTTCAACAAGGAAAGCGAACCCAGCCGGCCGGTAGCCGCTCCCAGCGTCTCGGGCATGCCCATGACGAGATAAGAGGATCGCTTTTGCCTTCTCTCCCGTTTCTGCCCGCTGGACAAATCGATTGTTTTTGTTCGGGCACGCAACCACTCCCAATTTTTTCCATTTTCTAAGGTTTTCCATCGTAGCACCCAAGCGAGCCGTCGCTATTCATTATGGAGTCTATTCCTGTACTCACCATCGAGGATGTCGCGAACATCGACGCCGTCTTGCAAGATTACTTGGACAAGTCGGAGAGCGACCTGGTCGTCATCATCGACAAGGGTGGCAACGTGATCTCCCAGAGCGGCGATCACGAGGCGATGGATGTGACCATTATCGCTGCCCTCGCGGCGGGCAGTTTTGCCGCCACCCAGGCACTCGCCCGCCGGATCGGCGAGGTGGAATTCAACGCGTTGTACCATCAGGGCAGCGGCAGCCACATCTTCATGAACTCGGTCGATGACGACACGATCATCATCACCGTCTTCGGCGGCAAGGAAACCACGGTGGGTCTGGTGCGCTTTTATTCGACGAGCGCCAGCGCGAGTCTGGCGACCATTTTGCAGTCCCTGCGCGACAAGCCGCCGGGAGAGTTCCGCAACGGAGGGTTCCATTTCGACGCCGCCGACATTGCGGCCTCCACGATGATGGAAGGGCGCTGAGCCCTCCCGCTGGAACCCGCCGTCCGGCGCGGCTTTTTGTGCTGGACAGCCTTTCCTGACCGCCGGAAGATAACCGGCGTTGACGATCCGTGCCCGGATCCGCCGTGTTCAGGCAAGGCAACGATGATTGACTTCATTCAAAAAGGCGGACCGTTGATGTGGCTGCTCTTGGCGGCCAGCGTGCTCGCCACCGGGGTGTTCGCCGAACGGCTCTTGTACCTGCGGCGCGCCACCATCTCGGTGGAGGATTTCCTGCGCGGCCTGTCGAATCTTATCCGCCGCGGCAGCCTGGCGGAAGCCCAGATCGAGTGCAAGAGCACCCCGGGGCCGGTGGCCCGGGTCGTTCACGCGGCGATCCTCCGCCACGATCTGCCCCGTGCGGACCTCAAGGAGATCGTCCAGGAAGCCGGCCAACTGGAGGTGCCGCGGATGGAAAGTTACCTGCTCATCCTGGCGACCCTCGCGCACGTCTGCCCGCTGATCGGTCTGCTCGGCACGGTGACCGGGATCATCAAGGCGTTTATCACCGTGTCCTCCCAGGGCGGCTACGTGACGGCCAGCGCGCTGTCGATCGGCACCTACCAGAGCCTGCTGACCACGGCGGGCGGCCTGGTGGTTGCCATCCCCGCTTACGTGGCCCACAATTATCTTTCCGCCCGGGTGAATTCGCTGATGCACGACATGGAGCGCGCCGGCATCGAGGTAGTCAACATGCTCGTGGACTACCGCCGGACCGCCGGCATCGTCGCCTTCGGGGGCGAACCGGCCCAAGTCGTCGATTTCCGCAAGAAGCAGCGGGAGAAATAACCTCCGGTTCCCCGTGTCGTGAAGCTGACTCGCACCAAGCCGCTCCCGCCGGGCGTCATCGGGCTGGTGGCCCTGCTCAACGTGACGCTGCTGCTGTTGTTCTTCTACGTGCTCGGTTCCTCGTTCGTGTTGCAGCCGGGGATCGCGGTGACGCTGCCCAGCTCCGAGTTCAACCTGCCGCCGCAATCGAACGCCCGGCTGATCACCGTACAGCCAGGGCCGCCGATCCGCATCTTCTACCAGGATCAACCCGTCACCACGGAAGAATTGGGGCAGCAGTTGGCCGCCTACCAGGGGTCGCCGAAGGCGGTCATTCTGCGGGCCGACAAGGGCACACCGTACGAGTCGGTCATCGCCGTGTTGCAGCAGGCGCTCCGATTGCACTACTCGGTGGCCCTGGCGACTGCCCCCCAGCCCGACAAGCCGTGAGCAAGTCTCCATCCGATCCGGACGAAAACAGCGATCCTGACGGCAACACACTGATCTTCCAGTGGCGCGGCCGGCCCTGGCGGGTGTGGCGGCTCGCCGTCATTATTTTCGTCTCGCTGGTCGCCCACGCGGCCACCTTTTACCTCCTCCAGGTGTCTTACACGCCGACCGGCAGTTTGCAGCCTCCTTCCGCGCAGGTGGTTTTACTCGCGCCGGAGACACCGGCGGAACGGGCGGCACTCAACCAATGGCTCAAGGTGGCCGATCCCGCGCTGCTGACTTCCCCCCAGCCGCCGGCCACGCAGGACGTGTTGGATCAGCTCCGCTTTCGCTACGTCCCGTCGTACACGGCCGCGCCGCCCGCGTTTAAATCCCTGGAGCCGCCGGCCGGCGAGGTCAACCCGGTCCCGGAACGCTCCCGCAGGCCCGGACCGGTCTTTGTGGCTCCGGGAGAGTTTCTGTCGCCGGTCGAGAGCATGGTGCCGCCCGCGGGGAACGCCGCTGCCGCCGAACCTACCCGGTTGGTCTTCCGGGGACCGGTGGCGCCCCTAGCCCCGTCCGCGTTGCCGCCGCTGGAATTCACCGCTTCCCAGCGCGGACGTCCGCTCGAACCAACCGTTTACCTGGTCGGAGTGCCGCCCGGTGGCGGAGCCCCCTGGTTATTCCGCCAGCCCGCGGCCGGCGATTCCACCCTCGGCGACGCCACGCTCGACGAAGCAGCCCGCGAATATTTGGCGCGTCTCCTTTTCGCGGCGCCGGCGGCAGATGGAGACAATCCTCGGGCGACGACCTGGGGCTGGGCCACCTTTTCTTGGGGCAGAGAGATTTACCGGGGAAAGTGACCACATGATCCGCGTTCCTCTCATCGTCATCGTCTTCATCTATCTGTTCATCTTTCTCGGGCTGGTCGCCGTGGCGTGGATCGTGGAGGAACGCCGCCGTCGTTCGCAGAGCCGGCGCGCTTTGCAATTCCGTTTGCGATGCGCGATATGTGCGCTTGAATTCGAGGATCGCAGCTCCAGCGTTTTGCCGAATTGCCCGCGTTGCGGCCGGCCCAACGAACGCGTGAAGCTCGATCCTCTCTGAGCAGACACCCCAACGCTTTTCCTTTTTTTCTCTGTTTTTTATGGGCATGTGGATCGGCAGAAATCGCAAAGCGAGAGTGACTTACGGGTTCGATGAGATCGCCCTCGTTCCCGGTGAAGTCACCATCAACCCCAACGAGGTGGACACCACCTTCCTCATCCCTCGCAAAGACGCGGAGCCGATCCGGCTGAGCATTCCCATCCTCGCGAGCGCGATGGACGGCGTGGTGGACGTGCCCTTCGCCATCGAGATGGGCAAGCTCGGCGGACTGGCCGTGCTGAACCTCGAGGGCGTGCAGACCCGTTACAAGCACCCGCAGGAGGTTCTGCACAAGGTACTCGAATCCGACAAGAACGAGGTCACCGGACTGCTCCAGAAAATCTACCAGGAACCGGTGCAGGAAAGTCTGATCGCGGCCCGCGTCCACCAGCTTAAGGAATCCGGCGTGCCGGCGGCTGTCAGTTCGATCCCGCAGAAAGCGGCCCTGTACGGCAAGATCGCCGAGGAAGCCGGGGCGGATGTCTTCGTGGTCCAGAGCACCGTGAGCACCGTGCGGCATATCTCCTCCGAGTACGAGTCGCTGGATCTGGCCAAGTTTTGCCGGGACCTCAAGATTCCTGTCATCGTCGGCAACGCGGTCGGCTACAACGTGACCCTGCAGCTGATGGAGTGCGGCGTGGCGGGCGTGCTGATCGGTGTCGGGCCGGGTGCGGCTTGCACCTCGCGCGGAGTGTTGGGCCTGGGCGTACCGCAGGTGACGGCCACCGTGGATTGCGCCGCGGCCCGCGACGCGTACCACAAGAAGACCGGGCGCTACGTGCCGATCATCACCGATGGCGGCATGCGCACGGGCGGCGACGTCTGCAAGGCGCTGGCCTGCGGCTCGGACGCCGTCATGATCGGCAGCCCCTTCGCCAAGGCGAAGGAAGCTCCCGGCCAGGGACACCACTGGGGCATGGCCACCCCGCACGCCAACCTGCCGCGCGGCACGCGCATCAAGGTGGGCACCACCGGTCCGCTCAAGCAGATCCTCTTCGGACCCGCCAGCGTGGACGACGGCAGCGAGAACCTCGTCGGCGCGATCACGACCTGCATGGGCAACGTCGGCGCTTCCACCATCCGCGAGTTCCAGGAAACCGAAATCATCATCGCCCCGTCGATCAAGACGGAGGGCAAGCTCTTCCAGACGGTGCAGAGCGTCGGGATGGGCACACGCTAAGCGTTGAAGGCAGAAGGTGGAAGGCAGAAGGTCGAAGGCAGAAATGGGGTGGAGGGCGCGCAATAAACCGTTTGCCAGCTTTCCCGCTCCTCTGCTAAGTAAGCCCTCCCTCTACCTGTATCCTATCTTCCACATCCTTCTTCCTTCCCTATGTTCGAGCGTAGAGTAGTTATCACCGGCATGGGCGTGCTATCGCCCGTCGGCAACGACCTGGATACCTTTTGGCGCAATCTGACGCACGGTGTCAGCGGGATTGGTCCGATCACCGCTTTCGATTGCAGCGACTACGACTGCAAGATCGGCGGTGAGGTGCGCAACTACGATCCCCTGCGGTATTTCTCCTCGTCCAAGGAAGTGCGCCGCTGCGACCGCTACACGCAGTTGATGATGGGTGCCGCCAAGATGGCTGCCACGGATTCTGGCATCGATTGGAACACGGTAAATCTGCAGCGGTTCGGCTGCATGCTCGGCAGCGGGATCGGCGGCCTTTCCACGTTGGAGACCCAGCACAGCCTGCTGATGGCGAAGGGTCCGCACCGCGTGTCGCCCTTCATGATCCCCATGATGATTTCCAACATGGCAAGCGGCCTGGTCAGCATGGAGTTCGGCCTGCAGGGTCCGAACATCTGCAACGTCAGCGCGTGCGCCACGGCGAACAACGCCATCGGCGAAGCCTGGCGGATCATCAAGTTCGGCGACGCCGACGCGTTTCTGGCCGGCGGCAGCGAGGCCTCGGTCATCCCTCTCGGGGTGTCGGGCTTCGATGCGATGAAGGCCTTGAGCAACCGCAACGACGAACCGCAACGGGCCAGCCGGCCCTTTGACAAGGACCGCGACGGCTTCGTCCTGAGCGAAGGTGCCGGCGTGTTGGTGGTCGAGGAACTGGAGCACGCCAGGAAGCGCGGGGCGCGGATTTACTGCGAACTGGTCGGCTATGGGCTGACGGCTGATGCCTACCACATGACCTCGCCGCTGCCGGAGGGAGACGGCGCGGCGCGCTGCATGAAAATCGCTCTCGACCACGCGCGCATCCGTCCGGAAGAAGTGGATTACATCAACGCGCACGGCACCTCCACGGGCATCGGCGACGTGTGTGAGACCAAGGCGATCAAGCGCGTCTTCGGCGAACACGCCAAACCGGGCGGCGTGGTGGTCAGTTCCACCAAGTCCATGACCGGCCACACGCTCGGAGCGGCCGGAGCAATCGAGATGGCGGCGTGCGCGCTCGCCATGCGCGACTCGCTCATCCCTCCGACGATCAACCTCGATGATCCTGATCCTGAGTGCGACCTTGACTACGCTCCCCACAAAGCGCGGGAGCAGAAGGTACGGATCGCAGTCAATAATTCCTTCGGGTTCGGTGGCCACAACGCCACGCTGGTCGTGAGGGAATACGTCTGATCGGCGGCCGAAGAGCCCGGGACGGCGTGCTGGTTCTGGCCATCGTGGCACTGGTCACTGGCGCAGGGCTCTGGATCGAGCAGCAAGCACCGCGATTTGAGCCTGCCATGTTACCCTCCGTGCGACCGGGCGTCTGGTTGAAGACCAACACGGCATCCATTGACCCGCCGGATTCGTTGCCGGATTCACCGGACCGCGTCGCCGCCGCCCGCATCCGGCGCGGCGGCACGCTCTTGGAAAGGTTTGCTGCCGCCGGCGTGAAGTACCCGCCGGCGCAGGTGTTCATCCGCGTCTTTAAGTACGAAGGAGAACTCGAACTATGGGCAACCGATGCCCCGGAAGGTCGTGCGCGTTTTCGTCGGGTATATATTTACCTGGTGCTCCGCGCTTCGGGGCGCTTGGGTCCCAAGCGGCAGGAGGGGGATCTGCAAGTCCCGGAAGGCATTTACCGGATCGACCGGTTCAATCCGCGCAGCCTCTTCCATCTCTCGCTGGGCCTGGATTATCCCAATGCCTCCGACCGACTGCTGGCGGCGGACCGTGATCATCCCGGCTCCGATGTTTTCATCCACGGCGGCTGTGATTCTGTGGGGTGCCTCGCGATGGGTGATCCGGCCAGCGAGGAGATTTTTCTTGCTGCCTGGGATGCCAAGCAAGGGGGACAACAGGTTGTCTCCGTCCACATCTTCCCCTGCCGTATGGAGGCACGCAACCGTGCAGAAGTTCTTGCCCCGTCCTGCCAGGGTGACCCTGCGACGGAAATCTTCTGGCGCGGTTTACAGGAAGGCTACGATAGTTTCGAGCGCACTCACCAGGTTCCTGACGTTCAGGTACGGGAGGATGGCTCATACGCCATCTCGCGGAGTTGACTTTGCGTCTTCCTTATCTCTCATTTCGAGACAGCGTATGATAGTGGTGGCCTTACGCTTTTCGTTCGTCATCCTGAGCGAAGCGAGGCACGAGCACAGTCGAAGGATCTTCCGGTCGGCGGCAGCCTGAGAGTAAGCACGCCAAGCTGGATGTGCCCCAATTGAGGTTGACCGTGCCTCCGGCGGCGGAAGATCTTTCGACTGTGCTCGTGCCTCGCTTCGCTCAGGATGACAAACGAAAAGCGCGCATGAGGAATGAACTCTGAGGAATGCTGTTATGGCATCTCCTGGTCTTCTTGATCCGGTTCTCCCCCTTTATTCTGTTTGGCTGATAGCCTTTGCGGTTTGCAGGGATCGGACCGATGTTAGAACCATCTCGATTTTTATGCGCTGGTCCGTCAAAATCGCCCGCATCCTGGGCATCGACGTGAAGATCCACGTCACGTTCGTCGTCGGGTTATTGTTGATCGGCGCGAGCGTTTACGCGGCCGGCGGCCACCAAGTACACGATGCGGTCGAAGCGATGATGCTTCTCGTTGCCGTGTTTGCCTGTGTGCTGTTGCATGAGTTCGGTCACGCCTTGGCGGCGGCGCATTACGGCATCCAAACGGTGGACATCACCCTCCTCCCCGTCGGCGGAGTCGCACGGCTGGAGAGTATGCCGGAGGACCCCTGGCAGGAGTTGATGGTCGCCATCGCGGGACCGTTGGTCAATGTGGTCATCGTCCTGGGATTGGGCCTGATCATGGGAGCCGGAGCGGTCCACACCGCTTTTTTCAGCCCCATGCAAGATTCCACTGAAATGTTGACCCTGCCGTTGTTCCTGCTGGCGGTGAACATCAAGCTGGTGCTCTTCAACCTGATCCCGGCCTTTCCGATGGACGGCGGGCGCATCCTGCGCGCGCTGCTGGGCTGGAGGCTCGGCCACGCGCTCGCCACGCAGGTCGCGGTGAGCATCGGGCAAATGTTTGCGGTGCTCTTCGGCCTGGTCGGGCTGGGATTGTTGCTGCCCGAGGTCTTCGGACGTTGGAATCCCGTGTTGGTCCTCATCGCGTTCTTCATCTATTACGCCGGCAGCCAGGAAGCGAGCGCGACCCAGATCCGCGATTTGACCCGTCACGTGCGCCTGTCGGACACGCTGATCACAGACTTCAAGACGCTGCCGCCCGGAGCGAACTTGCGCGACGCGGTCGAACTGCTCCTGCACACGGCCCAGCACGATTTTCCGGTCGTCGATGCCGCCGGCAAAGTCGAGGGGGTGCTCACCCGGCAGGACCTGATCGCCGCGCTCAGCCGCGAGGGCGGCATTGACCTTGGCGTGACGGAGGTGATGCAGCGCGACGTGCCATCCGTACCGGCCAACGCCACCTTCGAGGATGCGTTTCACACGATGCAACGCAGCGGCTGCCCGGCCCTGCCGGTGGTGGATCGCGCGGGTCGCCTGGTCGGGCTGGTCACGCCGGACAACGTGGGAGAGATGATCATGGTCCGCTCGGTGCTTGCCCGCGGCGGGCGGCCGTCCTGGCGGATGCTGCGCACGGCGGTGGCCGCGACGGATTAAACCTGGATCCGCGCTGCCGCAAGGTACTGCCTCCAGGCGTCCCATCCGCCCTGCCAATCCCCCACTTGCCCGCAAGCCGAAGCCTTGAGGTACTGGAAGTAATTCGGACAATCGGGCTGCGAGGTGATCTGTTGTAAACCGAGCAGAGCACTGCTCCAGTCACCCGCGTCCGTGGCGGCGCGGTAGGCTTGCAGAGCGGCCACGGGACTTGCGGGCCGCTGACTGGCACGGCGGAGCATTTCTTCCAGGGAAGCTTTGTTGGGCGGCGATGACGGCAGGGTGGGTTTGGGTGTCCAGCGGGCGGCCAAAGTGCAAGCCTGTTCCAGGTCTCCGGTTCCGGCGGCGGCGAAGGCCCACCAACGCCAGCCGACCCGCTGCCACGCGGGGTGCAGCGGCATCGCCGCGACCAGGGCGGCGCGGTCGCCGTGGATGGCCCAATCCTGGAAGATGGCGGTCTTCTGGGGATCGCTCAAACGATCTAGATTCGGGTCTTCGGACACTGCGGCGGCGAGCCAGGCGGCGGTTTCCGGCGTGTCGCAATGCTGGAAGAACGCCACCAGCAAGGCGGGATCATGGCGGCAGTAGCGCGCCAGTTCGTCCAGGAAAATCTGGTCGCTGCGGCCCGCCTGCATGACGTTCCCCAGGTAGGCGAGCACCCGACCCGGCTCCCTCCGGCACGCCTCGCCCAAGGCGCTGACGGCCGGAGTCCTCTCTCCGGCGGTTTCCCAGAGAACCGCTTCCAGGTTGGGCACCTCTCCCTGGAAAGGCTCCAGGTAGCGGGCGCGCCGGAAGTCCGCCGCGATCTGTTCCCGGTCACCGCCGAGATAAACGCGTGCCAGCGCCCGCGCAGAATAAAGTCTCCAATCCAGCGGAGCCCATCGGAGAGCCCGGGTGAAGTCGTCTTCCGCCGCGGCATAATCTTTCGCGGCGATCTCCCGCTCGGCCCGCGCGCGCAAGGAGTCCACCGCGTTCTGGCCCGGGAGGAAGACGGTTCCTCGTGCTTCGCTGAGCCACATTGCTCCGACGGCGAGCAACAGCAACCCGAGCGCCCGGAAAACCGTCGTGGCGAATCCTCCCAGGCCGGGCTGACCGGTGGGTTCATCCTTCAGGGCCAGTCCGAGCAGGAACCCCGCACTGAGCAGCGTGCCGAGCCGGTGGGCCGAAACATCCACGAACCCGTGCAGCACGAAAGCCGCCAGCCCGATCCCCGCCGCCAGACGCAACCGGCGGTCGCCGGCCTTTCCGCTCGTCTGGACGGAGCGTGCGACGCGCGCCGCCAGCACCATCACCCCGCCGCCGATGAGCAACAGCGCGGGCCAACCCAGTTCCGAAGCCGCCCACAAATAGTCGCTCTCGGGATGAAGAGCTCGGGAGGGACTGGCGGACTGGCGGCGAAACAGGGGGAAAATTTCCGAAAACGATCCGATCCCCACCCCGCACCAGGAACCAGCCGCGACCATGTGCAAGGCATCGGACTGGATCCCGACGCGAAAATCGCTCGTCAGCGCGTTGCTCTTCCCCTGGGCGGAACCAAGTCGGAAGCGTTCGAGCGTGCTTCCGCCGAATAGGAGAACCAGAGTTGCCAGCAGCAGAACGAGCGAGAAGGACAACGCCGCCCAGCGGACGCCGCGGCGCCGGGACAGCGGCACGGGACGCTGTCCGACAGGCGAGCGCCGCCGGGCGGCGCGCCACGTTTCCACGAGCAGGTAAGCCGCCACCTCTGCGAAGAAGAGCACCACCCCCGCGCGGGAGTAGCTCGCGAACAGGGAAACCGTCACCACGCCCAGCCCGAGCAGCCAGCCCGCCGCCTCCAGGCGGTGGCCCAAGTGCCAGCGCCCCTGCGCGCAGGCCAGGATGACGAGGGAACCCACCGCCAGGAAATCCGCGCTCTGGTTGCGGTTGGGAAAAGGCCCGTAGTGCCGTTCGTTGTGCCAGATGGACGGCACGATGTCGAGCCGGTACAGCACGAGGAACAGCGCACCCAACGCAACCACGCCGCCCCCAAAGATGCGCCCCGCGCGCAGACGCTTCTCCGCTCGCCATTGAAACGTCAGCATGAGGTAAAACCAGGCCATTCCCGCGACGAAGAGCACGCCACTCTCCGCCGCCAGCACCGGCTGCGGGCTCAAGGTGGCAGGGAGCGTCACGTCGAAATCCTCTCCCAGCGCAGTGCGCCAGGGCGGCACAAAAAACCACCGGGCCGGCAGAAAAGCGGTACCCGCCAGCAGGAGCAAACCAGCCAGCAGCCAATGGATTGTCCTGCCGGCGGAAACGCGGGGCGGTGCGAGCAGAAGCAGGGTTCCCACGGCCACCAGGATCAACGCCTGGTTCCAGCGGGCCGTTCCACCGCCCAAGGCGACGCCTGCCAGCGGGATCAGCACCGCCGCGCCTTGTTGCCAGTACGGACGCTCGAAACTTTCCGTGTTTGGCATCAGCGGGATCGTAGCAGGCCGCGTTCCTCTTTGCCAAGCAGCGCCGGCACTCGCCTGCCCATCGCCGGGCCTGCCTTGACGGACGCACCCGTCCTGCGCACTCTTGGTGCTTCCCGCACCGGGCGGCGCTTGCCGCGGCTTGTCTTCTCCCGGGTTTGACCTTTCTCTATGATTTCCCAACGCACCTCCGGCCTCAATGCGGTGCTGGCGCTTTGCCAACTGGTTCTCACAGCCGCCGTGTTCTGGATCGAGGCCATCCTGATCCTCATCGTTTACGCCGGCGGCGCGCTGGCGTGGGAGATCTACGCCGTGTACTGCGCGGTGATCCTGGTCGGACTGCTGCTCGAAATCCTGAGCAACAAGCGCCTGGAAAGCAGCACCCTGCACCGCGATTTCCTGAGCGCGCACTACCTGGCGGTGCGGCAAACGCTCTTTGGCGGCGGTCTGCTGCTCCTGTACGTGGTCGCCACCAAGAACTACACCCTTTCGCGGACGTTCGCCGCCTCCGTGCTGCCCTCAATCTACTTGCTGCTGCTGCTGACGAACCGATTCCTGCCCCGGTTACTCGGCCGACGATTTTTCAATGAGGCGCGCTGGGAAAAGACGCTGCTGGTCGGTCGCGTGGCCAAGGCCGAAGCGCTGAAACCATGGCTGGACCGCAAAGCCGACATCGGCTACCGCATCGTTGGCATCGTCTGCGACGACGACCCCTGGCAGATCGAACCCTCGTCCTTTCCGCGGCTGGGCGGCACGCACGAGATGGTCGATATCGTCCGTCAGTACAACGTCACACAGGTGATCCGCACCGAGATGCCGGCCACCCCGGACGAGCAGCATTTCTTCATGGAAGCCTGCGATCAACTCGGGGTCCGGCTGCTGGTGGTCGCCAACCTGCCCGAGCGTTGGGGCCGTCCGCTGACCTTCATCGACGACGACGGCGAGCGCTTTATCGGGCTGCGCGAGGAAGCGCTGGAGAATCCGTTCAACCAACTGGTCAAGCGGATCATCGACATCGTCGTCTCACTGCCGGTCATCCTCTTTATCCTGCCGGCGACGACGATGATCGTGTGGCTCTTCCAGCGGATGCAATCGCCGGGGCCGGTCTTTTTCCGCCAGAACCGGGCGGGGTTGCAGAACCGGGAGTTTTCCATTCTGAAGTACCGCACGATGACCGTCAACCACGGGCAGCAGGCCAGGCAAGCCACCAGCGGCGACGCGCGCATCTATCCCGCCGGGCGCTGGTTCCGGCGGCTGTCGGTTGATGAGCTGCCGCAGTTCTGGAACGTGTTCAAAGGGCAGATGAGCGTGGTCGGCCCGCGTCCGCATCTGTTGGAGCACAACGTGTTCTTCGCCCGCCAGCTGGCCAACTACCAGGTGCGCACGTTCGTCAAGCCCGGGATCACGGGTCTGGCCCAAGTGCGCGGCCTGCGCGGCGAGGCCAAGACGCCCGAGGATATCGCCAAGCGCATTGCCGCCGACATCGAGTATCTGGAGAACTGGAGTCCGGCTCTGGAGGTGGCGATCATCGCGAAAACCATTTTGCACGTCGTCTTCCCGCCGAAGACGGCGTACTGACCGGACGTTTGGCGTCAAAGGCGGCCCGTGAAAACCTGGCGCTTGTGCCGCCACGAACGCAGGTAGCGTGGCAGCGTAAGCGTGTGTGGCTGCCGGACATCAAGATCTACCGGCGGCAGGTCCTGGACGGCCTCGTTGGCGGCGGCTTCGGCAGCCATCTTGTCGAACTCCGAGCGGAAGGTTCCAACGAAATGCCAGGCGACGGCCGTCCCGGGCGCACTCTGCCTGCTGTAAGGTGGATAAGCGAATTGCTCGGGCGCGAGGAACTTGCCACCATCACGGTGAACCAACGCGGACCAATACGTTTGTTCGAAATGGGAGAACTGCGCGGGCCGGGGCCGGCTCAGGAACCATTCCAGGAAATCCAGGTCGAGTTGCGAGGTGTGTAGAATCATGACGCCCGAGTTCAGGCGCTCCACGAGGCGGGTTCGCCACGGATTGAGGAAGTCACGCGGAGCGATGGCGTAGGTGTTCCAGATGTCCTGGGTGAAGATGGGTTCCGGACAAGCGAGACGGACGCGCTCGAAACCCGTGAAGGGACGCAAGAACAGGATGTCGCTGTCACAAAAGACACAAGGCCCATCGCTGTGCAGCGGGACGTCCAGGAGCTTGGCGCTGTAAATTTGCTCGTAACGGTAGGCGCGGCACGCGGGATACCGCTCCAGCCGGGCGTCCATCATGGTATCGAGATCGGTGCGGGCCACGAAGCTCACCGGAGCCAGCGCGGCGCTCAACTGGTCGCGGTCGGTCGCGGTCAGGGTGCCATCGTCGTACAGGCAGAACTCGAAAGTGGGTCGGTGGCAACGTCGCAGGGAGCCAAAGGACTTCAGAGCCATGGCCACGTTGCCGTGGCCAAGCAAGCTACGGATCACAGGAACCAGGGGTTCAGGGCTGAGCACCATAGGTACGCGGCATTGAAACGTGAAGGGCATCTCGTCCCATGGGTTCGGCATCGTCCATAAAATGGGTCAGCCGAGCCGAATCAAGGACGCAGGAGACTTGCCACCCCGGAGTAGAAGTGGCGCACGGACCACCACAGTGCTCCCATGGAGCGGTTCCTGCACGCCTCGCCCAGCGCTTTGACGGCGACCTTGAACTCCCGCAGCGGAAAGAAACGCCGTCGATAATACGCGCGAGCGTGTTCGAGAATCTTTGCCTCTGGCGCGGAGCGGGCCGGGAACGCGGCCCATTTTTCCCGGAAGATGATGTATCCCCGGTTAATGCGGTCATAATTGCTGGTGGTATTGGCACCGTGCTCCCGTTTGAAATACAGCCGCTCGGGAAGGTAGTGAATCGGTGCCTCCAGCGCCAACTGGCAAAACAGATCCGTATCCTCGTGCGAGGTCCGCGAGAGCCTGGCTTCGAAGCCGGAGGTCCTGGCGTACACCGACCGGCGGATCATGGCGAAAGGCCCCTGACCGGTGGCGCAGAAGAAAGCCACGAAAGGGGTGTCATATTCCGAGTCCTTGAGCTGGCGCGGCAGCGGCCAACCGGGCACCCAGCGGCTGCGCTTGGCCGGACCGATGTCCTTGCCTTCCGCATCGATGATCTGGTACTGGCAGCCGACCACACCCACCTCCGGATGAATTTCCAGGTAGTCGCGGAGAACGGCCAGCGCGTTCGCGGTCAGCAGATCGTCGCTGTCGAGAAAGAACAGGTACCGGGAATCCGGCGACGCGGCGGCATAGCCGGTGTTGCAGGCCGCCGAACGGCCCTCGTTCGGCTGGCGGACGTACCGGAACCGGGCGTCCACGGCCGGGTAACGCTCCCCGACCGCCGGCGAACCGTCGGTGCTCCCGTCGTCCACGATGATGCACTCCCAATCGGCCAACGTTTGCCCGACGACACTCTTCAGGGTTGCCTCCAGGAAGTGCTCCGAGTTGTAGGAAGGAATGATAATGCTAATCGCGGGCATGGGAGGTGGCGACTTGTTCGATGGTTTTGGTGAAGGCGGCGAGCACCGTGCCGGCGTCAAATTCCCGCACGAACTCCCGCGCGAAGACCTTGAACGCGGCCAGTTCCGCGGGCGAGGCGGCGGCGTGATCCAGCGCCTGCGCCAGACTGCGGGCATCGGCCGGCGGCACGCGGTAACCGAACTTACCTTTGTCAATGGCCAGGGCGAGTTCGCTGTCCGCGTCGGCCACGGCCAGGACGGGTTTGCCGTACGACAGAGCGCTGAGCAGTTTGCTCGGGAAGAAAAATTGCCCCGTACCACGCTGCTGGGTAATCAGGCACAGGTCCGCGTCCACCATCATTTCCGTGTAAGCGGCATCATCCTGCAACGGCAGCAGGCGGAGGTTGGCGGACGGCCGCGACGCCAGCTTTTGCGCCAATGCCTCGCGCGCGGCCCCTTGGCCGCAGAGGACGACCCGGACCTGCGCGTTGCGCACGAGGCTGGCCGCGTCCAGCACGATGTCCAGCCCCTGCTTGACGCCCATGTTCCCGGCGTACACGACCAGGAAGTCGCCGGCGGCGATCCCGTGGCGCTCGCGCCAGGAACCCGCCGGTGGCAGGGATGCCGGGTCCGGCAGGGCCGTTCCGTTCGGGAAAGAAACGATCTTCTCGGGAGGAACCCCTTTGCGGGTAAAGGCCCGCAGCATCCCCTCGCTGATGCCCGACACGCGCCTGGCCCGGCGATAGGCGAGCGTCTCCACCCGGTAGAGCAGCCGGGTGAACAGACCCGGCTTGAGCATCCCGAGACCCAGAGCCGCGTCCGGCTGGAGATCCTGGACGTGGAAAATGTACGGCGTGCCTCTGATCCGCTTCAGCAGCGCAACCGACCGGCCGAGCAGGAGCGGCGGCGAAACCACCACGGCCACATCGAACCTGCCCAGCAAGAGAGCCCGCAGGAACGACGTGAGCACGAACGTGCCCTCGTGGATGATCCGCTTGAGCGAGGAGACGCGCGCGGGCACGTAGTGCCAGCAGCGGTGGACCGGCACACCGTTGACCACGTCGGTGCGGTACAGCCGCCCGCGGTCCGCCGCCGCCTTCTCCCAGGCCGGGTAATAGGCGAAGGTCGTGAGCATGTGGACCTTGTGCCCGGCGCGCTGGAGGTGTTCGCACAACGCGACGTTGCACGGCGCGATGCCGGTGACTTCCGGGGCGTAGTTGATGCCCCACACGAGCACTTTCATACCGCCCGATTCGCCCCTTCCGGTCCCCGCGCGGCCTGCCGCTTCAACTCCACGGTTTTGGCCACGGAAAGAAACTCGTAAAGGCCGTGCAGACGCGCGAAATAATATCCCGCCGCACCGTCCAGGAACGCGCGCTGCCACACGTAAACGTACAGGAACCGCAACAGCGGACGGAAGGGCAGGTTCTTCGACCACTCCTTGAGACGCCGGCGCATCCCGACGGCCCCGCTCTGCAGGTCCCGGCCGCTGCGGGTCAGATACCGGTCCAGCGCGACGCGGGCCTCCCAGTTCGAGTAGCGGTTGTGCTTCTCCACGAACGTTTCGACGGACGGAAAAGCGTAGTGGTCCATCTCGCTGCGCAGGTAGCCCGTATGCCCCTGCACGATGACGTGCTCGTGCACCTCGTTGTCGCCGCTGCGGGTGTCGGCGTCGGTCAATTTCTCGTAGCGCCCGAGCCGGTGGCGGAAGAGGCGCAGATTCCAATTCGGGTAATACGCGTGCCGCAGCCACTGGCCCATGAACATGAAGCGGCGGTTGATCCAATAGCCCGTCACCGCGTCGTCCGAGGGGGTGACCGCCGCGCGGAATTCTTCCTCGGTCCCGGGCGGCAGGACCTCGTCCGCGTCGAGGATGAACACCCATTGGTGGCGGAACGGCAGATGTTCAAGCGCCCAGTTCTTTTTCTTCGGCCAGGTGCCGTTGAACTGAAACTGCACGACCGTCGCGCCGAAACTTTCCGCGATGGCTACCGAGCCGTCGGTGCTGCCGGAATCCACCACGAAGACCTCGTCGGCCCACGCGACCGAACGCAGGCAGCGGGGCAGATTGGCGGCCTCGTTCCTGATGGGCACCAGGATGGAAACGGGAACCTTGGCGGTGTTCATCGAACGGGCATAATCGGAGCGGTTGGCGCGGAAGGAAGCAGCACGCGCGGCCGGAGGACGCGGCAGGGATTCCCGGCGGCGTACACGTCCGCCGGCACGTCGCGCGTCACCACCGAGGCGGCTCCGATCACCGCGCGGGCACCGATGCTGACCCCGGGCAGTACCAGGGCGCGCGCGCCGATGAAAGCGTGTTCGCCGACGCGGATCGGCGCGGTTTGCAGGGGGATGGAAGCCTGCGCGAAATCGTGCGTCCCGGCGCACAGGTACACTTCCTGCGCCACCGTCGCGCCCGCGCCGATCTCGATCGGCCCCAGGCTGTAGGCGTTGGTCCGGTCGCCGAGGCAGGCGCGGTCGTGCATGGTCAGGTGCCAGGGGACCTGGATGCGCGCCCGCTGGTGGACGAACGGTGTGCCGTGCAGCCGCGCGCCGAAGCCGCGCAGGATCAGCAGCCGCCAGCGGTTGAGCGGCTTGGGCGTCCAGGCGCAAAGTAACATCCACACCCACTCCCACACGAGCATCCGCACCTGCTCGCCACGGGTCCACGGCGACGCGTAAGCGTCCGCCTGGCGGTAGGTTTTGAAGGGAGCGGGCATCGGTGGAAATCCTACAAAGCAGACGATATACCGCGCGCCGGAGCAAGCACGCTCTCGAAATCGGCCAGATACGCCCCGGCGACGTGCGGGAGCGAAAATTCCTGCGCCTTTTCCCAACCGGCCTGTCCGACGCTGGACAACGCGGCGGGGTCGCGGGCGAGCCGGCCGAGCACCGCCGCCAATTCCCCCGCCGGGTCGGCGGCGTGGTGGTTGAAGGTGAACCCGCTCGCGCCGTCGGTCACGTAGCTGCGGAAACAATCCATGTCCGAAACCAGCACCGGGCAGCCGCAGCTCATGGCTTCCTGCGGAGCCAGGGGACGAGCCTCCCCCTTGTCGGCCAGGCTCGGGTAGATGAACAAGGCAGCCTTCTTGAAGTGCTCGCGCAGCACGGCCGCCTCGGAGACAAAGCCCGACCAGTCGATATGTTCCGCCGCCGGGCCGGCGACCTTTTCCAGATCGCTCCGATAAGCGTTGCCGCCGCCGCCGAGGTTTTCCTCCCACGGACCGACGATGCGCAGTTTCCAGTTCGCGGGGCCGGGGCCGGTCTGTTCGGTCCGGAAGCGCCGGAAAGCTTCCAGCAGGAGCGCCACGCCTTTTTCCGGATGCACCCGCCCGACGAAGAGGAAGACCTGCTCGCGCCGGCCGTCCAGGGCATTAACCTCTGCGCGGGTCAGTCCCACGTCATCCAAAGTAGGGTTAGGAATGACACTGATGCGCGCCTCGCTGCCGGGTGCCTGCTCGGCGACGGCGCGGGCCAGGGCTTCGGTGAGCGTTTGCAGCCGCGCCGCGCGGGTGTAGTAGCGCATCTGCCGGCGCGGGAAACGGGCGATATGGACGTAGATATTCCCCCGGGTTGGGTCGTGTGTGATCAACGGCATCCAGAAGGTGTTGGTCACCAGGATGTCCGCCTCCGGTAGGACGCGCCGGACACGCAGCGAATACAACAGATCGTGGAGTTTGAGCCGCCACACGGCGCGGGGCGTGTCGTATCCCCTCACCCGCCGGTGTTCGACCCCGCTCGCGTCCACCTCGCGGGCTGGCAGGCTGCCGTAGAGGCGGGAAACGTGCGTGACCTGGTGCCCGCGGCGCGCGAACTCCTGGCCTAGAGCCTGCCAGATTTTTTCCACCGCACCGCCCAGGAGCGGAGGGACGGGGAAAAACGCTCCTTGCACAATCGTGATTTTCATCGCTCGCGTACTCCGTGCTGCCGCAGTTTTTCTACAAGGTTGGCGGTCGCGCGGTCAACCTGGAAGCGCCCCTCGAACGTTTGCCGGGCGCGGGCGGCGTAATCCTGTCGGGTGGCCGTGTCGAGGGCCAGCCAATCCTCCAGCAGACGCACGGTACCCGCCAGATCATCCGGCGCGGCCAGGCCCGCCCGGTCGGCCACGATCTCGCGCCAAATGTTGACCTTGTCGGAAATCAGCGCCGGCACGCCACAAGCCAGCGCCTCGACCACCGCCAGGCCGAAATTTTCCTGGTGCGAAGGCAGCACGAACGCTTCCGCCGCGTGGAGCGCGCCCCATTTCAGGTCTCCTTCCAGCATCCCCGTCCAGGCCACCTGCGCCGACGCGGTCGAACCGTGCAGCCCTGCGATGTATTCTTCATCACCCGGTCCAGCCAGGACGAGCCGGAGAGGTTCGCCGGGATGCTTCCCGGCAACCTCGGCGAAAGCGCGCAGGAGCAGGTCCACCCCTTTTTTGGGATGGAGACGTCCGAGGAAGAGCAGGATGCGGCAGCCGCGCAGCGCCGGAAAACGCCCCAAGAATGTTTCCCTTTGTCGTGGCGCGTCCCCGGGTGGAGGCCCGGTGATACCGAGGCTGGCGATCTCTTCGTGGCAGCGGTAGAGCCAGAAGGATTCGCGGGCAAGCAGCCGTTCCTCCTCGCAGGTGAAAAAGACCGCGCGGGCGGAACGCAGGATGCGGTACTCGGCCCACGGCCAGTAGAGCCACTTTTTGAGATGCTTGAGAGGATGCGCCCGCTTGAACCAGGGATCGAGCATCCCGTGCGTGAAGACGAATCGAGGAGTGTCCAACCCTCGCCACGCCCGCCACACGGCAAAGCCGTGATGCTGCCACAAGCCATGGGAGATGACACAATCGTACTTTTTGCAATGTGCCTTCAGCCAGGGTGGCAGTTTCTCCGCGTACTGATAGCTAGTCTTTGTCGGGCCGAGTACGTGGACAGGCACATCATACGCGTCGAACCACGGCGCGCCCGGCGCATCCAGCGTGGCGATCTCGGTGTGGTGACCCTGGCGGGCGAGCGCTGGGGTCATCTGCCGCAACGCCTCGGCCACGCCGCCACCGCGCGGGTCGAGCGATGACGTGACGTGCAGGATTCTCATGCGGCGGACGTTCAGTACACAAAGCCGGTTTCGCGCCGGAAATAAGCCGTCTGTTCCACCGGCATGGCCTTGATCAATTTGGCGGGCACGCCGCCGTAGAGGGAAGCATCCTGCTCGAAAGCCTGGTTGAGCAGCGACTTGGCTCCCAGCACGCTGCGATCCGGCAGCGCCGCGCCGCCCAGCAGCACGCAATTCGTCCCGACGAAACAGTATTCCCCGATGGTCACCGGGGCGGAAGACTGCCGGCAGGCAGCGAGATCGATGCTGTGCGTCAGGATCTGCGAATGGAAGCCCGCAAACGTGGTAAACGCCCCGATGGTCACGCGGTTCGTGCAGTCGAGCAGGTGCCGGTTGGTGATGGCGGCGTGCCGGCCCACGAGCAGTTCGGGGGTGCGGTCCGGCTGGTGCGCGAAGTGCCGCGAGGGACCTGTCGGAAACCCGGTGATCCAGTTCCCGTTGCTGATGGTGGCGTGTTCGGCGAGATGCACCAGGCTGAGCCCCTTGCAGACGTTCCCGTTGCCGATGCGCGCGTGCGCCTCCAGGACGAGCTGCTTCGGGAAGACCCAGGAAAGTCCCACCCGGCTGGTCGGATGAAGCTGGTAGCCGAGCCAGGCCGCCAGCACCCGGCGGCGCAAGGCCCACGGCAGCAGAACGGTCAATGCCATCAACAAAGTGCGCAGCATGGGTCAGGGGGTTTGCGACAGTTCGCGGTACAACGCGAGATAATGCCCGAGCATGGTTTCCGTGGTGAAACGCCGGACGTTCGCGGACCCTTTTTCGATCCAGGCCAGACGAGCGGGCGGGGACTCCGCGAGGCGCACGCATTCCTCGCCGAACGCAGCGTGGTCACCGGCGGGGCACACGAAAGCGCTCCCGCCCACCACCTCGGGCAACGAGCCGGCATCGCTGCACAACACCGGGCAGCCGCAGGCTTGGGCTTCGATCACGGGCCAGCCGAAGCCCTCGAAAGTCGAGGGGAAAATCATCGCGAACGCCCGGTTGTACAACGCTTCGAGCACGGCGCGGGAAGGTTTGACGATCTGCACGACGCGCGCGCTGACGCCGAGTTCATCGGCGAGCCAGGTCAATTCCTCTGGCAGAGGCTCGCCGGCGAAGACGACTTGCCCCGGCCAGTGGTCCTTGATGTGGCCCAGGGTCCGCAGGATGCCTTCCCGGTTCTTTCGCCGCAGGCTGGAGCCGACGTTGAGCAGGAAGGGCAGGCGCAAGTCGAACCCCGCTTGTTGTAAACGGCTTTCCACTTCCACTGCTTCCAGGGGACTATACGGGGCATTTAGCCCATTTAGAACGAGTCGGGTATCGGCCCCCGGGAGCAGACGCCGCACGTCTTCCCGGGTGGCCGAGGAGACGCAGGCGATCAGATCCGCCCGGCCCAGCGAGCGGAGAATCCATTCCTGCAGCAGCTTGCCGGTGCGGGAGGCGGGGCAATCGGTCGCCTCCCCCCGCGCACCGCGCACCGCGCCGAGATCGTGGCAGGTGACCAGCACCCGGTGCCCAGCGCTCGCAGCCTCGGGGACATAGACCGCGTTGGAATGGTCGCAAACGTGGACCACCGCTCCCCGTGGCAGGGTCCGCACCCGCCGGCGCAAGGCCAACGGGAACAGGACATATTTATCCAGGTAGGCGAGCCACTTGCCCAAGGCGGTACGCACCGGGTGCAGCCAGCGCCCGAAGAAAGGGGCCGGAGAGATCAATTCCACCTCGACACCCCCCCCGCGCAAACCCTCAAGCAACAGCCGGCCGAAACGGAGCATGCTTTCCTGCTCGTCGGGAAGATAATTGCCGACCAGGAGAACCCTTGGAGCCTTGGTCATTTCATTGGTCACCGGGCATTTCTTCCCCGGCCTGGTGCAGTCTCTCCGCGTAGATCGACCGGCCCCGGCGTCCAGGGGCTGCCGCTGAGTCGATGGCGGCGGGGGGCGCGGGGGGCTCTGCCGATCCGAGCGCCGATCTTCCCGTCCCCCGTGCCCGGGTCGGTACCGGGGCCGTCTCCAACGGCACGGAAACCTCCGCGGCCGCGGGCACCCGGCAAGCCGCCAGACACAATCCTCCGGCGACCACCGCGAATCCCAGCGCGGTCGGCTGGGCGAATTGCCCCTGGAGAATGTCCACGAAGCAGCCGGCGAAGATCAGCAATGGCAACGTGTTGCCGGACCGGCGCAGACTCCCCACTGCCGCCAGACCCAGGCAAACCACGATCGCGCCCCGCAGGATGATGAAAGCGGAGCCCGCGAACGCCCCGCTTTCCAGCAGCACGCGGGGCCATTCGCCTTCGGCGATGAGGAAAGTGCGCTTGCCGGTCATCAGCGCGCCGGCCACGTTGGTGCCCATGCCCAGGCCGACGCCGCCTGCCGGGATGTCCTTGAGCATGGCGTAGGGCGCGGTCAGGGTGTCCGCGAAACGGCCGAAAAAGCCCGCGCGGACGTTGTCGGAGTCGCCGAACCGGTAAGCAAATACCTGCAGGCCGGATTGAAAGATCGCGAACGACCCGAGGATGATGGTCGCGAGGAAGCCGACGACGACGAGCTTCAACGCCGGCTGCCAGTAGCGGGGCTTGAGCAAGCAGATAAACAGCACGCTAGCCATGATCAAGCCCGCCAAGCCGACCGCCGCGCGGCTGCCGGAAAGCGTGATCAGGACCACCAGCGACGGCCCCGCCGCCAGCCAGAGCCACTTCGAGTAAACGCGCCGCTCCAGCAGGTGGTGCAGGAAAAATGCCCCCAGCAGCGAGGTGAAACCCGACAACCCGTTCGTGAACGAGTACGTGCCCGAAGGCCGGATGTGGCCGTAGGCGCTTTCCAGCTGGCCGCCGGCCTCACCGCCGCCCGCGCCGCGGTTCAGGAAGCTGGCGGCCGGCGAGAGGAACTGGAGGGCGACGAGCAAGGCCATCGGCGCGCCGAGCAGCAAGATCCATTTACCCACCTGCCGCACGTCGTCGCGGTCGTACAGGTTGGCCATCAGGAAGATCAACGGCAGGTGCAGGTAGTCGGCGCGCAAGCCGTAAAGCTGGATGATCAGGGGCACGTTGGACCCGACGATGGAGATGGCGAAAGTCATCGCCGCCAGCCCGATCATCCAGATGACCAGGGGACGAAAAGGAAAAATACCCTTGGGCAGCGCCAGCGCGTAAAGCAGCAGCAGCACCGGATCGCGGATGACCAACAACGGGTTGGCCAAGCCGGGCACGACCCACTTGCGCAAGACTCCCTCGAAGATCCACAGCGCAATGTAGAGAGCCACCAGCAGACGCAAAAACCGCGTACCCGGTTCGACGGGCGCCGACGCGGCCGGGGCTGGCCCGACAGCAGCGGCGGGAAGAGGGCGGACGAACCGGGCGGTCGGGTTAGGCGTCGGCATGGCAGGGGTCTTCCAGCAGGGTTTGCCGCACGGCCTCGGCCAGGCGGCGGCGGTATTCCGCCCAACGGTGGGTCGCCGCACGGGCGAGGGCAGCCGCTTTCGTTTCACGCAAGCGGGCGGGGTCACGGATGAGGACTTCGAGTTTTTCCACGATCACGTCCGCCGAACGGATCGGCACGATGAAACCTTCCTGGCCGTCGGTGAAAAGGTCCGGCGCGGCGGTGTGCGCGGTGGAAATCACCGGCAGCCCGCGTGACATGGCTTCCAGGATTACCAGGCCGAAGCCCTCGAAGAGCGAGGGGAATACGAGCACATCCTGCCGCTCCATCTCCGCGAGCACCGCCGCGTGCGGCAGCGAGGGAATCCAGCGGTGGGCCCGCACCGCCGCATCCAGGGCATCGCAGCCTTCCACCGTCCTGGAGCCGAGCAGGGTCAACTCCACGTGGCCGGCCAGCCGCCCCACGGCGTCGAGCAGATAGGAAATCCCCTTGCGCTGGCCGAGCGACCCGGCGAAGAGCACGCGCAGCTTTCCCGCGCCAGAGACAGGCACCTGCGCCACCGGCGGCGGCGCACCGTAGGGCACCACGTGGACCGGACACCGCACCCCCGGCGCGAGCGCGAGGGTCTGGCGGGTAAAGCTGCTGGCCGTGAAGATCGCGTCCGCCTGCGCAAGTTCCGCGTCCTTGCGGGCGAGTTTCGCGGGACTGTCGGCGCGGCCCGTCAGCGTCGCGGCCCAGGCCGGCTCGCGCGCCGCTTCCTCGGCGTAAATCTCGTGGCCGGCGCGCCAATAGCCGATGGGAAGATCGTACAAACGCTTCATCCCCAGCCGGCGGGCGGCGGCAAAGGTCGCCTGGGCTCCGTCCTCGTAAGCGTAAACGCCCCGGACACCGGCGGCGGACGGCAGACGCCGCGCCACCCGCCGGTCCAGCGCCCGGAACACCGCATCGACACTGAAAGGTCCCGTCTCGTGCCGGGCCAGCGCCCGGCCACCGGGCACACGCGAGGACAGCATGCGCCCCGCCTCCCGCCAGGGGTGGGTGCGGACCCGCACCCGGTCCAGCTCCGCGGGGAGCGAGCGGCGGCGCAGCTCGCGGGTGAGCGCCCCGGGCAGCAGGCGGTCCAGCCAGGTGCCGCG
The DNA here is from genome assembly GCA_964245965.1 of uncultured Chthoniobacterales bacterium. Lineage (GTDB taxonomy): Bacteria > Verrucomicrobiota > Verrucomicrobiia > Chthoniobacterales > SZAS-18 > CAWCJJ01. The sequence goes on from CAXTOP010000004.1 coordinate 40,412, forward strand.
CCGCCAGCGCAGACACGTCCAGTATTCCTCCAGCAGGCCAGCCTCCAGAAACCCGAGCGCGGCCTGCCGGGAAAAGGCGTTGCTGATCGGGTAGGACATGATCATCATACGTCCAGGGCTTTTTCGAAGACCCGCAGGTAAGCCTCGGCGATCCGGCGCGGGCTGTGCCTGTCCAGGTGTGCCGGGGCTTGCGCCTGCAAGCGCCGGCACAGGGCGGGATCGTTCAGCAGCTTTTGCATGGTGTCCGCCAGGGCGGATGCGCTGTTGTTCTGGAAAATCAGGCCGCAGGGGCCGACCGCGTCGGGCAAGCCGCCGCCCGTCGAGCCGATGAGGGCGCAACCGCAGGCGATGCCCTCCAGTGCGACGACCCCGAAGGGTTCCTCCAGGCGCGAGGGCACGACCATGAGGCGGTGCCGGTTGAGCGTGCGCACCAGTTCCTCGCCCGTCAGCATGCCGGTGAAGGTGACCTGATCGCGCAGGCCCAAATCGTCCACCATGCGTTGCAGGTTGCCCATCTCCGGGCCGTCCCCGACAATGCTCAGGCTGGGCGTCTGCCCCCGGCGCTTGACCTCCGCCAGAGCTTCCAGGCAGAGGTCCCCCCCCTTGTCGGACACCAGCCGGGCCAGAAAAACCAGGTCGCGGTCGCGCGGCACGCCGGGCATCACGCGGAAAAGATCGCTCTGGTACGGGTTGCCGATGATGGTCGCAGGGATGGGCAGCGGACTGGCAACCGCCTCGCAGATCGCGATGGGCGACGCATAGCGGATCACCTCGCATTTGAGCCGGTCCTGCCAGCCGACGGAGCCGTTGACCCGCGTCAGCCACGTCTGGTGCGACACCACCCACGGCCGCCGCGTCAGCAGCAGCGGCCACAGGGTGTGCAGGCTGATGTTATTCTGGAAATACAGGTCGCACCAGCGCACCAGCTTCAACAATCCGAGCGAGCCGGGCCGCCGGTGGATAGGGTACGGGAACTTCCCGTCGTCTTCCCCCTCGCGGGCGGGACTCTGGGTGACCACCTGCACGTCCAGTCCGCTGGCCAGGAATTGTTCCGCCAGGACACGGGCCACCGTCTCCAGCCCGCCGATGCTGGGATAGAAAAAATGCGTGGCGAGGAGGATTTTCAACGGCTTTTTCCCCTTCCAGACGTACGGCTCCGGCCCGGGCACGCTCCGGACGTGCGGCTTCCCCGAGCGGCGGATGAGCAGGTTCGCGCTCTTGGGAACCCGATTTTCTCCACCGGGCCGCGGCGCGTCTGTCTTTGTACCGGTAAAAAGTGCCATGTGGCAAGTTATTGCAGGAATTATTCCACGAGGAGCCGCGCCGTGATCATACCAGCAGGACACCCTGGCGGGACCGCCGTACTTTGTGCCACAACTTCTTCGCCGCCACCCTCCACGAGGGTGGCAGGTCCGCGGCCATCACCCGCGGCAGCGCGTGCGGGTGCGCCCCGGACCGGACCGCGCCGAATTCCACCGTGCAGGCGGAGGCGTAGCCGGCTTCCCCGACCAGGTCGCGGGTGGCCTCGTCGTAGTCGCCGTAAGGATAACAGAAGTGCCGGATCTCACGCCCGAAACGATCCTCCAGCAGCTTCTTGCTGTCGAAGATCTCCGCCCGGGCCCGCTCGCGGGAGATTTGCGTGAGGTGCGGGTGCGTCAGGGTGTGCGAGCCGATGTCCTGGCCGGCGGCGAGGCATTCGCGAATCTGCGCGTCATCCATCAGCGGTTGGGGCGGTTCGCCGATGACACGGTCCCAGGCGTCTTCCCGGCCGATCAGCGAGCCGACGATGAACTGGATGGAACGCAACCCGCGCTTGCGCAGGATAGGCAAAGCATGGTCGAAAACGTTGCGAAAGCCGTCGTCGAAGGTCAGGCAAAAGCGATTACCGCCGTGGCTGCCCTCCGCGGTGAGGTCGGCGAATGGCACGCCGACCGCGCCAGCGGCGAGGAGTTCGTCCATCTGCCGGGCGAATCTCTGCGGGTGAACGTACAACGCCGGCAGGTTCGTCCCGCGGGCGGGCCGGGCGATTTTGTGGTACATCAGCACCACCTCTCCAGCCGCGAACATCCACCGGTCGCGGGTGAGCGAGGCAAATTCACGGGGGGCGTCGGCGGAAGGTGGAAAATTCATCAAGCGAGGATCAGGAAGGGCGCAACACGCCGGCCGACTTTTTTTCGAGCCAACCCAGGTAAGTGGTTTCCAACTGACGAACGCTGATTTCCCAGCGTAAGGTCTGCACCCGATTCCAGCCCGCTTCGGCGACGCGGGCGCGGAAAGGTTCGTCCTCCAGCAACCGGCGCACCGCCTTTTTCATGGCCCCAGTGTCGCCGAAGGGACAGATCAACGCTTCCTGCCCGTCTTGCAAATTTGCGCCGAAGCCCGTCGCGGTCGTCACGGCGGCGCACCCGCAGGCCATCGCCTCGGCGAGCGCGAGGCCAAAGCCTTCGTACTCCGTGGGAAAAAAGAAGATTTTCGCGGCCGACAACCCCGCGATGATGTCCTCGTTTGCCAGCCAGGGATGCACCACGACCCGGCCGCGCAGTTCCTCGGGGAACATTTCCGCGGGAGCGGTGCTGTCGGTGCCGAACAGGTGGAGCCGCAGATTCGGCCGCTCGCCCAGCAGTTCCGTCATCACGGCGACCAGGGGCGCGACGCCTTTGCGCTCGATCCAGGAGCCGAGGAAACACACTTCCTCCCGCCGGGGATTCCGCCAGTGCCGGTCAAGGAAGATGGGTTCCAATCCCAGAAGCACCACCGCCATCGTTTCCGGGGAGCGGAGGCCGTGACGCAGCAGGTAGGCGCGGTCCGCGTCGCTGGCGGTGACAAAACCATCCGCGCGGGTGAACGCCAGCCGTTCCAGGGAACTCTTCAAGCCGGCGAACACCCGGCGGGCGAAGCGCCTGGCACTGCCGTCCTTTGCGTCCCGCTTCCTCTCCAGCGCGCCGAGCCGTTCCTCCATGAGCAGTTCCAAGCCGTCGGTGTGGGCGACCAGCAACGGCCGCGTTTTTCGTCTGGACAACAGCCAGGTCGCCAGCCAGAACTCCGCGCCGAAGAACTCAATGATATCGTATTGATCCACGCCGTGGCGGCGCAGCCACTGCCAGGCGCGCCACACGAGGCGGCTCCGGCGGCCCCGGGCCGGCCCTTCGCCTCCGCCCAGCAGTTGGTCGTTCCCCAAGGTGGTCACTTCGTGGCCCAGGTGCCGCAGTCCTTCCGCCCAAGCCAGCCGGGTGCGGCCCGACCCCAGGCTGTGGTCCAGCAGGCAGTTGCTCAGAGCCAGGATCTTCATCGTGGGGCGTGATCTTCGGGTGGGACCGGGTGTGGTCCCCGGTACTTCCAGCTCCACCAGGGCCAGTACAAGGCGTTGAGCAACATCCCCGCCCCGATCTGGCTGGTGGACACCACGGCCTCCCTGGCGTTGCGGCTGGCCCGCCAGGAGCGGGCTCCCATGCGCAGGTAGGTCATAATGCTCTGGCCGAACTCGGAAACCGGCACGCCCCGCTTGCGTGCCAGGTAGTAGGAAGACTCCTGCACCCGGACCCATCGCGGCACCGGATGACCCGGACGGGGCGGATGCTCCACCACGGCCTCCCGGACGAACGGGAAAGCCTGTCCACGATCCTGGAGCCGCAATCGCAGGTCCACGTCCTCCAGGTGCGGGTACGGGAACTGGTCGTCAAAGCCGCCCATTTCCTCGAACAGGCGGCGTTCGATGGCGAAGTTGCACGACCAGAGCAGGCCGCCTTCCCGGTTCACCGGCGAACTCAGAAAAGGTCCGAAATTCTCTTGCTCCCCCGGCGTCGTCGTTCCCTCCAGCACCCGCAACGCCGAGCCATCCGGCTCGCCCAGGCGCGCGGCGAACGCGGCGAGCCAGCCGGGCTGCGGCAGGCAATCATCGTCGGTGAACGCCAGCCAGGCTCCCCGGGCCTCGGCCGCGCCGCGGTTGCGGTTCGCCGCCGGCCCGCGGGCGGGGCCGGCCACCCAGCGGACCCCGGGATAATGGTCCCGCACCAGCGAGCGGGCGTTGACGCCTTCCAGGCCATCGTCGGAGACGATCACCTCGTAGGCGCTGGCCGGCAGGGTCTGCACGCCCTCTTTGAGTTGGTCCAGGCAGCGCGCCAGCGCATCGTTGCGCCGACAGGTCGGGATGACGACGGAGAAGCGGGGGTTCGCCGGTGCGGGGTCACGCATGAAGGGAGGATATTGCACGGTGGATGGCGGTCTGCGGAGTGGCGGCAGCTCGCCGGTAGTGGCGTGGAGTTCCCCTCAAGCGCGCGAGCTGACGCCAGTAAGCCAGGGTTTGCACCCGCTGCATCTCCCACACGGGGGCATGGTTGGCCAGCGCATGCCACGGGGCGGCCAGACGCGCGGCGAGCAGGAGCAGCCGGGCGCGCCAGACCTTGGCTGGTCCGGCGGGTGCTTCGTCCTGGTGCCAATGATAGCTCACGTAAGCCTCCGATCTTCCCATACGCTCCGCCATGTGCAAGAGCGTGCGGCGCGTCAGGCGCGAGAGGTCGAAATGGTGCTCCACACTGGTGTCCAGAGCAGTGACCAAACGGAACCCCGCCTCCCGCAGACGCCAACTGAACAGGGCCTCCTCGTGGAACCCGAGCGCGCCCGCGCCGAGTTGCGGGTCGAAGCCTTCGAGCGCTTCGATCACCCGGCGGCTGAACGCCATGTTGGCCCCCACCATGTGGTTGGGGCGGTCGGGGTCCACGTCGCCGTTGGCGGCGAACCATCCCCGGCGGGAGCGAAAAGGCTCCTGCGCCAACGCCGGTTCGTAGTGGGCCGGCAGATGGACGCCGCCGGCCACGGCGGCGGCCCGTCCGGAAAAGATCGGACGGCACATGCCCTCGATCCAATGCTCCGGCACCCGCACGTCGTCGTCGGTGAACAGGACCACATCGGCCGTGGTGGCGCGCAGGCCGGCATTGCGGGCACGGGACAATCCCGGCGTTGCCTCCAGCACGCGGCGAACCGGCAGGTTGCGCAAACCGGCCGCGGCGACGACCGCCGCCGTGTGGTCGGTCGACCCGTTGTCCACCACGAGCAGTTCCGCAGCGATGTCCGGCGGCACGGCGCATCGTCCGATGGACACGAGGGTTTCCCGCAGGCTGTCCGCCCGGTCGCGCGTGCAGATGATGATGGCAACGGTTGGCGTGGTCACGTGGAACATGTCTCTTGTCTACCCCGGCACCGCGGCGGCTGGTGCCAGACCGCGCGTGACCGCTTCGTGCAAGGCAAGGGTTTGCTCCACCACGGCCGCCCAGGAAAAGGCGAGAGCCTTGGTCCGGGCTCCCGCTCGCTTGGCTCGTGCCACGGAGAGGTCGCGGCACATGGCTTCGATCAACTCCATCACCGGCGCGACCTCACCCGCCCCGAACAGCCAACCACTGCTCTCATCGACGTAATCCCCCATCCCGCCGAGCGCGGTTGTGATGACGGGCGTCCCACAGGCGAGTGCTTCCAAGAGGCTGTTGTTGGCCGTGGCTCCGGTCACCGGCAGAAACAGTGCGTCCGCCTGCTGGTACAGACCGATCAGCGTTTCCTCGGACACGCCGGTGTGCAGGCGAACGTTGGCGCAGCCAGTGAAATAGGGCCGGGCCTGCCACGGGATCACGGCGTCGAAGATCACGGGTAGCTTCCGCACCGCACAAAGATCGGCCACGACATGCACGGTATCCCAATCCCGCATGTGCTCGCCCACAATCGCGAGGCGCAGCGCTTTGTCCTCGGCCCAGGCGTCGACCGGGCGGAACTGCTGCGTGTCGATGCCGTGCGGGATGAAAACCACCCGCTCCTCTCCCAGCCATTTCTGGTAACCGGCCACCTGCGAGCGCGACACGACCACGGCCGCGTTGATCCCATCCATGAGGTGCGCCTGTTGGTGCTCCCAGCGCTCGGCCACTCGCTCCGTCGGCAGATGGAACGTCGCCACGAGGGGCGCACGCAGCCAGCGGCGGCGGCGCAGCAGGAGGTCTAATTGTTCGTCCCCGTAGAGGGCGTGGACCACGTCCACCCGGCGTCGGGCACACTCAAGCAGCACCCGGCTTTCCGCGAGGTAATCACCGAAAGCGTAATCGAAGAACACGTCCGGGGTGCGGGTCACCCGCTGCCACACCTTGCCCCCGAGCTTGGCGGCCAGCGAGGTGCCAGTGGCAGCACGATTGATGCAGATCGCATCTGGGTAAGCCGCGGCGAGTTGATCGTAGCCGCTGCTGGCAGTATGATGCTGCCACCGTTTGGTGAGAAAGACCGTCTCCATGAGAGAAGCAGGCGTCCAGGTCAGCGGCCGCGCATCGCCATTGCCAGCGTCAATTTCGCCAGACGGAAACAGGCTCGGCAGAAGAGCCAATCAGGTCCCTTCCAACCACGGATGCGCGCGACCTGGAGCAATGCTCCAGCCGCTGGCCGCAACCGTCCCGCCGCCATGAGTTGGTAGGCGCGAACAAAGCCATCATCGGCCGCGAAATTATCCACGAATCTTTCGGCCGCCCGGCGGACCTGACTCGCCTCGGACCCGGAAAGGCCCTGGAAGGTTTTCCGGATGACGGCATGCCCGTTGCGCCACATCCGCAGAAAACTCTTCGATGTATTCGTGGCGTGCCTCCGGTAGATCAGCGCCGGTCTGGCGCGGTAACAAAATCGGGTGATCCGCGCCAGGCGCAGCCAGAGATCCCAGTCTTCCGTGCCCCAGAAAGCCGGGTCGAACCCGCCTGACCGGTCCAGCAGGCTCTTGCGGATCAGCACCTGTCCCGGCGACTGGATCCAGCCTTTGGTCGCGAGATGCTTGAAAACGTCTCCTTCGGGGGCGTACGCGCCGGGCTGCGCCACGTCACTGCCCATGTCTAGTTTCTGTCCGTACACGACGCCCGCACCGGCATCTTCGCGCAGCACCTCTACTTGCCAGGCGAGCTTTTCGGGCGGCCAGACATCGTCATCATCGAGAAAGGCGACGAACTCCCCACGCGCCCTCTCCAGACCATGGTTGCGCGCCGGGGAATGTCCGCCGTTCGTCTGCTCGAAATAACGGATGCGCCCGCTCTCAGCGAGGGGCCGGAGCCGTTCGGCCGTATCGTCCACTGAGCCGTCGTTGACCACGATGATCTCATGGTCCGTGAAGGTTTGGGCCAGGACGGACGCCACCGCTTCCTGGACGTAGTCCGCACGGTTGTACGTCGGAATGATGACGGAAACCACCGGGGCAGGTTCACCGTGCATAAACACCATCCCCGATACGGCAGACACCGTGCGACTTGTTGTAAGCACAGGTGGCTCCGCGGACGGCCCGCGCGTCCACCGTGAACGATACAGCGCTCTCCGCCCGTAGAAAAAGATCGTACCAGTCGCACAGGTCGATGGTGATCTGATAGTTTCCTGGGATCAGTGCTAAGTTGGGCACCTCACAGACGAGCTCCTTCACCTTGGAAACGTCCCAGAAATCACATCCTTCTTCGAGTGAGTTGATGCTCGAAACCCGTGTGCCTTCGTCGTCGTAGATGGCCACAACCAGGGCCGAGCGTAACGGCTGGGGTGAGCCGACGGACATCTTCAATTGGTAACTCTTACCGAACTCGAGGGTGGAGCCCGCTTCCTCGCCGTTGAGATGGTAGAAACGGGGGTTCGACAACTTCGCGCCGTTCACTCCCTCGTAGGTATCTTTTTGCAGGACGGCGGCTTCTTTGAGGTACGACGCCACGCCGTCCACGGCGTTGGAAATGGATTTTACCTTGCCCCCGGCCAGGTGGACCACCTGGGTACACAAGGCACGAACCGCACCCATGTTGTGACTAACAAAGAGCACCGTTCGCCCTTCGTTGCTCACGTCCTTCATCTTCCCGAGGCACTTCTTCTGAAACTCGGCGTCACCGACCGCCAGCACCTCGTCCACGATGAGGATCTCCGGGTTGAGATGGGCCGCCACGGCGAAGGCCAGCCGCACGTACATGCCGCTGCTGTAACGCTTGACCGGCGTATCGAGGAACTGCTCGACCGCGGCGAAGGCCACGATGGCGTCGAACTGCCGGCGGATCTCGGCTTTGGTCATACCCAAGATCGCACCGTTTAGAAAGATATTCTCGCGCCCGCTGAGTTCCGGATGAAAGCCGGTGCCGACCTCCAGCAGCGAACCGACGCGGCCGTACAGGTCGACCTCGCCACTGGTGGGCTCCGTGATCCGGCTGAGGACCTTGAGCAGCGTGCTCTTGCCCGCGCCGTTGCGCCCGATGATGCCGACGACCTCGCCTTTGGCCAGGTCGAAGGAGAGATCACGCAGGGCCCAGAACGTTTTTGTCGGCGGGCGCTGGAAAGGATTGCGGGCCAGCCGGACCACGCGTTCCGCCAGCGTGGTGGCGCGCTCGCCCTGTTCAGCGATGGTGTACGACTTGGAAAGCCCCCGCACCGAGACGGCAAGATGGTCAGATGACATCGGCAAAGCTCCTTTCCATCCGGCGGAAGGCATAAAACCCACTGACCAGCAGCGCAACGGCGACGAGCGTGGCCACCATCAGCGACCAGGCCGGGGGCAGCGCGATCCCCAGCAAGCTCGAACGCATGGTCTCTAGTGGCGGCGTCAGAGGATTGAGCAGGTACACCCAGCGCAGGCGAACCGGCACCGCCGAGAGCGAGTAGGCTACCGGGCTGGCGTAGAGCAGTAGATTGAGGAACACGGGCAGGATGTAGGCAACGTCCCGGTAGGACACCATCAAGGCAGCCATCCAGAGCCCGAGACCCAAACCGATCGCCGTGAGCAACAGCAAGGACAACGGAAATAACAACAGCGTCCAGCCTGGCACGATATGGTAGACCGCCAGGAGCACCACCATCATGGCCAAGCCCACAAAGAAATCCACCACGCACGATCCCATGCTGGAGAGCGGCAGAACCAGGCGGGGAAAGAACACCTTGGATATCAGGTGCGCGTTGCCCACGAGGCAATTACTTACTTTGCTCAACACGTTGCTGAAGTAGTTCCAGCCCAACAATCCCGCGTAGGAAAATATCAGGTAGGGGACCCCGTTGCTGGGGAGTTTAGCAACGGTGCCAAACACGAAGGAAAACACTCCCGCCGCCAGTAACGGCTGGAGAATTACCCAGGCAATGCCTAGGGCGGTCTGTTTGTAGCGCAGCTTGAGGTCGCGTTCGGCCAGACTGAAAAGCAGGTCGCGGAAACTCCACAAGTCCCACAGGTTAAGCGCCGTCCAGCCCCGACTAGCCCGGAGCGTCAGGTAAGGACGGATAGGTAAAGCGGTGGTGACGTCCACGGAAAAGTTGAAAATTCAATCAAGGTGAAGTCAGCGGCAGGAAGTACCCACCGGCCCCCGGGAAGGGTGTCCTCGCCGAATGGCTCCCGCTCTTTAGCTGGATTATCGGGCGGCGTTATCTCATGCCCCACTACTGGTTTTCACCGGTTCCTCGTCGGTCGGGGCGCCATGATAATACTCGGAGTACTGATAATAGACGAACTCGGGCGAGCTGGTATCCACCTGATTGAGGATCAACCCGGGGATGTTCGCCTGCCGGTTGTAAAGAATTTCCAGCGACTTGCGGGTCATCTTCGCCGAGGTGAACGACAAGCGCACCACAAACAAGGTGGCGTCGATCTTCGGTGCCAGGCTCGCGGTGTCATCGGCCGCCAGCACCGGTGAGCTATCGATGATGATATAGTCGTACAGCGGGTACAACTCCTTGAGCAGGAGGTCCGTCGAACGATTGAGCAGATATTCGCTCGGTTGCAGCACGTTCCGGCCGCGTGGCAGGATGTGGAGGTTCTCGACCCCGGTGTCGCGGATGGCGAGCTTCCAGTTCACGCTGTGGCCGAGCACATCCGTCAGGCCCGGGTCGCGGGACAACCCAAACGCCTTGTGAATCTCACCCCGGCGCAGATCCGCGTCGATCAGCAAAGTCTTCATGCCGGCGGAGGCGAGCACCAGCGCCAGATTGCTGGAGATGGTGGATTTTCCTTCGTTGGGCACCGCGCTGGTGACCAGCAGCGTCTTCGGACGTATGCCGTCGAGAGGCATGAAGAGCAGTGTGGAACGCAGGTTCCGGAAGGATTCCACCAGTTGGTGGCGGGCGTCGTCTGGCCGCAGCAATTCCGTGTTCTCACCAGCTTCCGCGTCCCGCGGGATCTGGCCGATGACGTGCTCGGAAAAGTGCAGTTGAAAGTCGCTGATGGAGTTCATCCGGTCGTCCATGCGGTCAATCAGGAGCAGGATGCCCACGCCGGCGGCGAGCCCCGCCAGGACGGCGACCGTGAGCATCTTCGCCCAGTTGGACGGAATCAACATGCCCGGGGTAGCCGGCTCGAAGATGCTCATCTCGTCCTGGTTGACGTTGTTGCTAAGGATCAGGCTGCGCAAGGTGCCCTGGAGGTCGGAGTAGTTCTTCGTGTCGCGCTCCTTCTTGGCCTGCTTGGGTTCAAACTCGGCCCGGAGGAGATCGGTGTTCAACGTGTTGCCCTTGGCCAGATCGATCTGCTTTTCGGTGCGCTCGATCAACGAACCGACGACGACCAGCCGGTTCGCGTTCGCGACCTTGTTCTGCTTGATCAGGTCGGCGATCTGATCCTGCTGGCGCCGGATGTCCTTGTTGATGTCAACGATGGTCGGATGCTTCTCCCGGTAGATGCTGGAAAGATCGGCCAGTTCCGCCCGGTCCTTGGCCAGGAGCTGTTGGGCATTCTGGTAGCTGGCGGCCAGCGCGGAAGTTTCCAACGCGCTCTGTTCCTGCGGGCTGCTCGCGTTGACGCTGGCGGGCGCGCTCTCCGTGCGGCGCGGGATCGGCTTGCTCAACGACTCCTCGGGACTGGTGAACTTGAGACGGTCACGCTCGGCTTCCAGGTCAGAGAGATACTTGCGCAGGTCTGTCAGGTCGGTGCCCTGGCCGGTGACCTGGCCGTTCTGGAACACCACGCCCTTCGCCCGCTCGTAGGCGATGATGTCCGCCTCGTCCTTTGCGACTTCATCCGCGACCCGGGCCACCTCGGCGCGCACCTTCGAGAGCTTCTTTTCCGTGTCGTCCTCGCGCCGGGCGCGCCGGTCGTCCAGGTAGCCTTCCATCAACGCCTCCAGGTACCGCTGGGTGTTGAGCGGGTTTCTGCCCGTGGCGTTCAGCACCAGGATGGAATTGCGGGGAGTGTAGTCCACGCTGATGTCGTCGCGGGCGATCTGCTTACCCACGTCGGGGTACTGCGCCAGCAGATGATCCGTGGCCCGTGCCTGCACGTTGCGGCCTTTGAGGATGTCGATCTGCTGGTGCATGTAATCGTCCAGCGCCAGGTTGAAGGCGGAGTTCTGGCCCGTGCTGTTCTCGACGGAAAGGTTTTTGTTCTCCACGATCAGGCTGGCGTTGGAGAGATAGGTGGAGGGCCGGGTGGCCACGATCCAGGCCGCCAGACACACACTGGCGCTGAGAACGAACACCATCACCCACCAGAACTTGGTCAGCAGGCACCGGTAACGGTGGACGCGGTTCCAGAAGCTGAGTGTCCAGGAAGGGTTTTTACCGGCGGCGAGGCCTTGTGCAGGAGTCATGGGAGTGTGGGAAGGGAACCCTCAGTTGAAATTCAAAATCTTCTCCGGGACGAAAATCGTGTCGCCCGGTTTCAGAGTCTGATCGTTGTCCATCTTGCCTCGGCGGACGTCCCGGATGTCCACGACGAGGGGCCTGCCCGGGTTGTTCTTGCGCAGAAGTTTGACCTTCGAGCTGCCGAAGTCTTTGAGTCCTCCGGATTTGATGATCGCCTGGCTTACCGTCAGAGGTTCGTCCAACGGAAGCTCCACGGAACCTTCGATCCGGATGGCGCCCGTCACATAAACCCGTCCACGGCTGGGCCGGCGAGCCTCCTGGCTCAGACCCATGACCACCGTCGCGTGGTAGTAGTAGTCACGCTCCAGCCGCGTCCGCACGTCGGAGGTCAACTGCGCGACGGTTTTGCCGGCCGCTGGCACCAGTCCGCCCAGCGGCATGTTCACGTCGCCGGAATCGAGGACGGTGAGTTGGCCGTCATGGTATTTGGGGTCGCGCTCCTCGGCCACCTGAAAATTCAGGACGTCTCCCCGGTTAAGCTTGTGGTTCGGCTCGACCGGCTCACTGGAGTACATCATCGCCGGGGGAACGGCGGTGTTCAACGTTCCCGAAGCGCCGGGAACGTTCGCGTTGGCCGGGGGAGCCGCCGGGGGATTGGACGGTGGATTGTAAACCCGCCCGAAGGGATTGGACCCGCCGGCACCTGGATTGAAACCGCTCTGCGCCAGGACATAGCGCGTGGGCAGAACCAAGCAGAACACTCCCAGGGAAAGGACCAAAAGCGGGTTTTTCATTCCAGTAGCCAAGTTAGCTACTTTCATTCCCACCCGCAAAACTATTCTGACCGCCTCTCCTTAGAAGCGATAAAAAACGTCCACCCCGACGCGGTTCTGGTAATACCCGCGGAAGTCCACGTCGGAATCCTTCTGGATGTAGGCGTAGTGCAAAGTCGCCGAGAGTTGCAGGTTGAACTGGTAGCCGAACGTCACGTCCCCGCCGTAGCGGTTCAAGGTCTCGTTGAAGATGCCGCCCGATTCATCGCCGTGCTCGAAAAATCCGTCCGCACCGATAGTCACATTACTCAGAGCGCGCCAGGAAACGTTGTAACGCACGAAATCCAGCTTCAAATAGTTGGAAGTGAGACCCAGGTCGTTCTCGCGTCCGGCGGAGACGCTCTGGGAGACATACGCGTTGATTCGGTTGGCCACGGTCACATTCCAGTAGTAGGCGATCAGGTCCGAGCTATCCGTGTAGATCCCGGTGGTAAAGGTGCCTCCGGTGTCGAAGCTGGCGTACTGGAAGCCGGCGCGTGCCGTCAGGCGCAGGTACGGCGTCGGGGTGATGTCGAAGTATCCCCCGATGGTTCCGCCGACCGAGTCGTTCAATTCCCCCTGGTTATAGTTGGTGAGGGACGCTGTGCCTTCCACTCCCAAAAAGGTGCGCGGAGCCAACTGGTAAATCGCCGACGCCAGGAACAATTCGGCCGAACGATCCAGATAGGTGAAGTCACCACCCAGCGACGCATAATTGAAATGATCGTAGCCGGCGGTAAGCACCAGGGCGTTGAGGTCGGCGACGACCGTCACACCGGCGGTGTTGGTGAACCGGGCAAAATTGGTGACATTGCTCAGCGAAGGCTGATCGACCGGGTCCTGCCGCAGATCGAAGCGATCGTGGATGTTGATCCGAAAGATGTCGGCCACGAAGATGTCCACTGCCAACTCGCTGCCGGGCGAGATCACGATGTCGCCGTTGGTGGCATCAGGATGATTGATGTAACGCTCGAAGGCGATGCCGAGGTCGAACTTCAGGACGTTGAGCTTGGTGAGCGGCACTTGCGAGTGGATGTCCACCCCGACTCGAACCACCTCGTCGCTCTCACGGTCGACGTCCGAGTAGCTGATGTTATCGATGTACTCGAATCCAGCCGTCGCGGTGAGTTGCAGGCGCACCGGGCCAAGTTTGATGTTGTAATTCTGCTCTTCCAGCGAGTTGATACGCGCTTCTGCCACATCCGCACCCGCGAGGGAGTCACGCATCAGTTCTTGCGCCTCGGCTTTTTGCACGCAAAAGACACAGATGCCGACCGCCAGGAACAAAACTAGCTTCGAGAGAAATACAGGCCGATTGGTACAGCCCGGTTGCTTCGAGAGCTCGAGGAAAATCGCCTGGTTGCACAAACGCGCCATCCTTTTTCGCATCCGATTCAAACCCCCGCTCCACTCCAGCGTCGTTGGTCGTAATGGTTTCATTTTGATTGTGTTGCGTTGTCGGCGACTCGGCCCCAAACTCTACTCAGCATTTCACTTCACATCCGACAACCATCCAGCCCTAAGGACTTTCCTCAGGCTTTCTGTCTGTCTTGTCGCAATCAAACCGCTGTGGCAATCTTTTTCCGTAACAAACGACGAATAACCAGGAAAAATCGATTGTGAGAATCCGGCTCCTACCATATCTGGCACTTCTTGCCCTGGCGTTGCCTATACAGCCGGTACGAGGCGGCCCGATCTTCTCCGGCAAAGCCCGGGCGGAAGGCGATGCTCTCTACAAGGCGGCTTTTGCCGCCTACGACACCGGAGACTTTCCCCGCGCGCAGGAACTCCTCAACCAGGCGGAAAAGCTCAAGCCTGATCAAGCGGACGGATGGAATCTGCGTGGCGCGGTCTTTCTGAAGCAAAAATTGTTCGGGCAGGCGGAAGCCGCGTTCAAACGGGCTTCTGCGTTGGATCCGAACTTATGGGCCGCCCAGTTCAACTACGCCGAGGCGGCTTTCCGCGGCAAGAACTACCCCGCTTCGCGGGCACGTTTCGACCACCTGGTGGATCAGACCAATCGGTTCAAAGAAAAGAATCAATGGGAGTTGGCGCAGTACAAAGCGGTCCTGTGCAGTCTGATGCTGAACGACGACGCCGGTGCGCAGAAACGATTGGCCAAGTTACCGGCGGTTGGCGCGGTTACACCGGCACTTTCCTACGCGCAAGCGGCGGTTGCTTTCCACCGCCGGGACGAGACGACCGCCCAAAAAGCGCTTTCGGTGGCTCGCACGACTTACAGCCCGAACCTGAACAATCTTTTCTCCGATGCGTTGGAAACCCTGGGATGGCAGGCCGCCAGTGTACCGCCCGGAGTGGCGTTGGCGACTGCAACGCCCCCGATGCCTCCGAGCGTGAGCCCATCGGGTCCGGTCCGGCCGGCATATGTTATCGACCCCAGGCTGGAAGCGGCGGCAGCCGAGCCTCTGCCCGTGGCGGAACCGGTGCCATCGGCCTCCGCGACGTCCCGGAAGATGATCCCCGTGATCAACGCTTCGCCCTCAGATGCTTTGTTGGAGCCATCTGGTGCGGTCAAAGCAGTTGCAACACCCGCGCCGGTGGCAGAGTCGGCTTTGGAGCGCGGGGCGCTGTTGGATTGAGATTGATTCTATTTATAGGCGGGCACTTAGCCTGCCATTAGGTCCACTCAAGGCAGGCGGAGCACCCGTCCTGCAAATGGAAGGTAAGTCTCGCCATGTGTCCCACCAAACGAGAAAGGCCAGGTTGAGACCTGGCCTTCTTCATCGTTTTTAGAACGGGATGTCGTCCTCGTCGTCAGGGTCCGGCGCGGGTGCTGCCGGCTTGGGCTTCGGACGCGGGCCGCCGGTCGGCTGCTGTTGCTGCTGCGGACGCGCTGGACGCTGGTCGTAGTCGTCGCCCCCGCCACCGCCACCGCCGGAATCGCCGCGTGGCGCGGAAGCATACCGATTCCCGCTACCCCCGCTGCTACTGCTGCCGTCAGCATTTTCACCACGGGCCCCGAGAAGCTGCATCGACTCGCCGGTCACCTTGAGTTTGGAACGCTTTTGGCCGGTCGTCTTATCGTCCCAGGTATCCAGAGTGAGGCGACCTTCAATATACGCAGGCTTGCCCTTGAAAAGGTACTCCTTGGCAATCTCCGCCAACCGTCCCCACAAGGTGACATCTACGTAAGTAGTCTCGTCACGCTTTTCGCCCGTGGCTTCGTTCGTGGTGGTACGATTAATGGCGAGAGAAATGTCCGCGATCGCCAAACCCTTGGGGGTGTACTTGATCTCGGGGTCCCTCGTCAAGTTCCCGATCAGCATGACTTTATTGAGGTTTGCCATGCTCAAAATCTAGCATCAAGCCGCGCTCTTCGCGACCTTTTTCGCGTGCAGGCGCTGGTAATGTTGACGGTACACTTCCGGGTCAAGATCCAGCTTGGAACGCAGTTTGGTGATGACCGTGGGCTCCGCGTTGAACACGAAGTTCACGAAGTAACCGGAACTCAGCGAGCCGGCGGCGTAGCTGAACTCGCGCTTTTCCATCTTCTGGACCTGCTCGATGTCGGCTCCCTCTTTCTTGAAGTCCTTTTCCAAGCGCTCGATGAGGTCCTTGACGGTCTCTTCCTTGCCCTGGGTATCCAGGACCAACAAACCTTCGTATCTGTTTTTCATATGCTATCTACTGGTATGGCGGTATTTAGTGCCAAATGGTGTCGGGGTCAAATCAATCGCCCGCGGATTTCTGGGCGGGCGGGCGGTTGAAAAGGTTCATCGCGGATTCCACGCCATGCCGGCAGGCGTGCTCCACGGCGTCGGCGGCACGGTCCAGGGATTCGTCGAGCGCGTCTCGCTCGGCCCCGCTGAACTCGCTGAGCACGTGGTCAACCATGCTCCGGCCGCCCTTGACGGCGCCAATGCCGATCCGCAACCGAGGGACTGCGCTCGTGCCGAGATGCTCGATGACTGATTGCATGCCGTTCTGGCCGCCGGACGAGCCTTCGCGGCGCAGGCGCAATTGGCCCAGCGGCAAGGCCAAGTCGTCGTAAACGATCAACGTCTGGTCCACGCCGAGCTTATAAAACTGGCTGAAGGCGCGTACGGAGCGGCCGCTTAAATTCATGTAGGTCAGCGGCTTGAGGAAAAAACTGCCGTCCCTGATCCGACACCATTGGGCCTGCCAGGAAGAGGAAAAAGTCCAGTCGAGCCGCTGACGCCGGGCCATGCGGTCAAGCAGCAGAAAGCCGACGTTGTGCCGGGTGTGCTCGTACTCGCGTCCAGGATTACCCAGGCCAGCCACCAGCCGGATGGCAAGTGAGGATAGATCGACGCGAGGGGCAGCCATGACAAAACCCGCGTCTGAACGCGGGACGTCGATTGCTTAGGAAGCTGCCGAGTCGCCACCACCGGTAGTGGCGGGCTTCTTTTCCGTGAGCACTTCGGGTTGGGCAACGCCCTCGGTTCCGGTGGCAGCCGTGGTATCATCGGCCACCGTCGGCGCGCCAACATGAGCCACGGTGAGTTCGGCGTCGTTGAGGACGGTAACACCCTTCGGCAACACCAAGTCGCGGACGTGCACGGAATCGCCAATGTCCAAGCCGCTGACGTCCACGGTAATCGCATCCGGCAGGTCGCCGGGCAAGCACTCGATCTCCAGCAGGCGCAGGGTGAGTTCCAGCAACCCGCCACCCGTTGCGACTCCCGCGGCCTCGCCGATGGTCTCGACGGGCACTTCCGCCGTCATCAACTCATCCATGGCAACCACGTGCAAATCCACGTGCAGGATCTTGCGGGTGACCGGGTGGTGCTGCACTTCCTGGATCAACGCGATGCGGGTGAACCCGCCCTTGACGGCAACTTCCACCAGCACGCTCTCGCTGGCCGCGTGGCCCAAGGCCTTGGAAACCTCGTGTTCGACGAGCTGCAGGTTTTGGGAGGCGTCTTTCGCGCCGTAGATCACGGCCGGGACGAAACCAGCGTTTTTGATCTTCTTGACCGCGTTGCGTCCGGCAGCGCTACGCGGCTCGGCGTTGATCTTGATTTGGGTAGCCATAAGGAAAAGGAAGGGCGTGAAGATGGAGGATAAATCCCGGAATGCAACCGAAAGGATTCAGAGGTCGTTCTCCAGGTTGAACAAGCTGCTGACGGATTCATCGCCGTGGATGCGGCGGATGCCCTCTCCCAGCAGAGGGGCGATGTCGAGCACCGTCATGCGGCAATCGGAAAGCGCCCGGCGCGCGGGAATGCTGTTGGTGGTGATCAACTCCGTCACTTCCGAGTCGCGCAGGCGGTCCACGGCCATGTCGGTGAGGACCGCATGGGAGACCGCCGCGTAGATCGTCTTCGCGCCCCGCGCCTTACACAAGCGCGCCGCGCTGGTGATCGTGCCGGCGGTGGTTGTCAGATCGTCCACCAAAAGGACGTTGTGCCCCTCGACCTCGCCGATCAGGTAAAAGGATTCCACCTCGGTGTCGCTCCTGCGCTTCTTGGCCACGGTGGCCAGGTGAACCCCGAGCGCCTGGGCGTAGGAGTCGGCGATCTTGATGCCGCCGACATCGGGCGAAACGACGACCAGCGGCGAGAGGTCGCGCTGCCGGATGTGCTTCAGAAAGACCGGGATCGAGTACAGGTGATCCACCGGGATGTCGAAAAAGCCCTGGATCTGCTGAGCGTGCAGATCGACGGTCAACACGCGGTTTACCCCGGCGGCGACGATGAGGTTGGCGACGAGCTTGGCGGTGATCGGCACGCGCGGCCGATCTTTTCGATCCTGCCTCGCGTAACCGAAGAAAGGCATCACCACCGTGATCCGCGCCGCGCTGGCCCGGCGGGCGGCGTCGGCCAGGATGAGCAGTTCCATCAGGTGGTGGTTCACCGGCGGGCAAGTCGGCTGGACGATGAACACGTCGCGTCCGCGGATGTTCTCGTTGATACGCACGCTGGTCTCGCCGTCCGGGAACAGGCGTACATCGGCTTTACCGAGGGGAATACCGACGTAATCGGCGATGCTCTGAGCCAACTCGGGGTGCGCCGAGCCGGTAAAAATCTTCAACTCGGGTTGGAACGACATGACCATCGGGGATTGGGGCAGCCCCGGACTACCGCTGTACGGGCCGGGAGGCAGCACGCTAGGCAGGCATGCCGGCAATGCAAAGCGTTTTTGCGAAACGCGTGCTTCGTGGCCTGCTATGCAGCGGCTCCATAGATGGGATCCTTTTCACTGGCATTCGGTAGAGGGTCGTCTCCCGGCAACCCAACGCCGAGGAAGTTGATCTTACCGCCCCGCAATTCGCAACGCCAGCCGGGACTCCAGCTCCGGGGTCCGCCGCACGCGGTGGGACGGGCCGGCGTCGATGACCAGCCGGTGGCCATCCCCGCGCCGGAACTCCAACTCCACCGGGCAGTCGCCGGGCGACGCCGCCAGGATGTCGCGCAATTGACCCAACTCGTCAGGCCGCAATTCCTCCATCCGGAAGTGCAAACGCAGCGGCGCGACGTTCTTCGGCATCTTGAGCGGCGTGATGTCGTTGACGGCGATCCGCGTCTCCTCGCCCCTTTTGTCGAGGCGGCCGCTCAGCGACACGACCGCGCCGGGTTCCAGGTGCTTAGCGCATTTGGTGAACACGTCGTTCCACACCATGGCTTCCACGCTGCCGCTCAAATCTTCCAGGATGATAATGGCGAAAGGCTTGCCGTCCTTTTTGGTGAACTTCTTCGCCACGTCCGCCAGCGAGCCGGCCGCGTGGAAATTGGCCCGGTCCTCCAGCGTGCTGAGTTGCGCGATTTGCGTGTACTTGCTGCTCATCAGGACGCTCCGGTACGGATTGAGCGGATGACCGGTGACGTAGAAACCGAGCAACTCCTTCTCCGAGGCCAGCTTTTCCGCGCTGGTCCAAGGGATCCAGGTAGGCTTGAAGGCGGACTGCGCCGCCGGGGTCTTCGCGGGCGACGGGGCCATAAAGTCGTCGAACATGGAGGCCTGTCCGCTCGCGCGGTCACGGTGGGCGCTGGCGGCACTCGCCATGATGGTATCGATCTCGGAAAACATCTCCGCGCGGTCGCAGCCGGTAAAGTCAAACGCGCCGCAGCGCACCAGGCTTTCGAGGATTTTCTTGTTCACCGCGCGGCCGTCCAGCCGGCGGCAGAAATCCTCCATCGACTTGAACTCCCCGTCCCGCGCCCTTTCTTCGATGGCTGTGGCCATCGCCGCGCCGCCGACGTTCTTGATCGCGGCCAAACCGAAGCGGATGCCCGAGCGGTGGACGTCCGGGCGGCTGGTGGTCGCGCTGCTGTCCGCAGTTTCATCGTCGAAGGCAGCGGCTTCTTCCGCTTTGGCGACGGCTTCGGGATTATCCTCGGGCGTGAACTTCTGCTGGCTGCGGTTCACGTCCGGCGGGAAAATGGGGATGCGCATGCGCTGGCACTCCGCCACGAAGATCGAGATCTTGTCCGTGTCGTTGACGGCGTTGCTCAAGAGCGCCGACATGAACTCCACCGGGTAGTTGGCCTTGAGGTACGCCGTGCGGTAAGTGATCAGCCCATAGGCCGCGCTGTGACTCTTGTTGAAGCCGTACCCGGCGAACTTTTCGAGCAGGTCGAAAATGGTGTTGGCTTTCTCCTCGGGGATGCCGTTGACGTCGGCGCAGCCCTTGATGAAGACCTGCCGCTCCTTGGCCATCTTTTCCTTGTCCTTCTTGCCCATCGCGCGGCGGAGCAAATCGGCCTGGCCCAGCGTGTAGCCCGCCAGGACGCTGGCAGCGCGCTGCACCTGCTCCTGGTAGATCATGATGCCGTAGGTCTCAGCGCAGACTTCCTTGAGCAGCGGGTGCTCGTACTTGATCTTGGTCAGGCCGCGCTTGCGCCGGATGTAGTCGGGGATCAGGTCCATCGGTCCCGGGCGGTACAAGGCGCTGATGGCCAGAATGTCGTCGATGCCGTGGATGTCGAACTGCTTGCACAAGCTCGTCATGCCGCCGCCTTCCAACTGGAACACACCGACCGTCTCGCCGCCGTTGAGCAGCGCGAGCGTCTTCGGGTCGTCGTAAGGGATCGTGTCGAGGTCGAAATCCGGCACGCGGACGTGGATCATCTCCATCGCGTCCTCGATGACCGTCAGGGTCTTCAAACCCAGGAAGTCCATCTTCAGCAACCCGAGGTCGTTGAGCGGGCCGCCGGCGTACTGTGTGATGACCTGTTCTTCCTTGTCCCGGGCGAGCGGGATGTACTCGTCCAAGTCCCGGTCGCCGATGACGACGCCGGCGGCGTGGACACCCGTGCCGCGCGTTAGACCCTCCAGCACCAGCGCGTAATCCCACACCTGCCGGGTGGCCGGCTCGGTCTCGATGGCCTTTTTCAGGTCGGGATTCTTCTCCGCGGCGAGAGCCAGGGCCAAAGGCTTGGCCTGCTCGATGGGGATCATCTTGGAGAGCCGGTCGCCGTCGCCGTAGCTCATGCCCAGCACGCGGCTGACGTCCTTGAGCACCGCCTTGGAACTCAGCGTGCCGAAGGTCACGATCTGGCTGACGGCGCGCGCGCCGTACTTCTGCCGCACGTACTCGATCACCTCGCCGCGCCGCTCCATGCAGAAGTCGATGTCAATGTCGGGCGGACTCACGCGCTCGGGGTTGAGAAAACGCTCGAAAATCAGCCCGAAGCGCAACGGGTCCACGTCCGTGATCCCGAGGATGTACGCCACCATGGAACCAGCCGCCGAGCCGCGGCCCGGCCCCACCGGGATGCCTTGCAGGCGGGCGTAGTTGATGAAATCCCAGACGATCAGGAAATAACTTACGAAGCCGGCCTTTTCCATCACGCCCAGCTCGTACTCCATGCGCAGGTTCAGGCTCGGGTCCTCGTCCACCCGCCGGCCGTAGCGGCTGCGCAGCCCTTCCGTACACAACTCGCGCAGGTATTGCTCCCGGGTCTTACCCTGTGGCGGCGTGTAGGCAGGGTACTTGGACGACTTAAAATCGATGTCCACGTGGCACTTCTCGGCGACCCGCACCGTGTTGGAGATGGCCTCGGGCACCTCGGCGAAGAGGGCTTTCATCTCGTCGGGCGACTTGAAGTACAGTTCCGGGGTGTAACGGAGGCGCTTCTCGTCGTGGACCATCGAGCCCGTGCCGATGCAGATCATGACGTCGTGCGCGTCGTGGTGGGCGCGTTCGAGGAAATGCACGTCGTTGGCGGCGACCAGCGGCAGGTCGAACTCGCGTGCCAGAGTGATCAGGCCCTTGTTGCACTTCTGCTGTTGCTCCATGCCGTGATCGTGGAGTTCAACGTAAAAATCTCCTTCGTCGAAGATGTCGCGAAAGCTCGCCATCGACTCGCGCGCCTTGCCCATCTGGTCGGCCAAAAGATGGCCGTTGATCTCGCCGTTCAGACAGCCGCTCAGAGCGATCAGCCCCTTGGCGTGTTTGGCGAGCAGTTCCTTGTCGATACGCGGCTTGTAATAGTAGCCGTCCAAATAAGCCGCGGTGACCAGCTTAACCAGGTTCTGGTAACCGACGTTGTCCCTGGCGAGCAGGGTGAAATGGCTGGCGGCATCCTTGGCGCTGCTGGCCTTCTTGTCGCGCATCGAACCGCGCGCAAGATAGACCTCGCAGCCGAGAAGGGGCTTGATCTCGGCCTTCTGCGCGGCGGTGAAGAACTCGATCGCCCCGAACATGTTGCCATGATCGGTCATGGCCACGGCGGGCATGCCGTAGCCCTTGGCTTTTTTCATCAGGTCCTTGATGCGGACCGCGCCGTCCAACAACGAATACTGGGTGTGCAGGTGAAGGTGGACAAACGAGTCGGCGGCATCAGAGGACATTGCTCCGGCAACCTACGATTTTTCATCTTTCTTGTCGAGCCGCGCCACACGTCTCAACACAGATTTTTGCTGTGGGTGGTATTCGCGCCGTCGAAATATTCAACGAATGGTGGAGAACGAACAAACTGTTCGGACCGCACGGCTGAGGTTTCCAAGACAAGCAAGTTCCCAAGCCGGAGCTTGGGAGCGAGGAAAAGGTACGATCCACCCACCCTTCTAACCCGGCGGCTGGAGTGGTGGCAGTATTTTTACCCTGGCCGAAGACGCGCTGCCGACGGTGTATGTATTGCTGCCGTCGGGCACCAAAGTCATCGTGGCTTTGACCGGCGAAGGAACATCCTCGCCTTTCACCTTGTTAGGGAGAAGATCGATGGCAACCCCAGGAGAACCTGGCGGAATCGTGACGGTTCCGGTCGTCAGTCTGGCACCCTTTGATCTGCCCGGGTCTGCGTCGTTGAACAAATTGTAATCGGAGGTGAGGCTGGCACCGGTCAGGACGTACGACACCGTCAGTGGCTCCGGGTACGCATCGGTCGATGTTCCGGCGGCGGAAACATTTCTTGTGATCTCGAACTGGCCTTCCGAAGAAAATGTCTTCAACAGGGTCGATCCTCTATAAGCTCTGCGAGTGGTGGCAATGATGGAAACGCTGGGCGGAGCAGGCGAGAGCAGCGGACCACCGATGAGGCGGACCAAATCAGGCGGCAACACGCCGCCGGTTGTGAGCGACGGGATACGAGTCTCGCCGACCACCACGTTATTATCGTTCTGGATCGCGATGCTCTGGACGGTGTTCTGCACCGCCGCGCCAGGATCGAAAGTGGTGTCCAGCGTGCCATCCGGGTTAAAGCGGGCGATATTTTGACGCTTCACGCCGTTGGCGGTGGTGAAGAATCCACCCGCGTAGATGCGCCCGTCCGGATTAAGCCGGACGAAGTTGACCGCCGTCGGGGGCACGTTGACGGGTTCGATGTTGCCGGTGATGCTCGCGGCGAAACTGGTGTCGGTGGTGCCGTCCTGGTTCAAACGCACGATGTTGTTGACACTTTGTCCATTGACGGTGGCGAAAACGCCGCCGACGACGATCTTGCCGTCCGGCTGCACGGCGATGGAGAAGGCCCGGGTGTCAAAGTTGGGATTGAAGGTAGTGTCCAGCGAGCCATCGGCGTTGAGGCGGGCCAGTTTCGCCGGTTCCGAGTTGTTGATGCGGTTGAACCTACCGGCGACCAGCACCTGGCCGTTGGGCTGGCCGGTCGCCGGGTCGATCTGCTGGGCGAGGCCGAAAACCGTGTCGTCCGCCGACAGACTGGGGTTGAAGGTGGCATCCACCTCGCCCGTACCGGTGAGCCGGACAATGTGGTTGTGGTCCTGGTCGTTGTACTGGGTGAACAAGCCGCCGACAAACAGCGAGGTCGTGCCGAAGCCACCACCGAACACCGGTAGAATGGCGGTGACTTCGCCGTTGGTTCCCCTTCCCCCTTTGTTGTAGTTCAGGTCAAAGCTCCCGTCGCTGTTGATGGCGGTGAGGTTTTGCCCTACGGGGCTGTCGGCCGAGTAGCGTCCGAACAGGCCGCCGATGAAAATTCTAGAGTCGTATTTGCCGATGTCCGTGCCAGGCACGGTGGTTTCAAAGGCGAGGGCGTACGTCGTGAAATTGACACCGCCAAAGACCACGGGCAGCGTGAACTTTGTGAGGGTTGCCCCCGTCGTCGGGTCAGTCGTGGTCGGCTCATCGCCGTTCAGTCCGAAGACGTTCAACGTCCGAGTGTCGCCGCCAGCGAGGATTTCCTGTGAGGTGCCGTCGCTATTTTGCCGCAGGCCGATAGTGAAGACGGTGACACCGCTCAGAATGGTGGTGAAGCCCGTATCCAAGCTACCGGGAGCCTGAGCCTGCGCCGCGTCGGGCGAAAAGCCGGCCAGGGAGAAAGCTGCGGCCAGGAACGCGCCAGGGAGTGTCAGCCGAGGGAGGCGGACTAGATCGAGACCGAAACGTGGGAACACGGAAGCAAAGCTCATAACAGACGGCAGCGTAGGGGTTCGCTCGGTCCCTGCAAACTCCAAATTTCAGAAAAATACGTCCTGCCATTGGCACCGGTATGCTTCTCCGAGGCGGCAAAAGGATGCCTGACTGGGCGAAGTAGCGCATTAACTCGTTGCAACGCCCAGGGTTCGCGCTTTGACTAGTCAGCCGCACCATGTCGCTCCCCGCCCCGTCCGAAAACCGCCTCGACCGCACGTTCGCCCGGCTTCGCGCGGCCGGCGAGAAAGGATTTATCGCGTACATCTCTGGGGGCGACCCCAACCTGGAAGCGACGCTGGCGTTGGCGGCAGCACTGGAAAAGGTGGGTGTGGACATCCTGGAGCTGGGCGTGCCTTTTTCCGATCCACTGGCTGATGGGCCCGTCAACCAGGCCGCCGCCGCCCGCGCCCTGGCCGCTGGGACGACGGTGGGCGGCATCATGGCGTGCATCCGCGACATCCGGGCGAGCGGTTCCGAGTTGCCGCTGGTCCTTTTCACCTACCTGAACCCGGTGTACAGCTACGGCTTCGAGCGCTTCCTGCACGATGCCGCCGCCGCAGGCGCGGACGGCGTGCTGATCCTCGATCTCCCGCCCGACGAGGCCACGCGCAACACGGAACTCCACCGTCTGCCGGAGAATTTGAAGATGATCCGGCTCATCGCGCCGACCACGCCGCCCGACCGGGCCGGCCTGATCGCCGCCGCAGCGGAGGGGTTCGTGTACTACGTTTCCCGTGAGGGCGTGACGGGCGAGCAGCAAGGGCTGGCCGACACGGTGCAAGCGCAGGTGGAAATGCTGCGCGGCAAGACCTCCCTGCCCATCGCCATCGGCTTCGGCATTTCCACCCCGGAGCAGGCGCGCGCCGCAGCGGATGCGGCGGATGCGGTGGTGGTCGGCAGCGCGATCGTCCGGCAGATCGGCTCCCACGGCGCGGTGCCGGACCTGGCGGAGCGGATCGCTGCGTTCGTGCGCCCGATGGTGGAAGCGGCGAAAAGCACAGCCCCGGTGTCCTGACCCTCCTTTTTTACTGGAGCGGTGCTATGTTGAACGCCTCTTCCGCACGTCATGCACAAACTGCCTTTCACCAAGATGAACGGAGCCGGCAACGACTTCGTGATGCTCGACAACCGCCAGGGTCAGCTCCAGCTCGACGGGCCGCAGGTGGCGCACCTCTGCGACCGGCACCGGGGCGTCGGGGCGGACGGCGTGCTCGTCGTCGAACCGGCCGAGCGGGCGGACGCGGACTTCCGCATGCGCTACTACAACGCGGATGGCGGCGAGGTGGAGATGTGCGGCAACGGCGCGCGCTGCTTCGCCCGTTTCGCGGGACAGCTCGTGGGCACACCGGTTGACCGGATTGCTTTTGAGACGATGGCCGGAGTGATCCGCGCGGAGTTTGCCAGCGGCGACACCATCCGCTTGGACATGGGGGCACCGCACGACGCCCGCGCAGCCGAGACGCTGAACGTGGATGGTGCTTCCCTGAGCGTCCATTTCCTGAACACGGGAGTGCCGCACGCGTTGGTTTTCGTGGACGACGTCGAAAAGACCCCGGTGGTGCGCCTGGGTGCCGCGTTGCGCTACCACGAGCGTTTCGCCCCGCGCGGAACGAACGCGAACTTTGTCCAGGTGGCCGCGCCGGGCCGGCTGATCCTGCGCACCTACGAGCGCGGCGTGGAGGACGAAACGCTCGCCTGCGGCACCGGCACAGTCGCCGCCGCGTTGATTTACGCCGGCCTGCACCCGGAGGTCGCCAGCCCCGTGCCGGTGCGCGTGCGCGGCGGCGACGATCTGCTGGTCGGCTTCACCCGGGACGCCACTGGGCAGCCCGCCGGAAGCGCCGCGCTGACCGGGCCGGCGGATTTCGTCTTCCACGGTGAAATCGCCCTCTAAAAGTTTTCTCTTTCCCCGCCTTCTCCATGTTCCAAGGTACCTACACCGCACTGGTCACGCCGTTCCGCGACGACACGATTGACACCACCGCCTTCGCCCGGCTGATCGAGCAGCAGATCGACAGCGGCATCACCGGCATCGTTCCCGTGGGCACGACCGGCGAGTCCCCCACCCTGGACCACGACGAACATCTCGGCGTCATCCGCCAGGCCGTCGAAGCGGCCAAGGGGCGGTGCAAAGTTATCGCCGGCACGGGTTCGAATTGCACCCGTGAAGCCGTGGCCATGACCTGCGAGGCCGAGCGCGCCGGGGTGGACGGAGCACTGTTGGTGGCCCCATATTACAACAAGCCTTCGCAGGAAGGATTGTTCCGGCATTTTAAGGCGATTTCCGAAGCGACGGCGTTGCCGTTGGTGTTGTACAGCATCCCCGGACGGTGCGGGATCGAAATCGCGGTGGATACCGTCGCGAGGTTGGCGAACGAATACCGTAACATCGTCTGCATCAAGGAAGCAGGCGGCAGCGTGGACCGGGTCAGCCAGCTTCGCGCCGCCGGTTTGCCGGCGGGGTTCACCATCCTCTCCGGGGACGACGGCCTGACTCTGCCCTTCCTGGCGGCGGGTGCGGCCGGAGTGATCAGCGTGGCGTCAAACCTGATTCCCGCGCAAGTGGGCGACATCGTGCGGTGCTTCAAGAACGGCAAAGTCGAAGCGGCCCGTGCCCTGCACGAGCGGTACTATCCTTTGTTCAAGGAATTGTTCGTCGAGCCGAACCCGGTGCCGATCAAGACGGCGCTCTCCTTGGCGTACGACTGGATCACCGCCGACGTGCGCCTGCCGCTGTGCGAGATGAGCAGCAAGAACCTGGAACAGCTTCGCCGCACCTTGGCGGCGGTGAAGTAAGCTGTTTTCCGGAAACGCCCGTCCTAAGCCGATCTATGGCATCATCGGAATTCATCGCACGTGCGCCGCTGGCGATCATCCTCCAAGGCGGGGGCGGTCGGATGGGCCGGTCGATCCTCAGTTGCATCCAGCGCGAGCCGGAGAACTACCGGATGGCGGCACAAATCTCACGCGCAGACGATCCAGCGGCAGCACTCGCCGCAGGGGACGTGGCCATTGACTTCAGCAGTGCCGCGGGCACGGCCCCGCTCCTCGCCGCCTGCCGTCAAGCCGGCAAACCCCTCGTGCTCGGGGCGACCGGCCACGATGACGCACAACGAGCTCTGATCGTGGAAGCAGCCCAAGATGTTCCCATCGTTTTTGCCGCCAACTTCAGCGTGGGTGTCAATACTCTGTTCTGGATGACCCGGCAGGCAGCCAGGATCCTGGGTCCGGCGTTCGACCTGGAAGTGATCGAAGTTCACCACCGCTTGAAGAAGGACGCTCCCAGCGGCACCGCGCGGCGGCTGGCCGAGATCCTCGCGGAAGCGCGGGCGCTCAACTACGCCGAAGACACCCGGCACGGGCGCAAAGGATTGGTCGGCGAGCGCGCCGCGAACGAGATCGGCATGCACGCGGTGCGGGGCGGCGACGTGGTGGGCGAACACACGGTCCTCTTCGCGGCCACCGGCGAGCGCGTGGAACTGATCCACCGTGCGTCGAGCCGGGAGACCTTCGCCCTCGGCGCCTTGCGCGCGGCGAACTGGCTGGCCGGGCGTCCGCCGGGCCTTTACGACATGGAGGATGTGCTGGGCCTGCGAAAGCTTGGGGATACGGCGCGGTAGAAGAAGAGAGAAGCCCGCTCAGTCCTCGATCTCGAAGCCGCCTTCTTCCATCTTGCGCAGGACGTCGCCCATGTCGTCCACCTCGTCCCAGACTTCGCGGCTGACGTAAATCGGGGCTTTTTGCTGGGTCGCCATCGCGATGCAGTCACTCGGGCGACCGTCCAACTCGACGATCTTGCGCTGCTGCAACTCGTTCTCGGCGGAGATGATCAGGCGGGCGAAATACGTGGCGCTTTTCAACTCGTTGATGATCACGCGGTCGATTTTGGCACCGAGGGCCAGCATCATACTGCCGAAAAGATCGTGCGTCAAAGGTCGTTCCTTAGGCGTGCCGCGCATAAACGCGATGATCGCGCCGCCCACGTGCTGGTCCACGTAGATGACGAACACCTTCTCCTTGTTGCCCAGGAAGACGGCGCACCCCTCCTTCGTGGGGATGACCACGCGCACCTGTACCGGGACGACAGTCTTGTTCATGACAACGCCAGCCTACGAAAATTAGCCTGAAAAGACAAGCCCATCCATCACCCGCCGGAAGGCCCTCGGATCTCAGCGGGGTGCATTTCCTTCCCCGGCAACGGTTTGCTCGATGAAACGGTTGACTGCCTCCCGGATGGAAGTGGCCACCTGGGCCTGCGGGGTCACGAATTTGGGCTGGAACCAGGGGAACAGCCCGATCAAATCGTAGGTCACCAGGATCTGGCCGTCGCAGCCGGGCCCCGACGCGATGCCGATGGTGGGGATGTCCAGCGCAGCAGTCACGTGCCGGGCCGTGTCGCGCGCAACGATTTCCAGCACCACGGAGAACGCTCCGGCTTCCTGCACGGCCCGGGCGTCTTCGAGGAGGGCGCGCGCTTCCTCTTCGGAGCGGCCTTTGACCTTGTAGCCGCCCTCTTCCCGCACGGATTGCGGCAGCATACCGATATGGCCCATCACCGGGATGCCGTCCGCCGTGATCGCCTTGATCTGGCGGCGCATGGCGACGCCTCCTTCCAGCTTGACCGCGTGCGCCCCGGCCTCGGCCAGGAGCCGCGCGTTGGCGACCGCTTCCTCCGGCGTGCGATAGCTCAGGGCCGGCAGGTCCGCGACCAGCAGAGCGCGGCGCACGCCCCGGGCGACAGCGCGGGTGTGGTGCAGGATGTCGGCCATCGTGACCAGGGTGGTGTCCGGGTAACCCAGCACGACCATGCCGACCGAGTCGCCGACCAGGATGATGTCCAACCCGCTTTCGTCCAAGAGGCGGCCCATCGGGTAATCGTAAGCCGTCAGCGAGGTAATCGGGCGGCCGGCCTTTTTCATCGCCCGGATCGTTTCCGGCGTGACGGCAGACAGGGTTTCGGCGGCAAATGGGGCAGCGGCGGGGTACATGGGGAGAGCCAGTGAGTAGCCAGAGAGAATCAGGGGGTGCGCAGAAGTTTTACCATTGTTCGGCGGCAAGCGCCACCGTTGCGGGGTCATCGTCCAACTGCTCCAGAATCGCCGCGACGGTGGCACGCTGGCCGGGCAAAACGAGCCCGGGCCGAATCCTGCTCAAGGGAGCCAGTACGAAGCGGCGCCGCAGCATCCGGGGATGTGGCAGCGTCAGTTCAGCGGTTTGCAGCACCCATCCGTCCGCGTAGAGGATGTCCAGGTCGAGGGGGCGCGGCACGTTGACGCCCCGCACGGCCGGCCGGCCCGTGGCGATCTCGATCCCGCGGAGAGCGTGGAGCAGGTCCAAAGGTTCACCCGCGTAGCCCACCTCCATGACCGAGTTGAGGAACGGTCCCGACCCGGGCGGGCAGTCCACGGGTGCGGTCTGGAACAGAGGGGCCGTCAGGGTGGCGGCGGGATCAATGCCGGGCAGCGCAAGGATCGCAAGCCGGGCGGATCGCAGCAGAGCGAGCCGGTCACCCAGATTCGAACCCAGCGCGATGCCGGCACGCATGAAGGTTACTTGATGTAGTACCCCGCGACCTTCCACGTGTTGTCCCTGTCGAGCATGGTGGTCAGTGTTTCAACAGCGTTTGTTTTGTTCTCGAACGACGCCTCGTACTGCAAGACGACGTACTCTCCCGGTGAGGCGTTTGCGACGGTGGTGGTGTACTTGATCACCCGCAGCCGGCGGCCGCTGGCCTTGCCGTAGGCGGTGCGTACCATGCCGAGCTGGCCCACCCACTGGTCCTGCGGGATGGAAGCCTGAAACGGACCGGACGCGCTCTGCCAGCTTTCGGCGTACTTGCCACCGTCCAGCAGCATCAGCCAGGTTTCGGCGGCGACCTGGGCCGCCCGTTCCTGCGCCTGGGTCGGACTGGAGAGCAACGCGGGGGAAGCCTCGGGAGCCGGCGAGCCTTCCGCGATCTCTGGGGCAAGTGTCTGCGCTTGACCGGAAGGCAGCGTGCTGCCGAGAAGCAGTAAGGCAACAAAGGGAACGCCGGCGGCTGAGAGCGGGAGTTTCATCATGGGAAGGAGAAGAATAAGTTGAGAAGCTTCAAGGTCTCCACGTGCTAACCTAGCAGGAGAAACGCCCGACGCATGTGCGCTTTAAAAGCTGTCAATCCTCCGGTGCCGCCGGCCGGGAAAGCGGAAGCCGTGATCCTCGTGCACGGCTTGTGGATGACCGGACTGGAATTCTTGTGGATGGCGCACGGTCTGCGGCAAAAAGGTTTGCAGGTCTGGACCTTTCGCTATCCTTCGGTGCGCTCGAACCTGATGGACAACGCGCGCCGGCTGGCCCGGTTTCACGAGCAGGTCACGTCGCGTGAAAACAGCCCACCAAAAATACACCTGGTCGGCCACAGTCTCGGCGGGTTGGTCATTGCCCAGATGCTCCAAACTTCCCCGGAGCGGGCGGCCCGGACGGGGAGGATCGTGGCGTTGGGCTCACCGTTCCTGGGCAGCGCGTCCGCCAAGGTGATCTCGGACTTTCCCTTGGGCTCCAACGTGGTCGGCCGATGTTTTCCCGGTGCGGCAGCCGAGGCAGTCCGGCTGCCCGAGACGCTGCCGTGCCGGGAGTGGGAGCTGGACCTGGATCTAGGCATCATCGCGGGAACGTACCCCGTGGGCTGGGGACAATTGCTCAGGGTCTTCTCGACGCCGAATGACGGCATCGTCGCCGTCGAGGAGACCCGGCTGCCCGGCGCGGCGGATCACCTGACGCTGCCGATCAACCATGTGGCACTGACTTTTTCGAAGCGGGCGACACGGCAGGTGTACCATTTCCTCAAGCACGGGTACTTCCACAGGGGCGACCTTCAGGGTGTAGCTGCGCTTGTGCCAAGCGCATAACCTCCCGCGCTTGGCACAAGCGCCCAACTTTTCTTTTCGCAGGAGGCAACGGGAGAGCCGGAGATTTTAGGCGCTTGTACCAAACGCGACAAGGCGTGCGCTTGGCACAAGCGCAGCTACAACTCGTCTTAAGACGGGTTATCGACCTTTTCAGAGAGTTCGATTCGAGCTATCCTGGCTCGCTTCTTCGGTGGCCGCAGCACCCGAATGCTTTTGCCATGTCCCCCATCCTGCCCATCATCCCGCCCCCGTCCCTGGCCGCGCCCACGACGCGCCGGCCGGAGTTGCTGGCACCCGCGGGAAACTGGGAATGCGCGCGGGCAGCCGTCGAAAACGGCGCGGACGCGATCTACTTCGGCCTCAACCGCTTCAACGCCCGGATGCGGGCGGACAATTTCACCGAGGCCGACCTGCCGGCTCTCATGGAGTTCCTCCACCGGCGCGGAGCGCGGGGCTACGTGACCTTCAACACGCTGATCTTTCCCGACGAACTCGGCGACGCCGAAAACTACCTGCGCTCGATCATCGCCGCCGGGGTGGACGCCGCCATCGTCCAGGACGTGGGAGTGTGCCGGTTGATCCGGCGGTTGTCGCCCGACTTTCCCATCCACGGGTCCACACAGATGACCGTCACCAGCGCGGCGGGAGTCGAGTTCGCGCGCGATCTCGGCTGCCACCTCATCGTGCTCGCCCGGGAATGTTCCATCGCGGAGATCGAGAGCATCCGCGGGCAGGTGGCCGCCGGTGGCAACGCCACCATCCCCCTGGAAGTGTTCGTCCACGGTGCGCTCTGTGTCGCCTACTCCGGCCAGTGCCTCACCAGTGAATCACTCGGCGGCCGTTCGGCCAACCGCGGCGAATGCGCCCAGGCCTGCCGGATGCCTTATGATCTCGTTTCCGACGGGCGGGCGGTGCCGCTCGATGGCCGCCACTACCTGCTCAGTCCGCAGGATCTCGCCGGACTCGACGTGGTGCCCGACCTCGCCCGGGCGGGCGTCAGTTCCCTGAAGATCGAAGGCCGGCTGAAATCTCCCGAGTACGTCGCGAGCATCACGCGGGTGTACCGCGCCGCCCTCGACCGGCTGGACCTTGCGGAACCCGGGCTCGTTCCCGCGCCGGAGGCCACGTCCACTGACCGCTACGAACTGGAGATGGGGTTCTCGCGCGGGCTCTTCACGGGCTGGTTGCGCGGCATCGACAACCAGCAACTGGTCCACGCCCGCTTCGGCAAAAAGCGCGGCGTGCTCCTCGGCACGGTCGAACACGTGCGAGGCGACAGAGTCCTCCTGCGGGCGGAAGCCCCGCTGAAGCCCGGTGATGGCGTGGTTTTCGACGCCGGCCGGCCCGACCAACCGGAGGAAGGCGGACGTGTTTACGCGGTGGATGCTTTGCCTTTGGGCACAGTCGCGCTGGCGTTTGGTCCCGGCGTTGATCTCAACAAGGTGCACGCCGGAGACAAGCTGTGGAAGACCAACGATCCCGAGCTGGACAAGCGTCTGCGACAGAGCTTCGCCGGCGACGCACCAAGATTCCAGCGGCCGATTATGTTCGAGGTTCACGGACACACGGGCCAGCCGTTGACCTTGCTTGCCCGAGACGAGTTGGGCCACGTGGTCCAGCGCAGTTCCGCCCTGCCGCTGACCGCGGCGGAGCAACGTCCGCTCACGACCGAATTTCTTGTTGCGCAACTCGGACGGCTCGGCGGCAGCCCCTTCAAGCTGGGATCGCTGGACAACCAGCTCGACAGCGCGGTGATGCTACCCGTGAGCGAACTCAACCGGCTGCGCCGCGATGTGGCCGGCGAGCTCGACCGGCTGCGTGCCATGCCCCGACGCTGGACCTTGCGCGACGACACGGCACGAGCGGCTTTGCCGACGCATCACCAGGCTTCTGTCGGCACTCCAGCGCAACTCAACGTGTTGGTGCGGTCCCTGGCTCAACTGGACGCCGTGCTGGAGGCAGGCATCGCCACCATTTACTGCGATTTCGAAGATCCCAAGCAATATCGCGAAGCCATGCGGCGGGTGCGTCAAGAAGACGGTGGGCAGACCGTGTGGGTCGCGCCGCCCCGGATCTTCAAGACCGGCGAGGATTGGGTGCTCAAGCAGGTGCGTTCTTCGGAGGCCGACGGGTATCTGGTACGCAACTATGATCACCTGCGGTATTTCGCCGACGCGCGTTGCGTCGGTGATTTTTCGCTCAACGTCGCCAATCCGCTCACGGCGGAATACTTCAAAAACCGCTATCCGCTGGAGCGGTTGACGGCGTCCTACGATCTCAACGCCGGCCAACTCGAAAGCCTGCTGACGAGTTCGGCTCCAGAGTGGTTCGAGGTGACCATCCACCAGCACATGCCCATGTTTCACATGGAGCATTGCGTGTTCTGCGCTTTTCTGTCCGCCGGGACGGATTACCGCAATTGCGGGCGGCCGTGCGACAAGCACGAGGTCAAACTGCGCGATCGGGTGGGCCTGGAGCACCCGTTGCGCGCGGATGCCGGCTGCCGCAACACCGTGTTCAACGCCCGCGCGCAGACGGGCGCGGAAAGCGTCGAGCGTTTGCGGGCGCTGGGGGCGCGCCATTTCCGGATCGAGTTCGTGAACGAACCGGCCGAAGAGGTCGCGCGGGTGATCAACCGCTACCGGGCCCTGCTGCGCGGCGAGATCAGCGGCGCGGAGTTGTGGCGCGAGTTGAAGCTGCAAAACCAGCTCGGTGTCACCCGCGGCCAGATGGAACGCGAGGAAGTGCGCAAGGTGTTCCCGCGCCGGGCCGCCGCCGTTTGATCCGGCGCGCCCATGTTGATCGCCTTCCACAAACCCTACGGCGTACTCACGCAGTTCACGCCGGAAGCGGGCAGCGCGCACCGGGCTCTGGCAGATTTCGGGTTTCCGCCCCGGGTTTATCCCTTGGGCCGTCTGGACGGCGACTCCGAAGGACTGCTGCTGCTCAGCGACGAACCGGCCTTGAACGCGCGCCTATTGCACCCTTCCGCGGGCCATGTCCGGTGCTACTGGGCGCAGATCGAACGTGTTCCCTCCGACGAGAGCCTGTCGCGGCTGGAAAAAGGGGTTCCGATCCAGGGTTGGACCACGCAGCCGTGCCGCGCCTGGCGGCTCGATCCGCCGCCGGAGGTGCCGCCGCGCGACCCGCCCATCCGAGTCCGGCTCCACGTGCCGGCTTGCTGGATCTCCTTGGAATTGACTGAAGGGAAGAACCGTCAGGTCCGACGCATGACGGCGGCTATCGGCCACCCCACCCTGCGGTTGATTCGGACCCGCATCGGCGCTTTCGAACTCGGCCCATTGGCCGCGGGAAACTGGCGACCGCTCGACCCGGGCGAACGGCAACAGGTATTTGCCACGGGCGACAGGCGGCGGCCGTGACGCCGCCGGTCGGGGAAAGCAGCCCTGTCTTCGGCCTTGTCTCCTACTTGGCCAGCACGAAGGTCATGGGAAAATGTTGTTGGAGGAAGAGATTCTTCCCAGCCGCACCGTGGGCTGATTCGCTCGATCATAGACCGGTCGGAAATTGTCGAGGCACCGACGCTCAGAGGAGAAGACAAATACGATCTGCTTTTTATCGGGAATTCACCCGGTGATTTACACTTCTCACTTCAACCATCTCAAGCCATGAGTGATCCAATCGATAGCACCAAGCCCGGCGCCGACAGCAACCCCGATCCGCTCACCGGCGAGCCCGGGTCGCATCCCGTCGGCACAGGCATAGGCGCGGCGGGAGTAGGCGCGACGGCCACCGCCATCGGCGGCGCGGTCGGCGGACCGATCGGAGCGGTGGTCGGTGCCGCCGTCGGCGCGGTGGCCGGTGGTCTGGCTGGCAAAGGCGTGGCGGAATCCATCGATCCCACCGTGCACGACGAGTACTGGAAGCAGAAACACGCCACCCAGCCCTACGCTGGCAACGGACCCTACGATCAATACAGCGGCGCTTATCGCACCGGCTACAGAGGCATGATGCGCCACGGGACGGAGAAGAGCTACACCGACGTCGAGAGCGATTTGAAGTCCGAGTACGAGTCAACCAAGGACCACGCTGCCGTCGGTTGGGAGCACGCCAAGGAAGCCACCAAAGCGGCTTACGAGCATGCCCGCAACGAAGTGACAAAACTCTGAGTTCCGTCTGGGGATCTCAGAGTTTACAAGCCCCTGTGATCGGCGTTGCGCGGTCGCAGGGGCTTTCTGTTTCTCAAGCCGCCGGAGCAGCGGAGACGATCCCTTGCAGGGCGCGTCGGCCGGCGGCGATCCCGTGAGACACGGCCACGTCGGAGTTCATGTGCTCCCAGGTTCCCCAGCGGCCCAACCCGAGGATTTGCTTGGAGTTTGCCCAGCTCTGGATGGCATCGACGGCTTCGGGTTTGCCGATGGTGTTGAGCGGGTAGGCGTAGTCGTTGCGGTGCCGGAAACCACCGGGGGCAAGCGGCTGGGCGCGTTCGGAGTTGGTCTCGGTCCAGTACCCGCGGGCCTGGTCGTAGAAGTTGCTGCGGCAGAGCAGCCGGTGGTGGCTCAGACTTTCCTCCGGCGCGTAAACCCAGTGGGCATCCGTCGGCAGGGTTTCAGGCTGATAATCCACGTCCACGGCGATGTGGCGCAGCTTGGCCATTTCCGAGGCGACGGGCGCGGGCACCTCGGCGAATTTCGGCCAGAGCACCCACGGAATGCTGGAGATGATGTGTTCGGCTTTGTACTGGCCGTTCACCACGCGGTTGGCGACATCCACGCTTTCCACCGGGGTGTTCAAGCGCAGACGCTCCCCCAACTTTTCGCCCATCCGTCTCCAGACCTCGCCGTAGCCATAGGCTTTGGGGTAGAGGAAGGTGGCATGTGCCGGCAGGGAACCGAAAGCTTTCCCTTCCAGGCAGCTCTGGAGCGTTTCGCGAAACGAAACGTTGGGCAGTTTGTAGAGCCAGTAGATGCCCAGGTCGTTGAGGTCCATCGACCAGATCTTGCGGTTGTAAGGCAGCATGTACTCCTCGGCGATGCGCTTGCCGAGTTTCCAACTGATCCAGTCCTCAAATCGCTCCGGCTGCGGTTCCCCGCGCACCGCACCCGCCTGGGCGGTGGATTCCAGGAAATCGACCTGATCGGCGACGGGCAACTGCCACAGGTTCGCCTCCAGCGGGTGGTCAATTTCCTGGCCGCGGATGCGGATCTTGGAGACCCGATTGTACTCGTGCCATTCCGCACGCGGCATGAACTGGAACACGAGTTCGAGCACTTCCTTGCGCTTGAGGTCGAGGAAGTGGCCGCCGCCGATGTCGAGCGGCGCGCCGTCCACGTCCTCGCTGCGGCAGAGGCCGCCGGCGACCGCCTCCTTTTCAAGGACGAGAATGGAATCCTCGCCGTGGTTGAGGAGGGTGTGGGCAAAGCTCAAACCCGAAGGACCGGCACCGAGGATGACGTATTTGTAGGACTGCATGGGAAGGAGGCGAAAGCAGCAGGTAAAGGGATGAACAAAGGCCGGAGGAACAGGAAAATAACAGATTACCGCCCAAAGAACACCCGCGCATTTTCCGCTTTCTTGTCCCCCGAGAGCCGGGAGGAAGCGGGTCGAGCCGCGCAAAAATCCGAGAAAAGTGGTTGAATCGCCGGCTTGGCACACGTATGACTGTCGCTCCGCTGGCGGTGGTAGTTGCCGGTGAGATGCAGAAGGAGTCTTAGCTCAATTGGTTAGAGCGCCGCCCTGTCACGGCGGAGGTTGCGGGTTCGAGCCCCGTAGACTCCGGTTCCCTTCGGCGATGTCCGCGTGGATCTTAGAGGCAAGTCCGGCTTACTCGGCAGTGCCCTCTTGTTCAACATCACGCGCCAGCCGCTAAATGCCCGCCGGATTCCGGAGTGCAGAGGCTCGCGCTATCCGGGATCGGAGCGGAGAAAGCCGCCCAAAGCGCACGGCTCATTAAAATCCCGATAACCGGACCGAGCTAATTTCCAGCCGACGAAAGTTTACTGAGCAGCAAGTTTGTCTTGTGGTATATATCCGTCAATGACAGATAAAGGGCCTGACGTTCGTTGAGTACGGACCGTTCGCAAAAAAGGTTCTCCTCTTGCTGGATGAAAAGGCCTTGATGACCCTCCAAGTCGAGTTGCTCCAGCGACCAGAAGCGGGTGCCATCATCGTCAATGGCGGCGGATTGCGAAAGATCCGTTGGGCAGCCAAAGGGCACGGCAAGAGCGGCGGCGCCCGTGTCATCTACTACGTCGAGACGGCGGCAGGCCAAATCCTACTGCTGGACATCTACCCGAAAAACGAAAAGGAGAATCTCACCAAGGCGCAACTCGCCGCCCTCAAAAAACTGATCGGCAAATGAACGCAAAGAAAATCAAGGAACTCAACGCAGTCAAAAACGGGTTGCTCCGGGGTGAGATTACCCCCGGGCGGGTGTACACCCTGGAGCCGGACGGCAAGGGAGGATTCACGCGCAAGGTTATAGACCCCGAGGAATACCGCCGCCGCCAAGCCGCCGCAGCCGGAGCCGCCAACGAAACGACGGCCGCGCGCGCCAAGCTCGACCTGACGCAAGCTCAATTTGCCAAGCTCCTAGGTGTCAGCCTGGATACCCTCCAGAATTGGGAGCAAGGTCACCGCCAGCCCCGGGGTGCCGCGAAAGTCCTGCTGCGTATCGCCGCCGAGAATCCAGCGGCAGTATTGGCAGTCACGCAACACTAGCCTGCTCACTTCGCGAAGCGGGCCTAGTGAACTCCGGCAGTGGCATCTATAGCGCGACGGAGCGCACCATCCACTTCGGAGTATTCTCTGTCTTGCGCTGCGCCCTTCAACCCGGAGTTTGTCGTCCATGCCCTACCAACCGGAACCGGACCTCGCGTCGTTCATCCAAGCCTTACCCAAGACAGAAACCCACCTCCACCTGGAGGGTTCGATGCCGCTGGAACTTTGCCGGCGCGTGGACCCGGTGGCCTTCGCTCAACCGCCAGCGTATTGGGCAGACGATTACCGTTTCGACGGGTTCGCCGAGTTCCAAGAGCAGTTCGACCGGTACTTCTTCAAGTGGTACGTGTCGCCCGAAGCTTATTTCGAGAGCTGCCAGAGCATCTTTGACAATCTGGTGAAGCAAAACTGTGTGTATCTCGAATGCAGTTTCCACCTGGGCACGGCGGAACGGACGGACGCTTCCATGCGCGATATCGCCCGAGCGATCCACGCCGCCCGCCCTCCAGGATTAGAATTGCGCTTGTTCCTGGGCATGTTCCGCGACCACTATCACGGCGCGCTGGCCAAGATCGTGGAGGAAGCGATCACCTGGGACGAAATCGCCGGGGTGGATCTGCATGGCTTCGAGAACCCGCGGTTCCAGCCGTGGTCGGTGGACGTGTGGAGCCGCGCGCGAGCAAACGGGAAGGTGCTCAAAGCGCACGCGGGCGAGTTCTCGGGACCGGGAGATGTCCGGCAGGCCGTCGCCGAGCTGGGTGTGCGGCGCGTGCAACACGGACTCTCCGCCCTGGATGATCCGGCGGTGATGGAACTGTTGCGGGCACAGGATGTGACGCTGGATCTGACGCCCATCAGCAATGTCAAACTGCGCGCGGTGCCGTCCATGCGCGAGCACCCGATCCGGCGGTTCATGCAGGCGGGGGTGCGCTGCACGATCAGCACGGACGATCCCATGGTGTTTGGCAACTCGCTCAATGAGGAGTATGCCGCCCTGGCGATCGACGCGGGCTTGAGCCGGGTGGAACTGGCACAGCTCGCAGCCAACGGGTTCGCGGTTGCCGATCTACCCGGGGGCGTGAAAGCTGGTTATCTCGCCCAACTAGCCAACGCAGCGTCCGGCGTTCTGTAGCCCGTCCTCCGTCTCCCACCAGCACGGCTTTGGCTGGAGCGCGGGCCGGAAGATCGCCGCAAAACACCGGCCGCGGCATCTTTTCCTTCCGGTCCCGCGCCGGATTCGTTAAGAAATAGCGCGCTGCCAGCAGAAAGGGTTTCAAAGGCGGCTGCCGTACAACACACTTCCATGCCAAAGTCCCCGCGTGCGCTGACACTGATCTTGAGTGCGATGCCTTCAGAGATTCGTCTCATCCGCGCGCGCATGGAACCCGGGGCGAAACCGGGTGAACTCGCCGTCTTCCCCTACGTGCGCGGGATCTTGCAGGGCCAGCCGGTTGTCACCGCCGTAACCGGAGTCGGGGTCACCAACGCGGCGATGGTGACGGCGTTGTTTTTGCATCAGTTTCAACCTACAGAAGTCATTGTTTCCGGCACCGGCTCACGTTTCAACCCGCGTATCCGCACGGGTGACACCGTGATTTCCACGCGCACGATCCATCACGCAGCGGGCAGTCTCACGGAACGCGGCATGGTGTACCGCAAGGTGCGCGGCCCCCTGGAGGGGCAGATGAGCTCCTGGCAGTACCCGCCCGACCCGCGTCTGCTCAAACTCGCCCGGGCGGCAATCCCCGGCTACGAAGCGGAGCCGGTGACCGCGAACGGCGAGACCTACCGGCCCACCGTGTTGACCGGCGTCGTCACGGCGAGCGACCTGTTCGGCGTGTCCGCGGAGAAGATCGAAGACATGCGCGCCAAACTCGACCCCGACATCATGGAAATGGAAAGCGCGGCCATCGCGCAGGTTTGCGCGCAGTTCGGCGTCCCGCACATCGTGTTCCGCGCCGGGAGCAATCGCACCCAGCCCAACCCTGGCAGCGACTACCGCAAACTCGGGCAAACGGCTGCCCACGCCGCGGCGCGCTGGACCGTGTACTTCGTCGGCCAGCTCGCCGCCCGGCACCGGAAGGAGCAGACGCCCGCGTGAAGCTCTTTTCTCCCGGCGACGGCGAAGGCTTCGTGGCGGCTTTCGTCAACAACCTCGTGCAGTTGCTCATCCTCGCGCCGCTGTGCGTGGGGGTGCTCGGGTTTTCGCCGGATCTGGTTTACGGCCGCATCCTGCCCGGGGTGGCGGTTTCCTTTCTGGTGGGCAATCTTTTCTACGCCTGGCAGGCGCTCGTCTTGGCCCGGCGGGAGGGCCGCGACGATGTGACCGCGCTGCCCTACGGCATCAGCACACCGGGACTTTTTGCCCATGTGTTCCTGGTCATGCTGCCGGCACGCCAGCTCGCCCTCGCGCGGGGCATCCCCGACCCGGAGCATTTTGCCTGGCACGCCGGGCTGGTGGCCTGTTTTCTTGGTGGCCTGCTGGAGTTCGGCTGCGCGTTCTTCGCGGCGGGCATCCGCCGCCACACGCCGCAGGCCGCCATGCTGTCCACCCTGGCCGGGGTCGGGCTCGGGTTTCTCGGGCTGGCGTTTTTGTTCCAGGCTTTCGCCGCGCCGGTGGTCGGGTTGGTCACGCTGGTGCTGGTGTTCATCGTGTTCTTCGGCCGGGTGCGTTTTCGCGGCGGCGTGCCGGCCACTCTGGTGGTGCTGATGGTCGGCACCGCTCTGTCTTGGCTCACGGGACTGGCCCCGGTGGGCGGACCCGGCGCCGCGCCGCTGGCGCATCTGCGGCTCTACTTTCCGTGGC
This sequence comes from uncultured Chthoniobacterales bacterium, assembly GCA_964245965.1. GTDB lineage: Bacteria > Verrucomicrobiota > Verrucomicrobiia > Chthoniobacterales > SZAS-18 > CAWCJJ01. The sequence goes on from CAXTOP010000004.1 coordinate 80,921, forward strand.
CGGTCCCGGGCGAGTTGCTGGCCGCGCTCGGGGGCGGACACATCGTCGCTTATCTCTCGGTGGTTATCCCCATCGGGCTGCTGGGCGTGCTGGCTTCGCTGCAAAACATCGAGTCGGCCTCGGCGGCCGGGGACGAGTACCCCGTGCGGGCCAGTCTGATCGTCAACGGCCTGGGCACGCTGGCCGGCGCGCTCTTCGGCTCGCCTTTTCCCACTTCCATTTACATCGGGCATCCGGCCTGGAAGAAGCTCGGCGCCCGCGCGGGTTACTCCGTGCTCAACGGGGTGGCCGTCACCGCCGTCTGCCTGACCGGCACGATGGCCGCTCTGACGTGGTTGATCCCGGCGGAAGCGGGCATCGCCATCATCCTCTGGATCGGTGTCATCATCACCGCCCAGGCGTTCGAGGTGACCCCGAAGAAGCATCTGGTGGCCGTGGTGGTGGGATTGTTTCCCGGGCTGGCGGCGTGGACGATGCTGGTCGTCAAGACCGCGCTGGCCGCCGCCGGGACCGGCCGGCCCGGCGGGCCGTTGCTCGATCCGGGGTTGGTCCGCGCGGCGCACGCGGCCGGCGCTTACATCGGCGGCGGCTTCGCGCTGGAACAAGGCTTCCTGTATTCGGCGATGATCTGGTCGGCCATCGTCGTCTGCATCGTGGACCGGCAGTGGAACCGGGCGGCGGCCTGGAGCGCGGTGGGAGGATTGCTCGCGCTCGCCGGGCTGATGCACTCCTACGTTCTGACCGGCCGCGACACCGCCATCAACCTGCCTCTGCTCGACTGGCTGGGCGGCCACTGGACGCCGGGCAACCCCTTGTTCCCGGCGGGTGGCACCGCGCTGGGTTACGGACTGGCCGCGTTGCTGTTCCTGGGCGCGAGATATTTCACCGTGATCCGTGCGGAGGGAGAAGATGTCGCCTGAACCCGTGCCGTCCGCCGCGGTGGGCGATCTGCTCGTGCGCAACATCGGCTGGCTGGTGACGATGAACACTACCCGCGAGGTGCGGCGGGACGCGTGGCTGCTGGCCCGGGGCGGGTTTATCGTCGAGATCGGCGCCGGCGAACCTCCACGCCTCCCGGAAGGCACGCTGGTTCACGACGCGCGAGGCGGCATCGCGACGCCCGGCCTCATCAACACGCACCATCATTTCTACCAGACGATGGCCCGCGCCTACACGCCGGGCAACAACCTGCCGCTGCTGCCCTGGCTGGCGCATATGAACAAACTCTGGCGGCCCTTCACGGCAGAGGACCTGCACCTGTGTTCCCGGCTCGCGCTGGCGGAAATGATGCTCACGGGCTGCACGACCAGCGCGGATCACCACTACCTGGTGCCCCGTGGCAGCGGCGATGTTTTCAGCGCGCAGTTCCAGGCGGCGCACGAGATGGGCGTGCGTTTTCACGGCGGCCGCGGCAGCATGGACACGCCATCGGATCTGATCGGCGATTGGGCCGTCCAATCGCCCGACGAGATCATGGAGGATTGCGACCGGTTGCGGCGCGCCTTCCACGACCCACGTCCGGGCAGTTGGCGGCAGGTGTTCCTGGCTCCGTGCGCCGCCACTTCGGCCAGCCGGGAACTTTTGCGCGCGTCGGCGGCGTACGCGCGCGAACACGACCTGGGATTGCACAGCCACTGTGGCGAGACCCGGGACGAGGACGTTTATTCCCAGGAACACTTCGGGATGCGACCGGTGGAGTATTTTGCCGCTTGCGGCTGGGACTTCGAAGGCGTCTGGTTTGCCCACGGCATCCACTTCACGGACGAGGAAGTCGGCTGGCTCGGAGCGCGGCGGATCGGGGTGGCGCATTGTCCCTACGCCAACATGCGGCTGGGAAGCGGCATCTGCCGGGTCAACGATCTGCGTGCGGCCGGCGTAAAGGTCGCCATCGGCGTGGACGGCAGCGCTTCGAATGACTCCGGCCACGTCCTGGGCGAACTCCGGCAGGCGCTCATGCTTTGCCGGGTGCGATACGGGGCCGAAAGCATGTCGGCCCTGGACGCGCTGGCGCTGGGCACGACCGCGGGAGCCGATCTTCTTCGCCGACCCGACCTCGGGGTGCTCGAACCGGGCCGCTGCGCCGATCTGGCCATCTTTGCGGCGGTGGATGTTTTTTCCAGTGGGTGCGAGAACCCCGTGGACGCGCTTTTGCTGTGTTGGGCACGATCCGTGGAGAGTCTGATCATCGGCGGCCGGGTGCGGATCGCAGGCGGTGCGTTTGTGGACCTGGACCTGGGTGAACTGATCGCCCGGCACACCGCCCGCGCGCATGAACTACACGCTGAACTGGGTTGAAAGTTCCCCGCCGGCGCAGCATGACTGGCAGCATTCATTGGCCGCTATAGCTTATTGGGGTCACATCGGAAAGGCACTAAAAGCAACGTAAGAGGCCGGCGAAGTGTCAAGAGACGTTGACTAGCCCCTAAAGCTTTCGTGATGTCACCGGACGTGTCAGGACCGGGCAGCTTTGAGTAAAAGCCGGTCGAGCCGTGCTAATAAATCTACCACATCGAACGGTTTGCCGATGCAGTCGCTCGCGCCTTGAGAGCGCAGCATGTCACCGAGCGGTGAGGTCATATCGCCACTGAGAATGACCACCGGAATATGCCGGGTGCTCGGATCGCCGCGAATTTCAGCCAACACGGCTTCGCCTCGCAGCTCGGGCAAGTGCAGATCGAGTAGGATCAAATCGGGTATGACTTGCCGCGCCATCTCCAGACCTGTCTTGCCGTCGCCTGCGACCAACACCCGCCACCGCGGACGCGCGGCGTCAAGGATTGCCGTGACGACCTCCTGGTTGAGCGCATCGTCCTCGATGTGGAGCAAGGTAATCGGCAGCATTGCCGCCAAGGATGCACCAGCCTCCGGCGCATTCATACTACGAACATCCTTTCAACCGAAACAGTTTGAAGGAAGCTCGCGGTGACCCGCGTCTCCAAACTGTCCCTTTATGTGCAGGCGTTACACCGTCCGCCGGGTGCGGGCGAACCGGAAGGCCAGCAAGCCGAAGCCGCCGAGCAGCATCACCCAAGTGCCCGGCTCCGGGACCACCGAGTAGTTGAGGTTATCGATGAGCAGGCCCGAGTAGATCGTGTTGGTATCCACGTCGCTGACCCCGAGTCAAAGGGGTCAGTTCTGGTTATTGACAACAACTGACATCTTTCGAGGATGGACGATTGGTTTTTGCAGGAGCAGGTTCAAGTAGTTGCGCGTTCCCATGTGCAAGCGTTTGGCAATCTGCTGCTGGGTCAAAGCTGTGCTCGTCCGCAGGTGCCTTGCCATCGCGACTTTTACCGGGTGCCCTTTGGGTTCTGTTCGCAAGGCTTTCTCGCTCCAGCCATGCTCGGTGAGCATCTCTGCCACCAGCCGCTCGCCTCTTTGCCGCTCGTTTTCTCTTCGCTCATGCCCGCTACCAGCTTGGTGCTTACCTGTTCTGGTTTGTCCTTCCCAGCGCGCCAGTAGCCGGGCAAAAAAATCCTCCGCCCCCACCTGCCAGCCGTGGCGCAGGGCGCTCAACGCCTTTTGTTTCTCGGGTGTGCTTTGCCGCTCAAGCCGGCGCAATGCTTCCATGCGTCGCGAGAATTCCAGCCGGCCACGGCGATCAGGCGTGTGGATGCCGTGTTCGCCCAACAACCGATCCACCCTCAGCCATTCTGGCCGTTGGCTTACGGGGCGCAAGTACAGGCCGTAGCTGCTCCAGGCGTATGCTTCCAGTTTTTCTTCCGCCGCGATCAGGTTGGCGCGCACCGGATTTAGATGCACGTAATCTCCCACCGCCCGCAGATAAGCCGGGGCTTGCTCGTCGATGATCAGGCTCTTGTAGCGACCGGCGAAGAGGTGGCCGACAAGCTGGTGGCGGCGGTTGAAGCGCAGGGTGAAAGTGCCCAGCAACCACTTCATGCCTGCCGAAAGGTTGGGGCGCGGAGTTTCCACCACCAGGTGGAAATGATTGCTCATCAAGCAATACGCATGCACTTGCAACTGGTCTTAGCGCAGGCGTCACCCAGCGTCTCCAGGAAACGTTGACGGTCGGCGTCATCACGAAAGATGTGCTCGCGCCGGTCTCCCCGGCTCAGGACGTGGTAGCAGGCACCCTTGTACTCCATTCGCAACGGCCGAGCCATGTTTATACAAGTTTGCGCAAATGCGACGTGTTGTCAATAACCAGAACTGACCCCTTTTTCTTTACTTGGTGCGCAAGGCGCTCTCCTTTTCCAAGAGCGCCGAGAACCACCTGGATGCCATCCACCTCTTCATCGTCACCCACAACCTTCAGATCAAGCAATCAACACTCGACTGAACACTACCGACTTCTGCAGCAACAAACGTCCCAAACCGCATCTGGGAACAAAGAAAACTTGCCTACCTCGAACAAGCCTTTCGTTTTATATATTCGAGAGCTTGATTTGCAAGTTCCCTTAGTTGAGAATTTTCTTGTGATTGAAGTTTGTACAGGGTTTCTAAGCATAATTCAGCTCCAATATCTCGGATGGCACAAGCAGCTTCTCTGCGAGCTTCAAAGGATCTTCCCTGAGACTGGATAATATCCAAAAGGCGGGGAATAGCACGTTCTGAAAAAAGGTAAGCAACTGTTTGAATTCCACCAATGAGATCAGTGTCGTTATAGTTCTCTGAAAGAAATAATGTTACTTCTTGATCGGTTAGTTCCTCCTCCATAATTCTTTTTAGTGCCTAGGCGCACCAACTCCAGAATCTACTACGGTAATGATCTTCTCCACTCGATCGACGCCTTTGAAGTATTGGAAACGATAGGGGTCAGGCTGCGATTCTTGACAAGTAGGATGGCAGAGGGGAGAACGATAGGGGTCAAGCTGCGATTCTTGACAAGTAGGATGGCAGAGGAGAAGCAGGATTTCAGCGGCGGCGGTGTGCCTTGGCTCCGTGGCGACGAAGCTGCTGGCTGACGTTGGTCGCGCTCTTCATCGACAGGTGCTCGGCCACCCAGCCCAGGCTCATCGTGGTCTGTTCCCGGATCGCTCTGGCGATTTCCACCTTGCGCGAATCACTTCCTTTCAGCGCGGGCAGATCGCTTGGTGCCAGTCTCGCCTGCGACAACCCTTCTGTCAGCAGCTTGCGCGCTTGGTCCTCACCGTGGGCGCGACTTTCCCGACTTGCCCGATAATTGCGGTGCCGTCTTTGGCCTAGCACGTCCCCCGCCAGCTGGAGAGTCCGCTCGACAAAGCTCTGACTGCCCCAGTACCATCCGCGTCGCAGGTGGCTTTGCCTTGCGTCGGCTTCCGCTTGCACCGCCGGGACTCCACAACGCTGCGCTTCTTCCTCGCTGGCCCGGCGATCAAGCCTTTCCACCCACCGCCGTCGTCCATTGGTGGTGTCAGGGTAGCCGAACGCTTTCAACCCCTCCGGTACCGCCAGCCACTCGGGACGACGACTCGGCGGCAACGCGTAGCCTCCACTGACACTGCTCCAAGGGAAATCCAGCACACTTTGCTTGTCTAATGGCTTGATCAATCGTGCCCGGACGGGGTTCAGGTGGATGTAATCGAGCACCGTCTCATAGTAGTACCCGCTGCCCTCCACGAGCACGGCTTTGTAACGATCGCCGAAGAGCCGGCCCCACAGCCGGTGGCGGGTGTTGAAGCGCCGGGTGTAGGTGTTTTGCAGCCAGGACATGCCTGCCACCAGGTTGGGCTCGGGAGTCTGCAAAAGGAAGTGGTAGTGGTTGCTCAGCAGCACCCAGGCATGCACCCGCCAACCGGTCATCGCGCAGACTTCGCCAAGCGCACGCAAGAACCCCCGCCGGTCGTCCTCGTCCAGGAAGATGTTCTCGCGCCGGTTGCCCCGCGCCATGACGTGGTAAAAGCCGCCGGCGTACTGGATACGGATGCTCCTTGGCATCAACGCGTTTAACTTGGGTCATCTGGTTTGTCAAGAATCGCAGCCTGACCCCTAATTCCTGACCCTCTGACTTTCCACCCTTTGATCGCTTCTCATGGACTTACAGAGGAATAGGCCAAATGAGATCAAGGATATCGTCAGGGACAAGCAAATTTCTTTTCTGTTTGGCTGAGGCGTCCACCCACTCCTGCGGGAAAGGTTGTTCGACAGAATTGTCCCCTTTAGAGGGATTTCTGCCATCGCCACCAGCGACCTTAGTGATGATGGCGAAAGCTATCGGACCGTTTAAAATCTCGCATGCAGGGACTGATTCAAGCTCTCGCCGGAGCGACTCTCTGCCAGGATCGGGCGTCGGGTGAGTAGACGAAGCCAGCCAAATGCGGGAGAGCTTACCAGGACGAACAGCCACCACGATGTCCAATGTTTCTGACACGTCGACGGTAGAAAAAAATCGCCTGTAGACTGTTTCCAGCCTTTTGACATAATCGATTAAGCTACTCTGCGTCAGCGCACGTTCCTTCAATACGTCCTCGGCTTGATAAAGTACAACGCCGTCAGTCTCAATGCCATTCATCGCGCTGAGACAGGGAACACTTACTATTCCTATGAAAAACACAATTAATGCAAACCGACCAAATTTCGAAGGGCCGTAAAACATAGAAAATTATGAATAGTACATTTTACAATTGATAGCAAGAAGTTCCGTCACAACTTGTTGGAAAGAGGGTTTTGACTTTCGGTTATCTTCTTTTATAACTACCGCCGGAAGTGCATCGAATCAATCTCCTAAAAATTTATTGTGATTAGATCCTTCCGAACGCAACTGGAATTGATCGATCTGATTCAACTCAATGACAGCAACATCCTTATCAAGTGGTACGCCACACCGTAATACAAAACAGCATACAACCAGAGCAAACACACTAAGCATATATATACAAACCGCACGTTTTTTTCGTAGTGTTGTCGCACAGTGAAAACTGCGATCCAGCCGAAGTTTACAACAACAAAAACAACTACAATGACACCTTGTCTAAATATCCAAAAAAACAAAACGTCCAAGTTGCTTAAAGAGTCATATTCGGAGCGAGGTGCAACCACTGAAGCATCAAGTAAGAAATATGTCAAAGCCGCAGTGAAATTCGCCACGAGCCAAACAATAAGATTTATATGCGTCTTGAGAAGGATAGTTTTCAGCGGTTGGGTTTTTTACATTTCAATGTTATGGGATGGGAACGAGCATGGTTCCACCAGGAAAACTAGGAACCGCAATGAAGTTAGACCCGTTAGGCTTTCCCGACCGAGCAGCTCGCCATCCTTGCTTCTGCCAATACTCCTGTGCAGGAGCGCCTGCATTACTTGAACCAAACATTGCAAAATTTCTAGCTATATTTACCGTATTTTCCTCATTGACCCCTGCCCCATACAAAATTACTCCTACCGCATAGTTCGATGCATCAGTATATGCTTTGTAGAAAAGGGTTATATCCATTCTGCCAGCTCCCTTGTTCCTTTGGAAATCGATTGGACCCCAGTGCATAGAGTCCATTAGCGAATAGATGGGCTCTTGATGAAGACCAGCTTTTAACACATTCATAAAGTCTGTCCCACTAGGAGCGTAAAACACATTTCCCGTCGGTGTCACGAATGTTTTCGAATTAGGAGGTATTGCATGGATGATAAGAAAGTTCGGGTCGGAACGATTAATTAGCTTCCCCGCTCCCCCACCTCCGACAAACGGTCCAGCCGGACCTAATGAACCTGCCAGCAAGGCACCTGCAACCGTACCGCCTGACATATAAGGTCTTGAGCCAGAGCTGTTGGTCCCTGATGATCCCGAGCCAGAACCACTATCTGATGATCCTCCAGAACCTTGGGTGTCGGCGGGCGACTCCCGGTCAACACTTGGCTTGTAAGCCGTGAAAGTAGTTATAACTGGGTTAGCACTTCCATCTGCATCAGCTTGTACCTCGGTTAGCCCGTTGGGATCATCGCCGTTGATGGGATCATCGTTGCAGTAAGCGTACACGTTCAGGCCGCCGGCCTGGCCGATAGGGTCGGGCTGCAGGAAGCGGCCGTGCTGGGGCAGGTAGAAGCGGGCACGGCAGTGGTAGAGCTTGGGTCCCGCCAGCCACTCATAGGCTGAGGCGCTGTGCCACAGGTAGCGATTGTCCCAAGCGGTCACATTACCGGGGAGCGGCCGGCCCTGCCCGTTGTACACCGTCGGCGTGCCGTAGGCGTCGTAGAGGTACTGCTCGACCACGGTTCCCGCGTCGTTGACCAGGTGCGTGGTGCTACCCATCGCATCGGTAAGGTGCCACAGCCGGCCCCAGCCGCCGCCTTCGCGCCAGAGGATGCTGTCGCTGCCCGGCGCATCGTAGAAGTAGAGGTAGAGCGGGCTGGTCCCGTTGGTGTAATCGCGCTCCTCGACGCGCTGCTGGCCCGAGTAGTAGAAGATCCTCTGCGCACCGTTGACGTTGCGGTACACCAGGCGGCCCAGGCCGTCGTAGAGGTTCTTGACCAGTTCACTGGTGGACTGGCTTTTGGCGCTGAGCAGGTGGTTCTCCGCGTCGAAGCTGTAGCCCCAGCCCACCACCGAGTCGATCGTGTTGCCGTTGTTGTCGTAGGCTGAGCCGCTGTACTGGTTTTGCCCCTTGCCGTTGTCCGCGTAGTGGATGTCGGGCTGGTTCTGCCCCACGGCGAGCGTGCGGTTGCCGGGCGCATCGTACTGGTAGCCGTCGTAGTAGTAGCTCGGTGAGGCCACCAGGTTGCCGTTGGTGTTGTCCACCCGGCTGTCCTGGGTGGCGCTGGCCGCCTGGGGCCAGCCGCTCTTGGGGACCACGTCGCGGTACGCCGCCGCCAGCCTCCCGTCCGGGAAGTAGTAGTAGGCGTCCCCGTAGCCGTTTTCCAAGGCGCTGCCGCTCTGGCCGCCGTCGGCCTCGCGGTCGAACCAACTGATGCGCCCGTCGGGCGTGTAGCCGTAGAGGTGCCGGCTGATGCTCTGGTTTTGCGCGTGCGTGCCGTCGCTGCTGCCATGATAGTGCCACAGGTCCGCCAAGCGCCCGTTGAGCTGGTAGCCGTAGCCGGTGTAAACGCCGGGGTTGATCCAGCGTCCGGCCAGCCAGTTGCCGTAGTAGTTGTACTGGCTGTAAGTCACCCCGCCCGAGTTCATCCCGGTGCAGCGCTGCTGGTCGTCGTAGCTGAAGCTGGGAATATTGGTGTTGGGATAGTGGATGGTTACCACGTTGCCGTCCGCATCGTAGTCGTAGGTCGTGGCCCGCGCCGGCTGGTTGAGGATGGTCGCGGTCTCGCTCACCAGGTCCCCGGCGTCGTCGTAGGCCAGGCTCACGTAAGCGTTGTAGTTGTCCACCTCGGTCAAGCGCCCGGCGGCGTCGTACCCATAGCCCGTGGGAGAGGCTTCCCCGCCCCGCCACTGCGTCCGGCGCAGGAAGTTGCGCTGGTCAAAGGTGTAGTCGCAGTACGCGCCGGCCCGGTTCTTGTAGGTAGCCACGTTGCCGCCCGCATCGTAGGTCCATTGTTCGGTGCTGCCATCGGGGTAAGTCTGCACGGCCGGGCGGCCGAGTTGGTCGGGCGTGTAGCCAGTGGCGTGCCCTTGACCCGAATCGTAGGTGCCGTCGGTCTGGCTAACCAGATCCCCCGCGTAGTTAAACTTGCTGCCGAAGGTGTTGTTGTAAGGGGCGGAAGCTCCGGGGGCATAGGGCGAAACGGTCTTGAGCACGCGCCCCATCTCGTCGTGCTTGGTGAAGCCGGTGCCGACGTACCCGTTGCCCAAGTCAGGCGCAGGAACGGTCGTGGTTTTGAGCAACCCCGCGCTGTTGACCCCGGCCTGGTCCGCCTCGTTGGGGCCGAAGTAAGCCGAAGCGGTCAGGTGGTTGGGGGTTCCCGCGGCGTCGAGCGGGTCTCTGGTGAGATCTACCCGCCCGCAGCTATCATAGTGGTTTGTCCAGGGCTGTCCCTGGGCGTCGACGGTTTGCAGAAGCTGCCCGTTGCCGTTGTAGGTAAAACTCTGATGCACTTCGCCTGCTCCCGGATGGGGGACCCCTCCGTTGTCAACGTACATGCCGTCGTACTGGTCGGTCAGCCAGTTGTTGGGCGAGAAGATGCGCTGCACCGCCTTGGAGCTGTTCACGCACGAGACACCCCAGTTGGCCGAGGTGTGGCTGCGGGCCGACGCGGTCGAGGTGTCGCTGTTGTTGCGGTAGTCATAGGCGAAAGCCACGTAGCGCGACGCGTTGTTTCCGTAGTTGACCGGCGTGGTGACGCTGAGCACGCGCCGGTACTCGTCGTAGGCCGTGACGGTGGTGTGGCCCAGTTCATCGGAGGCCTTCGTGCGGTTGCCGTAGTCATCGTAGGTGTAGTCCACGTGGGTGCCGTCCGCGTCGTGAGTCACCTTGGTGAGTTGATGGCGGTTGTTGTAGGCGAACTCCTCCGTCACGTTGCGCGCATCGACGCTTTTGACGACCCGATCCCAACCGTCGTAGTAGAGCAGCGTCTTCTCCTGTTTGACGTTGCCGTAGCCGTCGTTGTAGGAGCGCGTCACCGAGGTCAGAAGGCCGGGATAACCACTGCCGCCGTGGGCGACGTCGGTCTCGTCGTAGCCGTAGATCATCTGCGCGCCGCGCTGGTCGGTGACGACCTGCACCTTGTAGAAGGCGAAGCCGTTGTGGCTGAAGCCCTGGTAGCCGTAGGTGGTGTGACCGCCGTCGGGGTAGTCCACCTGGTAGAGAAAGCCGGTGTTGGAGTAGCGGTGGTAAACGGTGGCGCGCTGGCGCTCATCGGTGGTCTGGAAGAGGAAGTAGGGCTGCATGGCGTTGCCGTCCATGCCGCCCCACACGCTGCTGCGCGTGCGTCCGTCGGGCAGCGTTACCTTGTTGACCTTGCCGGTGATCGGCTCGCGTCCGTAGGTCGTGGTGTTGCCTGCGAAGTCCATTACCGAGCTCAGATAGCCTGCTGGTCCGTTGGCGTCACCCGTGCCGTAGTAGCCGTAGCAAGCGGTGTGGTTCTCGAAGTCGGTGACCGAACTCAGCAGCGAGGGCCTGATGGTGCTGGGGGTCTGGTTGGCGCTGGGTGAGTCGGGCGGACCGTACTTGAACGTGCGCGTGATCTTTGCCCCGTTGACGGAAGCGTCACCGCGCGTCTCCACGCTGGTGGTGATGGCGCCGCTGCCGTTGGTTCCAGGGGTCCGATCCAGGTGGGAAACCGCTGGCGCGCTCGATGGGTCGTTTGGAGTTGCGCTCCTCGAAGCTGGTGCCGGTGGAGAGATCGCCCGCGTACGTGATGGACGTCATCGCGCCCGTGTAATGAGGGTCCAAGGCGCCAATCAGAGAAGGAACGACACCGTAGGAATTAGAGTTGTTGTAGCCGTACCTGGCATGCACCTCGGAGCTGCCGGTCGCGTCTTCCCTGCCGTAGTTGACATCCTGGAGCGCTCGGTAGGGAGCGGGGTACTGGTGGTCGGGATTTTTGGGGGTTGGATTGGCGGTGTAATAGCCGGCGGTGATGTTGGTGTACGTAACGTGCTGGGTGTTGCTTGCTGTCACCGTAGTAAGTTCCGTGTAGGTGATCGTGTGGTTGGCACCGCCGAGATCTTGGCAGGGATACGAGGTCGTCGTGTAAGAGAACTTCAGCCACCTTCCCCCCGACTCAGTGACCGTATCCAGGAAGGCCGGGTTGTTGGCGACGTAGGTGAGCAGGGTTCTCGCGCCGTTGGGATCGGCGATGTAGTTAGGCCAGTTCGAGTCCTCAAAGGCCACGATGCCTCCGTCGGAGGTGTGCAAATAGATGTGGGCGGCGTCCGCTACTTCCAAGCGGTCGGCGGTGCCGCCGGGTCCACGCCAGTAGGTTGCATACTCGTTGGAGGGAGTGGAGCCGCGATGGGGCTTGAAGACGATCACTCCGCCGTCGGGGTAGGCGACGGTGTAGGTCAAGACGGTCCCGCTGGTGGCATCCTTGTTGGGAGAAAGAGCCCACTGGTAGCTGTGCCGCCAGTTAACCGCGTCGCCCAGCACCGGGTTGTCGTTGGCGACGTAGTAGCGGTTGGAGTTGAAGATGCGGCTGAACTGAAGAGGGTAAGCGCCATTGGAGCCGGGCACGACCAGGTCGGTAACGCGTCGCTTGATGTTGCCGGTGAACGGATCGTAAGACCCGGCGGTGGTCACTTCCCCGCTGAAGCTGCCGCTGGGACCGGTGGGATTGCTGCCGTCGGTATCCTGCGCCCGTGCGGAACCGTGGAATAACAAAACCAGCAGGGACATGGCCAACGCCAGGCGATGAAGCCGGCGGGGTCCAGATCGATGGCTCGGTTTCAGTGCAACAGGAGGATGGTCGGCAGCCTGGCAAAGCGTGTCTCGGAGAGCAGGCGGGAACGAAGGGTTAGGTTCCATAGATCAGTTCGGACAAAGTTCGAGCAAGGAGAGGAGCAAGCTGACAGCAGAGCCTCAAGGATTGGGATCAGGCACCAGGAAGGCCAGAACGGTGGCCACGTTGTCCAGCCGGGTCAGCACCTGGTAAGTGCTGCTCGCGGCCGGTGCCTGAAAATAGAAGCTGGTGGTGCCAGTCTCCCCGATCTCCAGTAGGAACCCGTCGTTGGAAGCGATGGTCTTACCGGTATCATCCACGACCGAGACCGTGCCGCCTTCGAGGGGTTGCACCCAGATCGCGTCACCCGCTCGATCCGCGGTGTACGTCAGCGTCACGGTTGCCAGGGCGGGAGGGGAGCCTGAGGTGCCATTGGCAGCGCTGGTCCTACCTTTTTTGGGTCGGGAGACGGCGGCTGCGCTTAGATCGATTTGCGTGAACACTCCGCCGGTGGCGACCGGCTGCACGGTGTTGATGGCTGCCAGGGTTTGCGCCTTCGCTGAGCTGGTGCCGGTGAGAGTCGCTGTCGGCGACGTGCCCAATACCACGCTTGCCAGCGGTGTGCGGGCAGCGTTGTAGGCCGCGATGTCCGCCTGGCTGGGTACTCCCGGAGTGACGGTGATCTGGGGCGCGCTCCCGTCGGCCGGAGTCGGTGCCGGGGTCGCCGTCTGAGCCTGGAGAGATGCGGCCCAAACGAAGGCGATGCTCGTCAACACTCGGAGGTACAGAGGCGACGAAGGTGACCACTTTGCTCCGAGAGCGTGCGACGGCAGACGTAATTTCTGCGAGCAGGCCGAAGCCGCGAGGATCGGCGCAGACCGTTGCTGAGTCAAAGAGGAGGGACGGAAAAACCTGGAGAAAGTGGCGGCGCTTTTCACAGCGCAACAGAAAATCAAAAAGCTATCGAACGTATCAATAAGTATTTTATACTTTTTATCCCTTCGCGCGGGATCTCCGCGCGGCGCGGATGCTGCTCTCCCATCCTCCCATCATGCAAGACGGATTTTTCCAGAAGGTTGTGCTTTGCGCCATCATCGGGGCCATTGGGGCCGGGTTCGTTGAGTTCTACCGCCACTTCGTCAACGGGGCCGATGAGGCGCTCAACGGCGGACACAAGTTGGTTCGCATGCACCCCGAACCGAAAAAGTAGCGCGATGGGCGGTTTGTGGCGATGTTAAGGGCGGGAACTTTCCCTCCCTTCTCCCGCTATGAAAATCGGTCTGGCGCAAATCAATTCCACCGTGGGCGATCTGCCGGCTAACGGCGACAAAATCCTCGCGGCTTACCGGCGGGCCATCGAAGCCGGGGCCGAGCTGGTCGTGTCCCCGGAGCTGGCGGTCACCGGGTACCCGCCGCAGGACTTGGTCTTCAAGTCGCGCTTCGTGCCGGCGAACCTGGAAATCCTCAAGCACCTGCACGCCGCCGTGGGCGACGTGCCGCTGATCGTCGGCTTCGTGGCTCCGCGCCAACACGACCAGACCGGCCAGTTCTTCCACAACGCCGCCGCCGTGCTCCAGCGGGGTCGCGAGCCGCAAGTCATCTTCAAGTCGCTGCTGCCGACCTACGACGTGTTCGACGAAGCCCGCTACTTCACCCCGGCCGACGGGCGGCAGCCGGTGGAGATCAACGGGCGCAAGGTGGGCATCACCATCTGCGAGGATATCTGGTGCGAGCCGTACCTGCCCCGCCCGCTCTACGCGGCGGACCCGGCGCGCGAACTCGTCGCCCAAGGGGCGGAAATTATCGTCAACCTGAGCGCCTCGCCCTTCCAGGTCGGCAAGGCGCACCGGCGTTTCGAGATGATCGGCGGGCTGGCGGCGCGCTACGGCGTGCCCTTCGTGTACTGCAACGCGGTCGGCGGCAACGACGAATTGATCTTCGACGGCAATTCCTGCGTCTTCAACGCGGAGGGCGGTGCCGTGAAGATTTTACCGGCGTTCGAGGAACAGGTCGCTGTGGTCGAGATCGACTCGCCGGCCACGCCGCTGCCCCCCGCCCCGGACGAGCCGGCCGAGTTGTACCCGGCGCTGGTGCTGGGATTGCGCGACTACTTTGCCAAATGCGGTTTCCGCAGCGCGGTGCTGGGATTGAGCGGCGGCATCGATTCCGCCGTGACGGCCTGCCTGGCGGTGGCGGCGCTGGGCGCGGACAATGTGCTGGGCGTGGCGATGCCGAGTCCTTATTCCTCGCCGCACAGCGTGGACGACGCGCTCGCCCTGGCTCGCAACCTCGGCATCCGCTGCCACCAGATGCCCATCAGCAAACCCTTTGAGGTCTTCAAGGGGCAGTTCGCCGGGATCTTTGGCGGACTGGAAGAGGATGCCACCGAGGAGAACATGCAGGCTCGCCTGCGCGGCATGACGCTCATGGCCATTTCCAACAAGTTCGGCTCGCTGCTCCTGACGACCGGCAACAAGAGCGAACTGGCCGTGGGTTATTGCACCCTCTACGGCGACATGGCCGGTGGGCTGGCGGTGATCAGCGACGTGCCGAAGACCAGCGTGTACCGGTTGGCCCGCTACATGAACCGCGAGCGGGAAATCATCCCGGCGAACACCATCGACAAGCCGCCGAGCGCCGAGTTGAAGCCCGACCAGAAGGATCAGGACACCCTGCCGCCGTACGATGTCCTCGATCAGGTGCTCCAGCTTTACGTGGAAGAGAACTTCAGCGCGGCAGAGATCATTACACGCGGCTACGACGAGAAAACCGTGCGCTGGATCCAACGCCGGGTCGATCTCAACGAGTACAAACGCGCCCAGGCCGTGCCCGGGTTGAAAGTCACCAGCAAGGCTTTTGGCTCCGGCCGCCGGATGCCGATTGCGCAACGTTTCGTGGAATGAACGACGGTGGCAAACGCACGGTGGCCGTGGTCGGTGCTTCGACGGATCGGCACAAATTCGGCAACAAAGCCGTGCGCGCCTTCCGTGCGGCGGGCTGGGAGGTGTTCCCGGTGAACCCGCACGACGAGGAGGTGGAAGGAATGGCGGCTTTCCGGTCGGTCGGGGAGATCGCCGGGAGGTTGGACGTGGTCAGCCTGTACGTGCCACCGGCGGTGGGGCTGAAGCTGCTGCCGGCCATCGCGGCTAAACAACCGGGCGAGTTGTGGATCAACCTAGGCGCGGGTAATGCGGCGTTGCTGGCCGCGGCGCAGGCGCAGGGTCTGCGGGCGGTGGAACTTTGTTCGATTCTGAAGATTGGGCTCTACCCATCGGACTTTCCCGATTGAGGAAGCGGCATGTTTTGTCCCACAGGCACCTCCGGAACCGCCGGGCTCATGCGGATCCATAAAAGTATCTTTCAGTGCATTTATGTCGTTCCTCCAAGTTCATTCAGTATGCGCCTTCCCCATTTGTCATTCTGATAGCGCAGATAACGGCTTCGCTGCTCCTTGTTTGTCATCCTGAGTGCAGTGAGTCCACAAACGAGAATCGAAGGACTTTCCGGCCGGGGCAGCCAAAGCTCCCTTCCAGGTGAGAGCTTGCTTGGCCCGAGAGCCGTTTGCCTCCGGCGGCAGAAGGTCCTTCGACTTCGCTCGTTCCTCGCTCCGCTCAGGATGACAGGCAAAGAAGAAGCCGGGACAACTCTGAAATTTTGGTATCAGCCGTACTTTTGCTTGTGCTCACCGCACCGGCGGACGTACTCTGGGTCGGCCTTGATGGCGTCCCACTTCTCGCGAAAAACGAGTGCGGCGGCTCCCTTCGCCTTGTCCTCGCTGAACGGAAGAACCTCGCGCGTGCCGGGCTTGTACTTGCGGCCGCCGGGATGGTTGGCGTAGCGGCGGGCACGTGTGTAGCCCATCTGGATGAACTTGCGGGCCATGTCCATGCCGACAAAATCGCCGGCGGCCTTGTACCCTTCGTACATCGCATAGATCTCATCGGCGGAAACGCGCGCGATCTCGGGGGTTTTGAAACGCCAGTGCGGCAGGATCTCGCCCTTGTACGGTTGGACCATCAGCACACCCTGCTCGCCCCGGCCTACCCGGTACATTTCCGGGTGTGCCCGGAAATCGACCCCTTTGATCTTGCTGGCGTAGTAGTCGCTCACGCGGGCCGGTGCTTGGCCAGATGCATCAGAGCTTCCAGCAGACGGTCCACCTCCTCCGGCGTGTTGTAGTGCGCGAACCCGATCCGGATCAATCCGCCACTGTCCGCTAACCCGAGCCGGTCCACGATGCTCAAGGCGTAGAAGTGGCCGTCCCAAACAAAGATTCCCTCGCCGCCGAGTTGTTCGGCCACCTGCCGAGGGGACCAACCCTCCAGCGTCACCCCGAAGGTAGGCGTGCGCTCGGCGATCCGCTGCGAGTCCGTGATACCGTACACTCGCAAACTTGGCACAGCGTGCGCCCCTTCCAGGAAGCGCAGGCTCAAACCTCGCTCGTAATCCTTCACCGCATCGAGCGCGGAATGAATCCCACCGCTTCCAACGGCCATCTGCCCAAGGTAAGCGAGGCTGGCGCGCAGGCCGGCAATGCTCTCGAAGCTCTGCGTCCCAGTCTCCCATTTGCCGGGCGGACGGTTGGAGGAAGCGCGGACCTTGTATGCTTCCAGGCGTTCGAGGTGATCCAGCTTCCCGTACAATATTCCCAGGTGCGGACCGCAGAACTTATAGGCCGAACAGGCCAGAAAATCGCAGTCCAGCGCCTGCACGTCGATCTTGCCGTGGGGCGCGTAATGAACCGCATCAATGGAGACCATCGCCTGTGGGGCCTTTGCGCGCACCATTTGGATTGCGCCATGCACATCGGGGATCGTGCCGACCGCGTTGGACCCATGAGTGAACGCCACCAAACGCGTGTGCTCACCCAGCAGAGCCTCCAGGTCGGGCAACCGCAACGTGCAATCTTCAATCCGCACCTCCCAGGTGCGCACGGTTGCCCCGGCGTCGCGCGCGGCGAGCAGCCAGGGAGCGACGTTGGCGTCGTGATCGAGACTGGTAACGATAATTTCGTCGCCCGGCTGCCACGTCCGCGCCAGGGCGTGGCTCAACGCGAAAACCAGACTGGTCATGTTCTGGCCGAACACGATCTCCTCGGGCGTAGCCGCGTTGAGCAACCCGGCCATGTCCCGGCGCGCTCCCGCCACCGTCTCGACGGTGCGCTGGCTGGTGGCGAAAGCGCCGCCGAGATTGCTGTTGTCGCGGCTGAGATAGCCGCTCATCGCCTCGATGACCCCCAACGGGGTTTGCGTGCCGCCGGGCCCGTCGAAGAACGCCGCCGGCTGGCCGTTCACCCGTTGCGCTAGACTGGGAAATTGCGCCCGCAAAGCCGCGTGCGGGAGCGAAGGGGTCCAGGAGGATTGCATGGAAAATCAGGCCGTGATGACGAACACGTCGCGCTCACCCTGCTCGTCGCCGACCGGCGCGATGGTGCTGGCGTAATGGTAGAGCGTGCGGTCGTTGACCATCACGAATTCACCCGGCTGGAGCACCTTGTCAAAAATGGGCGGTTGATCCTTCGCGCGGTAAAGGTGCGTCTCGCCGCCGGTGACGCCTTTGCGCTTGATGCAGAAAATCCCGACGAAGTCGAAGCCATCCTGGTGGATGCCTTCCGGCGCGGGTTCGCCCTGCTCGTCCTTGCTGGCCACGATGCGGATCTGGTGGACGCCCATTTCGGTCACCATCGGGTCGATCTTCGAGAAATCGATGAACGCCGCGACGAGTCGCTGAAATTCCGGCAACTCGGGCAGACGCTCATCGAGTTCGGGGAAGTCGCGTTTGATGCCGCCGGCGAGCTGGTTCACCTTGGAACTCTGCACGAAGTACTTGTGCTCCAGCCGTTCGAGGTTTTCCGGCGTGCCCTGAAAGCGCGAAAAACGGCGCAGACGGAACTTGCCCTGGATGTAAGGGTCCACCGGCAGCGCGGCGAAGAACGGCTCGAAGCTTTCGCAGCGCAGGCCGGAAAGCATCTGTAGTTTGTAGTCGAAAGCAGTCACACGGGGGGATGTTAACATTCTTCATGCTACGCCCGCTTCTTGTTCTTTCAAGTCGTCAGGGGACAGCAGCGGGCGGCTCCAGCGGATGGTCCAGCCAGAACGGATCGGCGACGCCTTGCTCGTAAGCCTTGAGCGCACCGTGCGACGAGGAGACCCGCAGATCGCTGTAACTTTCGTCCTTGTTCTGCCAACGCTCGTGCCAGAACACGGCCGCTTTGAGACGCGGGTAACGCGCGCCGTTCATCGCCTTGAACGCCGCCTCGATCCATTCCGCCTTGCTGCCGCTGCCGGGGAACTCGCCGACGCCGAACTCGGCGAGCATCACGGGTTTGGCGGGATCGAGCGCGCAGAGCCGGGCGTAATGCTCGTCCATGACGGTGCTCCACTTGATCCAGTCGTCGTCGCCGTCGCCGGGAGTGATCTGGCCGTAGGCGCTCATGCCCAGCCAATCCACGTAATCCGTCCCGGGATAGTATTCGGCCATATCGTTCCAGGGTTTGTTGGGGTGGGACGTGCTGTTCGCATGGAAAACCCAGGCGATGTTGCGCACGCCGGCGGCTCGCACCCGGTCAACGACGTACCGGTACGTCCGCTTGAACAGCTCCGGCCCCGCGTAGCGCCCGACGCCGTCCGGCGGGTGACGGTCGGCGCCGTTGAGTTTTCCGCCCCACGGGAACCAGTTGGAGTTCATCTCGCAGGCAAAGGAAACCAGCAGCGGTTTGCCGTAGTCCCGCGCGCCGGCCGCCCAGCGGTCGATGTACGCGTTGCAGTCTCCGGCGACGATGTGCGCAAGGCTGAAAGCGTCGGGCCGCACGTCTTCGCCCTGGTCGTAGGGCGGCCCCCACGGCGACCAGTACAGGAGCGGGACCGCGCCGTGATCCGAGATCAGGCGGACGTTTTCCGCGGGAAACTTTCCCCGGCCCCAGAAACTCGAACTGGCGATGATGGCCTGGTGCTTGCCCGTCAAAGCCTCAAATTTCTCGATGGCCGGCAGAGTCACCTGGTCCTCACCGTCGCCGAAGTTGACGAACGCCCCCGTGTAAGCGCCGGTGGAGGGAATTTCCAGCCCGCCGGGCGCCGAGCTCGCGCCAGCCCGGGTCGCCAGCAAAGCGAGGCCGGCGAGCACGGTCTTGCCGATGGGCCAAATGCGCCGCATCGTTCGCGCGACATGAACGTGCGCGCTTTGATTCTCGATTTCGACGGCCTGATCGTGGATTCCGAAATGCCGGAGTACCTGGCCTGGAAGGAACTTTACGCGAGCGAAGGAACTCATCTCGAACTGGAAGATTGGCTGGATGCCGTTGGCTACGTTAATGGCTTCGACCCGCGGGCGCATCTGGAAAAGATCACCGGGCGCACGTTGGACTGGAGCGTGCTCAATCCCCGCCGGTCCGAGCGGGCGCACGCCCTGGTGCGCGAGCAGCCGGTGCTCCCGGGAATGGTGGCCCTCCTGGAGCGTGGTCGCGCGCTGGGCTACCGGCTGGGCGTCGCCAGCAACTCGGCGGCCTCGTGGGTGCGGCCAGGTCTGGAACGGCTGGGGCTAATCGGCTACTTCGAGATTATCCGGACCGTGGACACCGTGGCGCGGCCCAAGCCGGCACCCGATCTGTACCTGCACGCATTGGCGGACCTCGGCGCGTCAGCGGAAAGAAGTTTTGCCTTCGAAGATTCGCAACCAGGCGTCGCGGCGGCGAAGAGTGCGGGCTTGCGGGTTATCGCCGTGCCCAACGCGTTGACCCGGCACCAGGACCTTTCTCCCGCTGATGTGCGCCTGGGGAGTTTGGAAGAGTTCGAGTTCCCGCGCTTGTCAGAGGATTAATCCCGTAACCCCGCTCCCGTTCCAGACAACCTGTCTTTTACCGGGACCGTCAAAGCACGGCGCGAGAACATTCGAAACGAGAGCGTGTTACGAAATGATAACTGTTCTGTCCTTTTCACCTAAAAATCACGCGGCGGGCAGCGAATAAGGATCCTTATGGCAAAAGTAAAAGCAGCAATCTTCGACATCGACGGCACTTTGTTGGACTCCGTCGATCTGCACGCCGACGCATGGCGGCAGATTTTTTTCCGTTACGGGCACGACATTCCCTTCATAGACATCCGCGTGCAGATCGGCAAGGGCGGCGACCAGTTGATGCCGGTGTTCCTCTCGGAAGAAGAGCTGGAAAAACACGGCCAAGAGATGGAGAAGGAGCGCGGCAAACTTTTCAAGCAGCTGTTCCTGCCGGAGGTTCACCCGTTCCCTTCGGTGCGCGCGTTGTTCGAACATTTGAAGGCGGACGGCATCAGGCTGGCACTGGCGAGTTCTTCGAAGAAGGATGAACTGGAGCATTATGCCAAATTGCTGGGGATCGATGACCTGATCGACTGCGGCACCTCCAGCGACGACGCGAGAAAGTCCAAGCCGCACCCGGACATTTTCCAGGTCGCGCTCAAGAAGCTGGGCTTGGCCGGCGAGGAAACCCTGGCCATCGGCGACACCCCTTACGACGCTGAAGCCGCCGGGAAGACCGGGATCAAGACCATCGGCATGCTCTGCGGCGGCTTTCTGGAACCAGACTTGCGCAAGGCAGGGTGCATCGAGATCTACCAGGATCCCAGCGACCTGCTAAAGCGCTACGCGGAGTCTGCTTTCGCGAGAGTATGGAACGCTGCCTGAGGTGAGCAACGTGTTAGAAATCGTCGCTCTCGACCATCCGCTGGAATAAGCCGGGCTCGCTGCGCAGTTGCTCGAAAGTGCCGTCCTGGACGATGCGGCCTTCATCAAGGACGATGATGCGGTCACAGTCTTTCACCGTGGAAAGGCGGTGGGCGATAAACACGGCTGTCCGTCCCGGCAGGACGCGGCTAAAAGCTTCCTGAACCATCCGCTCGCTCACCGTGTCGAGCGCACTGGTCGCTTCGTCGAACACGAGATAATCAGGATCGTTGAGGAGCGACCGGGCGATAGCCAGACGCTGGCGCTGGCCGCCCGAAAGCCGGGCTCCGCCTTCGCCGATCACCGTGTCCAAGCCTTCGGGCAGTTGCTGGATGAAGCCCCAGATGCTGGCCATCTCGCAAACGTGTTGGATCTGCTCGGTCGTTGCGCCGGGCTGGACCACCAGCAGGTTCTCGCGGATGGAAGTCGAGAAAAAATAGGGATCCTGTGGCACCACCCCGAACCGCTGGCGGATCTCGGTCGTGCGGCAGTCGCGCAAATCCACGTCGCCAAACGCCACCGAACCCTCGTCCGGATCGTAGAGACGCAGGAGCATCTTGGCGAGCGTGCTCTTGCCGGAACCACTCGGGCCGACGAAGGCCACACGCTGACCGAAAGGAATTTCCAGGTTGATATCCTTCAGGACTGGTTCGTCGGACGCGTAACCGAAGCTCAAATGCTTGGCAACCAGCGCCGTCTTTTTTTCAGGGGTGACCGGGTGTTTGGGCTCCGGAGTGGAGCTATCGGTGGTCAGGACGTCCTGCAGCCGGTTCAGGCTGGCCTGAGCCTTGCCTCGCGCCACGCCGATCTGGAAGAAAAGCGAAATCGGTCCTTGCAGCGTGCTGAACGCGATCATGTAGGTGAAAAAATCTCCGGGTTGGAGGTGCCCATTGATGTAACGCCCTCCCGCTACCAGGCAGACCAGCACGAAGCAGAAGATGCCGACGGCTTCCTGGCGCATGTTTACCTGGTGCGTCTTGAGGTCGCGGTCGTACACCTTCTGGCGCAAGACCTCGGCACTCTGGTCGAAGGAGATGCTCATCTTCTCCTCGATGGCGTACATCTTCACGTCGCGGTTGCCGCGGAAGATGTCGGCCACGCGTCCGATCACCTTGCTCTCGGTGTCCTGGAAGTCCTGCATCAGCTCGCGCAACGTGTTCTGCCCGCTGCGGGTCGAAATGACGGTCGAAACCACCGACACCACGAGGATAAGCGTCATGCCCCAATCCCTGAACATCAGAAAACCCACGGAAAACAAGAACGCGCAGGCCGAATTGGGCACGTTCATGGCCAAGGAATGATAAAACGCGCTGATCTCGCTTAGCGGCGAACCCATGACGTAGGTGAACAGCTCGCCGCTGCTATGCTTGCCGTGGAAGCGCAGACACAGGCCGTTGATGTGCCGGAAGAAACGCGAACGCAATTCCAGCACAATATCCTCGCGGACCCGTGTGAAGATTTTGTAACTCCAATACCAGGAGAACATCCGCATGATCACCGCGACAAAGAGGTAGGCCACGAAAAGCAGCGCCAGACGCAGGTACTTCTCTTTCACGCTGAAGCCGGTGACCTTCAGAATGTGGTCGAGCATGTAGCCCGGCATCATGGTCTGTAGGGCGATGGCCACGCCCGGCAGGGCGTTGAGGAAAAAGCACGCCAGGAGCGCCCAACGGTGGCTCCAGGCGTAAGGACCCACAAAACGCGAAAGGCTGACCTTCGGCACCACCGGCGTCTGCGGCCCGGGCAGAGGTTTGGGTGAGGTCACCGCTTCGGCCGCGTCACGCCGGGCGGCACGCAGGTGATCAGCGGGAGAAATGGATGCAGTAGCTTGCATGGAAGAGAGTCAACAACTTAAAAGAACCAGACGGGACCAAAGCCCAGCTATATTCAAATATCTTGAGCGAAATCGTCCGCCGACGATCCCCTCCGGAAGCCCCGGCGCACAAGATGATTCGCTCCGAGTGAATCAACGGCTGCTTTCCCCGTCGAATTATTCCAACCAAAAGCACTCGCCACGCGAACTAACAACACGCACCCGATGACGGTTGGTGATTTGAACGGGCGCACTTCCATCGCACTGATAATGACAGACTCCCCTTTCCGTTGGGCCGTCGGCGTCGAATGCTCGTTCATCCCACACCTCGGCGTGGACCAGTATCGCTGGACCCAGCACGACCGCTTCTGGCGGAACGACTTCGAACTGGTCGCGAACGATCTCGACTGCCGCTGGATGCGTTATTCCCTGCCCTGGCACCAGATCGAGACGGAACCCGGGCGCTACGACTGGCAATGGTTCGACGACCGGCTCGCCCACGCCGAAGCCCTGGGAATCACGCTGCTGCTCGACCTGGCACACTTCGGCACGCCCACCTGGCTGCCGGACGCTTTCGCGGACGTGGATTTCCCGGTCGCCATCGAGCGTTTCGCCCGGGCGTTTGGTGAAAGGTACCGCGGCCGGGTGCATCACGTCTGCCCGGTCAACGAGCCGCTGATCACCGCGCTCTTCTGCGGCGACGTGGGTCTCTGGCCGCCGTACGGCCGCGGCTTGCAGACCTACATGCCCGTGCTCACCCGCATCGCCCAGGGGATCTGCCGTGCCATCAAAGTGCTGCGCGAGACGATGCCCGGAGTGGAAATCCTGATCTCCGACTCTCTGGAGGTCGCCGCCACCTTCGAGGACAGCGACGAAAAGAGCAGTCCGTTCCTCAAGGAATCCCTGCGCGCTGACGTGGCCCGGCGCATGGAACGCCGGCACGTCGTCCTTGACCTGATCATGGGCCGGGTGACCAAGAAGCACCCGCTCCATGACTGGCTGGAACGGCATGGCTTCCCCAGCTACGACCTGCGATGGTTCGAGCGCAATGCGCAGACGATTGATGTGATCGGGCTGGACTATTACGAGCACACCGAGGTCGAACTCTATACCACCCCGGAGGGATATTACCGGCAGCGAGCCCTGCAGCCGCCGATGGGCCTGTACCGCGCGGCCCAGGATTACTGGACGCGCTATCACATCCCGCTGATGGTCACTGAAACCAGTGTCGGCGGCACCGACGAGGACAAAATCCGCTGGCTCGAACGCTCCACGGCGGACGTGCGGCGTCTGCGGGCCGAGGGTTTCCCCGTCGTCGGCTACACTTGGTGGCCGGTGATCGACCACCTGGATTGGGACGGCGCGTTGCTGCACCAGACGGGGCACATCCATCCGGTCGGCATCTACCGGCTGGAACGGGAAGCAGGCGGAAAGCTCACCCGGCATCCCACGGGCTTGCGCGACGCTTACCGCGCTCTCATTCTAGGGGGGGACGAGACGGCAGGTGCCCTCCTGGAAACAGAAGCCCAGCGCGAGCAACGCGAAAGCGCCGCGTCGGGGAGCATCGTACGCAAGTTGCGCTACCCGATTATCCTCCACGCGCGGACGAAATGGGATCGTGCTTTGATCTGGCGGCGCGGGCAGCATGTGGCCGCGCACCTCTCAAAAGATCATCCGGTGCTCTACATCGATCCGATCCATTGGACGGACGATGAGACCGAGTATCCGCGGGCCGGCATGAGCTACTCCGTCGATTACCCGAACGTTTCCAACTTGATCATCCATTTGCCGGCGACTTACCGGGGCGACGACAAATTGGTGCGCCAGGAATGCCGCCGACTGCTCGCGGAAACTCTCGCCCAGACTCCGCTGGCGGGTCACTTCGACGCACCGGTGCAATGGTTCGACGACGCGGCAGCCGCCTCGATTTTTGGAGGACAAGTCAACTCACGGGCGGTGGTGTACACCTGCCTGGACGCGGAACCCGACACCAACCTGCTTTCGCTGGCCGACGTAGTCTTTGCCGGCAGCAAGGAGATCCAGAAAACGATCGTTGCACAAGGACGCGCGGACTCCCATCTGACGCCGAATGGCGTCCAAGTGAAACATTTCCTGCGGGCGGCGAAGGGCTACCGGATGGCGGTGCCGCACGACATTAACTTCGTGCCCCGACCAATGCTGGTGTACTTCGGCACGATCGACGAGCGCATCGATTTCCCGTTGATCCATGCGCTGGCGGAAAACAACGACGCGTGGAGCATCGTCATGGTCGGCCCGATCGAAGGGGTGGTGCCCGAGCACCTGCCCCGGAGGCGGAACATCTTTTGGATCGGACGGCGTCCGTACGGCGAGATACCCGATTATGCCTTCGCTGCCCACGTGTGCATCGCGCCGTTCATCGTGAGTGAGGCGACGAAGTACCAGCGCCCGATCAAGATCGGAGAGTACCTGATGAGCGGAAGGCCGGTGGTTTCCACGGCATTACCAGAGGTCCAGCGAGACTTTGCCGACGTGGTGGCAATTGCCGACTCACATGCCGGGTTCATCGAAGCCTGCCACAAGGGCGTCCACGAACAGGATGAAAAGATGATCGAGCGTGGAAAGCGTCGGATGGCCGCGCAGGGATGGCCCAAGCTCGTGGCGTCAATGGACGAGACGATCTCGCAGGCTCTGGCAAGCAAGGGAGTACCCACCGCGTGAGCAGTATTCCGACAACGTGACAGAAAGCGCGACTGCCGGTGAGATTGTAGCTGCGCTTGTGCCAGGCGCACACCTCCACCGTGCTCGGTACGAGCGCCTGACTTTTCTGCCTTCCGTACGGTATGAGCAGGAGACAGCCAGAGACTCCAGGCCTTTGTGCCAAGCGCAGCTACTTATGCGCTTGGCACAAGCGCAGCTACAACGTCTCCGACATTCGCATTTCTCCATAGTTAGGGTTAGTTACAAGGCATAGGTCTTGACCGATGTACACAAAAAAGCGCCGGTTCTCGGTAGAACCGGCGCTCTGAAGCGAATCAACCGATCACGCTTTGCTGCCGGCAAGCATGGGAATTCCCGTGTTGCCGCCGTTCACCGACATGGCAGCCGCCGGCAAGGGCGCAACCACATTGCTACTGTTACCTGACGCACGATCCCTGCCGCCACGGCGCTCGCCTGTGATCTTGCCGAACATCGTCAGGGCCGCGCCGACCACTTGGTCCATGTTGTAGTATTTATAAGAAGCCAGACGCCCCACAAAATAGACTCCGTCCGTTTCGTCGGCCAAGGCTTGGTATTGCTTGTAGAGCGCGCTGTTCTCGGCCCGCGGGATCGGGTAATATGGATCGCCTTCCGCCTGCGGGAACTCGTAAACGATGCTCGTCTTGGCGTGTTCCTGACCGGTTAGGTACTTGAACTCTGTGATACGCGTGTAGGCGTAATCGTTCGGGTAGTTGACGACGGCGGCCGGCTGGAACAATGGACGATCATGGGTCTCGTGCTTGAAGTCCAGACAGCGGTACGGGAGCTTGCCAAAACGGTAATCAAAAAACTCATCGATGGGTCCCGTGTAGATCATCTCCTTGAAGGGAACGAAGTCCTTCACATCGCGATAATCCGCGTTGAGCATCACCTTGATGTTGGGATGGTCCAGCATGTTTTCGAACATCCTGGTAAACCCATGCAAGGGCATGGATTGGTAACTGTCGGTGAAGTACCGGTTGTCCCGGTTCGTCCGGGTCGGGACGCGTGCGGTGACCTGGGCGTCCAATTCGGAGGGATCGAGCCCCCACTGTTTGCGCGTGTAGTTGCGGAAAAACTTTTCGTACAATTCCTTGCCGACTTTGCTGATGACCACATCCTCGCTGGTGCGAATCGGGTCGCGCTTCTCGGCCAGCGAAGCGAAAAATTCCTCTACCTGGAAGGAAGTCAGGTTCAACCCGTACATCTGGTTGATCGTGTTCAGATTGATGGGCATGGGCAGGAGCTGTCCATCCACGCTGGCCAACACCTTGTGCTCGTATCCCCGCCACTGCGTGAACTTCGATAAATAGTCGAAGATGTCACGCGAGTTGGTGTGGAAGATGTGCGGTCCGTACTTGTGGATGAGGATGCCCGCTTCGTTGTAGTGATCGTACGCGTTGCCCGCGATGTGGTTGCGCCGGTCAACGACGAGAACCTTTTTGTTACAAACGCGCGCCAGACGCTCGGCAAGAACGCTGCCCGCAAAACCCGCACCGACAATCAGATAATCAAACATAGTTCGAACTAAATCTTACTTGGTAACCTCCCAACTTGGGAGAAAGAAAGCACCTGACGGCGAAGTCATGTGCTTTTGACGCCTTGGTCATCGGTACCCGAGCACGAGTACCAGGTTCCAGGGATAATCTAGGCCGCGCCACTGGTGGCAACAGGCTGCTTGGCCGAAAGCGCTTCCTTGATGAGGCCATCCATCGCATCGACGATGGATTCCCAGGAATTGCGCTGTGCGAGAGCCAGCCCGCGCTTGCTTGCCGCCTCGTCCGATTGCTGAGCCGCCTCGGTGCAAAGACGCACGAAGTCAGCGGAGGATTTGGAAATTTTCACCACGGCACTGAACTGGAGCACCACGTCCTCCACCGGGGTGGAGATAATGGGCCGACCAGTCGCCATATACTCCAGCGCCTTGGTGGGATTGATGTATTCGGTCGCTTCGTTCAAAGCGAACGGCATCAAGCACACGTCGAAAGCTTTCACGTACGAGGGCAACTGCTGGTAATCGCGACCGCCAAGCCAGTGCAAATTCGGACGTTGCGGAACGCTCGCGGGATCGATTTTGGTCATCGGTCCGATGATGACGACGCTGCCTTCCGGATGCGCGTCGGCCAAAGCGGCGACCAATTCGTAGTCCATCCGTTCGTCAACCACCCCGAAGAAGCCAAACACGGGGCCGGGCAGCGAAGCGACATCGTCAGGCACCTTGGTGCGTTTGTCGCGTGCTTTAGCAAAATGTTTGATGTCCACACCGCAGCCAAACGAGTGGGTATTGGAGTTATATTTAATTTTGTCGCGGCCAATCTTAGGACCACCGGCAAAGACGACATCGGCGATCGACAGCAACTCGCGCTCGCGGCGGATCAACTCCTTGGGCGCGCCTTTGAATTGACTGAGTTGGTCCATGCAGTCAAAAACAATGGCAGCCTCGTCCATGTGTCCGGCGAAGGCGGTCACCGCCATCGGATCGTAGAACCACTGCACGGGCTCATCGAACCGCAAACCGAGCGGCCCCGACAAGACTTCCTGCACCAGGCGGCGGCGCTCCTTGTCAACCCACGCTCCATCCTGCCAGCGTGAAGCGGGCATCTTCATGCGCAGCACGGTGATGTTGGGAAACTCGGACACCTCGCGCATCTCGACTTGCCCAACGTTGGTCGCCTCATCGGAAGAGACCGGACCTTCGACGAAAAGAATCTGGTGACGTTCTGAAAAACGGGAAAGGAACTGCTGCGGACGTTGCCAAACCCAATCCCAGCCGAGATGACAATGAACAATGATCGGATAATCGAACGGCTGGATATTTAGTTGCATGTTCCCTTTTGTCGGCATTGGTTAATGTTTTATTCGCTAAAAAACGCGCGCATCATGGCGAGCCTTCCTTCCCGCGTCCACAGGAATACGCCTCGCTGCTTTACAAAGCCGTTTTGGCTCCGTCCGTTATCGGCTGCGGGCGGCATCTTGGATGCCAGTCCTCTATACGTCGGATGGTGGCAAGTGCGACGTAGGGGCAGCCCCTTTTTACAGCATCCGGCAAATCCTCTATCTCCCATTTGTCGTGGAAGACAAAACCCTGTTTTACGACGATATATTAGCTTAGCTTCCCCGGGAGTCCAGAAGGTACTTCGCGGTCAACAATAACTTTTATGGAATATCGACGTCTTGGAAAATCGGGTTTGCAGGTGAGCGCTCTTTCTTTTGGAGCGTGGGTGACATTCGCGCAGCAGATCACTCGTGAGACCGCGGAACAATTGATGACGGCCGCTTTTGATGCGGGCGTCAACTTCTTCGACAACGCCGAAGCCTACGCTGACGGCAAAGCCGAAACCGTGATGGGTGATATTCTAAAAAATCGCGGTTGGCCGCGCGATGAATTTATCGTTTCGAGCAAAGTGTTCTGGGGCGGCGACAAGCCGAATCAGACGGGTCTCAGCCGTAAGCACGTGACCGAAGCGTGCCACGCTGCACTTCGCCGTCTGCAGGTCGATTACCTCGACTTGTACTTCTGCCATCGCCCCGACCCGAACACACCCATCGAGGAGACGGTGCGGGCGATGACCGATCTCATCCACCAAGGGAAGGTCCTTTATTGGGGCACATCGGAGTGGAGCGCGGCCGGCATCACCGAAGCGTACAATCTCGCGCGCCAAGACGGCCTCGTGCCACCCACGATGGAGCAGCCTCAATACAATATGTTCGAGCGCGCCAAGGTGGAGTCCGAGTTCGCGCCGCTCTACGGCGATTTGGGCTTGGGCACCACCATCTGGTCGCCCCTTGCCAGCGGCTTGCTCACCGGGAAGTACAACGAAGGCGATCCCGGGAACACCCGCATCTCCTTGGAAAATTACGACTGGTTGAAGGAACAATTCACCGGTGACGAAGCTAAACGCCGTTTGCAAGTGGTCCGAAAGCTGGCGGACGTGGCGGCGGAACTCGGGACGAACCTGCCCCGGCTCGCACTGGCCTGGTGCTTGAAAAACCCGAACGTGAGCACTGTTATCACCGGCGCCTCAAGAGTGAATCAGGTGCAGGACAATATGCAGGCCATCGCCGTGGTGCCGAAGCTGACGGCGGAAGTCATGGAGAAAATCGAAGGCTTGCTCGCCAATGCTCCCGCGTGAGAATGTTCGCCGTTCCCGGGGCGATAAAATCGGCGTCGCTTTGTTTTGGCAGGAAGCGGCGACAGAAAGGGACGTTCTCTTGCCCACTGTGACAATTCTGTTACCATGATCGACGCGCGGCACCTGACAAAGCTCTACGACAAGTTCACGGCCGTCAGCGATCTTTCCGTGCTCGTCCAACCCGGCGAAGTATTTGGGTTGGTGGGCTCAAACGGCGCGGGGAAAACGACGACGCTGCGCTGCCTGGCGGGCATCATTCCGCCGACCAGCGGGACGGTGCAACTCGCCGGTCACGACATCGCCACGGAACCGATCGAAGCCAAAAGGCGGCTCGCCTTTTTCCCGGACGAGCCGCGGCTCTTTGATTATCTCACCGTCGAGCAACACCTCGCCTTTGTCGCGCGCATCTACCAGGTGGCGGACTACCGCGACAAAGCCGGGGCGTTGCTGGAGGAACTCGAACTGTCGGACAAGCTCGCATCGCTTCCCGGAGAGATGTCCCGCGGGATGAAGCAGAAGCTCGCCATCGCCTGCGGGTTGATCCACGATCCCTCCGTCATTCTGTTCGATGAACCCCTGACCGGGTTGGACCCGATGGGCATTCGCCGCATGAAGGCGACGATCCGCCAGCGCGCCGCGGCCGGCGCGGCGGTCATCATCAGTTCGCACCTGCTCCCGCTGCTGCAGGAAGTCTGCTCGCACGTGCTCTTCCTACACCAGGGCCGCAAAGTGGCGGACGGCAGGTTGGAGGAGGTCATCAGGCAGTTCTCTGATCCGGCTTCCGTTGGCCCGGTGGACCTGGAGGAAATCTTCTTCCGCGCCACGAACCAGGATCCCGCCCCCGGTGGAACAACGGGTACGAATTAGCCGCCATGTTTTCCGCGCTGCTCTACCTTCAGGCCGCGACCCTGCGCAACCAACTGGCCGTGCGCCTGCGGCGCTTGCGGCAGCCGAGATACCTGATCGGCGCAACCGTGGGCGGGCTCTATCTCGCATCCGTGCTTTCGCGCAGTTTGCTGGCCTTCGGTGGGAAAGGTTCCACGCCGTCATCGCTGCCGGTGTCACCGGAAGTGTGGGAACTGTTGGCCGGACTGGCGTTGTTCGTCATCCTGTTGCTGACGTGGGTGCTCCCCAGCCAACGCGCGGCTTTGATCTTCAGCGAAGCGGAGATCGCGTTCCTTTTCCCCGCCCCGGTGCGCCGCGCAACACTCATCCAGTACAAGCTGCTCAAATCGCAGTTCGGCGTGCTGTTCACGGTGTTGTTTCTGACGGCGGTTTCGCCCCGTCCCGGAGGATGGAGCAGTGCCGGGATGCGGGCGGCCGGCTGGTGGATTTTGTTGTCCACGATCCAATTGCATACCTTGGGAGCGTCCTTCACCAGGACGATCCTGCTCGAACGCGGGTTTTCACACTGGCAGCGGCGGTTGGCGGTAATGGCCGCGGCCTTGCTGATCGTGGCGGCAGCGTTGGTGTGGGGTGCGCGCGAATTGCCGACGCCGCAGCCTTCGGACGCGGAAAGCTGGACGACGCTGCAGGCCTACCTCCAGCGGGCGGCGCATTCTGCTCCGGCCATCTGGTTGCTCGGCCCCTTTCGGGCCATTGCACGTCCGTTTCTCGCCCGGGGATTTCCGGCCTTTCTTGCCGCGCTCGGCCCGGCCCTCGCCATTATCGGCGTGCATTACTTCTGGGTGGTGCATTCGAACGCGACGTTCGAAGAAGCCAGCGTCGAAGCTTCGCAACGTCACGCGGTGCGCGTCGCGGAGGCCGGCAAGTCCGGCCAGCGCTTGCGCGGCATCCCTCCGTGGCGCAAGCGCCGTGCTCCTTTCCCCCTCCGGCCGCTGGGAGCGCCGGCCGTCGCGCTGTTGTGGAAGAACCTGCTTGCCGCCGGACAGATTTTCAGCCTGCGCATCTGGCTGGGGTTTTTGGTGTGGGCGGGGATCGTCGGCTATTCGCTCGGCCACGGTGCCGGCAGGACGGCCTGGCCGGAGATCGTGGGCATGCTCGCCGGGATGATCGCGGGCTGGTCGGTGTTGCTCGGTCCGCAGATTGTGCGCTACGATTTTCGTCACGATCTCGGCGCGGCGGACCTGCTCAAGAGCTACCCGATGCGGGGATGGCAGGTGGCCCTGGGCGAAATCCTCGCGCCCGCCATGATCCTGACCGCCGTGCAGTGGCTGCTGCTCACTCTCGTCGGGGTCACCCGGCTGGCCGGCAGCAGCCTCCTGACTCCCTCGTCCGTGTCCGACGGCAGCCCGCCCGCCACGATGCTCACGCTCCTCTCTCTGCCGCTGGCGGCCGCGCTCGTTTCTCCGGCGCTCAACCTCCTCTCGCTGCTTATCCCCAACGCCGCCGCCTTATTGCTCCCGGGCTGGTTTGGGGGCGGCGGACCGGCTGGAAGTGCGCGCGGCATCGAGGTCATGGGACAGAGGCTGATCTTCATTCTCGGTCAGGCCGTGGTCCTGCTGGTGAGCGTGGCCCCGGCCGCGCTGATGGCCTTTCTGGTCAAGGTCTTCCTGGCCGACCCGTACTTAGGTGCTTCCTGGTCCCTGCCGGCGTGCGCGCTGGTGGCCAGCGGGGTCCTGGCCGTAGAATTCTGCTTTGGTCTGGCGGCGTTGGGTCATTGGTTCGACCACTACGATTTGAGCGCCGAGCAGGTCCGATAATCCTGTAGAAGTGCCGATGGCGGCTCTCCTGTTTTATTCCCTCATGCCTTATCTACCCATCGAGAACTACGGAATCATCGGCAACCTGCAGACGGTGGCCCTCGTGAGTATTAGTGCGTCCATCGACTTTCTCTCGTTTCCGTACTTTGATTCGCCCACCATCTTCGCGTCGCTGCTCGACGACAACAAAGGCGGCTGCTTCCAGTTGACTCCCCTGGGCGATGACCTGACCCCCAAGCAGCTTTACCTGCTCGACTCCAACATCCTCCTGTCCCGGTTCCTCTCACCAGGCGGGGTGGCCGAAATCAGCGATTTCATGCCGATCGCGCTGGAAGAAGGACGGACGCACCACGACATGGATTCCATGCCCCCGCACCAGTTGGTCCGGCGGGCGAAGACCGTGCGAGGGGAAAGAAAGTTCCGCCTCCACTGCGCGCCCCGCTTCAACTACGCACGTTCGGATCATCGCGTCGAACAGGTGTCGGATCGGGAGATCCTGTTTATCTGCGAGGACGGCGATTACAAGCTGACCCTGCGCCTGCGTTCGCACGACGTGCCGATCCGCCACGAGAACGGAGTTGCGGTGGCGGAGTTTACCCTGCGTTGCGCCGAGACCGCGGCCTTCACGCTGGAGGAGGTGCAGCCCCATAAGGAACCACCGAGCGCCCAACCGTATTTCGTCCCCGAGAGTTTCAAGCGGACGCTCAACTTCTGGCGCGGTTGGATCGCGCAGGGCACCTACCGCGGCCGGTGGCGCGAGACGGTCAACCGTTCCGCGCTGGTCCTCAAACTGCTGACCAGCCAGCGCTACGGCTCGCTGGTCGCCGCGCCGACCTTCGGCCTGCCCGAGAGCCTCGGCGGGACGCGCAATTGGGATTATCGCTACACCTGGATCCGCGACGCCTCGTTCACCCTCTACGGGCTCAACCGGCTCGGGTACAACGAGGAAGCCAGCGCCTTCATGGCCTGGGTCGAGCGCCGTTGCGGCGAGTTAATCTCCGGGGATGGATTGCAGTTGATGTACGGCATCGACGGCCGGCACGATCTGACCGAACTGACGCTCGATCACCTGGAAGGTTACCGCGGCAGCAAACCCGTGCGGATCGGCAACGGGGCCTACGGACAGTTGCAACTCGACATCTACGGGGAGTTGATGGATGCCATCTACCTCTTCAACAAGTTCGGGCGTCCCATCGACTATGATTTCTGGCAGAACATTTCCCGTCTGATCGACTGGGTGTGCGACAACTACCGCCAGCCCGACGAGGGCATCTGGGAAGTGCGCGGCGGTCCGCAGGAGTTCCTGTATTCCCGGTTGATGTGCTGGGTCGCGGTGGACCGGGCCATCCGGCTCGCGGCGAAACGCAGCTTTCCCACCCCGCCGGCCAGGTGGTTCCAGACCCGGGACGACATCTACCACCAGATCTACACCGACTTCTGGGATCCCCAGCGCCAGGCGTTTACCCAGACGCGGGGCCGGCCGGACCTGGATGCCTCCACGCTGATGATGCCGATGGTGCGCTTCATCAGCGCCACGGACCGGCGGTGGCTTTC
Source organism: uncultured Chthoniobacterales bacterium (assembly GCA_964245965.1). Lineage (GTDB taxonomy): Bacteria > Verrucomicrobiota > Verrucomicrobiia > Chthoniobacterales > SZAS-18 > CAWCJJ01. Next base: position 114,691 of record CAXTOP010000004.1, read on the forward strand.
CACGCTGCGCGCCATCGAGGAGGACTTGGTGGAAGATTCACTGGTGTACCGCTACCGCAACGACGACGGCCTCTCGGGCGGCGAAGGCACCTTTTGCATGTGTTCGTTCTGGTACGTGGAATGCCTGGCGCGCAGCGGCGACCTGGAAAAGGCGCGCTTCATCTTCGAAAAGATGCTCGGCTACGCGAACCACCTCGGGCTCTACGCCGAGGAGTTCGGCCCCAGCGGCGAACACCTCGGGAACTTCCCGCAAGCCTTTACCCACCTGGGTCTGATCAGCGCCGCTTACAATTTGAACCGCCTGATCGAGGACCCGCACACGGTCATCTGAGGCGTGTAACATTCTTGTCACACCATTTTTCCGCGCCTTGCACGAAGGGACGCGGTGGATTTGTGTAAACGACGATGAAGTACCTTCTTCCACTCGCGATTCTTATCGGTTTGATACCTTTATATGGGTTGGCGCAAGAACCCGTGCCGTCGGCACACGGCAAAGCGGAACACGTTGTCATCGTCGTCTGGGACGGCTTGCGGCCCGATATGATCAACCACGAGAACACTCCCACCCTGGCCCGGATGGTTCACGAAGGCACCTTCTTCGCGAGACACCATTCCGTTTACCCGACTTCCACCGAGGTAAACGGCACCGCCATTGCCACCGGCTGCTTTCCTGGCCACAGCGGCATCATCGGCAACCGCGAATACCGCCCGGCGATCAACCCGCGTGAACCTGTCGCCACCGAGGCTGTTGCCACCGTCCGCAAGGGGGACGAGATCAGCGGCGGCAAGTACCTCGCCGTGCCGACGCTGGCCGAAATGTTGCGGCGATCCGGCCACCGCACCGTGGTCGCAGGCACCAAACCCGTGGCCTTGCTGATGGACCGGGCCCTCCGGCAACCGGCGCAGGGTGTGGCTGGCGAATCGATTAGCTTGGTGGGAGGCAAATCGCTTCCCGTGAATGTGGCCGATGAAGTCGTGAAATCCCAGGGTGAGTTCCCTTCGCAGGTACTTCACCTGCCGAACACCGTCGCCGACGCGTGGACCACCGGAGCATTGACCAACGCGTTGTGGTACGGTGAGCCACCCGAACTTTCCGTGCTCTGGTTGAGCGAGCCGGACTTTTCCCAGCACGAGTTTGGCATCGGATCGCCGACCGGTCTTGGCGCGCTCGGCAGCAGTGATGCTCAGCTCGCAACCGTCCTTGCCTCTTTGAATAAAGGAGGCCGGCGCGACAAGACGGACGTGTTCGTGGTCTCTGATCATGGGTTCTCGACCATCGGCAGCGGCGTGGATGTGCGGCAGAAACTTGTTGAGGCAGGTTTGCCGGCCCACAAGGAGTACAACGCCCCGCCGAGCCGCGGCGACATCCTCGTCGATAGCCTGGGCGGCAGTGTGTACCTGTACGTCACCGGGCACGACGACCCGATGATCGAACGCATCGTACGCTTTCTGCAAGGCAGCGACTTTGCCGGTGCGATTTTCACCCGGCAAGCCATCCCGGGTACGTTCGCGCTGAGCGCCGCTCACATCGACTCGCCTGACGCTCCCGACGTGGCCGTTTCCCTCCGGTGGACCGAGGACAAAAACACGGTGGGTTTGCCAGGAACTACCTTCTCCTACGGCGACCGGAAAGCGGGTCAGGGCACCCATGCGACTTTGGGCCGGTACGATGTACATAACACACTGATCGCAGCAGGTCCCGATTTCCGTGCCGGCGCGGAGAACGACACCCCCAGCTCCAACGCGGACGTGGCACCAACAATCGCTTGGATTCTCGGCCAACCGCTTACTGGCCCCGTTGATGGCCACGTGCTGAAGGAAGCACTGGTGAGCGAGGAAAAATGGGCACCCGCCGCCGCGCCGAAGACCGAGCGATTGGAGGCCGGTTGTGATCTCGCTGACAAGCACTGGCAGCAATATCTGCAATTAACACGCTACGACGGAGAGGACTACCTAGACGAAGCGAATGGCTCGGCCGTACCGCTGAAACCCTGAACCGCACCAGCAAGGTCAGGCTTTCTTCTTGGCGGGGGCGCGTCCCGAACCGCCAGACTTCTTTCCGCCGCCGTCCTGTTTGTTGACGGTTGCCCAAGCCCTTTTCTCGGCTTCTTCCGCCGGCACCCCGCGAGCTTCGTAGCCTTCCTCGATGTGCTCGGCCTTCCGCTTCTGTTTATCCGTGTACTTGCTCTTGTCGCCTTGGGACATGGTGAGATTCCTTCTTACGCTGCGTTATCCGGCCAAATCAGAGACGGATCAGCTATGACGGACGATGCTATCTCAAATTCGCATCGCTCTTGGAGAATGGTTGGACAATCTGACTTGTTATTCTGAAAGCTGTGTAGGCCATCGAGTGGGTTCCGGGTTGTAGCTGCGCTTGTGCCAAGCGCATACCTTCCGGCGTTTGGAACAAACGCCTGATTCTTCTGCTTTCCCTACGATGTGGACACGCTCAGACCGGAAATACCAGGCGCTTGTACCAAGCGCGGTGAAAAGATGCGCTTGGCACAAGCGCAGCTACAACCCGGAGCCAGCCTCCTTCAAAACGCCACGCCGAAACTCAGGTGGAAGGCTCCGATGGCATCGTTCTTTCCCGGGCTGGGATTTATTCCATAGTCGATCCGCAAAGGCCCAATCGGCAGGTTGTAACGGATGCCCAGCCCGATCCCATAATGCTCGTGATCAAACCCGATGTCTTCCGCACGTGATTCCAGATCGCCCGCGTCAAAGAACACGGCCCCGCGCAAATCCGCCAGCACCAGCGGAAAAACGTATTCCACGTTCACGATCGTGTAAGCCTCGCCCCCGATGGGTTGCCCCGAGTGCTGATCGTACGGCCCAAGCTCGCGCTCGGCGAAGCTGCGCACCGTGGTCGCGCCACCGATGAAAAACCGCTCGTCGATCGGGAAGCGCGACCCTGTCTCCACCCGCGGGAGCTTGGGGTCTTCATCCCTGGTGTTGACCCGGAACGGTCCGCTATCCGGCCCCATCGGTTTGATGATCCCCAGACGGAACCCGGCGATCAGCGTCATCTTGGTCTTGCCGATGGGCTGGAAATACGTGAAGCGATACGTTCCCCGGAAAAAATCCAGGTCGCCGCCGAAAGCCGTCGTGGCGATATCAAAGGCGATATCGGTAACCAATCCCTTGGTCGGGGAAATCGGGCTGTCGCGATAATCCAGCGCCGCGCTGCCGCCCAGCGAGTCGGCCGCGTAGGAAAGCACACCCGCATTCTCGGGACGGACATCGAGGTTGGAGATCTTGTCCTTTTGCGCCAGGGCGAAGGCGCTGATCTTGAGATGCTTGGTAATCTGGCGCGTGATCTGCGCTTGGCCGTTGATTTCCTGCTTGTCGTAGTTATCCAGCGTTCGCTGCAAAGCCTGCAACCGCAGTTGGAGTTGGTAGTTCGTCTCGAAGAGATACGGATCCTCGTACAGCAACTGCCCGCTCAGGGTGCGGGTGGAATAATCGGCGGAAAGACTGATCGGGCGGCCGGTGCCGTTGAGATCCCGGTCGCGGACCTCAAACCCGACGATGGGTCCCTCGTAGGTTCCATAACCCAGCGAGAAGCCTACGTCGCGTGCCTTGGCTTCCTTCACGTCGATGTCCAGTTGCAAGGTGCCGTCGTCCCGCGGTTTGGGAGTGACCCGCAACTGGCTGAACAACCCGGTCTTGATCATCTCCTGGTAAACGTCGTCCAGAGCCTTGGGACTGTAAACTTTACCGCCGAGTTTCTTGAAGCGATTGCGCAGGTACTCCGGTTTGAGGCGGTCGGTCCCGGTGATCCGCGTGCCGTCGAAATGGTACAGTGGACCGGGGTTGACCGTGAAGACAGCCGCCACCCGGCCGCTGGCGTCGGAGTCGATCGGGTCGCTGACCACGGTCACCACCGCCTGGTAGTAACCGCGCTTCTTGTAGTCGTCCTCCAGCTTGCGCTGCATCGAGTTGACCCGCGGCTGGGTGTAAGGCTGCTTGATCTGGTCGTCGATCAACCCGCGCACCTGCGACTCCGGAAAGATCAGGTTGCCCTGGATCAAGACGTTGCCGAAGCGGTACTTCTGCCCTTCGGCAATGGCGGTGGTGATGTTGGCGCGGGTGCGGTCCTTGCTGAACTCCAGCACCGGGGCCGAGACCTTGGCGTCGAGGTAACCCTCGGCCAGGTAGAACCGCTGCACGAGATCCACACCCTTCTGCACGTCCGCCTCCACGTAGGGCAGGTCCTCGCGCTTGGTCGAGCGCGGGTAGCGCTCGCGCGTTTGCCCGACGATGTACTCTTGAAAGTTGGTCGGATCGGGGAAAGTGCGATTGCCGGTGAAATCCAGGTCGCCCAACTTCACCAGCGGCCCTTCCTGGACCTTCAGCGTCAACTGCTGGTTGCTGACGACCGTATAGCTGACATTGACGAAGGCGTACCCGCTCTTGCGATAATAGAGTTCCAGGAAGAACGCCGAATCGTCCGCCGTGGCTGCGCTCAGGCCGTCGGTCTTGATGGTCTGCAAAGGGTCGGACAGCGCGTCGCGCACGTCCTCCTCGGTGAACGCATTCACCCCCGCGAATTGCACGGTGACGTTGCCCGCTTTTGTCAAGGTCGCCGGCCCCTGTGCGTGGCGCGGCCGGAACAGCGCGCAGGACGTGAGCAGCAAGCCGGCGGATAGCAGCACGGCCAGCCGCAGAGTCAAAGATAGGGGAAAACGGTTCTGCATCCTGGAGGCTGGCTTAACGGAAACGAATCAGGTACTTCACCCGCCCGCGCAGATCGCCCTCGATCCCGAAGTCGGCCAGGAACTGCACGGTGTCGGTGATCTTGAAGCGGGTGGTGACCTCCTGCTTGCCCGTTGCCGGATCCACGCTGCCCACGTCCACGTTGAGCCGGTCGGCCAGGGTGGAACGCGGCTCGGCGTTGGCGGAGGTGTTCTTTTTCTTGAAGGTGCGCCGGTATAAATCCTCCAGCACGAGCAGCGTCGCCTTGCCGGCCAGCGCCTCGCTGTTGCCGGCCAACTGGTCGGTGGTCGAACCGGTGGCCAGCAGCGCGACGATCTGCTCCTGCGGCAGCGGCGGTTCGCTGCTGAACTGCACCTTGGGGTCTTTGGCGCGGCCGGAAATGTACACGGTCACCAGGTAGGTGCTCACCGTGCTCGTGCCCGTCAGGTCCAGCACCGGGTTGAGCGGTTGGTCGGGGGTGAACTGCACGTTGCCGTTGGAAATTTCCAGCCGGCTGAACGGGAGGCTCGCCACCAGGTTTTCCACCGTCACGTTGCCGTCCAGCAGCGGCGTCGCGCCGGTCCCCCGCAGGTGCAGATCCACCGTGGCGGTGCCGTTGGCCAGGTTGCCGCGCACGTAGAACGGATCATCGGTCTTGATCGCGAGATCAAATTTCCAATGGTTGATGGGCGCCACGTTGATGCCGATGGACGGATCGGACTCCGCCTCGGACGGCGGGGCGGGCGCAGGCTTGCCGGGCAGGCTGATCGGCACGATGTCGATGTCCTTGAGGTAACGGCTCTTCGTGATCCCCACGCTGCCCGCGACCGTCGCGCCCGCGAGCGGCCCGCTGATTCGGATGTCCGCGTTGACGCGCGCCGTGACGTTGTCGTCCCGCACCGCGAGCACGTCCTTGGCGGTCGCCGTGAAGTTCAGGATCGGATCGGTGAGCTCCTTGAAATCCATCTGGCCGGCCACGTTGAGCTTGCCGCCGCCGATGTCGCCGTTGAAACGTTCGACCCGCAATTGCATCTGCGCGAACGCCAGCCGGGCCTGGAAGTCGCGGATCGCCGGCACGGTGATGTTTTCGGCGCGCGCCGCCGGGATGTTCAACTCCAGCGAACCGGCGAACGTCGGCTTGCCCACCGTGCCGGCCACGCGGACGTCGGCGGCCACGTTGCCCTCGATGAAGCGCAGGGACTTGGTCACGCCGCTGAGAAAACCCAGGTTCGAGCGCGGAAGTGAAACCGTCAGGTTGACCGGCAGGTTGGGGTCCAACTCCTTGCTAGCCACGATGGCGTTGAGATCCAGCGGCACGCCGCCCTTGATGGTAAGCGGCTGGATCTGCGGCTGCCGCAAGCTGGTATCGAGGTCGAGATGGTTGTCGTGCAGGGCAAGATTCACGTTTGCGTCCGCCGGGCGGATGGTGGGGAACTGCGGGCTGCGGAGGCCCCGGGCCTGCACCTTCACCAGCGCGACGATCTTCGACAGGCTGCCGTGCGCGTTGATGCCCAGCTCGACCGTACCCAGCGCCGGGGCAGGCTTCGTCTTGTCGATGCTCTTGAACAGGGTCTCCAGCGAGAGCGGCTTCGAGGCAATGTTCACGTCGATTTTGTCCACGTCGGGGATGGGACCACCCGGAGCGGAGAGTTTCTGGAGGTCCAATGGGATCTGAATATAACCCGCCAGCAGCTCGGTCGGCCCCTGCTTGAGGGAAATCTTGTCCACCCGGGCGAGGGCGTCCTTCAGCGCGATGGTCGTCCGGAACTCCAGTCCGTTCGAGCTGACGAAGAACGTCGGAAAGTCGATGACCTGCTGGGCGTACTGCCCGGCCACGTCGCCCTCCACGGGGCCAATGGCGTTGAACTCGACGTGGCGGATCGCCAGCTTGCCCGCGCCGGCATACTGCGGGCCGGCCTCGTCCTTGGCGAAGTTGCCCTTGCCTTCCCACTGCAATTGCACCGCGCCGGCCAGCTTTTGCTCGGGTTTCGGGGCGTTTTTAGAGGCGAGCGATTGTTGGGCGGCTTTGCGCCGGGCCTCCCGGCGGACGGCCGGTGAACCACTCGTGGGAACCTGCACGGTTGCCGCCTGGCTGGCCGGCGCGAGCGCGGCCCGGGTGTAGCCGCGTTTGGCCGCGTTGGCGTCCACGAGCACCTGCGGCTTGGGACCTTCGACCAGCGCGCCAGCCTTGGTGGTGGCGGGAGCACTCGGCGCCTTGGCTTGCGCCGCCTGCAGGATCGGTTCGAACACCTTCAAATCCTGCAAGTTCACGTTCAGCTTCGCCTGGTAGTCGAAGGGGGCGCGAGTACCGGCCTGACCGCCCACATCGATGGTGTTCTTGTCGTTGAATTTTACCAGGAAGGTCTTGATGACCGCCTGGTTGTTGTCCGCGACGATGTGGCCGTCCAACTGCTCGATCTTCGCGCCGCCGGCTTCGATGTTCCTGCCGGTGAGATCCACCGTGCCGTCGATGGCCTGGTCGTTGGCGTCGGGCCCGGTCGCCGCGTGGCCGCTGGCCTGCGCGTTGAGCAGCAGCGCGCCGGAAATTTTCTGGTTGACGTTGTTCGCCGCCAGCACCGGCTGAAAGGAAGCGAGGTCGGGCAGGTCCAGCCTTACGTTACCCTTGAAAGGGTAAGGAGCATTGATCCCGGCCTGTCCGCCGAAGGTCAGGGCGCTTTTCGGGTTGAGGCGCACTTCGCCCGTCTTGATGATGGCGGTATTGTTCTCGACGACGACCTGCGTGTTGATGCTGTCGATCTTCGCGCCTTTTGCTTCCAGGGCGCGGGCCGTCACGTCCAGGGAGGCGTTCAGTTCCCGGTCGGTGGCGTCCGGTGCCGTGGCGGCGTGTCCGGCGGCCTTGCCGGCGATGCGCAACGCGCCGCCGACCTTGCCTTCCACGTTGTTTGCCTGGAGTACCGGCTCGAAGCGCGACAAATCCGTCAGGTCCACCTCGACGCCCGCTTCGTAGCGGTAGGGCGCTTGCAGACCCGCCTGACCGGACAGATCGATGCTGTTCTTGTCGTCGAAACGAATGTGGCCGGTGCGGACGGTTGCCTGGTTGTTGACGATGCCGATCTGCACGTCGGCGGTCTCCACTTTCGCGCCCTTGGCGCGGAGGTCGCGCGCCTCTAGGTCGAAGCCGCCGGCGTAGTTACCGCCCTCCAGGGTGACGTTGCCTTTGGCGTTCAAGCGACCTTGCAAAGGGTCAGCGGCCAGGTCCGTCGAGAACTGGCTGACATCGGGTGCCGCGAGACTCAGGCGCACGGCGAGCGGGTTCTTCTGCCAGTTCGCCAAGTCGGCGGGCAACTGGTAGGTGCCGTCCACGTCGAGCCGGTTGTCGGCGCGCGTGACTGCCACCTGCTCGAGCTTCACGGCGGCCTCGTCGGTGCTGACGGTCAGCCCGGCGCCGTCGAGCTTGTAATCGCCGTACACGATCCCTTCCGAGGTGAGCGCAAGCCGGGTTTTCAGGCCCTGCCAGAACGGCTTGGGTGGTGGGGGCGGCGCGTTGGGAACCGGTGGCGGAGCGGTCGCGTTGGGCGGCAGCGTTTCGGTGGCGTCCAGCGCAAAGTCGAGCGCCGCGACGCTGGCGCGTTGCGCGGGGGCGTTGAAGCCTTGCAGGTGGCCCTTGAAGCCGTTGAGCTTGAACGTGCCGTCCGCCAGCGCAAAGTCGCCGCCGGCGTTGAGTGAACCTCCCAGCGCGACGGGCAGTTCCACCGGCAGCTTGCCCAAGTCGGGCACGGCAATCTTGAGGTTGCCCTGTCCTGTCGCACGGACCAGATCGGCCATCTGGGCGGGCAGGTTGACCTTGGCCCGCAACGCCACCCGGTTGTCGCCCGCCACCACGTCGGCGCTTTCCAGTTCCGCCACACCGTCACGCAGGTTCAGGCGCACGTTGACGGCATCCAGCGCGGTTTTTCCGAAAGCCGGTTTGTCGATCTTTGCTTCCACGCGACCGACCCAAGAATTGGGCTTGTCGGTGGTGCCGTCGAAGCGGATGGCGGCGGTGCTCAACGTGCCGTCGAGCGGCAGGTCGAGCTTGAGGAAGTCGCGCACGCCGGCAAGAGCGATGCCCGCCACGTCCAGACGCACGCTCGCCTTGGGCGGCGCCTTGGTCCCTTCAAGCAGGATGTCCGCGTTGGCGGTGCCGCCGAACAGGTCGGCGTCCAGCGCGACGCTCACCTTTTGCTGGGTGTCCAGCTTGGAAGCATCCAACCCGAGGCTGCGGAAACGGAGTTCCGGGGCCAGCACGAGGTTGGTCAGTTTCAGGTTCCGATCGTGGTAGGCCGTCGTGGCCGAAACATCGTGCAAATCCAGGCCGCCCGGGATGCGCACCTCGTCGATCTTCAGCTCGCCGGTGTGTTGCGGGTTGAGTTCGAGGTTCGCGTTCTTGACGAGCAGGCCCGCGTCCGCCGTGGCTTCGGTGGCGCTGGCGACGGCCGGGGCCGCGGGGGCGGGCACCACGGAACTGGCCGCCGCGTTTTGGGCTTTGGCTTTCGCGACCGGCTCCGGCGAAGGAAGCATCTGAAAAGTCACGTTGCGCAGACTCAGGCTGCGCGGCAGCGGCAAAACGGGCAGCGTAAACGGCTCCTTCTTCTTTGGCGGCGAAGGCGGCGATTTGGAGGGGTCGTAAACGATATCGGCATTGTGCAGCACCACATCGCCGAGGAACGGGGAATCCAGGCCGCCACGGATCAGCGTCGGCAAACTGTAACCCACCTCCAAGCGGCCGACGTCGGCCTTCGGAATGATCCCGGGCGCGGTGGGGCGAACTTTCAAATTTTCCACGCGCAAACTGGTGAAAATCGTGCCGCCGAGTTGGAGATCGATGTCCAGGTGCTCCTTTGCCCCGATCCTCTTGATCGCGTACTTGGCGACGCCGAAGATGATCGGCCGGTGGAAGATCGCCAGCAGCAGAAGCAACACACCGAGAGCCATTAACACACGCTTCCACCAGGCCCAGCGCCGGCGCGGGGGCGGCGGTGAAGCGGAGGATTGGGATGGAGGGACTTCGGCCACGGTGCCTCCTTTTACAGGAACGTCCGGCGGGGAGCAACCCTCTTGGTGGAAAAGCATGGGCACTTGCCCCGGCGCGCCGGCGTCTTCGAGGGTTGCCGGAGGGGCAAATTTTTACACGACGCCGATTGCATTCACAGGCAGGGGTACTACCGTGCGCCCAGCAATGATTAATACCGGTATCGACTGGGACATTCCCTCGGCCACTTCCACTTATAACATCGACCGTTGGGGTGCCGGTTACTTCGCCATCGGCCACCAGGGAAACCTCCAGGTCACCCCGCTGATGGGCCAGGGCGGCTCCATCGACCTGATGGACGTGGTCGCCGAAGCCAAGGAACAGGGACTGGCCTTCCCGCTCGTCATCCGGTTCCAGGACCTGCTGCGCCACCGCGTGCAGACGATCTGCAAAGCCTTCTCGGCCGCGATCAACGAAGCGGGCTACCAGAAACCCTACCGCGGAGTGTTTCCCATCAAGGTCAACCAGCTTCGCGAAGTGGTCGAGGAAATCCTCGACGCCGGCGAGGAGTTTCATTTCGGCCTGGAGTGCGGCAGCAAGCCCGAGATGTTTGCGGCGATGGCCGTGCATCGCGACCCCGAGAGCCTGATCATCTGCAATGGCTACAAGGACGCCATCTTCATCCAGAATGCCCTGATGGGGCGCAAGTTGGGTAAGCAGATCATCCTGGTCGTCGAGAAGCTCGAAGAATTGCGGCAGATCGTCGAGATTTCGCGCGAGGTCGGCGTCGAGCCGATGATCGGATTGCGCGCCCGTTTGCAGAGCAAAGGGGCCGGCAAATGGGCGACCAGCGGCGGCGAGAACGCCAAGTTCGGACTGTCCACGGCGGAGATCGTCACGGCGAGTGAATACCTCAAGAAGGAAGGTCTCGCGCACTGTCTGCGTTTGATGCACTTCCACGTCGGCTCGCAGGTGCCCGACATCGTGACGATCAAGCGCGCCGTCCGCGAGGGGGCGCGCTTTTACGCCAAGCTCCAGAAGATGGGCCACGATCTGGGTTACCTCGACGTGGGCGGTGGTCTGGGCGTCGATTACGATGGCTCGCGCACCGCCTTCGACAGCAGCACCAACTACACGCTGCACGAGTACGCCCGCGACATCGTTTACAACATCATGGACGTGTGCGACTCCGAGAAGGTGCCGCACCCGACCATCGTGAGCGAGAGCGGCCGGGCCATCGTGGCGCATCACTCCGTGCTGGTGGTGGAAGCCTTTGGCGCGATCGAAAAGGACGGCGGCAACGGCGCGCAGGTGGAAGTCACCGCGGAGGACGCCAAGCTGGTGCAGGACATCGGCGAGACGCACCGCACGCTCAGCAAGGAAAACCGCCTGGAAGCGCTGCATGACGCCGCGCAGTACAAGGAACAGGCGCAATCCATGTTCGACCTGGGGCTGCTCGACCTGGAGACTAAAGCCAAGATCGAACGCATCTATTGGCAGATCGCGCGCAACGTCGTGCGCTTTTTCGAAGGGATGCGCTACATCCCCGAGGAGGTCCGCGAGTTGGGCAACAACACGGCCGACCAGTACCTTTGCAATTTTTCCATCTTCCAGTCGCTCTTGGATCATTGGGCGCTGGGCCAGTTGTTCCCGATCATGCCTATTCACCGGCTGGACGAGGCGCCCGAGCGCCGCACCACGCTGGTGGACATCACGTGCGATTCGGACGGCAAGATCAACAAGTTCATCGATCTGCAGGACATCAAGGACACATTGGCTCTGCACGAGTTGCAGCCGGGCGAGCCGTACTACCTCGGCCTGTTCCTGGTGGGCGCTTACCAGGACATCATGGGCGATTTGCACAACCTCTTCGGACGGGTCCACGAGGTCCACGTTTTCCTGGACGAGGACGAGGACAGCGGTTGGTACATCGAGGAGATCATCGAAGGCAGCACCATCGCCCAGGTGCTCGCGCTCACGCAGTGGCACCAGCCGGAGTTGGGCCGCTTGATGAAGGCCCAGGTGGATGCCGCCATCAAGACCGACCGGCTCAAGCCCAACGAGGCGATGAAGCTGCTGAGTAGCTACGAGAAGAGCTTGCAAGGCTACACGTACCTGGCTTTCAACAACACCGCCGGCGTGAACGGTGCCAACGGCACGAACGGCATGGGCAAGTCATAGAGAGCGGCGCGCAAAGGACATGCTGGCTGAGGGTCGGTGTCCTATGTACGCTGGCCTCCATGTGTCACCCCTTCCCGCTTCGATCCGCTCTCCTGTGGATGGCTGTGGCTAGCGTTGGCGGCGTCTTGTGCTCGACCATCGGCGTCACGGCTCTGCGCGCGCAAGATGCCAGTCCCGGCGGCAATTTGTTCGGTGACACCGGCGGATTCGAGAAAGCCTCAAGCGCGGAGGACAACCTTTGGGACGGTGTGAACAGCGACGGCACGCTCGCCATGCCGACCTTCAGCGCAGAGATCGTGATGGACGGCGGAGAAATGGGGTTCCAGGCCATGCCTCCCTCGGTGGCGTTTGCCGATTTGAACGGTGACGGCAAACCTGATCTCCTCGTCGCCGCTCCGAACGGGTATTTCTTCTATTACCAGAACCGCGGCACGGCAGCCGCCCCTCGGTTCACCAACGCCGAGGTCCTCCCGCTCTTTCTTTCCACCACGAACCGGCCGCGGGAGAAATACTTCGAGCGGGACACATGGGATCACGTCCGTTTTTGCCCGCGCATCGCGCTGGCGGACTGGAGCAACCACGGGATGCCCGACCTGATGGTAGGCAACTACCTGGGCGAAATCCTCTTCGTTCCGAACACGGGTACCCGGCAGCGCGCGTTGTTCCGCCAGCCCGCAACCGTGGAAAGCATCCGCGTACCCACCGACGACAAGAACCGCCTCTGGGGCAACCTGCTTTCCCCCGCCGCCTGTGACTGGAACGGCACCGGCAGGCTGGACCTCCTTCTGGGCGAGGGCACCTATTCAGCCAACGCCGTGCGCCTGATCTCGAAGACGGGCGGCAGCACGCCGCAGTTCGCCAAAGAGAAGCCTGTCTTCCTGGCCTACGGCGATGGGCGGGAGCAACTCATTCCGGCGGTGGTCGATTATAACGGCGACGGCAAACCCGATCTGCTCGTGTCCGACCGCAGCCGCGAGATCGGTGTGTACCTCAACACCGGCGCGCCGAAGGGCAGCGGCGCGCTGGCCCGCACCTCCACGCTCACTTTCGGGAGAACCAGCAAGCTGCCCGGGTTCGCCGCGCCCTGCGTGGCGGACTTCAACGGGGACGGCTTGTTCGACTTGATCCTGGGACTGGACAACGGCCACCTTGCCGTCGCACTGAACACCGGCACCAAGGGGCGACCCACGTTTGGACCGGTCCAGGAACTGAAAGGCCGGGATCGGTTGGGACGCACCGGCAAGCGCCCGATGGGATGGAACACCAGGTCGCGGTCGGAATACGGGAACGCGCTGGCGTATTTCAGCGTGGTCAACGCCCAGGATGATCCCGCCAGTGCGCCCCCAGAGGGCAGCAATTGTTTGAAGGCCGGTTATTGGCCGTCGGCCAACAAGGTGTTTCCGATAGGGGACAAAGGGATCTCCGGGAGTGTGCGTCACTTCGCGCTGGTTCGCCCGCGATTGACCCTGAATACTAACGAGAACTACACGCTGAGTTTCAAGGTGAAGGGCACGGGTATGGAAAAACTACGTTACAGCTTCAACGCGCTTTTTGATGATTACGTCGGCACCGTGAAGCAGGAGATCGACGATCGCGACAGCAAGCACCGCGTCGGCCAGCATGTCGCCGAGATGGTGGAAATCGGAGCCGATTTCACCGCCAACAAGAACTGGTCCACCGTGACAAGAACATTGAACGTGCGTTACGAGAACCCCGCTCTGCAATCCACCAAGCAGATGGTCGGAGACTTCCAAATCGACTTCTGGTCACGCAACGCCGCAGACGTAATTTACTTCGACGATTTTCAACTCACCGAACCGAAGAGCCATTAGGAAATCGGCGTAGATCTCACCCCGCTCCATCCCCTTCTGTCCGTGCCCATCCGGGTAACAGAAGAGAAGAGGCTCAACAACTCAAGCCGCTGAGTTACCGCCGTGGCTGGCTTCTTCCAGTTCATCGGCTGATTCACCGTCAATACGGTACTGATGCAATTTATTGCGCAGGGTGCGAATGCTGATTTTGAGCAAGGCGGCCGCTTGGGTACGGTTATTTCCAGTTCGTTCCAAAGCAAGTAGAATGTGCTGCTTTTCCATCTCGTCGAGCGAAACCAGCGCATCGGATCCACTGCCCGGAGCCACCGGCGCTGCCGACGCAGCACTCGTTTTTCTCACGTCGGCAGGAACCAGCGCAACGGTCTCCTTGTACACTAGACGCGGCGCACTGCTCGCCGGAAGGCCGAGCACCTCTTCTTCCACCACCGGACCGTCGGACAGGATCACGGCGCGTTCGATCAAATTCTGTAGTTCACGCACGTTGCCCGGCCAGGCATAGTCTGCCATGGCCTGGCTGGCTGCCGCCGAAAAGCCCTTGATCTTGACTCCGTACCGCCGCACGAACCGCTCCAGAAAACGGTTGGCCAGCAGCAGCACGTCGCCGGTTCGCTCGCGCAACGGGGGAACCTTCAACGGAAAAACGTTGAGCCGATAATAAAGATCCTCACGGAAATCACCGTTCTCCACCGACTTGAGGAGGTTGCGGTTGGTCGTGGCCAGCACGCGAACATCGACCTGGATGGTCTTGTTTCCTCCCACACGTTCAAACTCGCGTTCCTGGAGCACGCGCAAGAGTTTCGCCTGCACCTTGGGCGAGATCTCGCTGATCTCGTCGAGCAGAATGGTGCCGCCGTGCGCGAGTTCAAAGCGGCCTTCACGCCGTTCGTTGGCTCCCGTGAACGCCCCTTTTTCGTGGCCGAAAAATTCGCTCTCGATGAGCGTCTCGCTGACAGCGGCGCAGTTGACTTTGATGTACGATCCCTTGGCGCGCGAACTGGCCTTGAACAATTCGTTGGCGACCAGTTCCTTGCCGGTCCCGTTCTCGCCGTTGATCAACACCGTCGCGTCGGTCGGGGCCACCTTGCTGATCATGCTCTTGAGCCGGACCATGCTCGGACTTTCCCCGAAAAGCCCGTTACTGGTCGCCTGCTCCTGGTTAAGGTACTGGTTGACTTTAACCACCTGGCTGAAGGATTCCGCCTTCTCGACGATCATCATGATCTGGCTCAGCGAGAATGGCTTGATGACGTAGTCGAACGCTCCGGCGCGCATGCACTCCACGGCGGACTCGATGGAGCCGCGCCCGGTCATGATCACCACGATGGGGCTGTCCGGTTGCTGCGAGAGCCGCTTGAGCAGGTCGATCCCGTTGCCGTCGGGCAAATGGACATCAACGAAGACGAGGTCGAAATTATCCTTGGCGAGGTAGTTTTCCGCCTCGGCGATGTTCGAAGCCGAAGCCACCGAGTACCGTTTGCGGCGCAGTTGCTCCTCAAGGCTCTTGCGAATGATGAGTTCGTCGTCGAGGACGATGATTTTCTCAAAAACCATGAGGGTCAGATTTGGTTACCGGCCAATCGAGCACACTTTACAACTCTGCCTAAAGATTTACAGAGAGAAAGCAAAGGATTTCCGCCCCTGCCCCAGAGCCGTTTGACCGTTCTACCGTACCAACCAGAGATGATCGAGACTATTTCTTCCGCACCCGGGTCAAACCCGCTCACCGGCCTGCTCACCCCCGGTTCGAAAAACGAGGCCCGGTTCGTGCGCGCCGCCGCTACCGGGGATTCTCTGAGCCAGTTGACCCTCGGCATGGCCCACGAGTTGAACAACCTGGTCGGCGGCATTTCCGCCCTGAGCGAAATGTACCTCCAGGGCATGGAAAGCGGGCTACCCATCAAGGACGGGCTGGGCCTTATCCACCACAGCGCTGGCCGGCTGCAAAAGCTGCTGCGCCAGTTGACCGAGATCAACCGCCGCCCCTCCGGTGAGCGGGCCTACGTCAACCTGACGGACATGGTCCGCGGCGACATGGAACTTTTCACCCATGTTCTGCCCAATGGTTTGCGCTTGAACACCGCACTGTCGGGTGAGGAACTGGCGGTCTTGCTCGACGACACGTCCCTGCGGCAAATCCTCTTGAACCTGATCCTCAACCTGCGCGATGGCCTGGGCCAGGAGCGTGCGGCCGGTACCATCACGGTGACCATCGAGCGCCTTCCCGGAGCCGCCCCGAAGGCGGAAATTCGCCTCGTGGCCCGTCCGTCCGAGAACGCCGCGCTGCCCGGTGACGCTGCCGGGTACGCTTCACACCAGTGGGAAGCGCAGTTGCGGCTCCTGGACGTCGGGCAAAGCGTGGATCAACTCGGCGGGACCCTGGAAATCCACGGCGAGGGGGATTTCGGCCTCATCCTTTCACTCATCGCTTGAGAAGCTCTCGACCCGCACGATCAGGTGGTTGACCTCGTCAACGAGTGCTTCGATCATCGGCGCGACCGTGAGCGGGAAATGCGGCAGCAGCGAGTGGAGGCTGATCGCCTTTTCACCGACCGCCGGGTCAGCGGCGCCGTCCTTCACCAGGCTGCGAAATTCTTCCTGCCGCCGCTCGCGCGAACGCACGACGTCCGAGCGGCGTTGTTGAATCGCCACGCTGAGTTCGTGCGCAGCCGTCGCTTTGTCTCCGGGCGGGGTGCGGTGCTGCGTTTCCAGCAGGTGCAGCAACGCACCGCGATCCTGCAGCTCGTCGCGCAACGCCGAGATGAGCGACTCGGTCTCCGTTGGAGGAAAATTCATAAAGGGTCAATGCGGCTCATGATGAACGGCAAATCCCATGAGGAGGCCGCAAGGGAAGAGTTTGCCGCTCGTTTCGATGGGTCTTCCTTAGCAGAAGCCATTCCACCCGTGAGACCCGGCACACGGATGGCCGATGCTAGGTGGCTTGCCTGACCGAAGCACCGGTAATGTCTCCTACAACCCTCAGGGCAATCGTCGGATATGAAGGCTCGGCAGCTTTCAGGCGTGACAAATTTGTCCACGCCAACCATGCTCGTTCGATCTTTCCCATTCGAGATGAACGTCAGCCCAGCAGAGACCATTTTGGTTCTTGCCCCTCCCGGCAAGGATGGCGTGCTGTCCGCGGAGGATGGTGACACTCTGGGTTTGCGCGCCGAAAGCTGCTCCAGCTTGGGCGATCTGAGCCGCCGCCTGATCCACGATGGAAACGGCACCGGGGCCGTCCTGCTCGGTGACGAGGCGGCCGGCTCGCCCGCCGAACTGGCCGAACTCACCGATTGGCTGCGCAACCAGGAACCCTGGTCGGACCTGCCGATGGTCCTGCTGACCACGGCCGAAAGCGCCAACAGCACGGCGACGCAGGATCTGCTGGCTGCCCTCGAACCCTTCGGCGTGGTCACCGTGCTGGAGCGTCCGGCCCGCCGGGCCACCATGACCACGGCTTTGCAGGTGGCCATCCGTGCCCGCCGCCGCCAGTATCAGGTACGCGATCTCCTGGCCAGGCAGCACGAATACGCGGCGGCTCTGGAGCTGGCGAAAGCCGAGGCGGAGACGGCCAACCGGGCGAAAGACCAGTTTCTGGCGGTCCTTTCCCACGAATTGCGCACCCCGCTCAACGCCATTTTGGGTTGGACCCAGCTCATGCAGGTCGATCCCGATGATCGCGACACCCGGTTGACCGCTCTGGAGGTCATCGAGCGCAACACCAAGGCCCAGGTCCAGTTGATCGAGGACCTCCTGGATGTCTCGCGTATCACCAACGGCAAGCTCAAGCTGGACGTCCGCCCGGTCGATCCGCAGGATGTTGTTCACGCGGTGCTCGACACCGTGCGGCCTGCCGCAGACGCCCGCGGGGTCACGCTGAACCGCCCGCCTTCGGCACTGAAGTGCCAGGTGCAGGCTGATCCCGACCGACTGCAGCAGATCGTGTGGAACCTGTTGACGAACGCGATCAAGTTTACGCCGCGCGGAGGGCGGGTGGACATCCGCGCGGAGCAAACGGAAGCGTGCTTCGAGTTGACGGTGGCCGACACCGGCCAGGGGATCGCCCCGGACTTCCTGCCGGCGATCTTTGACCGGTTTACCCAGCAGGACACCACGAGCACGCGCAACTACAAAGGCTTGGGCTTGGGTTTGTCCATTTGCCGGCATCTGGCCGAGCAACATGGCGGCATGATTTTCGTGCAAAGTCCGGGCCTGGGCTTGGGATCGACTTTTACCCTGCGGCTGCCCTTGTGGACTCTCCCTTCCGCCGTCGGTGCCGAGGATTGCTCTCTGCCACCCACTCCGACCCCGACGCCGGAGGGTGAGTTGAACGGCATCCGCGTTCTGGTCGTGGACGACGATCCGGACGCTCGCACTCTGCTCAAACAGCTCCTGAGCCGGCGCGGCGCCGTGGTGTTGCTCGCCAGCAACGCCGCCGAAGCCTTTCACTCGGTCGAGCGCATGGCTCCCGACGTGATGCTGTGCGACATCGAGATGCCCGGGGAGAACGGCTACAGCCTGATCCAACGGGTCCGTTCCCTGGGTACCGCAGCCGGCGGTGCGCTGCCGGCCGCGGCCCTGACGGCTTATGCCCGCGCGGAGGACCGGCAGCGGGCGCTCGCCACCGGGTTCCAGCACCACATCGCCAAGCCGCTTGATCCCGGCGCCATCGTCGCGCTGGTGGCCGGCATGGCCTGCCGCCCGGCTGCCGCAGCCGGTTAGGTGCTCATGCGGATCACTCCGGTTGCAGCCACCGCGCTCCGCCGCCGTGTCCGATTTCCGGAGCAAACGCGGTGCCGGAGCGCCGTGGCTACAACCGGAGGAACAAAAGACCGGGTAGCATTCCGGGCCGGGCTTGCTGATAATCCTGCCATGATCACTTCCGCGCTCTACCGGCGCGTCCTGCGCCCCGCGCTCTTCTCACTGGACGCGGAGACGGCGCACCACGTTTCGATGAGCCTGTTGGCCGCTTGTTCCCGCGCGCGCTTTCCCCTCCGCTGGTTGCGCTCGCTGGCCGGGGCAGACACCCCCGGCAACCATGACCACCCACTCGCACGGGCCGTCTTCGGGGTAAAATTTCCGAACCCCATCGGCCTCGCCGCCGGGTTCGACAAGGATGGCGTCGCGCTGGCAGCCTGGGAAGCGCTCGGCTTCGGCTTCGTGGAAGCCGGTACCCTGACCATCCACGGCCAGCCCGGCAACCCGAAGCCGCGCCTGTTCCGGGTGCCCGACCAGAAGGGGTTGATCAACCGCCTGGGCTTCAACAACCAGGGCGCGGAGGCAGCCGCCCGGCGTTTCGAGCGGCTCCGTGCCAGCGGGCGCTGGCCCGGCATCCCGGTCGGCATCAACCTGGGAAAATCCAAGAACACGCCGGTGGAGCAGGCCGCTGGCGACTACGTGGCGGCGCTCGAAAAGCTGCATGCATTCGGCGATTACTTCGTGCTCAACGTCAGCTCGCCGAACACCCCCAACCTCCGTCAACTCCAGGGCCGCGACGAACTGGACGCCCTGCTGCGCGCCGTGCAGGCCAGGAACCACTCCTTTGCCGTTCCCAGGCCGATGCTGCTGAAGATCGCGCCCGACCTTTCTTTCCCCCAGATCGAAGAAATCCTCGCGTTGGCCGCCGATCACCAACTGGCGGGCATCGTGGCCACAAACACCACCATCGACCACTCCTCACTGTCCGCCGGCGTCCCCACGCAGCAAGGCGGACTCAGCGGCGCGCCTTTGCGCGCCCGCTCCACGGAAATCGTGCGGTTCCTGGCGCAGAAAACGAGCTTGCCCATCATCGCGGTCGGGGGCGTCTCGGACGCCGCGTCCGCGCGCGAAAAGCTCGATGCCGGCGCGTCGCTCGTGCAGCTTTACACCGGCTTTGTTTACGGCGGACCCACCCTGATTCCCGAGATTTGCCGCGGGCTGGGATAGACGCCTGAAACAATTTACTCGTGCAAAGGGTTGTCCGAAAGGCAGGTACCCGGGCCGGGTGCGAAAAAGGTTTCGAATCGCCGTCTTCAGACGTAAAATCGGTCCGCGCGCACGCACCGAATCAGCTTCCGGGTGACGCGTTTACCACAAAGCCTACCCACCCTACCATGAGCAAAGTCTCTTCTCCTGTCCCCGCAGGCACCTCACAGAGCCGTTTTGCCAGGCTCCGCCGCCGGTTGCTCCGACCGTTCACTCCCACCGTGGCTGCCGTGCCCGCCACGCTCGGCACCTCTCGGCGACCCGTCACCGCCCTGGTGGAATCCCTCGAAAGCCGCCTCTGCCCCAGCGTGACCGTTGCCGTCGGCCATTTCACCGGCCACAGCAGCGACGATCTGCTGATCAAGGGTGCCGACAGTGGCCAGCACGTGGTGGTCACCGAGAACGGCGCCAGCCACCAGACCACCGTGCAGGTTGACGCCAACGGCGACGGACTCTTCAACGGCGTGGGTGATTTCAACCAGACGTTCAACGAATTGTTTTTTCAGATCAACGTCAACCTCAAAAAAGGGACAAACAACCGGGTCGATTACCTTTTGAGCAGCGACATGTCGGCCGCCAACCGCGACGTGGTGGTGAAGCTCGGGACGGGTGCCAACACGTTCAATTTCGACGCGCAGGGCCATACCATCGGCAACAACTCGCTGCTGACCTTCGCGGTGCTGTCCAAGGACAACGCCAGCCAGAACGTCAACCTGTCCTTCAACACCATCGACAACTCCGAGGTGGATACCACCGTGTTGCTGGGCTCCGGCGCGCACAACGTCAAGCTCAACTACAACGGCCCGATCGAGAACAACTCGCTGGTGCAATCGACCATCGCGCTGGGGAACGGCAACCACACCGTGGCAGTCAATCTTTTCGGCAACGTGGCCAACTCGGAAGTCCACATCCACACCACCGGTGGCGACGACAGCCTGGGGCACGACAACGTGGCGTACTTTGTCGGCGGCAGCGTCAGCGACGACTCTTTGCTCGACCTCGGCATGGCGTTGCGCGCCGGTGACGACACGGGCCAGATCCTCGTCAGCCAGACGGGGTTTGCCGCGCTGGACACCAGCCACGTGTACTTCACCATCGATGGCGGCAAAGGCAACGATACGATCAACTACGGAAGCGATGGAACGACCGGCACCATCTTCGTCGATGGTCTGGTCGATGCGCTGCTGATCGGCTCGGGCGGCAACGACACCATCCACACGAATTTTCCAAGCACCAATGCCCTCGACCTCACCGGGACCTTCCGCGTCGAAGCGGACGGCAACAACGGACAAGATCTCATCACGGCCGTGCTGTCGAACACCCTCACCAGCAACGGGTCTTACGATGTGCAACTCTTCGGCGGCAACGGCAACGACACGTTTGCGTTAACCAACAATGATCCCACGGGTGGCGGCAGCGTCCTGTACGATTATTTTGGCTACGACATCGTGGACGGTGGCGGCGGCAACGACGTGGCGGTTCTTTCCGGCACCGGCATCATCGCCAAAAACATCGATGGATAGGCCGGTGTAAATTCTAGATCGTAGGGCGGGCGCTCCGCCTGCCGTGAGTAAAGCAGATGGTAGGCGGAGCGCCCGCCCTACGATTCAAAAGGCGAACTCAACGAAGGGCGTACTCTAACGACCAAGGCCGAGCGGATTCGGCGTGGTCGCCGGCTTTTCGTTGGGCTTCGGGGTTACCGCACTGCCTTCGCCCCCGCCCGCGCGCTCCGCTTCCGGCTCAATGCCCTTGGAATCGGAAAAGTGGTTCGATTGCTTGCGGCTGTCGATTTGATGATCCGTGTAATCACGGTGTTCCGTATAATCATCAGCCGCGCTGTGCCTTGATCCGTGCCCATAGCTCTCGGGTGCCTCGGCGGCGCTGTGACGGTCGCAGGCGGCCCCAAGGGCCGTCAGCACGAGCAGCAAAGCACCGGAGCGGACAAAGCGGGAAAAGCGCGGAAACGAGGGTTGCATGAGTGCTCTTTCTAAAGCTGGACAGGGAAGGATTGTCAAACCGCAAAGTGCGGTCCGAGCGGTGGGTTTCTACTTATTCGCCGCGGTAAATGCACCGGGCCTTGGGTGTCTCGTGGATAACGATCTCGCACAACCCCGGGCAGAGCGGCGTCAGCTTTTGCCAGAACCAGGCCGCCATATTCTCGATGGTCGGATTCTCCAGACCCGGGACATCGTTGAGATAGGCGTGATCGAGTTGCTCGACCAAAGGATTCATCGCCCGGCTGATCTCGGCGTGGTCGTACACCCAGCCGGTCTCGGGATCGACTTCGCCTTCCACGCAGATCTCCACCATGAAGCTGTGGCCGTGCATGGCCCCGCACTTGTGCCCGGCGGGCACTTTGGTGAGGACCTGGGCGGCTTCGAAACGGAAATCTTTGACGATGCGGACGCGCATGGCTGGTTAAGAAAAGTAGAGAAAAGTTCAGACGCCCTTGGCCGCCGGGTCCCAGATGAATTTGTGCATCTGGAGCTGAAAACGCGTCGGCAGCTTGTCTTCGACCATCCAGTTGACGATGTCCACCGGCTGGATGCGCCCGAAGATCGGTGAAAAGAGCACCGCGCCGCAACAGTTGGCGAGGTCATAATCGCGCAGCATGGCACGGGACCATTCGTAGTCTTCGCGCGAGCCGATGACGCACTTGATCTCGTCGCGCGGCGTCAGGTGATCGAGGTTGGAGAGCAAATTGCGCGCACACTCGCCGCTGCCGGGAGTCTTAAGATCAACGATCCGATGCACGCGCGGATCGATCACGGAAATGTCATGCGCGCCACTCGTCTCGATGAGCACCGTGCGGCCCGCGTC
Source organism: uncultured Chthoniobacterales bacterium (assembly GCA_964245965.1). GTDB lineage: Bacteria > Verrucomicrobiota > Verrucomicrobiia > Chthoniobacterales > SZAS-18 > CAWCJJ01. The sequence goes on from CAXTOP010000004.1 coordinate 137,155, forward strand.
GCAAAGGCGGGTCATCAGGGGCAGGATGTTTTTTTGCAGCAACGGCTCGCCGCCGGTCATCTCCACCACCGGGCAGTCGAAGGCCTGGACGGTCTCGAAGATGTCATCGAGCGTACGCTTTTCTCCTTTGTAAAACGCGTACTGGGTATCGCAGTAGGTACAGCGCAGGTCGCAAAAGGTCAGCCGCACGAAGACGCACCGCACTCCGGCCCAGGTGCTCTCACCCTGGATGGACTGGTAGATCTCGTTAACCGTGAGCGTCGGTGCCTTGGCAGCAAGAACGGCGGAGGGAGCAGCGGTCAGGATGGGAGCGGCGGCGGACATGATGCAACGGAAAAGGCAGTTTAACGTCAAAATGCCCGGAGCCAAAATGGTTTCTAAGGATTCGCCTGCGCGCCTATTAAACCCAAGTGTCCGCAACAAAATGCCTCGGTGCAAAAGCTCCGGGGTAAATGGCGCGCTCGGCCGCGCCATGGGTTGCCCCGCGGCGCATCCGCTTGATCCCTCTGGGCAGCGTTGCCGCAAAGGGAAAAATGGCGCCGCGGCGCGCGCCATCCACCCCGAAACATTTCCCTGCCTGCTCAGACAGACCTCGGCTCCCATGAATGACCGACCTCGAAGGTTCGAGAGGGACGAAGAGGTGCCTTTCGTTCAGGGCTGCAACAAAATTTCCACCGCCTTCTCCAACTGCTTATCCTCGCCGGCAGCAACCGCCTGGTAGTCGTTTTCCACCTTCACGTCCGGTTCGATGGGCAGGTTTTCGAGAAAGCACCCCTCTTTGTTGCGCAAACCCAGCTCAGGGATGCCAAAGAACAACGACGGATCCTGCTGCGTCTCCCACCACACGAACGTTCCCGTCCCCGGTACCGGCATCCCGATCAGCTTGCCGATCCCCAGCGCCCGGTACGCGTACGGGAAGATGTGCGCGTCAGAATAGTTGCTCTCGCCGACCAGCACCGCCGATTTCTTGTCCCACTTGAAATTCGGCTCCTCGCTGATGACCCTTCCGCGGGGTACCCATTCGAGGTACTCCCTGCCGCCGAGCAAAGTAGCCAGTTCGTCGTGCAAATAGCCGCCGCTGTTGAAGCGCGTGTCCACGATCAATCCCTCCCGGCCGCTGGCCCGGCCCAGCACCTCGCCGAAGGTGCGCCGGTAGCTGTCGTCGTTCATCGCCCGCACGTGGACGTAACCCAACCGGCCGCCGGAAAGCTTGTCCGTCAGTTCGCGCCGCGATTTGATCCAACGCTGGTAGAGCAGTTCTTCCTGGTCGCGCTGTTTGATGGGCCTCACCATTTCGTCGAAGCGGGCGTTCTTTCCCGGGTCAAACGCCGAGAGCAGGGTTGGCCGGCCCGCCTTGCGGTTGAGCAGCGGGCACCAGTCCATGCCGGCCTCGACGGTCTGCCCGTCGATCTTTTCGAGGATCATGCCGGGCGTGATCTTACTTTTGGCCACCACGAGCGGTCCTTTCTCGATGATCTCCTGCACCTTCAATCCCGGACCGCGGTAATCCTCGTCGAAGAAGACGCCCAGCGCCGCCGTGTCGTCGGCGCCGGGAGGATGCGGCACGTAGCCGCCGCCGGTGTGCGAGGCGTTGAGTTCACCGAGCATTTCACTGAGCAATTCAGCGAAATCGTAGTTGTTATCGACGGTCGGAAGAAACTTCGCGTACACTGACTTGTAGTAGTTCCAGTCCACCCCGTGCAGGTCGGTCGCGTAGAACTTCTCCGCGGCTTCGCGCCACGCATGCTCGAAGATGTAGGCGCGCTCCGCCGCCCGGTCCAGGGTCAGCTCGGCGGCAAACTTCACCGGTTCGCTCTTGCCTTCCTTGAGGCTGACCTTGCTGAGGCGCCCTCCCGCCAGCACGAAGGCCATCGCCCCTTCTTTATCCAGGGCGAGCTTTGCCGCCAGATCCTCACCGCGCGCGTTGGGGTTCTTTCCCTCGGGGAACTCGGCCAGGCGCTTGGTTTCCTTGGCGCGCAGCTTGTTTTGCCACAAGGCGAAGCCGTCCTCGGTTTTGCTCAGATAGATCAATGTCTCGCCGTCGGGCGTCAGCGCCCAATCGAGCAGATCGGCCGAGCCCATCGTCAGGCGCGCGGTGCGATCCTCGATGTCCTTGAGGTCGATTTCGACGGGTTCCTTCTTCTTGGTGTCCTCGTCCTTTTTCTTGTCGTCGCCGTTCTTTTTGTCCGCGGCCTTCTTGGCTTGGTCCTCGGCCTGCTTGGCGATTTCGTAGTCCGCCTTGCCCAGCTTGAAGCGGTCGAACGCCTTTTGCGTGAAGAACATCGCGTACACGTCGCCCTGCTTGAAATCGTTGGGCGTATTGCCGTGCAGACCCTCGCGGCTGCTGGCCCAGAGCATGGCTTTGCCGTCGGTGGTCCAGTGCGGGTCAATGTCGTCGTAGCCGTTATTGGTGAGGTTGGTGATCTGCCCTTTGCCTTCGGCATCGACCAGACCCACCTCAGTGGACCAGCGCGAGGGCTGGGACATATTCACCAGGAACCATTTGCCGTCGGGCGACCAGTCGAACCACTGATCGCCGTCGCGGTAGGAAAAGCTCCTGTCGCCCGGCAGGATCAGACGCGTCTGCTTGGATTCGAGGTTGAGCACGCGCAACGCCGTGCGGTTTTCCAGGTAGCCGACTTCCTTGCCGTCGGGCGAGTAGCGCGGCTGGAAGTTCTCCTGCCCGTTGTCGAGGAGCGGGCGGACATCGACGACCGTGGAGTTGAAGAAGTACGGTTCGTCCTCCTTTTTCTGCCCGATGGAGGCTTCGTAGAGGTTCCAGGATTTGTCCGTCTCGCCGGCGAACACCAGCCGCCTGCCGTCCGGGCTGAAGGATACGCTGCGTTCCTGGGTCGGGGTGTGGGTGATGCGCTTGGTGTCGCCGTGCTCGGTCGAGGCGACAAACACCTCGCCCCGCACGACGAACGCCACTTCCTTGCCGTCCGGGTTGAGCGCCATTTCGGTGGCTCCCTCGCTCAGGTTGAGCACTTCCACCTGGCGGCCCGTGTCGCCGACGCCGATCTCCATTGCTACGCGTTGCGGCTGCGCGTTGTTGCCGCCCCCAACGGGCAGCAGGTAGATGCCGCCATCGTAACCGAAACACAGCGTGCCGTTTTGCGCGACGCTCAGGAAGCGCACCGGGTTTTTGTCAAAGTGCGTCAACTGCTCGGGCTGGGGTGCTCCGGCGGCAGCGCCACCACCGTCGAGGGCGAGTTTCCACACGTTGAACGAACCGCTGGCTTCGCTCAGGTAGAAGATCGAACGCTCGTCGGGCGACCACACCGGGTCGCGGTCCTCGCCGGGGAAGTCGGTGAGCTTGCGGTGGGTGCGCGCAGCAACATCGTAGAGCCACACGTCGTGCGTGACGGAGGAAGTATGGTGTTTGCGCCAAAGGTTCTCGTATCCTTTGAGGTCTTCGTAAACGATCCGCGTCCCGGCGCGGTCGTAGCGGGCGGCGAGCGCCGGGGTCGTCAGGATCTGCTCCGCGGCCCGGCCGCCTTCGATGGACACCCGGTAGAGTTCCGGCATGACGCGCGGGCTGGGAAACTGGGCGTTGCGGTAGTCGTCCATCCGGTGCGCGCTGAAGAGCACGCTCCTGCCGTCCGGGGTGAAGCCGGTGGGCGCCTCATCGTTGGAGTGGGTCGTGAGCCGCCGGGGCGACCCGCCAGCCGCCGGGATCAGGAACACATCGAAGTTGCCGTAGGCGTCCGAGGCGTAGGCGATGGACTGGCTGTCCGGCGACCAGACGGGTTGGAAGTCACGCGCCGGGCCGCTCGTCAGCGGCACCGCGCGGCCACCCGCACTCGGCATGGTGAAAAGATGCCCGCGGAAAGCGAAAGCGATGGTTTTTCCATCCGGCGAGATCGCCGGATAGCGGACCCAGAGCGGTGTTGAGGTGCCATGATCGTCCTGTGCCCGCGCGGTCAATGGGCGCACAACGAGCGCGATGAGTAAAACAACGAAAAGGTGACGGGGACGCATACCGCTTAGAATAACAGCAACAATGAATTCACAGAAGATCGTTGAATTCGTCGACACTCAAGCGGGCCTCCTTGAAGATATGCGAAAGAGTCGAACGAAGGATCGGCCGGTGAGCAGGCACCGTGACCTTTAACGTGCCTTCAAGTGTCTGCTTCTGTAAGCGGATATGACTCCCTCTTTGGCGAACCACCACCCAGCCATCACGGCGTAAAGCTTTGACCACTCGCTCATAAACAAGGCTCGGCACCTTGCTCATACAGAAATCTCGATGGTCTCAGCCTGTTCGGAAAACTGCGAGTCGTCTTCGATCGGTTCCAAATAGAGGTCGATGGCCTCCTGAATATTCTTGAGTGCTTCTTCGCGGCAACTACCTTCACTGATACAGCCTGGAAGACTTGGAACGATGGCGGTAAATCCACCTTCCTCACTGGGTTCGAGCACGATTTGAAGTCTCACACTGGCAGAATGCACGTTAAGCTTGAAACGTTCAAGACAGGAGACACGCTCGATGGATGGAAGTTATCCCTCGCTCCCAAACTGGAGTTTGGGAACGGGAATGATTAAAGGTCAGGGAGTTGCCGTCCTGCACATCCAAGCCTGCTTCCAGTGATCTCTGCTCTTCCTTCGCCTCCCACCCTCCTCGACGAAGATGCCCGCCGCGCGTTCATCGAGGAGCTGACCAGCAACTTCTGCGTCTCCGCCGGCGCGGGGGTCGGCAAAACCACCGCCATCGTCCGCCGGATCGCCAACCTCGCGCTCGTCCGCCGGCGTGAGCAGCCGGACCTTCTCTCCAAGCTCGTCGTTGTCACCTACGGCAAGCTCGCGGCCGAGGAGTTGCGCGTCCGCACGCGCGACTCGATCCTGCGGCACCTCGACCCCGGGGCCATCGGCCGGCAGACGCTCCTCGCCGACCTGCGCAGCGCCTTTTTCGGCACCATCCACAGCTTTTGCCTCAAGCTCATCCGCGATCAGGGACGCTTCCTGGGTCTGCCCGAAAACGTCGGCTTGCTGGAAGACCGCGACAACGCCGTCTTGTGGGAAAAGTTCTGCGAGAGCGAGGGCTTCCAGGCGCTTGCCCTGCCGCCCGCGCTGCTCGAGCGGGTGAGCCGGCATCTCACCTTCGATCAGCTCCTGGAACTCGCCCGGCAGCTCGGCCCCGACGAGACCGACCCGCCCCCGGGCTTTGATCCGGAAGCCGCCCCGCCCGCCCTGAACTTCAGCGCCGCGCTGGACGACGACGGCGGCCGCTCGAAACCCAAGACGCGCGAACACCAGCAGCACCTGCAACGCTGGATCGAGGATTTCGAGGGCGGCGCTCCCTTCGTCAAGCTGCCTGATTACAAAGGCGGCAGCAAAACTTTCCTGGAGGCGGTCGCCGCCGCCGTCCAGCCCTACGCGCACTGGCTCAACGACGCCGCCAGCACGCTCGCCGCGATCATCGCCCGCGCCTACCGGGACCACCGGCTCGAAAAAGGGTTGATGACCTACCGCGACCAGATTTACTGGTGCCGCCGGCTGGTGTCCGAACCGCTGGTGCTGCGGCGGCTGCGGCAGCGCGGCTACATCGTCATCCTCGACGAGGCGCAGGACACCGACGCCGAGATGTTCGGCATCCTGACCGAGATCACCCGTACCATGGACGCCCCGCCGGGCGCCTGGCCCGATGACCGGCATTCCCCCGGTCCGGAGCCGGGGCGGTTCTGCTTTGTCGGCGACGACCAGCAAGCCATCTACAGCGAACGCGCCGACCTGCGCGTTTACCGCGCGTACGTCGATGCGTACAAAGCCGGCAGCGGCGGCCGGCACCTGGAGTTTTCCGTGACCATGCGCTGCCCCCGGCGGGTCATCGCCGCCGCCAACGCCGTGTTCGCCGCCGGCCGGCTGCCGCAGCCCTTCGTGGAGTTCCGCCAACTCAACGCCCGCCCGGATTGCCCCGAGGGCGCGGCCTGGCGGCTGGACCTGGGCAGCATGCCCGACGGCGACGGCAAAGCGAGCGCCGACGCGCGGCTGGCGCGCGAGTGCGCCGGCCTCGCCGACTTCCTGGAAGCCCGCGGCATGGAGGGACTCGGCATCACCAGTTGGTCGGAGGTTGCTGTGATCTGTCCGCGCGTGAGCTGGCTGGAGACAGCGGAGCGGATCTTCGCCCAGCACGGCCTGCCCGGCTGTCTGCTTTCGCAGAAGAAGATCGCCCGCGAACTGGCGCGGCACAGTTGGCCCGCGGCCTTGCTCCACGTGCTCATCCATCCCTGGGACCGCTTCGAACTAATCGGCGTCTTGCGTGAGATTTTTGCCGTGTCGGACGTGGACATGGCGCGCCTGCACCGTTTCGGCGATGGGCGAGGCAACAGCGGCTTGCAGTTCTGGCCGGCGGTGCCAAAGGAACGCCTGCGCTTGCTGACAAAGCTCTCCTCTCACCGGCTGCAACACGCCCTGGAACTGCTGCACGAACTGCGCGCCGCCCTGCCGATCCATCCGCCGATGGTCGGCAACACGCCGCTGGCCGGGCTGGCGGCGACGCCGGACAACCGCGCGTTGGGCACCTTGAGCCGCTACGTGGACTTCGTGTTCGAGCGGACCGCGCTGGCCGCGCGTTTGGAAACTATCGGCGAACCGGGTAAAGAGGCCATCCGCCACCTGCGGGTCCAAGCGATGCAGGCCGAGTGCGAGGGTTCCACGTTGCGGACCTGGGTGGGCACCCTGGTCGCGTCGCTCGAGGAGGCGACGCCCATGCAGGCGGGCGCCGCGAGCGCGATCCAGTTCCTCACGGGTTTGAAAGCCAAGGGGCTGGAATGGCCGGTGGTCATCCCGCTGGGCCTGGGCCGGCAACTGCGCCAGCGTACCGAAAACTACCCGCGCATTGAGCGTTTCGAAGGGCAGGCGCGGGTGCATTTCAGCAACGTCACCGTGGACGCCGTCCGCGGGGAGGCGCGCGCCCAGCGTCAGGCGGAGGAGTTCCAACGGATGCTCTACGTGACGCTCACCCGCGCGAAACGCCTCCTCATCGTTCCCGACGGCAGCGGCCTCCACGAGGGCCGGGAACCCAACATGCTGCAACTCGGCAAGTGGGGCGAGTTGGACCGCGAACAACTTTTTACCACGGTGAGCGTGGCCGGCAGCGAAGCGCCACCCGCTTCCGGCGACGGTGCCGGCCACCACCAGACGACACCCAGGATCTTCAAGCCGGACGCCCGCCGGCTCAAGCGTGCGGCGGCCGTCTCGTGCCGCATTCCGCAACGCGTGCTGCCTTCCGGGCTCGTCCACGAAAGCGAGGGGGAAAAGTCGGCGGAGCTGTTTTCCTGTGGCACCGACATCGCCAATCCCGGTGCCGACAGCGACGGCGACCGGCTGCTTGCCCTGGAGAACACTGCTCCGCCCGGCGGCACCAGGGACGAACCTCTCGCCGGGATCGGCGGCGTGGATTACGGCAACTGGTGGCACGCGGTGATGCAGCACTACCCCTGGAAAGCCGCGCACGAAGCCGAGCGACGGCAATACCTGAACCATGAACGCGCGAAGATCACCAACGCCGCGGCCTGGACCAGCCGCGCGGCGGACGAATTGGCACGTTTTTCGACCAGTGCGGCGCATGCCGACTTCCTGCGGCACGGCGAGGTATTCCTTTCCGAGATGCCCTTTTCCTATCCGCAGCAGCCGGAGTTGTGGATCGAAGGCATCATGGACCTGGTGATCGTCACCAGGCCGGACGCGGGCGGATTGTGGATCGTCGATTGGAAGACCGACCGCCGCTGGTCCTCCGACACGAGCGAACAGGCTTTCCTGGATCGGCTGGCGGCAAAGTACGCTCCCCAGCTACAGGCCTACGCGGAGGTGTTCAGCAAAGGCTTCCAACGGCCGGTCAGCCGCCTGCTGCTGTATTCGACCGTGCTGGGAAAGACGGTGGAAGTGGGGCAGTGATGCCATACAGGAAACGGTCCCTGAGCCAGACAAGCTGCGCCCCAGCCAAGGCTGGAAAGGATGGAACCACATCGTACTACCAATAAAATTCCGGAAGTCGCCTTCCTCAAGCCGCCCGTCCTGAACTTGCCGCCGAGTCCCGCGCATGGTTCAGGCACGTCAGTGCCTTGGTCAGTATCAACTCCGTCCCTTTGGGCCGGCGCAGATAGCTCGCCGAGTCGAAAGCCTGGCGAATCAGGTGCAGCCCCAGGCCGCCCGGGCGGACGACTTCCAGACAGCGCCCGTTGAGCTTGGTCGCGTCCACCGGCGTGCCATAATCACGCAGGCGGCAGCGGACCCCGTCCGGCGTGCGCTCCAGGATCAGCCGGATCAACTGGTCGTCCGCGTTGCAATACGCGTAGCGGATCACGTTGGTGCAGGCCTCGTCGATGCCGAGCACCATCAAATCCACCAGCGATTCGCCGCACCCGGCGGCTTGCAGGAACTGCCGCACGAACTTGCGCACCAGCGACAGATTGCCGGCGTGGCTGGTAAATTCGATGGCGCGGGTGGACATGGGCAGCGGTGGGGAAGCTGACTATAGGGGAGAGCAGTCGGCGGGGCAAAGCTTCAGTTCACGTCACATCATCTCGAAATCCGAACACTAGCAAGCTAAGGTCATCCTGTGGGAGCAGGTCGCCCCGGCGCATCTTTTCGCCATGCGAAAGAGTTGCCACAATTTGCTGCGGGTTGGCAAACCCTTTCTTAAGCAACTGCCGTGCCCCCTCCTCACCCAGCAGCGCACCCCCTACTCCACGGCTCTCGATCAAGCCGTCCGTGTAGAACACCAGCCAGTCACCCGCTCCCGGCGACAGAAAAGTCGCCTCGTAGCGCATCCCGGGCAAAATCGCCAGGGGCGGCGCGGCTTGCAGAGGGATTTCTTCCACGCTGCCGCTGCCTTTTTTCACCACCCACGGCGGACAGTGCCCGGCGCTGACGACCTCCACCAACCGGCGCGACGGCGTGATCCTTCCCAGGGTGGCCGTCACGAACAGCCCGTGCATCGTCTGGCGGCAAAGCATCCCGTTCCAGCGCGCCAGCGCGTCGGCCGGCGTGATCCGGGGCACGATGATCAAGCGCAAACTGCTCAAGGCCTGTGCCATGAGCAGGGCCGCCGGGATTCCCTTCCCCGCCACGTCGCCGATGACGAAATAGAGCTCATCCGGCCCGACTTCGAATAAATCGTAGAAATCGCCCCCGATGGCCAAGGCCGGGCGGTAGTGCGCGGCAAACGCCAGGTCGCCGTGGTCCGGCAGCGTTTGCGGCAGGAAGCTGCGCTGGATCTCCGTGGCAATGGAAAGCTCGTGCTCGAAACGCACCCGCTGCTGCTCGTCCTCCAGGAAGCGCAGCTTGTCGATGGCGGTCGCCGCCAGGGTGGCGTACGCCTCGAAAGCCTCCTGGTCGGCGCGGTCGAACACCGCGCGGCCGCTGCTCCCGATGGGATTGAGCACGTACAACACCCCGACCGGCTTGCCGCGCCGCCACATCGGCACGCACAACATGGCCCGCGTCCGCACACCCGTTTTGGTGTCGATCCCGTTGAAGAAGCGCGGATCGGCGTACGCGTCGGGAACCAGCGCGCTCTGCCCGTGGTCGAACACCCAGGCGGCGATGGAGCGATCCCGCGGCAGCGGCACGTGCGCGTTGAAAACCTCTCCCTCTGCCGAACGCGCGACGACGAGTTCCAGTTCGCCGGTGCGCTCGTTGTGCAGGACCAATCCGCTGCCCTCCGCCTGCATGACGCGGCGGGCCACTTCCATGATGGCGGTCAGCAGTTCGTTGAAGTCTGTGATCGCGTTGATCAGCGTACTGACTTCGACCAGCCCCTTGTAGAGCGCCAGCAGCTCTTCCGGGGTGCGTTCGCGCTGGGACGGGACCTCTGCGGTTTCGTTGCTGATCATGTCGCTGTTTGCTGGCGGAAACATCGCGCAAGAACGCTCTCGCACACAAGATTTTATTCCGACGGGCCCTCCCGCCCGCGCCTTTTTTGGTTGCCCGAGGACGTGACTTTCGGTACAAACCCGGACTCCATGCGCAAACGCTTCTTCGCCTGCTCGCCCGGTTGCCTGGTTCTTGCCGGACTGCTCTTTTTCACGCCGCCCGCCCACGCCCTGCGGGCCGGCGCTGCCACCCCTGCAGACTCCACGGCACCCGCGGACACCGCCACGCCTGCGGACTCTGAGGAAACCGCGAAATCCCGTGCCGCCGACATCATCCGCAGCCTGCACTACCGGCAGGGCGAGGTGACCCTCTCGAACGGCTTGGCGAAACTTGCCGTGCCGCGCGATTTTCGCTACCTCGATCCCGAGGATGCCGGCAAGGTGCTCCACGATCTCTGGGGCAACCCGCCGAGCAAGGAAGATCTCGGGATGCTCCTGCCCGCGAACCTCGGCCCCGGCGATCCGGACTGCTGGGCCGTGGTGATCACGTACGACGAGCAGGGCTACGTCAAGGACGACGAGGCCGGGAAACTCGACTACAACAAGCTGCTCGCGGAGATGAAGGAGTCCACCCGGGCGGCCAACAAGGAGCGGATCGCCGAGGGGTACCGGGCCATCGAACTGGTCGGCTGGGCCGCCCCGCCCCGCTACGACAAGGCGACAAAGAAAATGTACTGGGCCAAAGAGATCAAATTCCAGGGCTCGGACGAGAACACCCTCAACTACAACATCCGCATCCTGGGCCGCCGCGGTGTGCTGGTGCTCAACGCGATCGCCGGCATCTCGCAGCTTCCGCAGATCGAGCAGGCGGCACCGGCGATCCTGTCGATGGTCGATTTCAAGGAAGGCCACCGTTACGCGGATTTCAACCCCAAGACCGACAAGGTGGCGGCGTTCGGTATCGCGGCGTTGGTGGCCGGTGGTGTGGCGGTCAAGATGGGGTTGTTCAAGGGCTTGTTCGTCGCCATCCTCGCGGCGAAAAAGTTCCTGATCATCGGCGGGGCGGCCGTGGTGGCGTGGTTGCGCCGCCTGTTCGGCTCGGGCCGGGAGAAACGCATGTAGCCGGTGGTGGTCAGCGGCGGGATATGCTACCATCCTGTCTTATGCCAACCAACGTTCTGGGTGCGGACATCCGCTGCTGCTGCCGCCAGCCGATGACCGGTTTCTACCGCGACGGTTACTGCCGCACCGGCCCTGGCGACACCGGCTTGCACACGGTCTGCGCCGTCATGACGGAGGAATTCCTGGAGTTCTCCCGGGCGCGCGGCAACGATCTGATCACCCCGCACCCCGAATGGGATTTTCCCGGGTTGAAGGCGGGTGACAAGTGGTGTTTGTGCGTCACCCGCTGGCAGGAAGCCCTGGATGCCGGCCAGGCGCCGCTGGTCGATCTGGCAGCGACGCATTCTTCGGCGCTGGAGTTTGTGACGCTGGAAGAGTTGCGGGCCCACGAGGCGGATTGAGGAGAACCGCCAGAAAGTGCTTGGCTACGCGGGTGGACAGAGGGCAGATTCCGCACGACATGAAGCGGTTTTCCCTACAGACAATCCTCCCAATTCTATTTCTGACCTCATCGGCGGTCTTCTCACGGGCGGCTGGCTCCGGCACGCCGAATAATCCTACTGCTTACGCCGCGTTGCGGGCGGTGCAAAAAGTGGTTGGCGGCAACGTCCTGGATCGCGTCGTGGAGGTTTCCGGACGTGACGGGGTTCCCCAGCCATACCTCTGGCGGGTGGTCTTACGGGAAGCTAATGGCAGCACCCGCGAAGTGGCAGTGGCGGGAGGAAAGGTTTCCACGCAGCGTCCGACTCCCGGGCGGCCTGCTCCGGGTCCGGGGACGTTGCGGTTGCAGGAGTTGAACCTTGATTCCAGCGGCGCTTTCGATGCCGCCGAGGCTCAGGCGCGCAAGGTCCGGGTGCGTTTCGACTCCTTAAACTACCTGCTCCAGATCGGCGACAACGGCAAACCCTCCTGGACGCTCGAATTGTTCAACCAAGACGGCAACAGCATCGGCAGGATGCGCCTGGCGGCACATGACGGCACCATCGCCTCCATCAGCGGACGCTTGGGCACCGCTCCAGCCGCCGCCAGTACGACAACGCCTCCGTCTTCATCTTCAACCTCCACCCGCACCACCTCCACGACGACGGTGGTTGACCAACGCCCGGTCGCGCCGCTGCCCCCCTCTCGATCGACGGCCACGACCACGGCCAACACGGCCACGGATTATCGTTCCTCCTCCTCCGCGACGACGGCGGTACGCGACGACGGCGAAGGAGGATTCTTTACCCGCGCCGGGCGCACCCTCGATCACACCAACCACCGGGTCGCACAGAGCCTTGACGACACGAACAACACCGTGAAACGCGGCTTCAAGCGGACGGGAGCGACCATCCAACGGTTTTTCGTCGGCCACAGCGACCTGGACCGGGAGTAAGCTGGCGCTGGCGTAAAATGCCGCCCAACCGAAAGTGGAAAGTGGGACTTGCATTCCCCGCCCGGACCGCGCTAAGCTGTTGGCTCATTAGCCGGCGTGGCGGAATTGGCAGACGCGCTGGACTCAAAATCCAGTATCCGCAAGGATGTCACGGTTCGACCCCGTGCGCCGGTAATTCTTTCTGTCACCGGCTGGCGCGGCTTCACCTGGTGCCGGGGTTCTGCGGGGTCGCCCCGCTGCTACCGCCAAACCCTAGCAGTTCCGCCGCGCGCAGAGCGGCGATGAGCCGGGTTTCGGAACCGGTCTTGAACAGGATGTTGGCCACCTGCTTTTTGACCGTGCCCGGCGCCGTCTGCAAGATGTTCAAGCGCGGGCGAAAGGTGGCGCCCACCTCATCGAGCAACGAGTCCAGCGAAAAGTCCGCCGTGTTGAGGGTCAGCTTGCCCACTTCGACCTTGGCGAGGTCGAGCACCTCGTTGATGAGCGTGAGGAGATGTTCGCCGCTCTGGTCGATGACGGCGACCTGCTCGCGGCTGCGGGCGGGCAGCGCGGCGTTGCCGAGCAGGATCTGGCTGTAGCCCAGGATGGCGTTGAGCGGCGTGCGCAGTTCGTGGCTCATGTTGGCCAAAAACGCGCTCTTGGCGCGGTTGGCGGTCTCCGCGGCGTCCGGGGCGTGCATCAGTTCACGCGTACGGGTCTGGACCAGCGTCTCCAGCGCGGCGTTGCGGCGGCGGAGTTGGTGTCCGCGCCAGCGCACCAGCGCCGCGACGGCGAGCGCCAGCGCGAGAAGGTAAAGCGCATACGCCCAGTACGTGCACTGCCACGGCGGCAGGACGCGGAAGGCCAGTGCTGCCGTCCGACCCAGCCAACCGTCTGCATCGCGGGCGCGAACCTTGAACACATATTCCCCCTCCCGCAGATCGAGGTAGTCGATGCTGGTCTGTTCCTCGAAGTCCGACCAATCCTCCTGCCCGGAACTGGACAACCTCGTCTGGTACCGCAACGCCGCGCCGGAATCATAGGCGTTGGCGGCGAACTCGAAGTGGGCCGAATTGCGCGAGTACGGCAGCCGGTCCGCCAGCAGCGGCGCGGGCCCGCCGCCGGTCTTTCCGTGGCCAGTGGTCACGGCGCGGCGGATCAGGGTGGCGAAATCCAGTGCCTGCTCCCCCGTCCATCGCCGCAAATCCACGCACACCAGACCGGCCGTCCCGGTGACCAACGTCGCGGACTCGCGGCCTGCCACGTCCTTCACCGGCAAAAAGTTTTGGATGACGCCGATTTCATCGGCGATTTTATGCGGCAGACGTTGGAAGGCCACCGTTCCGTTTTTCCCGTTTGGTTTTGCCCGACCGCAGATCTGTGGCCCCGACGGATCGTCGTGGGGATGCCCGGCGAACCAGAGAGACCCGTCATGGGATTGCGCCGCCGAGTTGAAGGTGAACGACCCATCGGCAAACCGCGCGCCGCAGGCGTCCGCCGCCAGGAAATTCTGCGCCTCTTCGTCGAACCGATACAACCGGCTCCGGGTGGCCAACAGCAGCGGACGTCCTTCCGCGGAGGCAATCACCGTCCAGTCCTCTCCGTGCAAAGGACTTGCTTCCTTGAGGAACGAGGTCACCGCCGGCTCGTCCGCCGCCGAAAATCTTATCCTGAAAAGTACTGCGCCGGTGGTGGTAAGCCAGAGATCGTCCCGGCCCAGGTTATGAATCGAGTCGATCGCTTCCGCAACACCGATCTCCGCCACGATCCCCGTCTCGGTCCACCGGCCTGCTGCCGGGTCGAAACGCTCCCTCCCACAGTTTTCCCTCGCCGCCGCCATACATCCGCCCCGGGAACAAACGCGAAGGACAAAGGCTGAACATGGACACCGTGCGCTGGGCGGTAACAGGGGTGAGGTGTCCATTGGGACCGAGGAAAAAGACGCCTTGCATCCCACCCGCCAGGACGCCGTCGCCGACGCTCCGCAGATCAAAGAAACTGTCGTCGCTCGCCGCGATGGATTCGAGATAAGCCCCGCGAGCCAGCGACGGGTTGGCGGGCACCAGCCGAAAAAGTCCGCTGGTGGCGCCCAGATAAGTCGTGTCCCGGAAGTTTGCCGCCGCCCGGAATTCTGGCTGGACGCCCCCGGGGACGGTGGTCCGCAGGAGGGAAAAAGGCGCGTTGATCTCCGCCCGCACGATCCCGACGTTCGTTCCCAGCCAAAGCCCGCCCTCGGCATCTTCGCCCATCCCGGCCACACCGTCCGGCGGCAGTCCGCCGGACGCGTCGAAGCAACTGCGAAAGCGTCCGTCCCGGTCAAGGATGACCACGCCGCCCTTCAACGTGCCAACGGCCACCGACCCGTCGCGCAGAATGCGCAGGCGGATGATTCCCGCCGTCTTGAAGTACTGTTGGCATTCGCCGGCGAATGGACCGGGCGATCCGTCGCGCACGATGAGCAGACCTTCGTTGAGCGTGCCGGCGAGCACCGACCCACCGGGACCGGTTGCCATGGCCAGCACCAGGGTTTTCTTGAAGACCTGGTCCGCCGATGCTGCCATAAACGTGTCGTTTTCCAGGCGCAGCAAGCCGGTTTTTTGAGACTGCAGGTAGAGAGTTCCGGCCACCCACCCGCTCTGCAGCGAGTCCGTTTTGAAATCCTTCCAGACTTTGAAACGGCCATCCCACCAGCGCAGGATTTCGGCATCGCAGCAGAAGAACACGCCCTGCGGCATGACGTACGCGCCGCGCACGTTGCCCACTTCGCGCGCGTCGGCGGGAAGCCGGTTTCGTATCGACACGAACACCCGTTCACCTCCCCGGGCAGCCTCCAGGTAGCCGAAGTCATTGGTGGTGCCGACGTAGATTGTGTCGGTGGTCGGATCAAAGGCCAGCGTGAACACCGACTGGATCTCCCCCACGATGATCTTGCGCCAGGCAGCCCCGTCGTACTCCAGCACGCATCCTTCGTTGCCGATGTACATGACGCCGCGCGCATCCTGCACGATTTCCCGGCATTGGGAGGAGCCATGATAGTCGCAGGACAGAAACTGCGGACGAAGGGCTGGCCCTCGACAAGGGCAGGATCGGCGGCGTCCACCCGCGGGGCCGGCCACCCTCCAAGCCACATCACTGCCAGGAGGGCGGACGCCGTGCGGCGATGGGCGGCGGCGCAACCGGAGAGGGCCATGTCACAAAGCGCCACCGCCCGGAGGGACGCCGCGCTTAAAACGCCAACGGCACCTCTGTTCGCTGGGGCACCTTGCGCAGAGGGCAACTGGACCTTTCCCATGGGATTTAGTCGCGGGGACCTTGAACTCCAACGGCCGCCAGCGAGAGGGTTGGAGCGGGAGGTTCGTGAAAGAACCTTTCTAACGTCTCCCAAAGACAGGTGTCCATCCCTAAAATCTTCCGACCGGCGAGTGGCCAAGGTGGCGAACACAGGGATGAATCGCACGGACCGGCCCTCTTCTGGCGGTCGTTTGGGTGGAGGCTTTCGGCCGGCTCTTCCGTGCCGAAAACAGGCGGCACGGTGTCTCTGGGCCCTCTTGGAAGAGAGCTACCTGCCTGATTTTAGGTCAACCGACCCTTCTTGCCGATTCCTTTACCCGCTGACTCCATGCTCTTGTCGTGCAATGGACCGTTCAAGCACGGCCTTTACCTCCGGCTGGCGGATCGGTTTGCTAAGATAATCTTCCATCCCGGCGGCCACACAGGCCTCGCGGTCTGCTTTCATGGCATTGGCGGTTAGAGCGATGATGTAGGGCCGCTCAGACAAAGCGAGCATCTCACAGATACGCCGGGTCGCCTCAAGGCCATCCATCTCGGGCATCTGGACATCCATGAAGATGACGTCGTATCGTTGACGTTTCACCGCTTCGATCGCTTCCTTGCCGTCCACGGCAAGATCGCTCGCATATCCGTACTGCAACAGCACGCGCTTTATTACCTGTTGGTTGATGGCATTATCCTCGGCCACCAGGATCTTCAGAGGAAATCGTTTGGCCATTGCCGGATCGGCACCTTGCGGCGGACGGCTCACGCGTGCGCTCGACTTGGCGTTGCCCAACGCCGTCGTCAAAGCGTTCAGCAGATGTGCCTGCTTGACTGGTTTCATGAGCCGCGCCGCAAATTCATCCACGGCATTAATACCGGTTCCCTTGGAGAGAATGGAAGAACTCAGCAGAACGAGCGGCAGGCTCCGCAACGTCTTCCGTGAATGAATCTGCCGCGCCAATTCATAACCATCCATGTCCGGCATTTGCCAGTCCAGGATGGCGAGGTCCACCGGCGGGTTGCTCTCCAACCAGGACAAGGCCTCCGCCGGCGCCGCAAAAACCGTGGGGACCATGCCCCAGCGCTCGGTTTGAATTTGTAAAATCTGGCGGTTGATCTCGCCGTCGTCCACGATGAGCACCCGCTTGTCCTTCAGAACGGCGGACGAAGCGAGGGATTTTACCCGCCGCGGGGAGCAGGTCTCCCTGGCAAAGAGGGTGAAAAAGAACGAGGTGCCAGTCCCCAGCCTGCTTTCGACCCAGATCCTGCCGCCCATGGCTTCCACGATGCGCTTGGAGATCACCAGCCCGAGGCCGGTGCCGCCATGCCGGCGGGTAACCGAAGCATCGACCTGACTGAACGCATGGAACAGGCGGTTCATGCGATCGGCAGGGATACCCGGTCCGGTGTCGCGCACCTCGAAGTGGAGCTGCACCCATTCTTCGTGGACGGATGCGCCCGGCGCCAGTTCGCGCAGGTACTCGTTTCCAAAGAGGATGTCTTTCCCGGCGGCCCGCTCGCAGGCCACTTTTACCACGACCTCACCCTTCTCGGTAAATTTCAGCGCGTTGCCCACCAGATTGATGAGGACCTGGCGCAGGCGGGTCGGATCGCTGACGATGGCGCCGGGCACCCGCGAATCGCAGAGGTAGGCGAGATCGATCTTTTTCTCGGCCGAGCGGGAACCGAAGACATCCAGGACTTCTTCCAGGCAGGGGATCAGATCGAAGGTGAGGGGCTCGAGTTCCATCGAGCCGGACTCGATCTTGGAGAAGTCGAGGATCTCGTTGATGACGATCATCAAATTGTCGCCGCTTTGGCGGATGGTTTCGACGAAGCCGACCTGCTCTTCACGCAGGTCGGTGTCGAGCAGCAGGCCCGTCATGCCGATGACACCATTCATGGGCGTGCGGATCTCGTGGCTCATGTTGGCCAGGAACTCGCTTTTGGCCACGTTGGCGGCGTCCGCCTTCGCCATGGCGACCCGAAGCTCACGATTGGCGTTGGCGAGCTCGCCCGTACGCTCTGCCACCGCCCGCTCGATGCGCTCGTTGGTCAACTTCGATTCGGCCTGGCGGCGGGCGATGCGGCGCATCTCAAGGATGCTCTGATGGCACATGATGGAAAGGAAAACGTCTTCGAACAGCACCCATCCCACGTGTTCGATCCAGCGAAGATAACCGGGCATGATCGAGCCGAAAATGGATTGGGGCCAGTAAACGCCGCGCAGAAAATGATCTGCGGCGGTCACCGCCGTGGCCGTGGCAAGCACGCGCCAGTCCCGGTAGAAGGCGAGGAACGCGAGCGAGCCAAAGATATGAAAATGCGTTTCGATGCGCCCGCCGCTCAGATGAATGAGCAGCGCCGAAGCGAGCATCTCGGAGGCGGCGATGACGTGGCGCGTCAGCGCGTGTCCCGGATGCGTGAGCGCCAGCAGCACGGGAAAACCGGCGGTGGCTCCCCCGAGGAAAATCGCGGCGAGAACGTGAACATGAACGGAACTCGCCGCTCCGATCCAGGTGTGGGGGGTCACCCACAAAGCCACTCCGATGCCAGCGAGCCACTGCACCACCATCAAACCGGCGAACATCCGGTCCGTTCGTTTCCAGGCGCGTTGGCGTTCGCTTTGGAAGAAGTTTTCCGCCAGTTCTCCGAGATGCCCCGGTTCTATTTCGCCTTCAGAGGAAACAAGAGTGAGGGCAGAACGAATTTGTGCCAGCGAGATCATGGTTGGGAAGATGAAGCGGGTGGTTCCAAAAGGGGGCAACCGTAAACAGGCGCATGGTTCACCAGCGAGCGGCCTTGGAGGACCAGGCTGATGACCGCCGCACGGCCGGAATTATTGCCTTCGTGACCCCGGGAAGGAGTGATGCCCCCGCTAAAAACCAACCGGCCGGAAGGTTGGTACAAAAGGACGTGGCCCGATCCTTTCACGCCAAAGCGTTGTGCTTCCTGGCCCTCATGATCGGTGGTGACGCGAATCGCCGGGATCGTCGCAGCCTCCTGCCACAATTCGCCCTGTTCCCAGTGGGGAGCCACCCCCTTTGGGAGCGTGAAAACGATGGTCACCGCCACCCGGTGCGAAAGGCTGGCCATCAGCCCGGCCAGTTCGTGCACGCTGGCTCGGGTGCAAGGACAACGCGGATGGGCAAAGAAAATCAGCGTCGGGACATCCGGTGCCAGGGCCAGCGCGGATTGTGGCGGAAACATCGGGCTCGCAAGGGCACCCGTGACAGGAGTAAAATCCTCTCGCGCAAGGACGGAAAAACCGATGGCGAGGAAGGCGATCCACACCAAGCCAGCGATCAGCACGAGCTTCCCAGGGGGGCGGATTTTGGAGGGTCCGCTGATTTGCGGGAGGTCTGGATCACCGGGCGGGATGTCAACCGAGGCGTTTGCGTTCATGGGCCGGTCAAAGATCTCAGCAACGCAGATGCCGCAGGCGCGCGCGCAACAGAGTGGACGAAAAGATGGATTGTTCTTGTCTCCGGATGCGCGCTGGTGAGGTTCAAAGTGGTGCCAGCAGACAAAGCAGCGAGATGAGCCGATTTGTGCGGGCTGCTTGAGGTTTGCATGGCGAACGCTTCGAGGAAGTACTCGGTCTTTGAACAGCAGGAATTAGTCTTGAGCCGTTGGACAGCAGGAATTAGTCTTGAGCCGTTGGGGTTGATCCCCACCAATCGATGGGGGATTGACCGTCGTCGGGTCTGCGGCGGGCTTCTCCGAAACAACCAACCATCTATCCGGCCGCTACTTGGCGGCCGGTAACGCCGCCAGGCGGGCTTTTGCCTGCTCGACCCACTTTGCCTCGGGATACCTGGTGACCAGATCCTGGTAAGCCTTGCGGGCGCGGGCCAACTGCGTGCTCTTCGTCGCCGGGTTGGTCGGGCTCACCGGGACATCGCCCAGGGTGGCGGCCTGCTTTTCCAGAAGCTGACCGCCCTGCCACAGACCTTCGGGAGCTTCGGGGGTCGTGGGGTAAAAAGCGGCTAGCTTCAAATAAGTATCGATCGCGGTGGGGAGCTGATCCTTGCTAGCTTGCACCCTGGCAAAGAGCAGCATGCCCCGCGCGCGGGTTTCCAGCGGTGCTCCCGGCGCACGGGCCACGTCGCTCAACAGCAGCAGCGCCTCGTCAGGCTGGCCCGTGGCGACCAACCCCTCCGCCAGACCGAGGTTGGCCTCGGGCACCTTCGGCGACTGCGGGTAGAACTTCTTTAGGTCACGGAAAGATCGTTCCTGCCTCGCCTTGTCCCCCCTTGCCTCGGCTGCCTTGCCGCGTCCGTAGAGCGCCAGGGCCTGCGCCTCCTGGATGTCCAACGGAGCCTGCGTCGGAGCCAGCCCCGGCGGGTTCGGGTAATCCTGGGCTAGTTTCTGGAAGACGGTCTCCGCCGCGGCGGGATCGCCCTGGAGCAGCAACTGCGTGTAGCGATCGATGTCCGCCGGGCTGTACACCACCTTGGGATCGTAAGCTTCCTGCATGTCGGCCAGCGCCTTGGCCGGGTCCGCCTGCACCGTCAGCGAGGCCAGACCGAAAAGGAGGCGGCTGTGCGCGCCGGGCCGATCCTGGTACTTGGCGGGCAACCCTTGCAGGTATTCGCGCACCTGCTCGTCCGTCTTCACCTTCGCTTCGGCAAGCAGGCGCTGGCAATCCAGCAGGCTCCGCAAACCGAGAGCCGTCGCCGGGGCTTCCGGATAGCGCGCCAACTGGCGTTCGCTGGCCGCGACGCTCTGGCCGCGCGTGGTTTTCCAGACCTCGCGCTGCGGCGCGCCCAGGACGATGAAGGAACCCATCTCGCGCGCGGAACGCAGGGACAACGCCGCCAGTTTCGCCAGGGCCTCCGGGGCGTGCGGCGATTGCGGCTGCTTGTCGGCGAATTGCTCGTAGGTCGCGGCGGCTTGGTCCGCGTGGTGCTCCTGGACCTGCACGGCGGCGATCTGCTGGCAGGCGTCGTAGGCGCGCACACTGGTGGGGTTCTTGTCGATAAACTCCTGCAGCGTCCTGGTCAGGTCATCGTACTTCCTGTCGGCGAGGAAGATGTTCGCGCGCTGGAAGTAGGCGTCCGTGGCGGCCGGGGTTTGCGGAAAGCGGTCGATAACATCCGCCAGGGTGGCGAGTGCCTGGTCCCTGGCACCGGTGCGGTCCTGCGCCAGCGCCAGCAAAACGAGCGCGTTCGGGAGCAATTTGCTCTGCGGGTACTTGGTCTGGAAGGCTTTCAGCTCGGCGACAGCTCCCGCCGCGTCGTTGGTTTGCAACAGCACCCAACCGGCGTTGCAGGCGGCTTCCTCGGCGGGTGGCAGTTCCGGGTGAGTGTCGTGCCTCTGGTCGGAGGGGATGCCGCCGTCCTGGTTGAGTTTCCCAGCGGCTCCGAGCGGTGCCTGGGCGTGGATCACGCCGGGGGTGGCGGCCAGCGTCCACACGCAGAGCGCCCGGACGGTCAGCCGGAGGAAAGAAGGCGCGGGCGAGGAACGGCGGCTCATCGAACGAATCGGAAGGGCTTCGACGAAGCCGCCGCACGGTCGGATGAAATACCTCGCGGGGAGCCAGGTCGGAGGAAGAGTTTAGCTAACATGCTTTTTCCGGCCTTGCGAGCGCAATTCAGTTGCTCTAATGCAAAGCTCCGGACGTTGATTTAGAGTCGAGCGTTTAACCCCATGGACCAACCGGCCCGAGTCCCTCAGATCCCTCCCCCCGCTCCACCGTCTGCCAACGGCAAGCGTGCCGTGGATGCCGCCGCCCTGCCGCCCAGCGCCGCCCGGCGGGTGAAGCTGCTGTTCATGTTGATCGTGCTGCCCGTGGTGGCGGTGTCGCTGCCGGCGATCCTTGTCACGATGATCTTCGGCCAGCACGCGAAGCCCAGGAAGGCTCAGGACGTCAGCGGGCTGCACGAGGCGCTGCAAAAAAGCGCGGACGCTTTGCTGCCGACTCCTTCCACCCTGACCGGCGAGCCGATCAAGCTGACCTGCCGCCCCGAGCGGCTGGCCGCCCGGGCGGAGCGGGTCGTCAAGCAGGCGGATGCCTTCGGCGGCACCGCCAACGAATGGCTGGCCTCGGAAGGCGAGAAACATTTCTACGTCGAACTGCCCGCCGGTCGGGCGGAGGCGTTCCGGCAAAGCCTGGCGGGCGACGCTCCGTTGGCGGTGCCAGCTTCACCGGCGAAGACGGCGGCAACGGCAAAGGACCAGGTGGAGGTTTTCATCAACGCGAAGAGCGATGAATAACGCCGCCTTCGTGTCGCGGCGGCCATGATCGCGTTGACTTTCGCCCTGCCGGACGAGAGCCGGGTCTTCGTCGCGGCGCTGAAGAAACGGTCCATCCTGGCGACCGGCGATGGCCTCCTGCCGGTCGTGTCGGGGGAGTGCGCCGGGCAAAGGGTGACGGTGATTCATACGGGGGTGGGCGAGGTGCCGGTTTACCGTCGGCGGCTGGTGCAACTGCTCGCCCCGGGAGAAGCCGGCGGAGAAAAGCCGCGCTTGCTCATCAGCAGCGGCTACGCAGGCGGGTTGCAGGCGAAGCGGAAGGTCGGCGACCTGATCCTGGGAGAGAATGTTTCCGAGCCGGCTTCGTTGGATGCCGCCAGCAGGTTGCTGGCGGGAAGGGCCGTTCACCAAGGGACGCTGACCACGCAACCGGCAGCGGCCGAGACCAGGAACGAGAAGCAGGCGCTCGGTGCCCGGAGCGGAGCCGCCGCCGTGGACATGGAAACGGCCTGGATCGCCGAGGTTTGCGCGCAAATGGATGTGCCGATGCTGTCGCTGCGGGCGATCAGCGACGCGGTGGACCAGTCGTTCCCGGTGCCGGGGCGCGTGCTCTTTGACGCGCGCAAGCAGCGGCCCCGCTACCTTGCCTTGCCGGTGTGGCTGCTGGCGCACCCGGGACGGATCATGCCGTTCATCCGGTTCGTGCGCGGCCTGGGACCGGCGCGGGCCGGGCTGGCCGAGGCGCTCCAGGTTCTCGTGGCTGGTCTTTGAGGTCCAGGCGCGCCCACTTGCCCCGGCGGGCATTCTCGGCGAAAGAACCTCCTCCTTATGATTCGCATCCTTTCTGGCATCCAGCCCAGCGGCACGCTGCACCTGGGCAACTACTTCGGCATGATGCGTCCGGCCATCGCGTTGCAGGAACAGGGGGAAGCATTCTATTTCATCGCCGACTACCACGCGCTGACCACCGTGCAGGACCCGGTGAAGCTGCACGAATACAGCCGCGGCGTCGCCCTGGATTTCCTCGCGTGCGGCCTGGACCCGGCCCGGGCGTGTTTCTTCCTGCAATCCGACGTGCCGCAGGTCACCGAACTCGCGTGGATCCTCAGCACCGTTACACCAATGGGTCTGCTGGAGCGCTGCCATTCCTTCAAGGACAAGATCGCGCACGGCGTCTCGCCCTCGCACGGGTTGTTTGCCTACCCCGTGCTCATGGCTGCGGACATTTTGCTCTACGACAGCGACGTGGTTCCCGTGGGCAAGGACCAGAAGCAGCATCTGGAGGTCGCGCGCGACATCGTCGTCAAGTTCAACGAAATCTACGGCGAGGTCTTCAAGCTGCCCGAGCCGCGCATCCAGGAACGCACGGCGGTGGTGCCCGGCCTGGACGGACAGAAGATGAGCAAGAGCTACAGCAACACCATCGAGATCTTTGCCGAGGAAAAAGCGCTCAGGAAGAAGATCATGAGCCTGGTGACCGATTCGACTCCGGTCGAAGCGTCCAAGCCGACGGAAGATTCGACCATCCTGGCATTGTACCGGCTGGTCGCGCCGCCGGAAGAAGTGGCCCGCATGGAGGAGGAGTATCGCGCGGGCGGCGTCGGCTACGGAGACTTCAAGAAGCGGCTTTTCGGTGCCATCTGGGAATATTTCGCGCCGATGCGCGCGCGCCGGGCCGAGATCCTGGCCGAGAAGGGGTACGTGGACGACGTGCTGGCCCACGGCACCCGGCACGCCCGGGCCGCGGCGAGCGCCGTGATGCAGCGTGTCCGCACGGCCATCGGGCTGCGCAACACCCGCTGAAAGCTGATCAATTTAGCCGCGGACTGAACGCGGATGAAACGGCCTTGCCTTTATCGCTTGCCACCCTGCAGCTCGGCGAAGATCAACCGGCCGGCGCTCGTCTGCACGGCGCTGGCCACGGTGACTCCGACCGTGTGGCCGATTTGGGCTCGGCCGTTGTTGACCACAATCATCGTCCCATCCGGCAGGTAGCCGACGGCCTGGTTGGCGTCTCGCCCCTCTTTGATCAGGCTGAGTTCCAGATCGTCGCCCACCGCCAGCGTCGGTCGCAGCGCACTCACCAGATCGTTGAGGTTGAGGACGGGCAGGTTCTGCATCAGGGCGACGCGCGCCAGGCCGCTGTCGTTGGTGAGGAGGCGGCTCTGGAGAAAGCGCGCCAGATTGACCAACCGAGTGTCGATGGGCAGTTCATCCGTCCCGGCGGCCCCGCCCTCCCCCTCGTGGATGGTGATGTCCAAACGCAGGTTGGCACGCATCTTCTCCAGATTCTCAAAGCCGCGCCGCCCACGCTCGCGTTTGAGCGAATCGCTCGAATCCGCCAGACGCTGCATCTCTTCCACCACGAAGCGGGGCACGACCAGCGACCCGCTCAGGAACCCCGACGCGCACACCGCCTGGACCCGGCCGTCGATGATGATGTTCGTGTCCACGAGCAGCGGCGCTTCCTGGACGGCCTGCCGGGTGAAACGCACGTACGGGATCAGCAGGCTGAACTCGTCGCGGTTGCTGCGGATGGCCAGCATCATTCCCAGGTAGCCGAAGGCGGCGTAGATCAGCAGGCTGATGATCCATTGCCGTTCCAGCGGGAGGTAGGCGAGCACGTTGGAACCGCGCAACGTCGTCGCCGCGAACAATCCCAGCAGCAACCCGAAGGTGGCGCTGGAGAACACGCGCAGGGTCACCCCCTTGAGAAATTGATCCATCAGGACCACGGCCAGACTGAACCCGAGGCCGAGCAGGCAGCCCTGGAGCGGCGAGCCCAGGCGGCCCGCCCCGATGCTGGTGCCGATGGAAGCCGCCGTGATGACAAACAGGGCACGCAGTAAATGGATGGTGGATTTTGGGGTCATCGCGTCTCTTCCCGGTGCCGACGCTGGGGTCAATACCGTAGGCAGAGTACGTAGCAGGAAGTCCGCCACCTCCGCAGCGGGTTCCGTCCGGCAGCTCGGGCGGCAAGGCTCGCGCATGGTATAAGTACGTCATGGAAATTGATCTCGAGAACGAACACGCCGACCGCGCCTATGCCATCCTGTCCTCGCTGGTGACGCCGCGCCCGATCGCCTGGGTGACGACCCTCGGCCAGGACGGCACGGTGAACGCCGCGCCCTACAGCTTTTTCAACGTGCTGGGAGCCAACCCGCCCATCGTCGGCTTCTGCCCTGGCGACCGCGAGGACGGCACCCCCAAGGACACCGCGCGCAACGTCCGCGCGAGCCACGAATTCGTCGTCAACATGGTGGACAGCGACCTGGCCCACGCCATGAACAAGACCGCCGCCTCCCTGCCCTACGGCACGGACGAACTCGCCGCCGCCGGGTTGACGGCGCTGCCGTCTTCGGTCGTCAAGCCGCCTCGCATCGCCGAATCTCCCGCCAGCCTGGAGTGCGTGGAGTGGGGCACGCTCCAGATCGGCGGCAACCGGCTCATCATCGGCCTGGTCAAACGCGTCCACGTGCGCGACGAGTTCTTCGACGCCGAAAAGCTGCGCGTGAGGCCCGAGCACTACCGCCCGCTGGGCCGGATGGCCAGCCCGAGCTGGTACTGCCACACGGACGAACGCTTCGAGATGCCACGTCCGGCTTGATGCCTATCCGGATCCCTCCGGATGTAGCCACGGCGCTCCGCCGCCATGTCTGGTGCCGGAGCGGACGCGAAGCGCCGTGGCTTACATCCGAAAGAGTTGCAGGATGCTCACCGGGAAGATCGGTCAGGAAAACACCACATCCAGGTTCGCCGCGAGGCCGGTGGCCGGATCACACACCACTCCATCATCATGGTTAACCTGGCCGCCATCGGGTAGGAAGATGGTCACCGTGCGCGGTGCCGGGATGACCAGCCAAACGCTTTTCACCCCATTGACCAGGTAGAAATCCACCTTCTCCAAAAGTTCTTCCAACCCTTGGCTAGATGAGAGAATCTTGACGGTGAGCAGCGGTGGCTCGGTGGCGCATACCACATCGTGCCGCAAATCAACCGGTGTGCGCTTGTACACCGAAATATCAGGGATCAGCTGCTTGCCCGGGAACAGTTCCAGTGTGAACTCAGTACCTCGTAGAACCTGTGTGGCTGACATGAAAGCCGACGCACGAGCAAGCGCATCATCGCGCACCAGAGCCACACTTCGGAGGAGGCGACGGTCTTTTCGTACTCCTTGGAGAGTAGGCGGCACTGGCCAAACCACGCGAAGGTGCGCTCGATGCGCCAGCAAAAGGCGATGGGCACAAAGCCTTTTTTGTGCGGTGGACGTGGGCTTGGCAATGACGTGCAGGTCGCGCCCAAGCCGTTGATGAGCGGCAGTTTCGGCTTGGCGCTGGCAGCCTTTGTCGGCGGTGAAGCTCTCCAGCGAGGGGTGGCGTTCCACCGCTTGAGCCATCACAGCGGCGGCCTCGGCTCCATCGGCTTTGTTGGCAGCCGTCACGTGCACGGCCAAAAGCGTGCCTTGGCTATCCACCGCGATAGGGCGCGAGCGGCCCTTGACCTTCTTGCCCCCGTGGAAGCCACGCTCTTGCCCTTCGGCGGCGGCCTTGACACTCTGGCTGTCCAAGAGGGCGTGACGCGGTGCCCGGCGGGCGCGGCCCAGGCTCACCTCGCGCCAGCGGGTGCCCAGCACGAGGACGGCTTGCTGCCAGACCCCGCGCTTTTGCCAGAGCCGGAAGTGGCTGGCCACGGTGCTCCAGGGCGGAAAGTTGTGGGGCAAGGCACGCCAGCGGCAGCCCGCGCGCAAATGGTAGAGGATCGCTTCGATGGTACGCTTCCTTGAGGTGCTTTGGCCGAGTTCCACGCGGGTCGGGCCGCTCGAAGAAGGGGGCGATCTTTTCCCACTGGCCTTCACTCAGGTCACTCGGATAGCTCATGCTGGCATCCTGCCAGCATCAGCCCTTCCACCGCAAATCTATTAACCACACAGGTTCTGAGAAAGTGTGTGAGAAGTGAATTTTTCAGCCAGGCTTGAGCCGGTGAAGCA
>CAXTOP010000005.1:0-159096 GCA_964245965.1 uncultured Chthoniobacterales bacterium
CACTCACAAGCAAGCCCTCGCTGGCAGCGTCAAAACGAATTACTTCACGGCATTGTACTTAATCGCCCCTTTCTCAAAGCCATAGTGTACATTCACCATCTCCCAACTTTTAAGCAGTTCGCCCAAATGATCCCTTTGGGATTCGGCAGGCCACTCCTCGAAAAGGATGATTACATGGAGATTGTCTTCTCCTGTCGGGCCATCCACGAGCACAGGAAACTGCGCACTCTGAAGCTGCGGATGGGGCGTCAACCCCTCGCTGCTTGATCTGCCTTGCCTGTGCGTTCGAATCTGCTTCCGCTCCGAGGCAAAAATTTTGTCCATCTGCCTAGTTGCCAAGTTGAACCGGATTTCCTTGCCGCTGGCATGATCCTTCCTCTGGGCCTCTTCTTGACCAATGTTGTAGCGGAAAAAGTCGATAGCTAGTGCCCGGCCCCCGTTTAGACTGTGGTTCAACAAACAAATAAGCAGCCAGAGAATGATGTTCGGGCTTGCATCGTACAAGCGAAGGCGGAAGTAAGCCACGTTCCCCCAGAGACTGAGTCGGTCGTCAAAGAAGTCTGCCGCCGCGGCAGGCGACCGACCGGCTGCAGCTATCCCGGTCTGCCAAATCTTCAAGGTCCTCGCCAGCGCGCTCACTGCCGCGGCCGTCGGCAGGCACCGCCGGAACACCACACTAATACCCAATGCAGCTGGGTCGGCTACCACGAGGCTTTCGCCACCGGCAACCAAGCAATCCTCTCCGTACACCCGCTGGTTAACCTTTGACGAGCAGTACAGATGGTACGCTTGCCCGACCAGCGGATCGGTTGCGGATCGGTTCCCCCACGGTACCACCTCCAAGAGTTGGTCGCCGGTTTCGGTCATGGGCGCGCAAAAAAGCACCGCGCAAAATTGGATGCTCCCATCCGGGTAGGTGAAAACTTCCCCAGAGGACAGTTTCTCCATGCGCGCGACGCGTTCCGGCGGGTGCCGCAGGCTGCGGTGCCCGGCGACAATGACCTCATAGGGCCAGCAAGCTTCAGAACGGCGCAACGCGTCCGCTCCACCGCAGACTTCCAGCGCTGTCCTCGTGAGGATAAATCTACCCGTCCAGGGCTTAGGTGCAGCCAAGTTTTTTTGATTGGACATCATCTCCTCGTCAAATGCTAAAAGGCCAGTGCGCCTATCGAGGTCGCAGCACCTTCCTCCGCTTCCTCTCCGGCTTCCGCACCGGCCACCAACTGGCCGACCTTCTGACCGAACTGAGTCAAGAATGAAGGCGACTGCAAACTCATCCGCAGAAGAACGGCGAATCCGAGCTTTGTTGCGTCCTCCCCTGGATCGAGCATCGAGTAGACAACCGCTCCCGGTCCAGCGAGGTGGAACACTGGGTGCCTCGCACCATGTGGCCGTTCTCGCGGATCTTCTCGCTGCCGTAACACACGCAAACGTGGATCTCTGATAGCCAAAAGCACCTCCGGATTTCGCGCTGATCACCTCTACTAGCAACACCTAATTAAAGACTACCAGTCTTGTTAAAGCTCATGTACTGAAGCAGTTCAGAGTTTGTCAGACCGTATCTAAGTTGTAAATAGAGTTCAACCCACGGAAAGGTGACATCGAATCCCTCAACCGACCGGATGCTTAAAACACTTCCGGTCTCCACCCAAGTCGCTTGTGGTGGAGAGTGAAAACATTCTTCACGGCAGCTTGGAGTGAAAACCGAGGCTAAGGCCCATGTATGCACCAAGGAACTTACTTTTCCGGCGGCAACATCAGACCAGCCGTTCTCCCTGGCAATCAGTCGGCATTCAGATAGAGATTGCGTCTCGCCAGCGTGCGTTTTGATCTGGAGAAAACGACCACTCGTCTCACGGGGAGCCAACCACAATTCGACAGCGTACTTCGGACATGGCACCCAAAAATTGATGTTGTCGTAGCGAAAAATCAATCTCCGGCTGACATCACCAAACTCGTTGATGAAAGTACATACATCGGCTTCCTTCTCAAGCACCGCAAGGTTTTCCGGGTTGCGCCCCGCAACGGTTGCCGCTCCTGTAGGCACCACGGCCAAGGCGCTACCGTTGCACAACAAGCAGCTGCGCGTACCGTAAAGTAAAGCGTAACGATTCCTTATCTCATTGCCCAAATCCACCAGGCTAATTGAAGGGAAATGCTCTTTGAGATAAATCCGGACATTTACTTTGGGTAGCATATATCTGGTTGAAGCAAACAACTTTAGGTAGAGGTTAACTCGTTGTTGCAAGCTGTTGGATACGCAGGTTGTAAGTGGTGATGAAAAGATGGATGGCTTCGGCGTGGCGCTCCTCGCACTTGGAAAAAGAGCAGGCCTTGCGCACCAGCCTTGCGCACCAGCCGGCTCACGCGTGAGCGCAGAGTGCCAAACCAGCGTTCCACGTGGTTGGTTTCGCCTTCCCCTTTGCCGCAGCAGCGATGCGTTCTCCCAGGAAAAGCGACGGGATAAGCCTCCCAGAAGTCGTTGCGCGTGGCTCGCCGAGCGTAGTTGATGAAAAGGGGTCAACTCTTGACACTTGACAGAACATGGTCGGTGCTCGCGTTTGTCAAGTGTCAAGAGTTGACCCCTTTTCCGCACGTTCGCTTTCGCGCTCGTCATCTTTGAGCGTCTTTTTTTGCGTGTGAGATCCAGCGCCAGGAGCAGGCGGCCTACGGTCGCCCGGCTGATGCTGATCGCTCCTTTGGTGGCGCAGAGCGCACGGTGGTACTCGTCGTTGGTGGCGTCACTGCGCTTGGCCACCAAAGCTTGCAGACGCGCCAGGGTCTTGGCGTCAGCGGCTGGCGTGCGCCCACCGCCGTGAGGCTGGGGAGCCACGCTACCACTCGCACGAAAGCGCCGGGAAAGATCGCGCACGAAGCTCTCACTCACTTCAAAGCGCCGGGCAATGTCACCTTGGCTCTGTTGGCCTTCCTGCCACGCCGCCCACACCCGCTCGCGCAGGTCCAGAGAATAAGGTCTTGCCATCTGCTAGCCTGCCAGCAAAAAGCAGCTTACGCAAATGAGCTACGCTCTAGTTATCGGTTTCTCAACCGTGCGCGAGCTTTGGCGATAAGTTCAGCTTTTCGTATTTCCCAATCGAAAGCAAATGTTTCGCTTGCTGTAAGCTCGCATTGTCCCATCCGGAATTGTTCGAGGATACTCTTAACCCGATCAGATATAATCAATCTACCTAGATGCATACCAAAGTCGGACTCAAATGGCACTCCATTAACAACAAGCCAAGAGTAATCGAACTGCCGCTCGGTTTGATAAGGATAAAGAACGTGGAACTGGTCTGAATTTGTTATAAAACACTCTTTCACTAAATACCCCGAGAAAGTTTGGCTGGATAATTTATTCTGAATTATTTCAGAAACCAGGTAGCATTCTCCGCAAGAAATCATGTCGTCGGAAGGAATCAACTGCAGCTCGCAGTGCAATGTTGTCACTTCAGATGGTACAGAAGAATGATCCATCTTCGACATGCTACCTAGAACGCCACAGCTTTGTGGGATGATGACAAAGTAACTCATATTAATAATCAATCTCCGGAATGAAACTATACCCATACAGGCCATCAATAACGTTAGCCCATTCGACGACTTCCTGCCTTGTGGCTGTGGGATGAGCGGCGTAGAAATCGTTCCACAACTTTCTGATGTCACTTAGATGTACAGTATTATTCAGGGGCGAAGGGATCCCTCTAAGATTCTCGATCGAATTGATTTCCTCCTCCGAAAAGAGATTAGGATATTTTATCAATACCTGTTGTTCGACTGCATGATGTACGAAGATCCTGTCCTCAAATTGTGACAAAGCCGGGAAAAACCCGAAGAATGTTTTTCGGTAATCTAATTCAGCCGTTCTTCCCAAGCTGGTAAATGCACCGCCTAGATAACCTATAAATTTTTCTGCGTATGCGAGAATTATCGGCGATCCAAGTTGAACAACAGCGCCGATTGCTAAACTTTCAGCCCCAGCATTCCCACCATACAGAAGCTGGTCCTGCACGGCAAATGCAATATTGACTTCGGTCGAATTTACGGTGTTTGCGATGCTTGTAGCTATTGATAAATCTGCTAAATCTTCGTGTCCACTTGGATCGATCCTGTTGATAGGACTTGCAGAACTGAATAGATATTTATGCAGGCTAAAAGGATCTCCATTCGTACCTTCGTAATTATCTTGAGTCCAGAATCTGCCTGTGAGCGGATTCATCAACCTAGCTCGCAAATTGTACAATCCTAGCGTTTGGTCGAGTTCTTCGCCACAATAGAGGTGCAGGTTACTCGTTGTGCCTTGTTTGATTAAGAGATTACCGAAAGCGTCGTAATCGTAGCGGTCCGTGACTACGCCTGAGCTGTTGATGAGTAGGCGCACGTTGCCGTGCCCGTCGTAGCCGTAGAAACTCGCATTCCACTGCCCGCTGCTTGCGCTATACTGTTCTTGGCTGATGAGTTGACTACCCCAGGTGTATACCCGCGTCACTATCCCGTTTGTTAATTCTTCGGCAGCCTGTGCATAGCCGGTGGGGTTGAGTTCATCCACCACGTAGCTTATTACTATCCCACCTGTCGTCTCGCGCACCTTGTGCCCGTCGCCATCATAGATGATTTGCGTTGTGCCGCTGCTGCCGTTACTGCGGCCGACCAGCCGGTCGAAGCTATCGTAAGTATCCGTGTTACCGTTGCCCGGGCTTTGACGTGTGTTGCCATTGGCATCGTAAGTGTCGCTAGTCAGATGGTCATTTGCGTCAAAGCTGGCACTTGCACTCGGTACACCAGCCAAGGTGCTATTACTCCCGAGACGGTTACCCACTGCATCCAAGCTGTAGACGACTTGCCCCTTTGGACTGCTGCCTGTAGCTCCGCTGACCTGTTCGCTTTGCAGTCGGCCCAGGTTGTCGTAGCCGTAAGTCACCGTGCGCCCACCGAGTTCTATGACTCCCGTACGCTGACCCGCCGCGTCAAGGGTGTAGGTGTAACTCGCTAAAGTGTGATTAGTTCCATTGATCAGCGCTGTTACGCTCAGGTTGCCAAGTCGGTTGAGCGTGTCATATCCATAGGTGGTATTGACTTGGTTAGGGTACTGGTGGCCCGTCAAGTTGCCCAACGTGTCGTAGACGTAGTTTGTCTGGCCAGTGTGGGTGTCGTTGACAGCACTGAGTCGGCCCAACCCGTCGTAGTTATAGCCTACTCTCGTGCCGTTAGGGTTGCTGCTGGCTACCGAAAGCACATGGCCTACTGGGTCGTAGGTGTAGGCCAGCGTGCCTTCGGGCGTTGCCTTGCTGACCAAGCGGTTGCGGTTATCGTACCCGTAACTGGTCATGCCACTAGCATCGTTCATCGTGAGCCGTTGGCCGGCGGGTGAGTAGGTGAAGCTTACCGTTGGCTCGTTCAAGCTTGCATCAGGCACACGGGCCAGTAGCCGATTGGCCGCGTCGTAGCTAAAAGTTGTCAGCCGTCCGTTGAAGTCGCGCCGGGCACCTATGTTACCCATTGCATCGTAAGTCATACTTTCAGCTTGTCCACCAGGCAGCGTACGTGCCGTCCTCTGTCCTAAGCCATTGTAGGCGTAGGTGGTTGTGTGGCCATTAGCGTCCGTCTGGCTCGTCTCATTGCCCAGTTCATCGTAGACGTAACTGGCCTTCTGTCCCGTATTGTCGGTAACAACTACCAAATGGCCCAGCGAATCATAACTGTATTGCGTGACACGGCCTAGAGGGTCTATTTCAGCCACCCGACGACCAGCGGCGTCGTAGGCGGTAGTCTTTGTGGAGCCATCGGTAAACACCGCGCCAATGCGACGATTGGCGTCGTCGTAGGCGTAGGTCGTTGCGTGGCCAAGTGCATCGGTAGAGCTAGCCTGATTGCCATTCTCATCGAACGCATAGATGCTGATGTGGCCCAGCGCATCTTTACCTGAGATGCGCTGACCAGCGGCATTGTAGCTGTAAACCGTAACATTGCCATTGGCGTCCGCCAAAGTGGTGACGCGCCCGGCGGCGTCGAAGGCACTTTGGGTAAAGCTGCCGTCAGCCAGCGTGGTTTTTACTAACCGGTTGAGTTCATCGTAGCCGTAGGTCGTAGCATGGCCGTTTTGATCGGTGCTTGTCAGCCGGTGGCCTTCGGCGTCGTAGGTCTGGCTGGTCGTGCCATCGGGCGCAATGGTCGAGAGTAATTGGCCTTGCGCATCGTAAGCATAGGTTGTCGCACGACCCAGGCTATCTACGCTTTGCGCAGGCTTACCAATCGCATTGTAAGCAGTTTGCGTATTGTTGCCTAGCGGATCGGTAGTCTGCGCAAGCCGTCCATCCGCGTCGTAAGCGTGCGCGGTGGTGATCGTCTCAACTGCGCCATCCGCTCGAGTGCGTGTGGTTGTCTCGGTGAGACGGTTGCTGTCCAGATCGTAGCTGTAGACGGTGGCATGTCCCTGCGCGTCGGTATTCTTATTCTCGTGGCCGTAGGCGTCGTACTCGTGGTGGGTGACGTTGCCCAACGGATCCCGCTCGGTAAGACGGTTCCCGGATGAATCGTAGGTATAAGCCGTTGCGTGACCTAATGCGTCGGTGACGGAGAGCAGGTTGCCAGCGGCATCGTAGGCGTTGGTGGCGCTTACCTTGCCGCGTGCGTCCGTGATGGTCTGCACTCGGGCGGAATCGTCGTAGGTAAAGCACGTGGCATGGCCTAGTGGATCGGCGATCTGGAGCAGTAGACCGTTTGCATCATAAGCATAGCGCGTGGTGTTGCCTAGCGGATCCGTTTGGGTCAGTTTATTGTTGTTCGCGTCGTAGGTGTAGCTGATTACGCCGCCTTTAGCATCCGTGGTCGAGAGTACATTGCCCTGGTTGTCGTAGCGGTGTGTTGTCGTGTGGCCAAGCCGGTCGGTGATCGACTCCACCTTGCCGTCCACGTTGTGGCCGTAGGTAATCGCTTTGCCGGTCGCATCGGTTGAGCGCACCAGTCGTCCATCAGCGTCGTAGTCGTTGCGCAATGGGGTTACGCCACGCGGATCAATCAGGTTCTTGAGGTTATGGAACGCGTCGTAGGTGTAGCGGCTGACCGCTTGCGTGCGATCGGTGAACGTGGCGAGGTTGCCCGCCGCGTCGTAGGTGTACACCAACTGCTGGCCCATCGGGTCGGTGATGGCGCTGATCCGGTCCTGCGCGTCGCGGACATATTGCACATTGCGCCCGCTGGAATGATAGATGCCCGTGTGGGTGAACGTCAGCGTGTTGCCGTTGCGGTCGGCCATTTGCACGAGCTTACCCTGCGCGTCGAAGGTGAACACCTTGCCGTCCTGGGTCGTAAAATCCCAGCCCGTGGCGTCGCTGAACAGGTTGCCGTCGTAGGGATCGTCCAGGAACTGGATGTTCGAGAGGTACGCATCGTCACTCAGGTAGAGAGAATGTGGGATGCCTCGGGCCGTGAGCTTGCCCTGAGTGCCGGGCAGCGCCTGGAAGCCGATCTTGAGCGGCTCGCTAGAGCCGATGGGTGCGGCGAAGCGTTCCACCGGGCTGCCGTCGGCCAGGGTGAGTTGCGGCTGGAACTTGTACACCTTGCCGTCGGGGAAGGTGATTGTGATGACGTGCGGCCCGCTGTCCTCCAGGAAGTACGTCGGGATGTAGATCGGGTCCTGCGGCTCAAAGTCGGCGTACCAGGCACTGCCAATGGGATAGTTCTTCTCCAGCTTGACCGTGCTGACGTCCAGGTTCCAGCCCACGCCGAAGTCGCCGGGGCACTTTTCCGTGCTGTCGTAGGCGCGAGTGACGGTGATCGGCAGCCCCGCCAGTGGCACGGTCAGGTCGTTGAAAGCCACCGTGAATCGGCCCACCTTCATGCCGCCGTCCACCACGACGCTCGCACTCGACACGTCGCTCTGGCCGCCGGCCGAAAGCGCCGTCAAGCGCAGGTCGTAGAGCCCATTGGGCACCAGAGTAGGATCAAAAACTCCCAGCGTCGACTCGTCCACCGCGCTTGAGCCGACCGCGAAGGTCGTCCAATCCGTGCACGTGTTCGAGCGGCGTCGGTATTCCAGCCTCCAACTCGCCAAGGTCGGTCCGTCCACCGTGCCGACGATAGGCACCGGGGCGGTGACCTCTTGGCCCTCGACCGGGCTGGACAGGTCCACCGTGGTCGGTGCGCCGGGGTCCACCCCGGCGGCAATCGCCCGCACGGGCACACCCGCACTCACCGTTCGCTGTCCCGCAGCATCGGTGGCCGTGGCCACTAGCGTGTAGTCGCCGGGCGCGGCAGGATTCCAAGCCAACACGTAGGGGGCCTGCGCGCATGAACCGATGGTTTGGCCGTTCACGGCGAAGTCCACCTGCGTCACCGGGCTGTTGTCTCCGCCGGGTCGCGCGCTGGCCTGGAGGTTGACGGCGCTGCCGCCCACGGTGAACGCCGAGTACGCTCCCGGGTAACTCAGAGCCACGAAGGGCACGGCAGGGCCCACGGTGATCGTCACCGGGTTGGAAG
Source organism: uncultured Chthoniobacterales bacterium (assembly GCA_964245965.1). Lineage (GTDB taxonomy): Bacteria > Verrucomicrobiota > Verrucomicrobiia > Chthoniobacterales > SZAS-18 > CAWCJJ01. The sequence goes on from CAXTOP010000005.1 coordinate 8,476, forward strand.
CCGCGGTCGTGCCGCTGTTGTCCGTGGCCACCGCACTGAGCGTGTGCGAGCCCACGGTGGCTCCCGTCCAAGTGAGATTGTAGGTGCCATCGTCCGCCAGGGTGCCCGAGCCGATGGGCTGGCCGTCGGCGTTGAAGGCTACGGAAACGATCCAGCCGTCCGGGTCGCTGGCCGTGGCGCTCAGCGTCACGGGCTGGCCGTGGCTGAAGCTGGCGGCGTTGCTGGCCAGCGACACGATCGGTGGCTGGCTGACGCCGGGCGTCACGGTCACCGTCAGGTCGGCGTTGCTCACCAGCAAGCTGTCGCTGGCGCTGGCGCGCAGGTAGTACGTGCCGGCAGCGGGGAAGGCAAGTGCTGTAGCGTAGTAGCCCAAACCCGGGGTGGCGCTGGCGTCGGAGAAATCCACGGTCGCCGGTCCGTCGAGCTGCACCCAGTTCATGTCGAGGGTGCCGTTGGGCAGGCCGTCGTCGTCCAACTGCGGGTCCACGGTCAACGTCTGGCCGAAAGCAATCGTGCGAGTCATGTCGCCCACGGAAATCGTGGGCGGCTGGTTGCCGCCCGCCGCGGAGGTGACGAGCACGTTCACGTCGGAACTCGCGGCGAGTTGACCGTCGCTGACACTCAAGCGCAGCACGTAGCTGCCGGGCTGATCGAACGTAGCCGTCGTGGCCAGCCGTCCGGGATTGGCGAAGGTCGCCACACCGGGTCCGCTGACCTGCGTCCAGGTCGACGTCAGCACGGAACCCGCCGGCAACCCATCATCCCCCGCCCGGCCCGCCAGCGTGGCGAGTTGCGGCAGTTGCACGCGCTGGCTCGGACCGGCGTTGACCTGCGGAGGCAGGTTGACGCTGGCTCCCACGGCCACGGTGACCTGCGAGGCGCCGATCAACTCGCCGTCACTGGCCAAAAGTTGGAGCACGTAAACGCCCGTGCGGGCAAACTGCGCTTGGGTTGTCGTCGCGGCAGGGTCGGTGAAGGTGACACTGCCCGGTCCGCTGACCACGCTCCAGGTCGTCTTCACGGTGGAACCGGTGGGCAACCCGTCGTCGGTGGCGGTGCCTTGCAGGATGGCGGTGAACGCCGTCGCCAGCGATTGGTTTGCTCCTGCGCTGACGACAGGAGCCTGGTTGGCGGTCGACCCACCCCCGGGCATCGGGGCTGAAGCGCTGACGGTCACCGTGATGCTGGCCGGACTGCTGACGACGAGTCCATCGCTGACGATGAGCTTGAAAACCAACGGGGTCTCCACCGGCAGACGCGGGACCACGAAGCGCGGACGGGCCGGGTCGCTCAGGTCCAGCGGCACACTCGGTCCCGCCGCCTGGTTCCACTGGTAGGTGAGCGGCTTTTGGCTCAGGGACGTGCTAGCCGAGCCATCGAGCACCGCGATCGCTCCACCGGTCGCGGTGAAGTTGTTGCCCGAAACAGCCGTGATGGGCTGGTCGACGAGCAGTTGCGCGTCGATGAAGCTTTCGCCGCCGCGGTCCCGGCCGCGCAGCACGAACAGGTTGGGACCGGGCTTGAGCACGGTGGTGGCGACGATGTTGATGCGCGTGTCATCGAGCTGGGCGCAGTTCTCGTGGCCGATGAACCCGTTGCTCATGTCCACGCCGTTGATGTACACGGCGATGTCGTTGTCCACGGTACCCGACACGCGCACATTGGTGATGCTGGCGGGTAGATCGACCACGCGGCGCAACACGATCTCCGTGGAGTTGGGCCAGGCGGTCTGGGTGTTGGCCTGCACGGGACAGCCTCCGCCGCTGCCGAAGGAACCGGGCGCGGTCTGGTAGCCGCTGTCGTCGAAGTCGGGTGAGCCGACGTTGTCGGGCACCTGGCCGTAGGGATAGATCGCGTAGCGCCAGGTGGCCCGGTAGGGGCTGATGACCACCGTGGGAGGCACCGCCTGGTCGTCGGGCAGCACCGTGAAGGTAACGCTCGAAGCGGCGCTCAGTTCGCTGTCCGTGGCGGCGAGCTGGAAGACGTAGGTGCCGGCGGTCGGAAAACCGACCTTGGAAGCCGGCGAACTCGCGTCGGTGAAGGCCGCCTGGCCGGGACCGCTGACCTGCGTCCAGGTGGTGGCGAGCATCCCGCCCGCGGGCAAGCCGTCGTCGGTCACCGTGCCTTGCAGGGCGAGCTGGTAGGAAAGCGGCAGCGTGCGGTTGGAGCCAGCGCTGACGACCGGGCGGTGGTTGAGGGGCGCGCGGCATTTGCCGTCGCTGCCCGCCATGTAGATGGTCTGGATCTCCGTGGGGCTGAGCGCGCGCTGGTAGAGGGACACCTCGTCCATGCCACCCTGGAAAGGGTAACCGCCGTTGCGCTGGCCGAAGAACAGGTCACCGTCCGTGGCCGGGGTGAAGCTGCCGACGTTTTGTTCGGTGACGATCGCGCCGTTCTCGTAGAGGCGGGCAACGCCGCTGGCTTTGTCGTAGGTCCAAGCCACGTGCTGCCAGCCGTTGGCGGTGACCGTGCCGGCCGGTGAATACAGGATGCCGTCCCCGCCGGAGCCGATCAGGTGCAGAAAGAGCGTGCCCGTGCCACCGTAGATCCAGAAGTGCGTGCGGTAGGAGCCGCCGTTGTTCCATTCCACGAGCGCCTGCTGGGCCGCCGGGTTGGCGGGGTTGATCCAGCATTCCACGGTCAACCCGCTGCCGGTCACGCCGGAATTGGTGGCCGGGGTGCCGTGGACCTGCACGCCGCTGCCGGAGTTGCCGGGGAGCGTAAAGGCGTCGCCCACCTCACCCGGGCCGTAGGTGGAGCTGCCAAGCAGCGTCGCCGGGCTGTCGCCCAACAGATCGTCGGCGGTGTCGTCACCGGACCAGAAGCCGACCAGACCCGCGGGCGCGGGGTGGTTGCAGGAAGCCAGCACGTGCACGGTGGTCTGGTCGCCGGCGCTGAGCTGGCCGTCGCTGACGCTCAAGGCAAAGACGTAGTCGCCCGCCACGGGAAAGCTGACGGCCGTGGCGGCTGTGCTAGCGGAGGAAAAGATCGCCGCGCCCGGGCCGCTGACCTGGCTCCAGGCGAAGGCGAGGGTTGCCGGGGTCGGCAGGCCGTCGTCGGTCGCCGTGCCGGCGAGGGTCGCCGTGGCTGGCAAAGTGATGGTCTGCACGGACCCCGCGTGCGGCTGCGGCGGCCGGTTAAGCTCACTGACCGTGATGCTCACCTGGTCACTGGCACTGAGCTGCCCGTCCGTGGAGGAGAGTTGCAACACGTAGGTGCCCGTCGCTCCCAAGGTGACCGTGGTTTGAGGATCGGCCGGGTTGGCGAAGCCGACGACCCCGGGTCCGCTGAGTTGGGTCCAGGTGTTCCTGAGAATGGAGCCCGCCGGCAACCCGTCGTCGTTCACGCTACCCACAAGCAAAGTGGTGTGGGTGCCCTGCAGCGCCTGGGCGGGACCAGCGTGGACGACCGGCGCTTTGTTGGCCCTGGCCGTGATGGTCACCTGCACGTCGGAGGTGCTGGTCAGCAGGGAGTCGCTGGCCTTGAGCCGCAGCGTGTACGCGCCCACGGCGTTGAAGGTCACGCCCGTGAGCGCCTGGAAAGCCGTGGCAAAGCTGGCGGTGCCCGGTCCCGCAACCTGGCTCCAGGCGATGCTCAAGCCGCCGCCGCGCGGCAGGCCGTCGTCGGTGGCCGTCCCGTTGAGGGTCAGCGGCGTGCCGATCTCGACGGTTTGCGCGGGGCCCGCGCTGACCTGCGGCGGCTGGTTGGCCGCCTGCACGGTGACGACGGTCTGCGCGACCCTGGCAAACTGGGTGTCATCCCCCGTCAGGCTGAGCACGTACACGCCGGCCCGGTCAAAGAGGGCGTTCGTTTGCGCGGCGTTGGGGCTGGAAAAGGTGACGTTGCCCGGGCCGCTCACTTTGGTCCAAGTATCGGTGACCGTAGCTCCCGCGGGCAACCCGTCGTCGGTGACGCTCCCACTGAGGGTCGCATTGGCAGGCAGGGTGATTGTCTGCGCGGCCCCGGCGTCCACGCGCGGCGGCTGGTTGGAGAGCTTGACGACGATTGTGACCGTGGCGCTGGACGAAAGGGCGGTGTCGCTCGCGCTGAGTTGCAGCACGTAGGTACCCACCCGATCCACGCTAACGCTCGTCTGCGCGGCGGCGCTGTTGGCGAAGGTGACGGCACCGGGACCACTCACCTTGCTCCAGGTGGAGGTGACCGCCGCCCCGGTGGGCAAACCGTCGTCGCTGACGCTGCCCCCTAAGTTGATCGCGGCGGGGAGCGTGATGGTCTGGTTGCTGCCCGCACTGACCACCGGGGCCTGGTTGGCGGGCAGCACAGTAACGGTGACATCGCTGGTGGAGGTGAGCGCCGTGTCGCTGGCGCTCAGGCGTAAGGTGTAGGTGCCCGCCACCGAAAAGCTGGCCGTGGTCTGCGCGGCGGCGGTGTTGCCGAAGCTCGTCGTGCCCGGCCCGTTGACCTGGCTCCAGGTCGTCGTCAGTTTGCCGCCGCTGGGCAGGCCGTCGTCGGTGGCGCTGCCGTTCAAGCTGGCGGTGGCGGGCGGGCGAATGGTCTGTGCCGCGCCGGCGTTCACCGCCGGCGGCTGGTTCTGCGGGTTCACGGTGATCGTCACCGTGGAGTTGGATGAAAGCGCCGTGTCGCTGGCGCTAAGTTGCAGCACGTAGGTGCCTGCCACCGAGAAGGACGCGGTCGTCTGGGGACTGGCGGCATTAGCGAAGGTGACGGGGCCGGGGCCGCTCGTCTTACTCCAGGCGGAGGTGACACTCGCCCCCGCGGGCAAACCGTCGTCGCTGACGCTGCCCGAAAGGCTCGCCGTGTTCGGCAGACTAACGGTCTGGTTGCTGCCCGCCTTGACCACCGGAGCCTGGTTAGCCGGGTTGACGGTGATGGTCACCGTCGCGCTGGAAGAGAGCGCCGTGTCGCTGGCGCTGAGTTGCAGCACGTAGGTGCCGGCGGCGGAAAAGCTGGCGGTGGTCCGGGGAGCGGCCGTGTTGCCGAAACTCACGGTGCCCGGCCCACTGCTCTTGCTCCAAGTAGAGGTGACGGCGGCACCGGCAGGCTGGCCATCGTCACTGACGCTCCCGGCGAGGTTCACCCCGGCGGGCAGGGTGATGGTCTGGTTGCTGCCGGCGCTGACCACCGGAGCCTGGTTGGGCACGACGCCCGAGGTGATCACGCCCCCCGAGTTGACGGTGAGCTGGTTGCAGGTGGCCGTGCCCGCGATCTTGCCGTTGACGTTGATCGTGCCCGCCGGGGCGTTGACCGCGCCGTAGATGACGCTGCCGCTGTTGAGCGTCACGCCCGCGCCGGCATCGTTGAGTTGCAACCAAGCGGAACTGCTGGTGCTGCCGACGATGGCGGTGTTGCTGTTGACGGCCACCTGTCCGGCCACGTTGATGATGACCGGTCCCAGCAGCGTCAGGCGGCTGTTGGAGTTGAGAGTGAGCGCCTGGAGGTTGTATACGCTGGCCGTGCTGGCACCCGCCGTGCCGAAGACAAAGCCCGTGTTGTTGCTGTTGCTCGCGTTGAAGGTGCCGTAGGTCCCGGCGGGAACGGTGACGTTGCCCGCGTTGCTGTTGAGGGTCAGATCCTTGACGGTGGCCCAGTTACCGATAGCACTGGCGTCGCTGGCGCTGTTGATGGTCACCTGCCGCGTGCCGGTGGGGCTCGGTGGCGTGGCGACGGTGGCGAGGGTCACCGGATCGGTGCGCTGGACCAGGTAGCGCATCTGCACGCCGGAATTAACGGTGATGGTGTACCCGGTGGGGTTGGTCGAACCCGTACCCGTTTGCTGACCGCTCCAGGTGGGGCTGCCGTTGAGCTGCACGGTCGGCGTGCCGGCCACCAGAAAGTCCCCGGTGAACACCGACCCACTGTTGAGGTTGACGCCTTCACCCGCCAACTGCTGGCAGGTTCCCTCGATGCGTCCGTTGTTTTGCAGGGCATGTCGGGTGACCGCCAGTTTCTGCGGGGAAGCGTTGCTGGTTTGCGCCGGCAGCTGGCCGATCCTGTAGACGAACAAAGCAAAGCCTGCCAGAACCTTCGCGAGCGCCGCATGCCGCTTCTGGATGGATACGCGGCATTGGCGCGGAGATCTCTGGAAAAGCGGGAAAGAGGACATAACCATGATGGCAAGACTTGGGTCAGGGCGGCCATCCTGCTGTGAGCGGGTAGAATATGTCCACTCCTTTTCTGGAGTTTTTTGGCTCGGGGTTTTTCAGAGTTGAATCAGTAACCCTGTGGTCGCGAGTTGTTCCCGCTCGTCTGCGAGCACGTCAGCAATCCGCTCCAGCGTGTAGGTCTTGGCGCTCAGGAGCACCACGTGTGCCCGCTGGCGCACCCGGTGGCTACGGCCCGTGCGGTGAAGTTGCTCCAAAGCCGAAGCCTGCTCCGAGCTCAAAGGACGAACAAACCTCGCAGGGTTCATCGCCCACCCTACACCGACTTATCTTCTCGCGGATACTTAAGGGAGCTACCCGGCGCTGAGCAGGAAGCTACCCGGCACTGAGCAGGCGCAGGTGCTTCTCGAAATGCGCGGCGATGATCTCGTGGTGCAAATTCGCGTGCGCCTGCAGCGTCCCGACCAGGGCTTCCCCGAAAAGACGCCCGTCTTCCGTGCGGGCTTCGGTCAGCAGCGAGCCGCGCGTGGCCAGGAGCATCCGCCGGCCGGCCGGATGGTCCAAGAGGTCCGGCTCAGCCCGGGCGGGCGTTCCTTCAACCGGGGCATGTTGCAGGCCGTACCGAGCAACCTCCCTGAACAACCCGGGGTCCACCTGCGCTACGGCCCGCAACCCTTCCAGATAGCTGGCGCCAGCCGTTTTGAGATGGAGTTGTTCGCCGCAAATACGTCCCAGGACAGGGTACACGCCGAACCGATCGGAACTGCCGTGGATGCTCAGCTTGTAGGGTCCACAAAATTGCGCGACCGCCACGTGCTCGCGCAACCGCTTTTCCAGCTCGGGCTCGGAGGTCTCCACGAAGGACAACGCCAGGCTCGTCGCGCGCAGTCCCCGCGCTTCCAGTTCCAGGCCGACAAACAGGTGTTCCAGCGGCGTGACGGGACGCGCCGTTTGATCCAGGCAAACCTCGATTTCGAACGCCCGGCCGCGCTGGGTGCGCACCAGGGTTTCGTACAGCCGCTGTCCGTGCTGAACCGCTTGCGCGAACTTGACCGCCGCCCTTTGCAGCGGTTCCAGGGTCAACTCCAGACGCCAGTCACCGGGCAAATCGATCGACCGTCCCAGATAAGGCTCCGACCAGTCTTCCGGCAGGTCGCCGTCGAGGATCATCGAAGCGATCCGCGCGTCCAACTCGTCCGCGGACATTCCATCCGCCGCGTCGCAGAGCAAGTCCGAGAGATCGAGGGTGTAGAACGTGAATCCCGCCTCTGCCGCCATCTCGATGTTGTAGGAGGTCTTCAGCCCGTCGGCGTCAGCTCCCCACGGTTGGCGATAGCCCGCCGCTTCCACCGCCGCGAGCGAGGCGCGCATCACGTCCTGCGGGCCGCGGCCGGTGGACGCGGCTTCCGCCGGAGACTGCTGGGCGAAGAATGGAGCCCAATCGCGGTAAGCCGCCGCCGCGCGGAGGTGCCCGGGTCCGGCTTGCCCGAGCCAATCCCCGAAGCCGAAAGATTTCCGAACTCCGATAACCTGCGGCGCGTGCCTGACCTCTTTCCCCCCGGGCAAACCGGAGCGGCGGACCTTGGGCGGGACGATAATTCGCGTGGTGTATCTCACAGCAGGCCACTGACTAGCGCAAGCCCTGCCGTAGTGCGAACCATTTCTTCCCTCGGGAATCGCATTGACTTTGCGGGCACCACGGCGACAAAGGAGGCTGCGTGAGAACCTCTTCCTTCCCCACCTCGCGCCGGGATGCGCGGTCCGGCCTGACCATCACCGCGGTGTTGCTGTTGGCCGTGATGGCGAACGGCTGCCAGACTTACCGCAACCTCGGCAAGGGTCAAAAACTCGATCCAGACCGGCCCAGCCCCCACCACGACGTTCCGAAAGGCGGACGCGAAATGCTGGTGGCGGTGACCACGGCTCCGGATGGCAGCATCGCGGACATCCGCTTCGAGAAGTCCAGCGGTCGCGAAGCGATCGACAATTACGTCGCCGAGACGATCCGCTCGGGCTGGCCCCCCATCCCATCGACCCGCACCCTGGCACGAGTGCGGCACCTGGAAGGCGGCGGGTTCAGCGATCCGGAGATCATCTCCACCACGCCAGTGCCCTGAACGCACGGACCGCAACCAGGCCGGTCAAAGGCGGCCGCGCTCGTGATAAAAGCGCATTCGCTCCATCACCGTCTCGACGTAGCGCCGGGTGTCGGTGATGTCGATCTTCGCGAGCAGTTCCTTGCTGTCAACGAGCGATCCTGACGCGGCACCCGCTTCCCTTTCCTTTTCGGTGTCCCCCGCCCAGCGCACCACCCGGCTGCGGCCCGCGTTGTACTCTGCCAGGGCGAACGGCACGGGATCATCCCGGTCCTGGTAGCGGCGCAACCCGCGGGCCAGCAGCCACGAACCGGCCTGGAGATTGGTTTTCGGATCGAAAAGGTCGGCCGGGACAAAATGCACAACCTTCTCATTTTTGACCCACTCATTCGCCGCGGCGTCGGTGATTTGCATGAGTCCGCGTTCACCGTCCAGGCCGACCTTGTCCGGGCGAAAACGGCTCTCGCGCCAGACCACCGACTTGATGAGCATCGGATCGAGGCCGCGGCTCTTCGCTACTTCCTCGATCGCGGCGTCATACTGGTGAAAGCGAGTGTTGAGGACGAGTTCGTACACCGTGTACCTCAGATTGTTGGAACGCTTCAACGCCCAGGCCGTCCCGGCGGCTGCCACGCAGCCCAGCACGAAGATCAGCAGCAGAACCCGCAAAAAGACACGCTGTTTGGGCATGGCGTGCACCTTAACACGAGGTCCCACCCCTGCAAAGACGATGCGTGGCGGAACCGAGTTTCTACCAGATGCCGAGCCTGGCTTGGAGACCAACGCAACAGGTAGTGCTTTCCAGTGGGCGGAGTGTCTGGTACCGTAGAACCTTTTGAAGACCCCACCTTTTGAAGACCCCACCGTCCAAGCGTTTTGTCCGGGTCATCGTGGATCGCTCGGCGGACCGCGAGTTTGATTACCTGATCCCTGAGAACCTGCAGGGAAAAGTAGGCGTGGGCAGCCGGGTCCGCCTGCCCTTTCGCAACCGGGCGGCCCTCGGCACGGTAGTGGACGTGCTGGAAGAGAGTGCCGTGCCCGAGGAGAATCTGCGGCCGATCGCTTCCACCGTCGGTGACAAACCCATCCTGAGTCCAGTCCTGATCGAACTAGCCCGCTGGATGGCGGACTACTACTGCTGCCCGGTGGAGGCAGCCATGCGCAGCGTCCTGCCCCAAGTGATCCGCGACGCGGAATTGGAGCACAAGACCCAGCTTTTTGCGCGCCTGCTCCGGTTGCCGACCGCCGATGAACTGACCGCCCTGACCCGGCGCGCGCCGCGGCAGGCAGAAGTGCTCGAAGCGCTGCAAGCGGAGAAAGAAGGTGTTCCTTTGCCGGTGGCCGAGTTGCTCAGGCGCTGCGGTGCCACCCACCAGACGATCCAGGCCCTCGTGAAAGCCGGTTACGTCGCCACCGCGGCCACGGCGGTGGGACGCGACCCATACGAAAAGGAGGTGTTCGTCGCCAACAGCATGGAGGTGCTCAGCGAGGAGCAGGCGGCGGCGCTGGCGACGGTGCGCGCCAGCATGGATGCTCCGGCCGACAAGAAGAAGCCGATCCTGCTCTTCGGCGTGACCGGCAGCGGTAAGACGGAGGTGTACCTCCAAGGCATCGCCTACGCGCTCGAGCGCGGACAGACGGCGCTCGTTCTCGTGCCGGAAATCAGCCTCACGCCGCAAACCGTCGAGCGTTTTAAGAGCCGCTTTTCCAAAGCCCAGGACGAGGTCGCCGTGCTGCACAGCCACCTTTCGGACGGTGAGCGGCACGACGAATGGCACAAGATCCACGGCGGCAAGGCGCGCATCGTCATCGGCGCGCGTTCGGCGGTGTTCGCTCCCTTGACCAACCTCGGGTTGATCGTCGTGGACGAGGAGCACGAGAACTCCTACAAGCAGGAGGAAGCTCCCCGCTACCACGCGCGCGATTTGGCGGTGCTGCGCGCCAGGATGGAAGGCTGCGCGGTGCTGCTCGGCAGCGCGACGCCTTCCATCGAGACGTACCACAACTCGGTCACGGGCAAGTACGATACGGCCCGCCTGACCATGCGCGTGGACGACCGCCGCATGCCGCTCATCCGCGTGGTCGATCTGCGCCAGGAATGCAGCCGGCAGAAGTCCAGCAGTCCGCTCGTGCTCTCCGAGAAATTGCGCAGCGCCATCACCCAACGGTTGGAGAAAAAAGAGCAGACGATCCTCTTTCTCAACCGGCGCGGCTTCGCGACCTCGCTGATCTGCCCCGCCTGTGGCCACGTCTGCCGGTGCGTGGATTGTTCCATCTCGCTGACTTTCCACCGGGCGGCCAACCGGCTGGTCTGCCACCTGTGCGGCCACCAGGCCGCCGTGCCGAGGTGCTGCCCGCAGTGCCAGGACCCGGCGATCCGCCAGGCTGGCTTGGGTACGGAGCGCGTCGAGGACGTGGTGGCCAGGGTTTTTCCGCAAGCCAACATCCGCCGCATGGACGCCGACGCGATGACGAAAAAGGACGCTTTTCGCGAAACCCTGCACGCCTTTCGCATTGGCAAGATCGACATCCTCATCGGCACCCAGATGATCGCCAAGGGCCTCCATTTTCCCAACGTGACGCTGGTGGGTATCATCAACGCGGATCTGGCGCTGCACCTGCCGGACTTCCGGGCGGGCGAGCGCACCTTTCAGTTGCTCACCCAGGTGGCGGGCCGCGCCGGGCGCGGAGAAATGGAGGGCGAGGTCTTCGTGCAGAGTTTTACCCCGTTCAGCCCGTCGATCCAGTTCGCACGGCACCACGATTACGAAGGCTACTGGCAGCAGGAGGTGGATTTTCGCTCCAAATTCGGCTTTCCGCCCTTTGTGCATTTGGTGTTGATCACGGTCCGCTGCCCGCACCAGGAACGCGGGAAGTTTTCCACGGAAACGCTCGCGCGCCGCCTGAAGGAAAATCTTCCCGCGGGCACCAATCTCGGGGAGCCGGTGACGGCGCCGCTGGAAAAACTCAAAGCGCACTACCGCTTTCACCTGCTGCTGCGGGGCAAGTCTGCGTTCAAGATGAGCCGGCACGTCAAGGCGGTCCTGGCCAAGCTGCAACTGCCCGCCGACGTGATCGTGGCGGTTGACGTCGATCCCTTCCAGTTGATGTGAGCGGCGCGTCCAGCCAGCCGGAAAGACGGGCGAGCGCGAATCCTGCCTGATGCCAGGGTCTTCCTCCTTTCAACGATTGTTCTGGCGTGGGCTGGCCGCTCTCGTCCTGGTGGCGTGTTGTCCGTTCGCCTCCCACGCCGATGAGGCAGTCACGGCTTTGCAGTCCACCCTGAAGACCAAAGGCTACTTCTACGGTGCGCCCGACGGCAATTTCGATCTGGAGACGCACAACGCGATCCGGCGCTTCCAGATCCACGAGGGGCTGCCCGTCAACGGTGAGTTGGACGGTCCAACGGCGAAGGCAATAGGTGTCACTGCTCCCGACAAAGCTCCCAGCGCGGCGAGCGCGCCCGCCGGATCACCCGTCACACGCGGAGAAAGCGCCGGCCCGCCGCAGCAAACCGACCGGGAACTTCTCCGGCGGTTGGAAGAACAAACCCCGGCTGTGCGCATCGCCGTCCATCCAACGCCAGAGCCCGCCACACCGGTCCCCCTCGCCCCGGTGCCAAAGCCGTTGCCGGCGATTCCGAGCCCCTCTAACCCCGGTACGGAAGCCGCCGCCTTCGTCAGCCGGTATCTCGTCGCCGGCGCCAGCCCCGACGTGGATGGGGAGGTAAGCCTTTACGCCAACGCCGTGGACTATTTCAACGATGGCCGCGTAAACCATGAATTCATCCGCCGCGACACGACGAACTACCGACGGCGCTGGCCGCGCCGGGATTACCTTCTGGAAGGCAAGCCGGCGGTCGTCAGATCCAGTCCAGACGGCAATTCGATCGCGGTGCGATTCCGTCTCCGCTACCGTGTCCAGGCCGGGTTGCAGTCCGCGGCGGGTCGCACGGAATCCACGATGGAACTCCAGCGGACGCCGGAGGGAAATCTGACGATTGTTGCGATCAAAGAGGTGGTCATCCCGCGCTGAGAGCGAGTTGTCGCGGCGCTTGGCACAAGCGCTTACCTTCCGGCACTTGGCACAAGCTCCTAAAATCTCCGGCTGCTTCCTTTCCGCACCCGAGAGAGATAGAAAAGTCAGGCGCTCGTACCAAGCGCGGGAGGGGATACGCTTGGCACAAGCGCAGCTACAACGTCACCGGCGATCGCATTTTTTCGGCTTGCCTCGAGGACACCGCTCGGCGGCCCATGCCGCCGCTGGCATCACGGACAAGTCTGGATTATAGTAGTTGCCACGGTACACCGCGGCGAGACAAGGAGTTGCACACCCCGCCCGTGCCCCCGTCTCCATCGCCAGCGTTTCGCCGTCGTCCATTCCGTTTCTCATGACCACGGCCAACAAAATCACCATCGTCCGGATTCTTCTGATCCCGGTCTTTGTGCTGCTGGGCGTGTACTACGGCGAGAGCGTGCGGGAAGGCAGCCCGCAGCCGGCTCTTTGGCTGTCGGCCATCCTGGTCTTTATCGCTGCTTCCGTCACCGATGGCCTGGACGGCTACATCGCCCGCCGCTACAACCAGCGCAGCAGGCTGGGCGCGTTTCTTGATCCCATCGCCGACAAGGGCCTGCTGCTGGCCGCGTTGCTCACGCTCACCTTCAGCGATTGGGGTTACCATTTCCCGCTCTGGTTTCCCGTCCTGGTGATCACCCGTGACGTGGTGATCGTGGCCGGCAGTTTCGGCCTGCACCAACTCAACGGTGATGTCCACGTCCGCCCGAGCTGGGTGGGCAAGGTCGCCACCTTCTTTCAGATGGTCGCCATCGGTTGGGTGATGCTGCAACTGCGTTTCATCTCCCCCATTGTTCCCGTGGCCCTGGCGGGCGTTTTCACTCTGATGTCCGGGATCGGCTACGTTCGCGACGGTATTCGGCAACTCGGCCGCTCCGACCACGGGCGCGTCACTCCCCACCCTTCTTCAGACACCGTCGTACCGCGATGAAAGCTCAGAAATCTTCTCCCACCGCAGACTCCGCCGAGGATGCTCCCACGCCCAAGCAGGACGAATCGATCGCACCCGGTCGGGTCGCTGCCATCGTCGGGCGCCCTAACGTCGGGAAATCCTCCCTCTTCAACCGTCTGGCGCAGTTGAAGATCGCCATCGTCCACGACCAGCCGGGCATCACCCGCGACCGCCTGGTGGCGGAGTGTCGGATCGGCAGCGAGGAACCGTTCGAGATCATCGACACCGGCGGCATCGGCGCGGAGGTGGACGGGGTTTTCTCCGCCCGCGTCCAGGCGGAAGCCGAAATCGCCCTGCAAACCGCCGCCGTCATCCTGTTTGTCGTCGATGGCCGGGCTGGCCTGACCGGTGTGGACCAGGATCTAGCTAAGCGCCTGCGCCGGGCCGACCGCCCTGTTTTGCTGGTGATCAACAAGGTGGACGTGGACAAACATCTGAGCTTCGAGGCCGATTTCGCCCGCCTCGGCTTCAAGGAAACCTACAGCGTCAGCGCAGCCCACGGCCGGGGGATCGGTCCGCTGGTGGCCGCGGTCGAGCGCCATCTGCGTTACGCCGGAGCGGTCGGCAAACCCGTCCACGAGGACGGCGAGGAAACCCGGCGGGAAGACGACGTGCCGAAGCTGGCCCTGGTCGGCCGTCCCAACGTCGGCAAAAGCTCGCTGACCAACGCTTTCCTCGGCGAGCAGCGCACCATCGTCAGCAACGTCGCGGGCACAACGCGCGACGCGGTCGATATCCCGTGCGTGTTCAACGGACACGGTTACCTGCTCATCGACACCGCCGGCATCCGCCACCGTGGCAAGCGGGACAACTCGGCGGAGATCTTCAGCGTGATGCGCTCGGAGCAGAGCATCCGCCGGTCGGACCTTTGCGTGCTGGTGATCGACGCCAGCGAGGGTGTCACCTCGCAGGACCGCCAGATCGCCGGGTTGATCCAAAAATCCAACAAGGCGTGCGTCATTGCGATCAACAAGTGGGACCTGCTCGTGCCGCCGGACGATTCCCGCGAGAGCCTGCGCGAGTTCCGCGAACGCTGGCTGGAGAACGCGCGGGCCGAGCTGTTCTTTCTTTCGCACGCCCCGCTCGTGGCGCTTTCCGCCCTGCGCGGCGAGCAGGTGGAGCGGCTCTTCAAAGTGATCGAAAAGGTGCGGCGCGGCGCCAAGGAAAAGATTTCCACGGGGCCGCTCAACCGGCTTTTCCAGGGAGCGCTGGAGCTGCAACCGCCGCCGCTCAAAACCAACGCACGCTTCAAGATTCTTTACGTCACGCAGATCGAGGATCGCAAACACTCCCCGATTCCCATCCCGAGTTTCCTGCTGTTCGTCAACAAACCATCCTTGCTGACCGACACCTACCGCAAGTACCTCGAGAACAAGCTGCGCGAGGTGCATCCGTTCCTTGGTCTGCCTCTGCTCTTCAAGATGCGCGGACGCGACACCAAAGACGAGGATTAATTCCCGCAGGATTTTCTCCACCGAAAAAATTGTTTGCGCCCGCTCAACTTTGCGGTACAAAGTAACTATCTTCCTGTGAAAACCGACCACGGAGCCGAAGAGCACCTGCATGCCATCCGCCGCCTGATGGAGCGTGCAACCATTTACCGGGCCATTTCCGCGCCGACGGCGCTCGCCGGCGGGCTGCTCTCGGTGGGGGTCGCAGCGTGGATGCTCCTGTGGCAAGCGGGCAGCCCCGGGCGCAACGTCAACGCCTATCTGTTCTTCCAAGTCTGGACCCTGGTGTTCCTGGTGACTTTGGGAGTAAACACCTTGTTCATCTGGCGTAACACCCAGGTGCGCGGCGAGCCGATGGTTTCCACGGCGATGAAGCTCGCCCTGCGTTCGATCGTTCCCAATTTGTTCGCCGGCGGGGTGATCGGTGCGTGCCTGACAATGACAACAAGTCTGGCGCTCCTGCCGCCGCTGTTCTGGGTCATCTTCTATGGGCTGGGCCTGCTTTCCACGATGAACTTTGCCCCTCGTTCCATCGTCGTGCTCGGTTGGGCATTTCTTTTCACGGGGATCGCCATGTTGATCTACCTGATGAACCAATCGATCATGCCCGACTTCGATCTGCCCTCCCCCACGCGCTTCTTTCCCGCGGCGTTCATGGGGATGACTTTCGGCGTGTACCACGTGGTCTATGCTGCCTGCACCTGGCCGAGCCGCAGTCAAAATCTGGATGCCATTGAACGCCGTCCGCTGGTCAAGCTGGGCCAGCACCCGTTGTTATGACACTGGACTTCGACAAGATCGACAAGGTCATCCACGAGCGCGGCCGGCTGGCCATCATGACGCTGCTCGCAACGCGGGTGCGCTGGCCCTTTGCGGACTTGAAGAACGAGTTGAAGATGAGTGATGGGAATCTCATCACGCACCTGCGCACCCTCCATCTGGCAGGGTACGTCGCCGTGACCAAGGAAATCACGGATCGTCCCCACACCAGCTACACCCTGACTGAGCACGGGCGGCAGGTGTTCCAGGATTACCTCACCTTGCTGGAGCAAATCATCAAAACCGGACAAGGCTGAACTTTCTGTGTGTGAATACTTTGTGACACAAAGTTCCTAATCGCCTGCTTGCAACGTAAAATCTCATATGGAAGTCATCCTCGCAGAACACTACGGCCTATGCTTCGGGGTGCGTGACGCACTCAAACAAGCCGAAGCTCACGCGGAGCGCGGACCAGTCACCGTGCTGGGCGAGTTGGTCCACAATCCCCTGGCATTGGAGCGGCTCGCGGTGCACGGCGCGCAGCAAGGGACCATCGACGACCTTGCCAGTGCCAGGACACAGGACGTGTTGATCACGGCACACGGTGCCGCCGACGAACGGAGGGCAGCCTGGCGCGAGGCAGGCTACACGGTGGTGGACACGACCTGCCCGTTGGTGCGCAAGGCGCACAAGCAACTCGCGGCCCTGGTAGCCGCCGGTTATTTCCCGGTGGTCATCGGCCAGCGCGACCACGTCGAGGTGCGCGGCCTGACGGGCGACTTTCCCGGTGCCGCGGTGATCAGCGGTGTGGAAGACCTGGCCGGAGTGCCGCTCCAACCACGCTATGGGGTAATTTCTCAAACCACCCAGCCTTTGGAGAAGGTCATGCGGCTGGTGGAAGCCTTGCGCTCCGCTCGGCCTGCTGCTGAGGTGCGTTATTGTGACACCGTCTGCCAGCCGACGAAGGATCGTCAGAACGCGTTGAGCGATCTGGTGGAGCGGTCAGAAGTGGTCATCGTGGTCGGCGGCCGGCACAGCAACAACACCCGCCAGCTTGTTCTTACCGTACAAACTGCCGGCAAACGAGCCTACCAGATCGAACGTGCCGAGGAGCTTGATTCCGCCTGGGTCGAAGGGGCGGAAAGTGTCGGCTTGACCGCCGGCACTTCCACGTTGCCGGAAACGGTTCACGCGGTTCATGAACGTCTTTCTAAGTTGGCGGTGTGCCTACAGCAGGGAGAAACGGCCGTCGCTTGAGGGATGCGTCAATTGGTTCAAAGGTAGTTCTTGCGGGAACGCCTCCCACCCGATACACGGCTCACCTGTATCGTTTGAGTATGGCAAGACATCTGCCCGTGCCAAAGTCCAGCGTTTATCATGGTTCCTTCAACTGAAGTCGCGGATGAGGTGCCGGAAACCATCAATCCGAGTGTCAATGAACCGGCTAAACTCCGCCCAGTCACACGTCGCAGATTTTTGAAATCCCTCAGCCGGGTACCGCTCGTCTTGGCAACAGCTAGCGGTGGCAGCCTGGCATTCACGTTGGCGGCGGCAAAATGGTGCGGGATCGAGCGGGTGACCCTACCCGTGCCCAACTTGCCTACGCCATTCGTGGGTATGACCATCGCCTTTCTGGTGGATACGCACCACGGCCCGTTCGTGCCGTTGTGGTACCTGGAGCACGTCGTGGCCATGACGAACACTCTGGGAGCTGATCTGATTGCCCTTGGTGGTGACTTCGTCCAACGCCGACGCTCCAGGCACCTTCCACCGGGAAGGCCCTACATCGGGCCGGGGATCGAAGTATTATCGAGACTGAAGGCACCGATGGGAACTTTCGCTGTGCTCGGCAACCACGACAACGAGGTTGATCCGGTGGCGACGAGGCAGCATTTGGCCAAGCACGGCATCCGTGATCTCAGCAACACCGGTTTGTGGTTGGAGCGCGGCGGCGGGCGGCTGCGGCTTTGCGGCCTGGATGATCACACCACCGCCGTCGAGGACTTACCAACCGCTTTGGGCGACACACGTGCGGGCGACGCTTGCCTCCTACTGGCCCATAATCCCGACGTGGTGGAAGACATCCGTGACCCGCGCGTCGGTCTGGTCCTGAGCGGCCATACCCACGGCGGACAGATTGTCCTGCCTTTCGTCGGCGCGCCGATTGTGCCGTCGTCCTACGGGCAGAAATACGCGCAAGGATTCGTCCAGGGACCAGTCACCCGCGTTTACATCTCGCGCGGTGTCGGCACCATCGCGCCGCCGGTGCGCTTTCGGTGTCCGCCCGAAGTGACTTTTATTACCCTATGCGCCAGCGGCGGCGGCGCGGTTTGACGCGATGCACGATGAGTCTTCCCAACGCCACTAGGATCAGTCCAAGCACACTCCAGACGATGATACGTCCGAGCCAGAGACGCGCGTTAGGCGCGGCGTGATCCGCCAACGGGTCGGGCTGAGCCGACACTTGCTTTACCCGGAGCAGACGCATGGCACGGGCATCCAAAGCGACCTCTGTTCTCAGCAGGGGCAGAGCCGGGTCACCGATCCGCAAGCCGAGGCCCAGGCTCAAACCGGTGGGACTGTCCCCGAACAGCCGCCGGCCCCCGAACGCCCGCTCGATGAACCGCGTGCAGTCTTCCCCGACAAAAGGCCGGCCTTTCGCCGCGTTGAGAAAAGTGATTGCCCCACGAACCGCCGTTTCATCCACGGCACGGAAGGCGACCGGAGGCACGGTCGCATCCCATCCGCCGCGGTCGCGCTGGCGAAAGGCGTCCAGCGGCGTCCAGTTCAAGCCATCGTCAAAATCCTCGAAGAGCGAGCCCACCAGTTGCTCGGCGACGAACTGGCGGCCATCCTCCAGTACGACGTGCAAGCCGGCGTGCATGGCCAGCGGCGTGGTTTCTCCCGGCCCGGACAAACCGGCCTGCCAACGGTCGAACGCCTCGATGGGCCGAATGAAGAG
Source organism: uncultured Chthoniobacterales bacterium (assembly GCA_964245965.1). Taxonomy (GTDB): domain Bacteria; phylum Verrucomicrobiota; class Verrucomicrobiia; order Chthoniobacterales; family SZAS-18; genus CAWCJJ01. Next base: position 26,853 of record CAXTOP010000005.1, read on the forward strand.
ACGACCGTTCAGGTCGCTGCCGTCGCTCTGGAAGATGATGCCGCGCAGGTCCGCCACTTTACCCGGCCGGACCGCCGCCGCTTGGGCGGGAAGACGCTTGAACACAGAATCACCCGGACGCTTCATACCCGGTCCATAAACCGGACGGCACGGCAAGGCAACCGGGACAAAGAAAAGGCCGTGTTTGCACACGGCCCTTTCACTGATCAACACGTTGCTTTACGCCGCGAGGTTGAAGACTAACTGGTCGTCGCCGACATCGGCCACGATGTGGCTGCCTTCCTTGAAGCGGCCTTCGAGGATCTCCAGACTGAGCGGATCGAGAATCTGCCGTTGGATGGTCCGCTTCAAAGGCCGCGCACCGTACACCGGATCATACCCGTCCTTGGCCAGCAGTTCCTTGGCTGCCTCGCTGAGCGTCAGCGTCAGCTTCTTGGCTTCCAGGCGCTTCATCAGGCTGCCGAGCTGGATGGTGACGATGCTTTTCAGATCCGTCTCGGTGAGCCGGTCGAAGATGATCGTCTCATCGATGCGGTTGAGGAACTCCGGCCGGAAGTGGCCGCGCAATGCGTCGAGCACGCGCAACTCGCGCTCCTTGGGCGACAGGTCCTTGTCCAGGATGAACTGGCTGCCCAGGTTACTCGTCATGATGATGACCGTGTTCTTGAAATCCACCGTGCGGCCTTGGCCGTCGGTGATGCGCCCATCGTCGAGCACTTGCAAGAGCACGTTGAACACGTCCGGGTGGGCTTTTTCCACCTCGTCGAACAGCACCACCGAGTACGGACGGCGGCGCACCGTTTCGGAGAGTTGCCCCCCCTCCTCGTAGCCGACGTAGCCCGGGGGCGCGCCGATCAAGCGCGCCACCGTGTGCTTTTCCATGTACTCGCTCATGTCGAGGCGCACGAGGTTGGTTTCGTCGTCGAAGAGGAATTCCGCCAGCGCGCGGGAAAGCTCCGTTTTGCCGACCCCGGTCGGCCCGAGGAACATGAACGAGCCCACGGGCCGGTTCGGGTCCTGCAAGCCGGAGCGCGAACGGCGCACGGCGTTGGACACCGCCTTGATGGCGTCGAACTGGCCGATGACGCGCTGGCTGAGCCGCTCTTCCATCTTGACCAGTTTCTCGCGCTCGCCTTCCTGCATCCGTGCCACCGGGATGCGCGTCCAACTGCTGACGACCTCGGCGATGTCGTTGGGTGTGACTTCCTCCTGCAACATCCGCGAGCCGTCACCCTGCACCTCGGCGAGCCTGGCATTATGCGCATCCAACTGGCGCTGGAGTTCCGGCAGACGGCCGTATTGAATCTCGCTCGCCTTGGTCAGTTCGCCGCGGCGCTGGGCTTGTTCGAGTTCGGTCTTGGCGGCATCAATCTCGCGCTGGTACTTCTGGCTCTCGTCGATCTGGCTTTTTTCCGCCTGGAACTGGGCGTTCAAACGGCCGCTCTGTTCCTTGAGATCGGCCAGCTCCTTTTCGAGCTTGGCCACGCGTTCCTGGCTGGCGCTGTCTTTTTCCTTCGACAACGCTTGGCGCTCCATCTCACCCTGCATGATCTGGCGATCCAATTGGTCGATCTCCGTGGGCTTGGAGTCCAGTTCGATCTTCAGGCGCGAAGCTGCCTCGTCCATGAGGTCCACCGCCTTGTCCGGCAGAAAACGCTCGGTCAGATAACGGTGCGACAACTGCGTGGCCGCGATCAGGGCGGCGTCCTGGATGCGGACGCCGTGATGCACCTCGTAGCGTTCCTTCAGGCCGCGCAGGATGGCGATGGTGTCTTCCACGCTGGGTTCATCGACCAGCACGGGCTGGAAACGGCGTTCCAAGGCGGCGTCCTTTTCGATGTACTTGCGATACTCGTCGAGGGTGGTCGCGCCGATGGTGCGCAGTTCGCCGCGCGCCAGTTGGGGCTTGAGCAGGTTGGAAGCGTCCACGCTCCCTTCGGCCGCCCCCGCGCCCACGATGGTGTGCAGTTCGTCGATGAAAAGGATGATCTCGCCCTCGCTGGAGGTGACTTCCTTCAGGAAGGCTTTTAGCCGGTCCTCGAACTCGCCGCGGAATTTGGCCCCGGCGATCATCGAACCGATGTCCATCGAGATGATGCGCTTGCTCTTGAGTGATTCGGGTACGTCGCCGGCGACGATGCGCCGGGCTAAGCCTTCGACGACGGCCGTCTTGCCGACGCCGGGGTCGCCGATGAGCACGGGATTGTTCTTGGTGCGGCGCGAGAGCACCTGCATCACGCGGCGGATCTCGTCGTCCCGTCCGATAACGGGGTCGATCTTGCCTTTGCGCGCCTGCGCGGTCAGATCGCGTCCGTACTTCTCGAGCGTTTGGTATTTGCCTTCGGGGTCCTGATCGGTGACGCGCTGGTTCCCGCGGACCTGCTGGAGCGCCTGCATGAGGCGTTCGCGCGTGACCTGGAAATCTTTGAGCAAACGAGCAGCTGGATCATTCGAGCCGAGCAACGCGAGCAGGTAATGTTCGGCGCTCAGGAACTCATCTTTGAGCAAGGCCATGTCTTTCTGCGCCGCATCAAGCGTCTGGCGCAGGTCGTTGGAAAGGTGAAGCTGACCGCTGCCGCTGACGATCTTCGGACGGCGAGTGAGTTCCGCATCGAGACGTTCCGCCAGCTTGAGCGTGGGTACACCGACCTTTTCGAGCAAGGGGCGCGTGATGCCTTCCGCCTGGTCGAGGAAGGCACGGAAAAGGTGTTCGTTTGTCAGTTCGGAATGGCCGCGCTCCTGGGCGTCGCTCTGCGCAGTCTGGAAAGCTTCCTGGGTAAGGGTGGTGAACTTTTCGGGTTGCATGGGGTTAGTGAATACTGTCTTAAATTAAGACAGTACTTCTTGTAGAATGTTCATTTTGAATGCTGTAAATCCGAGTGACGTTTTGGCTCGACAGCATCCAATAAAAGCCAATGGACTATACGGGATCTGATAGGATCTGCTCCTGTCTTGAATAATCTTGTGTCGTCCCATATCCTTCCTCACGTATGGAAAACCAGTTTGCGCCGCTGTTCGCAATGAGCCGGGCCGAACGGCTGCAACTTGTTGAAGACTTGTGGGACAGCATCGCCGAGGAAGACTCTGGCGCGCCAGTTTCCCAATCCAGGTTAGATGAGTTGCGACGCCGCAAGGAGCGGTTCCTTCAGCATCCATCGTCTGGACGTACGTGGGAGCAGGTCAAGCAGCGGGCACGGTCACAGCATGATTAACCACATCATCTTCACTCCTGAAGCGGATGATGATGTAGCAGAATCTTACGACTGGTACGAGAGTCGCGAACCCGGGTTAGGTGAAGAATTCCTTCGTTGCGTTGAGAACTCAGTCCACAGGGTTCAGCGCAACCCAGCAATGTACCCTGTAGCCGTCGATGAGTTCCGGCGCGCGCCGGTCCGGCGTTTTCCGTTCGAGATTTTCTATGAACCGTCGACAGCGAGGATCACGATCTACGCTGTCTTCCACTGTTCGCAAGATCCGCAAAAGTGGCGGGTGCGTCTTGGTCTGCCGTGAGTTGACCTCGCAGGCACTCAGTTGGATTGAGTGCTTCGTCGCAACTCGTGATCCCTATTTATCCAATACGTTCAAGTCGCGCAAGAACTCGGGGAACGACTTGGAGTGGCGAATCAAATTGTTGAGCTGATCGAGCTTCTTATCGTTGAACGCCTGGTTGAGCGACACTCTACGGGAACCGCTCGCGTGGTTGAAGACCACTTCATCCCAATGGATGCTTGAAACCTCGTTGTTGAATTTCGCCACCGATCGCCCGCGAAAATAGGCCCGTGTCGTCTCAGGCGGCAGGAAAATGGCAGCCTTGATCTCGTCCTCGGTGACGAACCGGCGCATCTGCTTTTCGCGCATGAGCGCGTAGTGCAAGCCGTCGTCCAAATCGACGTTGTGATACTCGAGATCAATGGATTGCAACCAGGGGTCGGTCCACTCCAAATTTTCGCTCTCCCGGAAGGTCTCCAGCAGATATTTCTTCGCGACCCAATCCACCCGGTCGCGGCAGAGCGACACGTCTTTCTCCAAATCGTCGAGCACACTTTCCCATTCGCGCAGCAGCCAGACGGTTTCCTCGTCGCTGCGGTCGCAGTGCTCCTGTGCCGCCGCCAGGTACATGCGTTGCACTTCAATGGCGCTGATCTTCCGGCCGTTCTTCAACTCGATGATCCAGGTATAAGTCTGGTCACGGCTGATCGCTTTGGTCGTCTCGATGGGCTGCGCAAACTCAAGCGCCGGAGCCTTGCCCGCCTCGATCAATTCGAGCACCAAGCTGGTCGTGCCGATCTTCAACGCCGTGGCGACCTCGCTCATGTTGGCATCGCCGATGATGACGTGAAAACGGCGGTAGCGGCTGCTGTCCGCATGCGGCTCGTCGCGCGTGTTGACCAACGGACGGCGGTTCATCGTGTCGATGCTCACGATGACGCTGAAGAAATCCGCCCGTTGCGAGATCTGAAAGATCCCCGCCTGGCTGGCGACGCTCTCCGCCTCCACTCCCATCTTGCCGGCCCCGGCAAAGATCTGGCGCGTGATTAGAAACGGCAGAATGTCGCCGACCACCCGGTCCCACGGCACGTTGCGGTTCATCAGGAAGTTATCGTGGCAGCCGTAGCTGTGGCCGATGAAATCCGTGTTGTTCTTGTACAGACGGACTTCGCGACCTTCCCCTTTGAGCTTCTTGTTGCGCCGCCGTGCGCACTCGGCCACGATCCGCTCGCCCGCCTTGTCCTGCGCTACCAACTCGCGCAGGGTAGTACATTCCGGGGTGGAATATTCCGGGTGCGCGTGGTCGTTGTAGTACCGCGCGCCGTTGCTCAGCACGAGATCACTCTTGATCTCCTCGAAGCTGAGCGGCCGGTTCTTGTCGATCTCGAAGTAGGATGACTCGTCCGTGTCTTGGAGCAGTTCGGCGGCGCGGAAGCCGCGGGCGTCACGATGAGGGTCTTCCAGCGTGTAATCCCATTTCATCAGCGTGCCATGCTCGGTGTAGCGGCGCACCAACTCGATCGACTCGCTGACAACATCGACGTTGTCCATCCCATCCACCGTGATTCCGTATTCGGTCTCGATCCCAAAAACACGCTTCATCTGTCCCTCGGAAGATAACATTGTTGATCAATTCGCTGTGCCGGCCCAGGCTGGCTGGCACGGCGGGTGGGAATTTGCCCGGGGTTATCTATCCCCCGGAGCTAGATGACCGCCCGGCTCGCCCGGGGCCGGTCCTCACGTGCGGGCCGGATCGGCGCCACGCGCACAACGTTTTCCGCGTCGTAGTCGATGAGCTTCAACCAATCCTCGGTGATGTCATTTGGTGGGAAGATATCGTTCTCCGAGTACTCGGCGTTAAGCGACAAACTCAGGTCACTGGCACTGATCCCCTCCTCCTGCATGGTCGCGATGGCCCGCTTGATCGCCAGCCCCTTGGCGCGCTCCACGATGGAAGAAATGATCGCGCCGCTGACCAGATCGCCGCGGTAAAGAATTTCCTTGCGACCGCTGCGCAGCGACACCTCGATGAACTTGTTTTCCTCGCGGTGTCCGAACTGCTGCTCGATCAAACCATCGACCAACTTGTCGATGGCAGGCCGCACGCCACCCGCTTCGGTGACCATCGCCGGGTCGTAAGGCAGGTTTTCCGAGAGATAGATCTTGTAGATTTCGCGCGCCCCTTCTTTCGTGGGCCGGTTCACCTTGATCTTGCGGTCGATGCGTCCGGGCCGGATGATGGCCGGGTCGATCAGGTCCGCGCGATTGGAGGCGAGGATGATTACCACGTCGTTGAGCGAGTCGATGCCGTCCATCTCGGTGCAAAACATCGGCACCAGCGTGCTCAGGATGTTCGAGAAGCGCGAGGCCCGGCGGGTTCCCAGGATGCTTTCCGCTTCGTCGATGAACAGAAAAGGCAGGTATCCTTCTTTGCGCTTCTGCCGCGCGGTCGCGAAGATCTCGCGCACCATGCGTTCGCTCTCACCCACCCACATGTTCAGGATCTCGGGACCCTTGATGTGCATGAAGTATTCCTTCATCTCCTCACCGGTCTTCTTCTTGAGTTGAGCGGTGAGATTGTAAGCCGTCGCCTTGCCGATAAGCGTCTTGCCGCAGCCGGGCGGGCCGTAGAGCAAGAACCCTTTGGGGGTGGTGTGGTTGAATTTTGCGAACAGGTCCGCGTGGACCAGCGGCAGCTCGATCGCGTCTTTAATGGCCTGCAATGCCTCCTGCTGGCCGCCGACTTTTTCCCAAGGCAGTTCGGGTACCTCATCAAGGTAATGATCCTCGCTCTTGGGTCGGCGCATCAATTCAAGGGCCATACGGTAGTTGCCATCAACGCGCACTTCGTCGCCCGTCTTAAGCGTTTCCTTCATCAGGTCCGTGGAACGCTGGAGCACGACGGATTGCGTCCCGTTGTCCTGGCCGACGCGCAACCGGTCAGTGCCGATCACCTCGGTGATCTTGGTTACCGGGCCGTTGGTGTCATAACCCAGCTCGCCGACGATGACGTAGGCCTCGTTGACCAGGACCCGGGTGCCCTTCTTGAGCTTGGAAAGCGTCACGCGCGGATCGCAGTTGCAGTAGTAGTCGGAGCCGCCGACGACGATCTGCGCCGTCTCGCGGTTGGGCGTCCCGAGAAAGGTGCCGATGCGGTTGGCGGGCGAAGTCACCTTTTTGATGACCTCCTCCATTTTCTCGATGGTCTGCCGCGCTTCGTTGATAGTGTCTTCCTGGTCCACCACCTGCGAGCGGACATTGAGTAAAGCTTTGCGGATCGGGTCGCCGATGGGCAAGGAGGCAATCGTGCGGTCTAGAAGGTCTAGAGCCGTCATATCTTCGGGCGAGTGATAACCACCACCGCCGGACGAAGAATCAAAATCGCTGGATCGATCGGATGGATTCATTTCTGCTTCAGCAAGGCTGAAAGTCGGGTGAAAGGTCTCTGAGAAAACAGGGTTGCCGTCTCTTGCGGCAATAATACGCCGCACATGCGGAAGCTGCAAACGGCACCGCCGTTTGAACGAAAGAATTGGACCCCCTGGGACTCGAACCCAGAACCTAGTGATTAAGAGTCACGTGCTCTACCATTGAGCTAGGGATCCTTGCGGGTCTGGCATCGTACCAGACCTCCGCCGCATGGCAAGCGGCTTTTCAGCCGTCCGACAGTGATGCGGGCTGAGATATTTCACCGTCTCCACCGGTTTGGCAAGGGCAGACTTCGCACAAAAATATCCTCGCTCGCGCTGGACCAAGACCCCTAGAATCCCGGGCGGCAAAACCTGTCATTACCAACCAACCCACATCATATGCATACCACCCTGACCAAGATCGAGATGACCGCAGCGATCATCGCCGCCAAACAGCACCACTCCCTCACCTGGGAAGCGATTGCCGCCGGAGCCGGATTGTCACCGGTGTTCACCACCTCCGCCTGTTTGGGGATGAACAGCCTCGCCAAAGAAGCGGCCGACAAAGTCTGCGCCACGCTGGACCTGCCGCCGGAGGTTTCCACCGCTTTGCAGGAGTTCCCGTCCAAACATTGGGACAAGGTGATCCCGACCGATCCGGTGATCTACCGTTTCTACGAAATGATCCACGTGTACGGCGACACCATTAAAGCGCTGATCCACGAGAAGTTCGGCGACGGCATCATGAGCGCCATCGATTTTACCATGGATATCGACCGCGTGCCCGACCCGAAGGGCGACCGCGTGAAGATTCTCATGACCGGCAAGTTCCTCCAGTACAAATCCTGGTGACATCTCAGATACGGCGGCCGAACTTACGCTCCAACTCCGCGTACGAGAGTTGAATCATGGTCGGCCGGCCGTGCGGGCAACAATACGGCAGCTCGCAGGCGAGCAGGTCTTCGATCAGGCGGATCAACTCGCGTTCACGCAGCTTGTCGTTGGCTTTAACGGCGTGGCGGCAGACCGTCTTGGCGATCACGTCCTCACCCATGCGCACCCGGGACGTGCCGCTGTTGAGACCTTGCAGCGAATCGATGATTTCGCGCACCAAAGCGAGCGGTTCGTCTACGTCGAGGAACGGCGGCAAGCTATCGAGCAAAAAGGTTCCCGAACCGAAATCTTCCAGTCCGATCCCCATCTTCTGGAGGGTGCCCACATGTTGGCGCAGCCAGTCGGCGTCGCGCGGCGGCAACTGCAAGGTGTGCGGCAGGAGCAGCTTCTGGCTGATGATCTCGTTGTTCTCCAAGCGCCGGCGCAAGTCTTCGAAGAGGATGCGTTCGTGCGCGGCGTGTTGATCGACCAGCACCAGACCGTTGGCGTTCTCCATGAGCACGTACAGGCGACCGAGCACGCCCAGCAGATTGAACGGATCGTTGGCCGCACGCGGACGCAACTGCGCTTCCCGGCGATCCTGCACGGGGAAGTCGCGGCCGGGAGTGTTCAGCGCAAAGAGAGTGTCTGTCAGAGATGGGGCCTGCCCCGTCTGCTCGGTCGGGGTGAAGGCGGGTCCGGCGGCGGCAGGTAAAATCTCCTCCGCCGGCTTGATCGAAATGCAGGCGGGTTCGGCGGCGGGCAAGTAGGGCGCAGTGGCCGGCATCTTCGGTGCTGCCGGTGCCTCCACCAGCGGTGATGGCGGCGGAAGGCGCGGTTCGAGTTCCTTGGCCGGAACAGGTGCCGTTTGGGTCTGGAGGGGAGGCTGGTGGAACGAGCGTGTCCATTCCACCCGGCCGGCTTCCAGGGTGCGGCGGACGGTGGTCACCAAGGCCTCGCGCACGACGCTCGGTTCGCGGAAGCGCACCTCGCGCTTAGCCGGGTGGACGTTCACATCCACCGCCGCCGGGTCCATCTCGATGAACAGGTAGGTCACCGGATAACGGCCTTTCATGAGCGCCGTATGGTATCCTTCCCGCAACGCCTGGCCGACGATCCCGTTGTCCACCGCGCGGCCGTTGATAAACACCCGCTGCCCCGACCGGGTCGAACGGCTCACTCCCGCCCGCCCCAGGAAGCCGGTGATCCGGATGCCGTTGATCGGCGGCACTTCGATGGCGGTCAGTTCGCCGGCGTCCTCTTCACCGCACAGATCGCGGATACGGTCCAGCAACCGGGTGACCGCGGGCAACTGGAAAACATTTTTGCCGTCGCGCAGGTAAACGAACCGCACCGCCGGGTGCGCGATGGCCAGCAGGTGAAGCTGCGCTTCGACATGGGCGGCTTCGGTAGCCTCCGCCCGCAGAAACTTGCGCCGGGCGGGCAGGTTGTAGAAAAGCGAGCGTACCTCGATGGATGTGCCGGGAGCATCGCCGGCGTCGCGCACGGTCTCGATCCTGCCCCCGTTGACCAGCACTTCGGTGCCGGCCAGGGCTCCCGGTTCGCGGGTGGCGAGCCGGAACCTGGACACGCTGGCGATGCTCGGCAGCGCCTCGCCGCGGAATCCCAGCGTGGCGATCGCGGCCAGATCCTGCCCGGTGCGGATCTTACTCGTGGCGTGGCGTTCGAGGCAGAGCAAGGCATCGTCGCGATCCATGCCATGCCCATCGTCGATCACCCGCACCAGGGCAATGCCGCCGCGCTGGATGGCCACCTCGATGGAACGTGCCTTGGCGTCGAGGCTGTTTTCAACCAGTTCCTTGACCAGGGAAGCCGGTCTTTCGACCACTTCGCCTGCGGCGACTTGACTGGCAACAGCTTCCGAAAGAAGGGCGACGCGGCTCATGGTTTCAGCATTCTACCCCTGCCCGATCGTGCGGGCACCAGCCCGTCCGGAACGTCAATTTGGTTTTGACTTCCACCGCCGGTGGATTATCTAAAAACGGGCCTTTATGATTACTGTAACCGACAGCGCCGTCAAACACCTTCAATCCTTGTTGGAAGACCGCGCCGACGCGGTTGCCGGGACCGGGTTACGCATCGCAATTGATCGTGGTGGGTGCTCGGGTCTGCAATATGGCATGAGTTTCGACGAAGCCCAGGAAGGCGACCTGGTCGTGGAGCGTCAAGGCGTGCGGGTGATGATCGACGCACAAAGCATCTCCCACTTGCAGGGGTCGGTGATCGACTACCACGACGATCTCACCGGGACGGGTTTCCGCATCCAGAATCCCAATGCCGTGCGGACCTGCGGTTGCGGCACTTCCTTCGAACCGGCCGCAACGGAGTCTAGCGCGGTTCCGCAGGAAGCTTAAGCAAAACCGAACGCTTTCCACCGGGTTCAATTCTGAAGTGCAACGCACCCGCCGTACCAAGCCAAGTCCGAGACTGCCCTCGCCGGCTTTGATCCGTCAGCCTGCGCCATACAAGGAATCCATTCGAACCCCGCTCGAATACGAGCCGCAGAAAAAGGACAATCTGTTCCTGTGGACGGTTTTCTTGTTACTCCTTCTCGCTTCCGCGCTCGCGACCTGGATTGGTGTGTACGTGATCTTCGGGCAGCCCGAGCTGCCCATCAGCTACAAGATCCTGAGAAAGTTCAAGCGCCTCGACGCGCCGCAACGTTTCAAGGTCAACGCAGCTCCGCAAGGTGAGTTCGTCTCGGCGGAGAAGCTTTATACCCGCTACAACAACCTGAACCCTGTCGCCCTGCGCGAGGCCAACCGCCAGTTGGAGCGCAGCTACCTGCGCAACTACCCGGTGAGCAGCCAGACGGCTGCCTACATCACCGGGCGGTTCACCATTATGGATTCGTACGAGTTGCAGCCGACGAATTTCTTTCCATCCGGTGTCGCGGCCCTCGCCGTCTCCGACGATTTCCCGCGGTTGATGATCGAGCACGTGTACCCGGCGGGTCCCAGTATCGCTCCCTTGGTGCAGCGCAACTTGCAAACCGGCATGGACATCGAGTTGCGGCGCACCTACGAGCTGACCACGGTGCTCCACGCCACCAAATTGCCGGACGGCCATATTCTGCTCACCGTGGTGCCGTTGAACTACGGCTCATACATCTTCAAAGGCACGAGTGGTGGTTTCACGCTGGAACCGCCCACCGTTCTGAATGTCGCGGGAGGCTTTCCCCTGCTCTCGGAAGAAAAGCGGCACGATGCCACCGAAGCGCTCATCGCGTACCGCCAACGTTCGGGCGGGGGTTTGTTGGTCGCCAACAAGAAGGAAAACGAAAAACCGGCGGAAGCGGCACTGACGGGTGTGGATGCTCCCATCGAGCCTGACCCGACTCCCACGCCCGCACCAAAATCCACCCCGGCGTTGGCGGCTGCCGCTGCGGCTGCGTCCAAGGGTCCCTTGCAGAGCTTGAAGAAGCTGATTTCACCGGCTGCTGCCGCGACTCCGGCCGCCGCCCCGCCTACTTCGGCAGCGATGGCTGCTGCCACGCCGATCCCGCGGGCAGTGGCCGTGCAAGCACCGGCTGCCCCGCCGCCGACGGTTCTTCGCTCCGCTCCGGGCACTGGCCCCGGCGGGGTGTCTTTGCAGCCCTTTTTGGCTTCGCAAACGGGCGCAGCCGGTGCCCCGGCCGCTCCAGGAGCAAACCGCGTCTGGCAGACGTACGCATCGGGCCGCATGCCGAGTGGCAAACCCATCCGAGTGGCCGATATTGCCACCTTGACCCAGCGTGGCGGTCTGAACACGGACCAGCCCCTCTATCTCAACGGGCAGTTTGTAGTCAGAGCAGTCGGCGAGAACAAGACCAAAGGAATCAAAAACGCCGTACTCCGGTCCAGTGGGCGGGACAGCAACGTACGGGTCATCGTGGAATATCCTAAAGATCGGGCTCTACCAACCGAGGGAGCGGAGATCAGCCGCGACGAGTCGCGCCCTTATCAGATCATGGACGTGCAGCAGACCTCTGATGGGACGTTCAACGTTTTCGCGCGGGAGATTTCCGAGCCATAGTTCGCTTCAGGACTGGAAACTTTTGCTTACAGCCATCTGCAGCACGCGCTTGCGCGCATGCTTGTTGAGCCGCGGGCGTTGAAGTGCGGTGACACGTCACCGCTTTCTCTTGCGCGACAAGTTGCGCCCACTTCGGCGTGAGCCGACACTTCATCCGGGTTCCGCCCGCCCGTTGACGAAACGTGTGGGCGGACAGCCAGTCCGGCCAAGCCGGAAAACAGGCGCGACGTATCGCGCAGGAGAAAGCGGTGACGTGTCACCGCACTTCAACGCCCGCGGCTCGATGATGGTACGGTCAAGCTTTATGAAAACGGCTGTAATCTTTGGGGCCAAGGGAAGACCTGTCGGGGACGACCGCATAACTTCCAGCCGCTTGATTTGAAAGAACTGCGCTTTGTTCTGCTAAAATCCCTCGGTGATTTGACTCACAATCCGGGTTGCCACTTGTTCGGCAGCGATGGGGATGGCCTGACTTTCGTCTTGTTGTACGTCTTCGCCCACGAAGAAGCTCGTATCTCCATCCAAGGTACCAGAATCGATGATCTTACTCGACGATCTTTCCGTCAACTGGAAGCGGACCGTGACCGTCAGGGTGAACTCACTTGAAAGCAGGACGTTGCCTCGCACCGATCTGGCAGGCTGACGGGTTACTTTTTCGATGTACCCCGTCAAGACGGAATCAGCTTCCGAGTCACCGACGACACGGTAGGTCCCATCTTGTTCGATCTGCTTGACTACCGCATCCGTGACCAAGCCTTCGAGTCGAGGGAGCAGCGTGTTGTTGCGGAAGGCTTTGACTGCAACGGTGTGGATATTTTTGACGTACGAAGGCTTCGCTGCCTCGCCGCCAAGCTGATAGCCGGCGCACCCGGCCAGCCCGAGCAGCAGGAGCGACCCGCACAGCGGAAGAAACTTCATGAAGGATGAACAGGTGCAACTTCCGAGAGACCGCAGCTACTACTGCGAAGGCAAGGCGGGCTGATCGCCCTCCGGCACGGGTGGAGGCTTGGGCTCGCTTTGGGAGGCAGGTGCCGGGGCCGAAGGCGGCACGTTGTTGCTGTTGCCAACGGAAGGCGCAGCGACCACCGGCGGCGGGGTAGGAGCACTCACCGGCGGTCCAACGTAGTCTGGCCGCTTGGCGGTATCGGTCTGGGCTTGGAGCCGTTTATCGCCGGAAGCGGGGATAGTAGCAACTTTGTTCGCCCCGTTGGCGGGCGCGACTGGAGCAGTGGAGGTCGCCTGGTTGAAAGCCGTGTCGCCGAGCTTCACACGCAGGGCGTCCAGGCGCTGTTTGGCCTGGTTGCTCTCGGGCGAGGAGGGCTGCTGGCGGATCACGTCGTTGTAGTAGATGATGGCCGCCTTGTATTGCCGTTGCTTGTCGTAGTAGCGGGCGATCTGGAGCGAACCACCCGTTTGCTGGGAGTTCAGGCTGGTGAGATTCTCTCTCGCCTGAGCGGCTTTTTCGCTTGTAGGATAAGCGGCCAGGAAGTCGTCAAAGCTTTCTTTGGCACGCACCGCCGCGACCCGATCATAGCTGCCCGTGCGGCTGATCTGCATGTTCACGAACCCGATCTGGTACAACGCGTCGGAGGCGGCAGGATCGGTCGGGTATTTGTCCACGACCGCTTGGTAGGCAGCGATGGAATTCTTCAAGTCACCCTCCTTCTCCAACGCCTGACCAATGTTGAACTGAGAGAGCGGCGCGAAGCGGCTGTACGGCGCGTTCGTGATAATGAACGTATAACCCCGGATGGCGGTAGGCATCGATTCGGCAACCGGGACGAGCCCCAACAACTTGGTCTTCGCGCCTTCCAGGTAAGCCGTAGCAATGCGGTACTCGCCTTCCAAAGCATTGTTGAAATCGTTGCTGCGCGGATACTTCTTGACCACTTTCTCGTAATCCCCGGCCGCCGCCTGCAAGTTGCCCATCTTCTCGTAAACCGCGCCCGCCTTGAACTGCGCGGTCGAGGCGATGTCGGCCTTGGGAAAGCGGCGCACCGTCTTGTGGTAACCGGCCAGAGCACTCTTCAAGTCACCGGCTTTTTCCTTGGCGAAAGCGGTGTCGAACTGGGTCTGGGCATCCTTTTGGTTGGGTACTTCCTCAGACCCGGGCGCGACGTAGGAGGTTTCTCCATCGCGGACGATAATCGGCGCGGGACTGCGGTGCGGCAGCACGGTACAGCCGAGGGCCAGCAACACGACGAACAAGCCGGTTCTTTTCATAGATTGGATCGGGGGAAAACTACGGAGGCTAGCGGAAAATGCACCGAGGTCAAGCCGGGAGCAACCCCCCGCAAGCCGAACATCCACTCACTTCAACCGCCGGGGGTGGCGACCAGCTCCACTCTGACCTTGGCGGCGCCGGCGGAAATCATCCCGAGCTGAATGGCCGCGGCGACGCTCAGGTCGATAATCCGGCCTTTGGCGTACGGCCCGCGGTCGGCTATTTCCACCACCACGCTCCGCTGGTTGGCGAGATCGACGACGCGGACTTTACTCCCCAAGGGCAGGGTCCGGTGGGCGGCGATCAACTCGGAGTTCTTCCAGCGGTGGGTGCCTGCCGTGCGCCCGCCCCTAGGTGAGCCGGTCACCTCGTGCCAGGAGGCCATTCCGGTTTGGAAGGCCGCGGCTTTCGGCGGCGGGGAATGGGAGGCGGCCACCTCACGATTGGTCCGGGCTTGCGAGGTGCCGACTGAACAGCCGGTTGCCACCAGCGTTGCCAAAAAGGAGCGACGGGTCCAGGTTGTCGTAAGATGACCGCCACCAAAGGTTTTCGGGGGAAACATGGCCGCTGATCTACCAGCCGACGCCGAAAGCGCAAGCGTTGTCTTCCGCTCGCCGGAGGAGCAACAGCAACGCTTCGGGCAGATCAAGCTGGGCACTTGCGCCTGGAATTTCGAAGATTGGCGCGACGTTTTCTATCCGCCCGGACTGGCTTCCAACCAGCAGCTTCCTTATTACGCCCATTATCTGCCGGCGGTCGAGATCGATTCGACTTTCTATCATACCCCGCGCCTGGACGTGGTGGCCGGGTGGGCCGACCGCACGCCGGACGGCTTTTGCTTCACGGCCAAGATGCCCAAGCAGATCACCCACGAGGCCCGGCTGCGTTCCTGCGAACGGGAGCTGCAGGCGTTCCTGGGCAGCCTGCGCCCGCTCGGCGAAAAGCTAGGAGCCATCCTGATCCAGTTTTCCCCTTTTTTCCGGCCCGACCACGACGGTGAGGCCCTGGAGGATTTCGTCCGGCTGCTCCCGGTGGACCGGTTTCCTTTCGCCATGGAGTTCCGGCAGCCGGACTGGCACCAGCCGAAGTACGTCAACCTGCTGGCGGACCGCGGGGTCACCTGGGTCTGGAACGACCTGAGCGCCGTGGCAGCGCAAGCCACCGGACCTTTCGAGTTCCTGCCGCAGACCGGGAACTTTCTTTACGTGCGGCTGATGGGCGACCTGGAAACCAAGTTCCGCGCGGACGGCGAGCGGCAGTACCGTTACGGCAGCCTGTTGTGGTCTCGCGGGCTGGCGCTGGAAACCTGGGCCCGGCGCATCGAAAAGCACCTCGGAGACACCCGCCGGATTTACGTGATGGTGAACAACCATTACGAAGGGTTCTCGCCCCTGACTTGTCAGCGTCTGGCCGGCCGCCTGGGGATGGACTTGAAGTTGCCCAGCCTCAGCGAACGCGCTGCCAAGCCGGGAGCAACGCCGCCGACGACCGACGAGCAGATGAGTCTCTTTTGAAAGCCGGCGATCGGCATTTCCAAACCGGCCCTCACCTGCGGCGCCGCCAGAGAAGGAAGGGCCGCTCCACCGCGAGGAAGAGCAGGGTTCCCACCAGCAACATGGCCGCCAGGTTCATCAGGATCGCCGCGGGCGAAGTCAGCGCGAGCCCATGCGCGGCGCAGACACTTCCCACCCAGTGCATGGTGAGTTTGTGGCTCAGGTACACGCTGTAGGCGATGCTCGCAACAAACGTTGCTCCCGGCACCGCCACGTGGCGAAAAGGCAGGCGCGTACTCACGGCGCAGAGCAGCAGACCAGCCATCCCGGCGCCAACCAGGGGGAACTGCCACTCGCTGCTGACGATCGTCGTATCCGCTTCACTGAGCGACAGTCCATAGGCGATGGCGGCAAGGGCCGGCACCCATAACCAGCGCGCGCTTCCGAGCCAGCACGCCCACCAGCGCGGGCGGAATTGTTCCACCGCTGCCAGGCCGGCGCCGAAGACGAGCGGATCGAGCCGTGTCCAGGTGGGATAATAGATCAGGGTCTGATAAGCCTGCCCGGACACGCCCGTCGCGCCCGGATGCAGAAACGCCAGGATGCCCCGCAGTGCCAAGCCAGCGAGGACCGCGCCGCAGCCTACAACAACTCCCGCCTGCCGCCGACGAACCAGCCAGACCAGCAGGAACGGCAAGGCGAGATAAAACTGCCCTTCCACGCATAAGGACCAGGCATGCGAGAACGCTGTTCCCCCGTGGAGCCCGATGTTTTGTACGAAGCAGAGAAATTTCCACAAGGGCGGCATCTCCGGCCATTCCCGCCGGGAAGGCAGCAGCACGTAAACGGCCAGAACCACGAAATAGGCCGGCAGAATACGCAACGCCCGCCGCCGGAAAAAGCGCGGGACGTCCAGCCGCTCACCGCGGGCGAGCGGTGCCAGCAGTTGTCCGCCGATCAAGTAACCGCTGAGCACGAAGAACAGATCGACCCCGATCCAGCCAAACCTTTGCCCCTCGTACGGCAGGCTGAACCCGAAGTTGCCTGCGTGATAACAAATGACCAGCAGCACCGCCGCCGCCCGCAACAGGTCCAGCCCGGGCTGCCGCTCACGGGCAACGAAGCGCGGGTCCACTGTCGTCGCCTCACGGTCGGGCAAAGAAACAGGACTTGCGGCCGTGCTCATGCGGGTAATCGGAAGTTTCTCCCAAAAGAGTTGCACAAACAACCGGCCACTTTCGTGTGCATTTCGATTTTGGAAGACTTCCGCACTGTTGCGAGCGTATTCAATCTTTCATCCCGTCCATCTCTCCGTTTATGACCCCTTTCAAAACCTGGCTCGGTTACCCCTATCCTCTCGGTGCGACGTGGATGGGCAACGGCGTTAATTTTGCCCTCTTCAGCGAAAGCGCCACCAAAGTTGAATTGTGTCTCTTCGACAGCATGGAAGCGGAGCATGAGACCGTTCGCATCCCCCTGCGCGAACAAACCGACCAGATCTGGCACGTCTTCTTGCCCGACCTCACGCCGGGCCAGCTCTACGGCTACCGGGTTTACGGGCCTTACGATCCCGCCAACGGCCACCGCTTCAACGGGGCCAAACTCCTGCTCGATCCCTACGCCAAAGCCATCGCCGGGAAGATCGATTGGGACGAAAGCGTTTTCGCCTACAAGCTGGGCGACGAGCAGGAAGATTTTGCGCTGTGCGAGAAAGACAGCGCCCCACGGGTGCCGAAGGCGGTGGTCATCGACTCCAAGTTCGATTGGGGCAACGACGAATCACCGGGCTGTCCCCTGGCCGAGTTGACGATCTACGAGGTCCACGTCACCGGCTTCACCAAGCTCTGCCCGGAAGTGCCCGAGAAGTTGCGCGGCACCTATGCCGGGCTGGCCAGCCCGCCGGCCATCGCGTACCTCAAGAAACTGGGCGTCAACGCCGTGGAGCTTCTGCCGGTCCATCAGCACGTCGAGGACCAGAACCTCGTCGATAAAGGCTTGAGCAACTATTGGGGCTACAACACGATCGGGTTCTTCGCGCCGGAGTGCAGTTTTTCCAGCAGCGGGATCGAGGGCCAGCAGGTGCAGGAATTCAAGGAAATGGTCAAGACCCTGCACGCCGAGGGCATCGAGGTGATCCTGGACGTAGTGTACAACCACACGGCCGAGGGCAACCACCTCGGGCCGACGATCTCGTTCAAGGGCATTGACAACCGCGCGTACTACCGGCTCGTCGAGGACGACCCACGGTACTACATGGATTACACCGGGACGGGCAACACGGTCAACGTGACCCACCCGCACGTGCTCCAGATGGTTATGGACTCCCTGCGCTATTGGGTGCTGGAGATGCACGTCGATGGTTTTCGGTTCGACCTGGCCTCGACCCTGGCGCGCGAGGCGCGCGACGTGAGCGTGTTTTCGGCGTTCTTTGACGTGATCCACCAGGACCCGGTTTTGAGTCAGGTCAAGCTGATCGCCGAGCCTTGGGACGTGGGTGACGGCGGCTACCAGGTGGGCAACTTCCCGGTGCTCTGGGCCGAATGGAACGGCAAGTACCGTGACGCCATCCGCCACTATTGGAAGGGTGACGAAGGGCTGATCGGCGAACTGGCCTACCGGCTTACCGGCAGCCCGGATTTGTACCAGCAGGGCGGCAAGCGGCCCTACGCCAGCATCAACTTCATCACGGCGCACGACGGGTTTACACTGAACGATCTCGTCAGCTACAACGACAAGCACAACGACGCCAACGGCGAGGGCAACAACGACGGCGACAACAACAACGGGAGCTGGAACTGCGGCGCGGAAGGCCTGACCGACGACGAGGAAGTTAACGCCTTGCGCCGCCGCCAACGCCGCAACTTCCTGGCGACGATGTTTCTTTCCCAGGGCGTGCCCATGCTATGCGCCGGCGACGAGTACGGCCGCTCGCAGGGCGGGAACAACAACGCCTACTGCCAGGATAATGAAGTCTCTTGGCTGGATTGGAACGCGGACAAGATCGACACGAAGCTCTTCGAGTTCACCCGCGGATTGATCTCCCTGCGCCGCGACCACCCGATCTTTCGCCGGCCGAAGTTCTTCCAGGGCCGCAAGATCCGCGGGTCGGAGATCAAGGACATCATGTGGTTCGATCCGAACGGCGAGGAGATGACGGAGGAAAATTGGGGCATGGCACACGCCAAATGCCTGGGGATGCTCCTGAGCGGTGACGCCATCGACGTGCGCACCTTCCAGAACGACCCGATCCTGGATCGCACCTACCTGGTCCTGTTCAACGCGCACCACGAGATGATTTCCTTCACCCTGCCGGGCCGGGAGACCGTCCGCTGGGAGGCGATCATGGACACGGCGGACGAAGACGGCTTCCTGGCCGCACCCAAGCCCTACGGGTCCGGCGAGGAGTTCGAGCTGACGGGCCGTTCGGTGAGCGTCCTGCAACTGGCGACAGCGGAGGTCGGCGAGGCGCGCAGCGCTAGTTGGCGCAAGAGCGGTAAAGCACCAATCGCACCGCCGACGGCGGCGAAGACGGAATCAGCCGAAGACAACGTGAAAGCGGACGTGGCCGCAGGCTCGTAGGCAGTGTCGGTATTCCGAAGGCGGGCGCGGATGGGTTTTCTGTTCGTGTCCGCGATCCCGCACTACTTCTACTGAGGTTGCCATCCGGTTGTAAGGCGGGTGCTCCGCCTGCCATGAGTGGACGGGTGACAGGCAGAGCGCCTGCCCTACGACCAGAAGCGTTTTCCGAAGACCTTGACGCCCTTTGGGCGGCAGACTAGCCTTTTGCCACTTCAGCGCGGGCAAGGGAAAAAGGTTGGAAGTCCCCCGCCCCGTTTCTTGTCGGTTGTACTCAAACTCCGGGCTTCGTGGATAACGCGCAAAAATTCTTCAGTGACTATCAGCCGGAAGGCTTCTTCGACGAAATGTTCGACGCCACCGGGCAGGTGCGTCCCCATTACGCCAAGCTGATGGAACGCTTCGTCGAGATGGACCGCGGCGAGTTCGACCGCAAGCGCACCCTGGCCGACAACTCGTTTCTCTCGCAGGGGATCACGTTCACGGTTTACAACGACAACCAAGGAACCGAGCGCATCTTTCCTTTCGACCTGATCCCGCGCATCATCCCGCAGGAGGAATGGGAGTTTCTGGAACGGGGCCTGACCCAGCGCATCATCGCGCTGAACCTGTTCCTGCACGACATTTACCACGAGCAGCGCATCCTCAAGGAGAAGATCATCCCCGAGGAATACGTGCTCAGCGCGGCCCACTTCCGCAAGGAATTCATGGGCTTCGATGTCCCGCGCAACATCTACATCCACGTTTGCGGCACCGATCTGATCCGCGACAAGGACGGGCAGTATCTTGTCCTGGAAGACAATGGGCGCTGCCCCTCCGGCGTGTCCTACGTGCTGGAAAACCGGCAGGCGATGAAGCGGGTTTTCCCGCGCCTGTTCGCCCGGTACCACGTGCGACCGGTGGACGACTACGCGCAAAGCCTGCTGGACACGTTGCGCTACATCGCGCCCGGCGGGAAGAGCGATCCCACGGTGGCGTTGCTGACGCCGGGCATCTACAACTCGGCGTATTTCGAGCACTCGTTTCTCGCCCGGTCGATGGGCATCGAGATCGTGGAAGGCCGCGATCTCGTGGTCAATTCGGACGGCGTGTACATGAAGACCACGCGCGGGCACAAAGCGGTGGACGTCATCTACCGGCGGATCGACGACGACTTCCTTGACCCGGAAGTGTTCCGGCCGGATTCCCTGCTGGGGGTGCCCGGCATCGTCAACGCCTACCGCAAGGGACAGGTCAGCCTGGCAAACTCCATCGGCACCGGCGTGGCCGACGACAAGGCCATGTATTATTTCGTGCCGAAGATGATCAAGTTTTACCTGGATCAGGACCCGATCCTGCCCAACGTGGAAACCTATCTTTCCGGCGACGAGAAGGATTTGCCTTACATCCTGGACAACCTGGACAAGCTGGTGGTCAAAGCGGCCAACGAGAGCGGCGGCTACGGCATGCTCATCGGCACCCAGGCCAGCCGCGAGGAGATTGCCACTTTCCGCGAGAAGATCATCGCTAATCCGCGCAACTATATCGCCCAACCTGTGGTGGCGCTCTCCCGCTCGCCCTCGTTCTGCGACGGCAACGTGGAAGGCCGCCACATCGACTTGCGCCCTTACATCCTGTACGGCGAAAAGATCACCATCATCCCCGGCGGGCTGACCCGCGTCGCCTTACGCAAAGGTTCGCTGGTCGTCAATTCCTCGCAGGGCGGCGGCAGCAAAGACACTTGGGTGGTCGAAGAGTAAGTCGCTCATCTCTTCTTCTTTCTACCTTCTTCCTTTTTCCCCATGCTTAGCCGTGTCGCTGAATGTCTCTTTTGGATGAGCCGCTACGTCGAGCGGGCCGAGAACAACGCCCGCATCCTCGACGTTAATCTCCAGTTGATGCTCGATTTCGAGAGTCAGAGTGAGGAGTCCGTGCGCCAACATTGGGCACCCATCATCAACTCGCTGGAGGAGCAGGAGCTTTTCCACACGTTTTACGAACAGGCCGACGGCGATTCGGTAGTGGAGTTTGTCACCTTCGAGCAGAAGAACCCGAACTCCATCCTGTCCTGCCTAGGCCGGGCGCGGGAAAATGCCCGCAGCGTCCGTGAGCAGATTTCTTCCGAGATGTGGGAACAGATCAATAAGTTGTACCTGTTCATCCGCTCTGAAGAGGCGCGCGAGATCTTCCGTGCCAGCGCCTACCAGTTTTACAAGCGCATCATGGAAGGCACCTACCAGTTCAGCGGCATCTGTGATGCCACCATGACGCACGGTGAAGGGTGGGATTTTTGCCAGCTCGGCAAATACATCGAACGCGCCGACCGGACCTCGCGCATTCTGGACGTGAAGTACCACATCCTGCTGCCGAGCGGCGAGCGGGTCGGCGGTAACGTGGACACCATCCAGTGGATGGCCGTGCTGCGCTCGTGCAGCGCGTTGGAGGCTTACTGCAAGATTTATTTCGGTCAGGTCGCGCCGTGGAAGGTCGCGGAGTTTTTGATCCTGCACGACGGTTTCCCGCGGGCGCTTCGTTTCTGCGTGCATCGGTTCAACCGCGCCCTGCACCGCATCAGCGGCTCGCCCGACGAGACTTTTTCCAACGAGGCCGAGCGGTTGGCGGGTCAGTTGCGCAGCGAGGTGGATTACAGCCGGATCAGCGAGATTTTCCAGTCGGGCCTGCACCAGTACCTCGACCGGATGCAGTTGCGGCTCTCGCAGATCAGCAACGCCGTGCAGGATCGTTACGGAGCAAACGAAAGCGAGCCGGTACAGTCGCAATCGCAGAGCCAGACACAGGTCGCGGTGCGGTGAAGTCGTTCACTGTGCCACCTTTTGTCGCGATTTGATCTTGCGGGCGTGATGGAAGAGGTACTGCTGCGCGTACCCGCCGTAGCTGCCAAAGTAAGTTTCGCTGAACTTCTGCAGCCGTGCGGTCGTGACTTTGCGTTTTCGGTGGAAATACATCTCGCGCAGCACACGCTCGATCCAGACATCAATGGGGAAAGCGCGTAGTCGCTCGTAGCCGAAGAGCAGCACGCAATTCGCCACTTTTGCCCCCACGCCCGGGAAACGGCATAATTCTACCAACGCCCCGGCGTCACTCAGTGCGCGGATACTCTCCAGGTCGCGCTTTCCTTCGGCGAGCAACCGTGCGGTGGCCAGCAGGCTCTTCGCGCGAAAGCCCAGACCGCAGGCGCGTAGGGTTAGTTCATCGAGCGAAGCGATCTTTTCCACTGTCGGATAAGCATGAAACTCGATCTGTCCGACTGTCCCGACCGGCTGACCGAAACGTTCGCGCAGCCGGTGTGAAATCTGGGCGATGTGCGCCACCTGCTTGAGTGACGAGGTGATAAACGTCGCCAGACATTCCCAAAGGGGCTGCCGAATGATCCGCAGCCCCCGGCAGTGCAGCAGCGACTCGTTCATGGCCGGGTCATCCGGGAAGCTGGCGTACACCTCGGCTAGCGGATGATCCAGGGCAAAGTAGCGCCTGACTATTTCTTCCTGCCCGGCCGGTACGCGCAGGGAGACTTCCCTTTGTGCGACGCGCACCAGCGTTCCACCGACCACGCCGGCGAAGCCATCGCCCACTCTTCGCCAGTGGAAGACCTGGCCCGAGTCGATGGTCATGGCCAGCGCGAACTCGGGCGCGGGAACTTCCACCAGGTTCATCGAATGAAGTAGCTCAGGTTCTCCAACTCGATGGCCAGATCAACGTTGTTCACAACCACATTCGGAGGCACCTGGAGGATGATGGGCGCAAAATTGAGGATCGCCTGCGTTCCCGCCGCGACGAGGCTGTTGACGACCTCCTGAGCCGCCGTCCCTGGCACCGCGAGGATCGCCATCTTGATCCCGTGCCGGAGCACGTATTCGCTGAGGCGGGAAATAGGCAGCACCTCCGTGCGGGCGTCGCCGGAGAACTTGCGTCCCGGTTCCGCATCGAACGCGGCAACTATCTCGAATCCTTCCTTGGCAAAGCCCTCGTAGTAACCCAGCAACGCCGTGCCCAGATTGCCCGCGCCGGCCAGCACCACCGGTTGCAGCCGGGTCGTTCCCAAAACTTCATCCAGCTTTTTGCAAAGCGCGTTCACGTCGTAGCCCAACCCCCGCGTGCCGAATTGACCGAAGTACGTCAGGTCTTTCCTCAATTGGGTTGGCTTCACCCCGGCAGCTTTCGCCAGAGCAGCCGATGAAACGGTGGCGATCTGGTTGAGCTTGAGGCGTTGTAACCCCCGCTGGTAAAGCGACAAGCGGTAAACCGTCTTGCGGGGGATGTCTAACTTCGTCATCCTATTTGTGAAAATAAACGTGAACCCGATATTGCGCAAGTAGCGGTCTGTGACACGAAGCGGCGGCGCGGGAGGCCTGGCACGTGAAAAGGTCCCCAAGTGTGATAAGCTGGCCGCATGGAAATGAACCGCCCACGCTTGTCCGCTCGCTTCTTCTCCGTCGCCGCTGCTACCGTCTGCCTGCCGTTGTTGCTCGGCGCTTGCGGGAAATCCGGAGCAGTTGCACAAAACAATCTTTCCGACACCGATCGCGCCGTGATGAGCCAGTACGAGGAAGTCCGCGCCGCTCTCGCCGCTGATGATCTCCGGAGCGCCAAACAAGCGTCGAACAAGATGGCCACCGCGCTTAAGCCAACAACTCCTGCTGCACCGGCATCACCCTTGCTCGGATCTGCAGAAGCCATCGCCAGCGCGCCGGCTCTCGACAAAGCACGCCAAGTCTTCAAGACCATGAGTGTGGACGCGATTCACCTCACGGCGGGGGTAAAGGGGTACTACGTGATCAATTGCCCGATGACTCCCAACGGGGACTGGGTACAGACCTCGGACGCCGTCAGCAATCCTTACCTAGGTAAGATCATGCACGATTGCGGCGTGGTGAAGAAGTAGCACCTCACGCGGCGGACGAATACCGTTCACCCTTAACGTTCGGCGGGACGAGTACCGTTAGTATGGCGATTGGACCGCTGTTGCCCGTTCCCGCGCTGATTGTTGGCGGTGCGTTGTTGCCCACGCACCTGGCCGGCCGGGCGTCCGCCCCGCTGCTGAGCATAACCGTTCGCTTGCCGACTACGGTTGTTAGACGAGCGGTTCGCGTATGCGCCGCCGCGATTGTAGCCGTTGCCATAGCCACGACCCGTGCGGCGGTAACGGCGTCCATTGCGATAATAATAGTCGCGTTCGTTGTACACATCTGTTTGCACGATCGCCACTCCTCCCCCAGGGCCGTAGATCGGGGCCGGACCATAAGCGGGTCCATAGCCCGATCCGTAATAAGGGGGTGGAGCACCGCCGTAGCCCGGACCATACCCGGGATAAGCGGCCCCGCCGGTGAGCACGGGTCCTGGTCCTTCGGCGACACAGCCGGTCAGCAGAGCGGCGCAAGCAATGAGGGGCAAAAGCAAGATGGTACGGATCATAGAGATGTACATGGATCGTGCCCCGAGTTGTTTTGGCCTTATCCTGCGCTACTTACGCCCTCCTGGCGTCCGATCAGTACTTGACGCTGCACCCGTAAGCCTTGGTGGATGAAGTGGTCAGCGGCTTGCCCGACATGGCCTCGTCCAGCCCGGTTTGTACGTAGTTGGTGGCTTTGGCGATGTCCGTTTTGTCTGCGGAAGGGATGCTGTCGATGGCACCAGCGTAGAGCAATTTGCCTTCGGGATTGATGATGTACATGTGCGGTGTGGCTTTGGCTCCGTAGAGCCTACCCACCTTGCCGTCCGGATCGAGCAGCAAGGCACTCGGCTTAGCGTTTACTTCCTTGAGCCACGTTTTACCTTGGTCTGCGGTCACATAGCCTTCTTTGCCGGGAGCAGATGAGTCGATGCTCAACCACACGGCCCCTTTCTGGGTGTACTCAGCCTGAAGTTTTTGGATGTTGCTGCTGCCGTAATGCTTTTTGACGAAAGGGCACTCGGGATTGGTCCATTCCAACACGACGTATTTGCCTTTGTAATCGGCGAGCGAGCGCGTCTTTCCATCCGTGTCGGGGAGCTTAAAATCCGGTGCCTCGGCACCGATTGCCGGTGCGGAGTGGACACGGGCTGTGCCAGAGGCCAGCAGGGCCGTGGCGGCCAAGGCCAGGGTCGCGAAGGAGGAAAAAAGGTGGTTTTTGATCATGGGATGCTTGAACGGTTTGGCTGTGCGAAGGAGGTGGCGGCGAGTTGCTTGGTACCAGTGGCGGACTTCAATCCGTCGAGGACGATTTGCTCGGTCAGCAACTCGGGCAGCACGATCGGCTCACGGTTGCGGTCCTCGGGGTAGATCACGTAGAGCGGCACGCCCGCGCGCCCGAATTTTTTGAGCAGCACCGTGATATCGTCGGCTCCGTCGGTCCAGTCCGCCGTCAGGAACCGTGTGTTGCTGCTCTTGATTGCTCCCTGCACGGTCGGCGTGTTGAGGACCACACGCTCGTTGACTTTGCAGTTGACGCACCACTCAGCGGTAAAGTCGACGAGCACGGCCTGGTTGCTTTTCAAAGCCGTCTGCAAGCGGTCCGAGAATGTGGTTCCCGCCTCCGGGGAACTGGTCGCAGCCGGCCGGTACGATCCGGCAATTTGCCACACGCTCAACCAACCACCCGCGGCCAGCAACACAATCATGCATAGCAGCGCAACGGTCCGGGCCGCGCCGGAAGCAACCAGCGTGTTGAAGCTGCCCTGAATCCAGCAAACCACTGCGAGGACGAGCAGCATCACCCCCATCCACACCACAGCGTCCGCCCCGCGCATCGAACCGAGGATCGACAGCAGCCACAACACCGTGGCGAGCATCAGAAAACCGGTGGCCTGCTTGACGCGTTCCATCCAGGCACCCGGCTTCGGCAGCAACCGGAGCCACTTCGGTTGCGCAGAGAGCAGAACGAACGGCAGGCTCATCCCGGCAGCGATGGCTGCAAACATCGCGAAGATCACCGCCGCATTCTGCGAAAAGGCAAAGCCCAAAGCCGCGCCGAACAAAGGGGCCGTACAGGCACTGCCGAGCACCGTGGCCAACACTCCTTGGAAGAACGCGCCAGCGTAGCCTTCATTGCGCTGGCTGGCGTTCGTCAGAACTCCGCCGAACAAACCCGGCAGCACGAACTCGAAGACGCCTAGCAGGTTCAGCGAAAAGACAAACACCGCCGCGCACAACCCGACGATGAACCAGGGATTTTGCAGGTGGAAGGCGTAGCCAACCTCGCGTCCTGCCGCCTTCAGGACGACAACCACCGCCGCAAACCCCAGAAACCAGGCGAACACCCCGGCAGCATAAGCCAAACCGAGCTTGAAGATGCGCGCCGGGTCTTCGTTGGCTTGTTTGACGAAGGAAAAAAGCTTGAGCGAAATGACCGGCAACACACAGGGCATGACGTTGAGGATCAATCCTCCCAAAAGGCCGAGCAGCAGAAAATACCCGAGTGAGCCGGCTGCTTTCACCGGACCGGAAGAAGGAGCATAAGAGGCAGCAACACCATCGCCGATGCTGCCCGGCCTCGAGACCGTACCAAACGCGTTGATCGTAGCAGCTCCGCCGGAGACAGTGTACCCGATACGGTCGCCGTCCGCGTTGGTCACCACCAACACGCCACCCACTTCGTCCGCGCCGGCGGGATTGGCAGTGATCGGCAATTTGACTCCCGCGCTGAGCTGACCGTCTTGCACCTTGGCCGCGAGGTTTTCCGGGTGGCCGACCTCCACGTCTTCCGGAGGTAGAGGAAAGAACTCGACGCCGTATTGATCGTTCGAAGCTGCCGGGATCGTGAAGTTCAGCAGGAGGTTAGTGCCATCCATCCGACGCTGTGCGGCAAGAAGGGCCGACGGTCGAGGCAACAAAGCACGCGCTTCAGAAAAGACTTGCTCGTTTGCAGGCGTTGCAACGCTATCAGCGGGAAGCTTCAATGCGAGATCTGCTTCACCGGGAACACACAAATCGGCGCAGACCAGCCAGGTGGCCTTCGCTTTCAGGGACACATCCCCTGCCGGCAGCTGGCTAGGCGGAATGATTTCCGTCAGCAGGACGACCTGCTCGCCATAGCCGTAGTTCACGATGTCACCGGGACTGTCTAAGCGCGTTGGGATCGGCCACTGGATCGGTCCGGCCTTGAAGCCATCGGGAAGCTGCCAATCGATCTTGGTCGGCAGTCCGGCGTCGCCGCTATTTTGCCAATAGGTGTGCCAGTGCGGAGCCATCCGCAGGCGCAAACCCACGGTGAAAGGCTTGCCAGCAGTTAGGGCTGTCGTATCGGCGATCAGGTCAGCTTTGACCAGCTGCGTGCCCTTGTACATCTGGGCGTGGGCAACAGGAGCCAAGCACAGGAGTACGCACCAAACGATCCAACCAAAGCGAATCCGCGCAAGAACGGAGGACCAGGGAGGAAGAGTTTGCGCGTTCATCGTTCAGCTCGCTCCCTGTTCGACCACTCCGGGAGTTATTTGCTCAATTCCAGCATACGCAAGATCGGTTTCTCGGCCCGCTGCCGGATTTCCTCGGGCATCGTGATCTCGGGCTGGAGGTTGAGCAGCGCGTCGTGAAGTTTTTCCAGCGTGTTCATTTTCATGAATCGGCAATCCGCGCAGGCGCAATGGTCGGTGGGTCCGGGGATGAACAGCTTGTCGGGGACTTCCTTGCGCAGCCGGTGCAGCATGCCGGATTCGGTGACGATGATGAATTCGTTGGCTTCCGAGTGGCGGCAGTAATCGATCATGCGCTCAGTGGAACACACCTCATCCGCCAGCAAGCGCACGGCAAAGGTACACTCGGGATGCGCAACGACCGGCGCGTCCGGGTACTGTTCACGGACGCGTTCGATGCTCTGGCGGGTAAATTCGACGTGGACGTAGCAGTTGCCCGCCCAGAGGTCCATCTTGCGGCCGGTCTTTTCCATGACCCAGGCCCCGAGGTTCTGGTCGGGAACGAAGAGGATGTTGCGGTCCGCCGGCGCGCTCTGGACGATCCTGATCGCGTTGCCGCTGGTGACGATCACGTCGGAAAGCGCCTTCACGCCCGCCGAACAATTGATGTAAGCGATGACGTAGTAGTTTTTGTCCGCGTGCTGCTGGAGGTAAGCGGCCAGCTTGTCGGCGGGGCAGGACTCCGAGAGGGAACACCCGGCGTCCAGATCGGGCAGGAGAACCGTCTTGGCCGGATTGACGATCTTGGCGGTCTCCGCCATGAAGTGGACGCCGCAAAAGACAATCACGTCGGCGTCGGTCTTCTGGGCCTGATAGCTTAAACCCAGGGAGTCGCCCACGTAGTCGGCGACATCCTGGATTTCACCGACCTGGTAGTTGTGGGCCAGGATCACCGCGTTGCGCTCGCGCTTGAGCCGCAGGATTTCCGCGGAAAGGTCCGTGCGGCTGCCGGTGGCGGTGAAGTTGAACGGGGCGGGATCGGCGAGGGCAACCATGAGAAGAGAACAGGATCAGAGACGCGGGACAACGTACCATCGGCGACGGTCGCATTCAAATTCGATGCCGGCCGGATGTGGACGGTTGCCAGCGCGGAAGATTTCGGCTTACCTCTTGCCCCCTTATGACCATCGGATTTATCGGAGCTGGTAAAATGGCGGCGGCCATCGCACGCGGAGTCGTCAGAGCAGGCCTTTGCACGGCGGACCAGATTCGCGCCAGCGCGCGAACCGCCGCCAGCCGGGAACGCTTTGCCAGCGAGACGGGTGCGGCGCAGGTCGGCGAGGACAATGCCGCCGTCGTCCTGGCCAGCGACACGGTCTTCCTGTGTGTGAAACCGGCCGACGCGCGCGCGGTCACCCGGGAGATCGCCCCCGCTCTCAACCGGGATGGCCGCCGTCTGCTCGTTTCCATCGCGGCGGGAGTACCGCTGGGTGAGCTCCAGGAAGCGGCCGGGCCCGAGGCCACCATCATCCGCGTCATGCCGAATACCCCCTGTCTGGTGCAGCACGGCGCGAGCGCCTACGTCGGGGGTGCCAAGGCGAGCGACGAGGACACCGCACTGGTCGCCCGCATCTTTTCGGCGCTGGGCGAAGCCTACCCGGTGCCCGAGACGCTGATCGACGCCGTCAACGGCCTGAGCGGGAGCGGCCCAGCGTACGTTTATCTCGTGATCGAAGCCCTGGCCGACGGCGGCGTCCTCATGGGTCTCCCCCGCGCGTTGGCCGCTTCCCTGGCGGCGCAGACGGTGCTCGGAGCCGCCGAGATGGTGCGCCAAACCGGACAGCATCCCGCCGAATTACGCGAGGCCGTCGCGAGCCCGGGTGGCACGACGATGGCCGCCCTGGAAGCCCTGGAGCTTGCCGGGGTGCGCTCCGCATTGATCGGGGCGGTACGTGCCGCTACAGAGCGGGCCCGTGAAATGGGAAAAACGGCCGGGAAATAACCGGATTCGAAAGATGTATCCGCGGCGGACTGTCCGCCATGCCGGCGGCTGTTTTTTGTCCCCGAAATGCTCGGTGCCGCTTGCCCGCAGGGCCGGACCTGAGTAAATGAGTGCGCGTGAAGAAACGCTCTCTGCTGCCGCTGTTGCTGGCTGTAGCCATCGGTACGACCCAGCTTTTTCCCGCCGCTCCGATGGTTGCCGCGGCGACGAAAAAGAAACCCGGCTCCAAGTCCGGCACCAAATCCGCGGCGGTTCACGATCCGACCGATGACGACGAGGGTCCCCGCGCCCAGCGCCCGGCGGACCCCGAACATCCACCCCAGGTACGGGCCGATTCTGTCCTCGTCTTCGACGCGCGGACCAACAAGGTACTCTACGAGAAGAACGCCGATTTCCGCCGTCCCATCGCCAGCACGCAGAAGCTGCTCACGGCGTTGATCGTCGCCGAGAGCGGCGGGTTGGACGAGGAAGTGGAAGTCATCCCCAACGATACGCTCTGCGAGCCGACCAAGCTGGACTGCCGCCCGGGCGAGCGCTATTCCCGCCGCGACCTGCTGACGGCTCTGCTGGTCCACAGTTGCAACGACGTGGCGCGGCTCCTGGCCCGGGACAACGCGGGCAGCATCGAAGATTTCGCGGGGCGCATGAACGCGCGCGCCGTCGCCCTCGGGGCGCGCAACAGCCATTTCGTCAATCCGAACGGCTTGCCCTCCCCCGAGTTCCAGTATTCCACCGCCCGCGATCTGGCGCACATCGCCCGGGCGGCCTACAGCAACGGGCTGCTGCGCTCCATCATGGCGACCAAGGTGCTGAACTTCCAGTACAACAGCGGGCGGGTCGCGACCTTCACCAACACCAACAAGGTGCTGGCGCGTTACCCGCTGTGCAACGGGATGAAGACCGGCTACACCAACGCCGCCGGCCACTGCCTGGTGTCGAGCGCCACGGACGGCAACCGGTCGGTCGTTTCCGTGTGCCTGGGGGATAACAAATCGATCTGGAACGATTCGCAGTCGCTGCTGGCCTGGGGCCTGGTTGCCTCGGAGGAAGCGGGCAACCGGGAACTGGATTAGTTTCCGGTATGAGTGAGTCGTTCGAGGAAGAACTGCAGAGCCTGCGGGCGCGCTCGCTCCACCGCCGGCTGCGCCAGATGAACGCGGCACCCGACGGCACGGTCGAGGTGGCCACGACCGGCAAGCTGATCAATTTCGCCTCGAACGATTATCTCGGGCTGGCGGACGACCCGATCCTGCGCGAGGCGGCCAAGGCGGGGATCGACGAGTACGGCGTCGGCGCGGGAGCTTCCCGGCTGGTCAGTGGCACCCGGCCCGCGCACACGGCGCTCGAAGAAAAGCTCGCCCGCTTCAAGGGTGCGGAAGCCGCGCTGACGTTTTCCAGCGGCTACGCGACGGCCTGGGGTGCCATCGGCGCGCTGGTGGACAAGCACGACGTGCTCATCCTCGACAAACTTTGCCACGCCTGCCTCGTCGATGCCGCGCGGGCAAGCGGCGCGATCCTGCGCGTCTTCCCGCACAGCAAGCTCAACAAGCTCGAAGACCATCTCCTCTGGGCCAGGCGCGAGCACCCGGAAGCGCGCGTGATCGTCATCACCGAGGCGGTTTTCAGCATGGACGGCGACCGGACGCCGCTGCAAGGCGTCGTGGAACTCAAGCGGCAGTACGGTGCCCTGCTGATGCTCGACGAGGCGCATTCGGTCGGCGTGATCGGGCGCAACGGGCGCGGACTGGCCGCCGAGCTGGGGCTGGAAAAGGAGATTGATATTCACATGGGCACGCTGAGCAAGGCGTTGGGTGTCAGCGGCGGGTATCTTTGCGGTAAGCGCAGCCTGATCGATCTGTTGGTCAACCGGGCGCGGTCGTTCATTTATTCGACCGCTCAACCGCCCGCCTTCGCGGTGGCAGCGGCGGCGGCAATCGACTTCTTGCTCAGCGACGAAGGCGAGCGGCGGCGCCTCGCCCTCTGGCAGAACCTGCGCTTGATGAGCAGCCAGTTGCCGCCGGTGCCAGAGCGGACACCGCAGGACGACGAACCATCACCGGAGGCTGCCGGGAAGCTCGTGGAGACGAGCGCCCATTGGCCCGTTCGCCGGGAAGGCGGCAGCGCGATTTTTCCCTGGATCGTCGGGGCGGAAGCGGACGCCGTGGATTATTCCTCGTGGCTGGCGAAGAAGGGCTTCTTCGCGCCGGCGATTCGTTACCCGACGGTGGCCAAGGGGAAGGCCCGTTTGCGCCTGACGGTCACCGCGCGCCACAAACCCGAGCAGATCATGGCTCTCGGGAAGGCGATGGCGGAGTTGGTGCGGGTGGTCGGTTGAATGCTCAGCTTGGACTCTGATCCCCTCCGGTTGCAGCCACGGCGCTCCGTCGCTACAACCGGAGAGATCTGGGCAAGCACTAACTTGCAGCACGCCGCCGCTGGAGAGCCAGCCACAGCAAGGCGGGATCGTGCCGGAGGACATCGCGGGTAACCGGCAACTTGGTTTGCTCCAGCAAAAGCCGCTTCAAGCCGCGCGTGGTTTTCTTGATGTCGAACAGCGCCAACGCCCGGCTGCGTCCCGCCCGGCCCAGCGTGACGGCGCGCCCGGGATCCGCCAGCATCTGCGCCAGCCCATCGGCCAACCGAGCCGGGGAGCGCGGTGGAACGAGGAGTCCCGTCTTGCCGTCCACGACCATCTCCGGCACGCCCGCAATCGGGGTCGAAACGACCGGCAGCCGCGCGGCCATCGCCTCCGCGATCACCGTCGGCAGATTATCCATGCCGCCGTCCGCTTCCTCCACGCAGGGCAGCGCGAACACCCGCGCCGATTGCAGAAGCGCCGCCACCTCACCCATGGATTTGGGGCCGGTAAGTTCTACTTGCTCCCCGAGGTTCGCTCGGGCGATGGCAGCCGCCAGTTCCTTCTGCATGGGCCCTTCCCCGACGATCTTGCACCGAAAGTCGGTCCCGCGATCACGCAGCCGTGCACAGGCGGCGATCAGATCGGGAAAACCCTTTTTCTCGATGCAGCGTCCCACCGACACGATCAAAGGCGCGCTGGTGGCAGGCGCTGCCGACGGGAAGGCGCGGGTATCGATGCCGTTGTACACGCGGAAGATTTTGCTGGCGGCGAAAGGGAAACGTTCCCGCAGCCGCGCGACGCTGAAATCGCTGACCGTCACCACGAAGCGGGCGGCGCGGATCAGCTCTTCGAGGCTCACCGAAAGATGGTCTGCCGGTGGACAGAACACGTCATTCGCGTGCGCGGTGAGACTGTAGCTGACCCCGTAATACTTGCGCAGCCAATACGCGGTGCGTGCCGCCAGCCCGGCAAAGTGAGCGTGGATGTGACCCACCTCAAGTGTCCTGCACTGCTCGCCCAGCCAACCCGTCTCAACGAAACGCGTATTGTCCGGCGTGCCTTTCAGGTGAGCGAAGGCCGCCAGCAGCGGTTCGGACAGGCGTTCGCACCGGCGCAGCCAGCGGAACTCGTCCGAAAGTTCATCTTCCTCGGGTAAATATCTGACCCGCTCGACGAGACCAGGAGGGAAATCCTGCCCGGGTTCATCGCGCGGGCGGCGAATGGAAAAAATCCACGGGGCCAATCCCTGCCGCTCGATCCCGGCCACTTCGCGGTAACAGAAGGTTTGCGAAAAAGAAGGAAAGCGTTCGAAAAGATAAGCCCATTGCACGGCAGGAAATCGGTTGTGGATGACAGATAGACACCAGATTCACGGGCTTTCGCGCGGATGGCAACCGGAACCCGTTCCCCTGGTCCCTGGACTGCTTCCTGCTACATCAGCAACGCACACCCACCCTCCGACGCGAACCAGGCGCTGGCCGGCCCATGTCCAAGAGCGATTTCTTCTCCTTCATCACTTCCCTCAAGCCGATCGAACGCAAGGCTCTGGGCGAACTTTCCCAAGTGGTCCACCTGGAGGAAGGGATCACCGTGTACTCCAGCGGCGACGCCAGCGACGCGCTTTACATCATCAACCGCGGCGCGGTGGAAGTCGTTCACGAGAATGTGAACTATCCCACGTCGCACACCCCGGTGAGCTACCTGTCGCGCGGCGACATGTTCGGCGAGATGGAGGTCCTCAACGGGAGTACGCGCAAAACTGCGATTCGCACGTGTGAACCGGTGAGCATGCAGCGGTTCCTGAAAAAAGATTTTCTCGAACTCGTGCGCCGGGTGCCGTCTTTTTTCTTTTACCTCAGCCAGCAGCTCACCGACCAGATCGCCAAGATGACCGACCTGGCTTTCGTGCAGAGCCATTGTCTGGAACTGAGCGGCAGTCTGGCCAATTTCGACATGGTCACGATCTACCAGACCATTCTCAACTCCTCGCAGACCGGTGAACTGGTCGTTCTCAATGAGCTCAAGGAACCGGAAGCCGTCTTTTACTTCGAGGAAGGCAAGACCAGGAGCGGGCGCTACTACCATCTCACCGGCGAGGAGGCTTTCTGGCAGTTGTTCCTGCACGAGAAGCTGGAAGGAAGCTTTTCCTTTTCCATCGCCGAACCCAAAGCGGATGACGACCACTTCGGGCCCATCCTGCGCCGCAACCCGACCGATCTGCTGATCACCGCGTTGCAGTATCGCGATGAGTTCAAGGGCCTGATGGAAGAGCTGCCCGATCCCAACTCGCTCATGCAGCGCGAAAAGCTCAACCTGGATTGGTCCGACCCGGAATACGAGGACCTGCGTCCCGTGGCCGAGGGCATCTGGCAACAGTATTACAGCACGACGGTTTCGCTGGCCGAAGCGTGCGCGCAAATGCCGGTGTGCGAGCTGAAGTTCTACAAGACGATCTTGCAGTTGCTCAATACGGGGCACTTCGCCCTGCTGGCCGATGATGCCGCCTGCCTGGCGGCAGGATAGAAGATCAGGCGGCGGCAAGCGGATGATTGGTTTTTCCGGGAGGGACCAGCAGCCCAGGAGATTTGTGCCCTTGTGATCGCCGGGGTTGTGGGGAATGTTTTGCCCTGCAATTTCCCAGGCTATGAACAGGATCGTCGGCATCGAAACGGAATACGGCTGCCTCGTCACCGACGACCGCACCAGCGGCGGCGGTGACGCCTGGCCCACGCGGATCAAGAACTATTTGTTCAAGAAGTCGGCGGTGGGCAGCATCGACCAGCATTACCGCGACTACGAGGAGCCACCCGGCAACGGCGGGTTCCTGCTCAACGGCGGCCGGTTGTACCTCGACATGGGCCATTTGGAATACTCGTCGCCCGAGTGCCTGGATCTGCGCGACAGCGTGGCCTACGACCTGGCGGGCGACGCGCTGTTGCAGCTGGCCCTCGATGAACTGGGTGTCAGCGGCCAGGTGTCGTTCCTCAAGAACAACATCGATCATTACACGGGCGCCACCTTCGGCTGCCACGAGAACTACCTCATGAAGCGCGAGGCGCAGTTCACTCCCCAGAGCCTGGGTTCGCTGCTCTCGTTCCTGGCGACGCGGCAGATCTTCACCGGGGCCGGGCGGGTCGGGCAGGCCAACCCGCTGGCCTTTGACTTCGAGACGCCCAAGGCCGAGACTTCGGTGGACTTCCAGATCAGCCAGCGGGCGGACCACATCGTCAACGACATTTACCAGTGGGTGCAGTTCAACCGGGCGATCATCAACGCCCGCGACGAGCCGCTGGCCGACTACCGCAAGTACCGCCGTCTGCACCTTCTCATCGGCGACTCAAACATGAGTCCGTTCGCGACGGCGCTCAAGGTGGGAACCACCGCCTGCATCCTGACCTTGCTGGAAGACGGGTTGATGCCCTACGACGTGATCCTGCACGACGCGGTCCAGGCGACCCGCGAATTGTCGCGTGATCAATCCATGCGCTGGATCGTGCGCCTGGAAGACGGCCGCACGTGCGATGCCCTGGACGTGCAGTACCGCTTCCTGGAACTTTCCCAGCAGCACCTCAGCGGCAAGGACACGGAAACTGATTGGCTGCTGGAGCAATGGGCTTTCACTCTCAATGCCATCCGCAACAAACCGGAAGCACTGCTCGGGGGCGTCGATTGGATTTCCAAAAAGTGGCTGTTGGACGCCTTCCGCCAGGAGGAGGGATTGTCGTGGCAGGATCCGTGGATGCAAAGCCTGGATCTCGAGTACCACAACATTAATCCCGCCAAGGGGTTGTTCTTCGCGTTGACGCCGGCGAAGGCGATCGGTGAGTTCAACGACAGCGTGCGGCTGGAGCACGCCATGCGAACCGCGCCCGCCAACACCCGCGCGCACGGCCGGTCCGCGGCGGTGCAGTATTTTCAGAAGGCGAGCAAGTCTTACGTGATCAATTGGGACTCGATCTCGTGCGAGAACCAAAGCCACCTCCAGATGGGCGACCCGTTCCACGACTACGAGGAGCAGGTGCGGAAGTTTTTGCACACGCTCTGATCCGGGTGGAACGCCGAAGCGGTGCGGGACCGATGGGGAGCAACGCTCCAGACGCGCACGTCCGCGATCCGCTCCCGCGCCAGGAGCGGCACCAGGTTTCTTTCTGGCTGACCCGGTTCATGGTGCTGCGGCTGCTGGGCGTGGTGTACGCGGTGGCCTTCCTGGTCGCGGTCAACCAGTTGCTGCCGCTGATCGGTTCGCAGGGGCTGCTGCCGGTCGATCTGTTCCTGGAACGGGTGATTGCGGCGCTGGGTTCGCCCTGGGCCGGGTTCCTGCGTTTGCCCTCGGTTTTCTGGTTGAACCACTCGGACGCCGCGTTGATGGCGGTATCCGTCACCGGGTTGGTGCTGAGCGTGGTGGTGGCAGCGGGCTTTGCCAACTCGATCATCCTGGCGGTGCTCTGGACGCTGTACCTGTCGATCATCCACGTCGGGCAGGAGTGGTACAGCTACGGCTGGGAGTCGCAACTGGTGGAAACGGGCTTCCTGGGAATTTTCCTGTGCCCGCTGCTCGACTGGCGGCCTTTCCCGCGGTCTCCCCCGCCCCGGGTCATCATCGTCCTGTTCGTCTGGTTGATCTTCCGCATCATGCTCGGCGCGGGACTCATCAAGCTGCGCGGCGACCCGGAATGGCGCGACCTGACCATCCTTTATTACCACTTCGAGACCCAGCCGATCCCCAACGCCCTGAGCCGCTGGTTCCATTTTCTGCCCCGCCCGCTGTTGCAGCTCGGGGTGGTCTTCAACCACGTGGCGGAAGTCGCGGCGCCGGTGGCGGCGTTGTGGCCGCACCGGCGGGTCCGGGCGGCGGCGGGTCTGATCATCGTCGGTTTCCAGGGCTCGATCATCCTGGGCGGCAACCTGTCTTTCTTGAATTGGCTGACCCTCGTACCCGCGCTGGCCTGCTTCGACGACGTGGCCTGGAGGAAGGTGCTGCCCCGCGCGCTGGCCCGGCGAGCCCAAGCCGCGGCTGACGCGGCCGTTCTCCATCGTCCGCAGCGCATCACCGCCTGGATCGTGGCGGGATTGATCGGGGTGTTAAGCATCCAGCCGATGGTCAATTTGTTCTCTGCCAGCCAGATCATGAACACCTCGTTTGATCCGCTGGAGTTGGTCAACACCTACGGTGCTTTCGGCTCGGTGGGCAAACACCGCTGCCACGTGGTCTTCGAAGGCACGGACGATGAGCACCCCGACGATTCATCCGCCGGGTGGAAGGAGTACCTTTATAAAGGTTTGCCGACCGACGTTCATCGGAGGCCAAGGCAGATCGCGCCGTACCACTTGCGTCTCGACTGGCAGATGTGGTTCGCGGCGATGGGCAGCGTGCAGGAGTATCCCTGGACGCTGCACCTTGCCTGGAAGCTGTTGCACAACGACCCTGGCGCGCTGAGCTTGCTGGACGGGAACCCTTTTCCCGCCCGGCCTCCGGGCGCCGTGCGTGCGGTCCTCTACGAATACAAATTCGCTCCCCCCGGCAACCCCGACGCTGCCTGGTGGACGCGCGAAAAACTCGGCTTGTGGCTCCCGGCGCTCTCCGCGGATGACCCGCGGCTACTGACTGCGCTTCAACAGGAAGGTTGGCTGCCACCGGAGTGAAGTCCCTTTCGCCGAGAGAAAGCCCACCGTCACCCGGTCTGCCGCCCGTTAGTTGCGCGGCGAAGTGCTGATGCCATCTATCTCGCCCAGCCGGCGATAGGTCGCCACGATCGCTGCTTCCGGCATCGGCGTCCGGTCCAGACGTTCACGTACCGTTGCCACTTTCAACCGGTCTGTCGCCACCAGTGCCTTCAGCAACGCCATATCTTTCGGGCGACCCGCTCGCAATTTCGCCACGGCCAGATCGTGCGGTTCCAGACAAGCGACGCCGGGACAATCTGACAGAGGCAGCAGCCGTTCGTTCCAACCGGGAGGCAGCACGTCCGCAATCGAGGGACGCAGGAAGTCGGCATAATAGCCGAAGTGTTGGCGGAACTGACTGCCCTCTCCAATGATTTCATCCAGCACTTCAACAGTTCAGTCGTCGGTTCCTGCAATGAGCAGATCGGCATCGTACGAAGGTTCCAGCAGATTTTCTGGTTCGCCGAGTTCACGGAACGAGGCCAGCAGAGACGAGGAACCAAAGACGACGATGTCCTCCTGGACCACCACCGCACCAGCTATTTTCACCAAGTGGATCAATGCGCGTAGATGCAATTTCCCCGCGCCTCCCGGTTCTCTTGCTTCGTGAGAATCCCCACCATCGGCGAGAAGGATTTCAGGTGCTGCGCCTCCTCGCTGTTGTCACGCATCAGACGCAGCAGTTCCGCCATGCCTGCGGGCGACTCTCGCGCGGCCAGGATGATGCCCCGCCATTGCTCCAACCGGCGCGGCGCGGAATGGTCTTGCGCCAGCCAGCGCGCGACGTTGGCCAGCGGGATGTCCAGCAGCACCGGGTCCGCCTCGATCTTGTCGGCCATCTTCAGGTACCGGCGGTAGGATGCCTCGTTGGTGAAGATCAACTCTTCCATCGAGAGCAAGTTAAGCTCGACCCATCTTCCGCACAACTCCGGGAGAAGCAGATGAATCAGCCAACGACTCTTGGCATTTGGACAAAGAGTCGTTAGCTGGTCCCAATTTTACTGCCTCGATGTGGATCCGCAGAGCTTCAGAGCATCATAACCCGTAAATCCCGTCTTTGCGGCGAACGCGAGGACAGGTAAGCTGGGTTCAGTCACCATCATGCGGTTCTTTCGTCAAGCACCTGTCACGGATACCGACCTCCCACTTCCTGCGGAGGAAAATATCTCCCTGGTCGGCGAGGCTCTTCTTTCCCCGGAAGATGTGGCGGAACGGCGGCAACGCAGACGCCGGCTGGTTCTGCTGTCTGCTTCGGTGGCCTTGGCGACCGGAGGATGGTTCGGGGCCAAACCCGCCGTTCATACACTCAAAGCCTGGCAAGCGCGCCGGACAGCGGCAGAGGCTGAGAAGCTGACTGCCGAACACCAATGGTACGCGGCGAAAAACAAGGTGCAGGATGCGCTCCAACTCTGGCGTCAGGAACCCGCGGCACTGCGCGCGGCAGCCGTCTTCCTGGCAGCCACCGGCAACGCCGGAGAGGCGGCAGTGTTCTGGAAACAGGTGGAAGCGGCGCGTCCACTGACCCCCGACGAGCACCGGGATGATGCCCGGGCGCTGATCGGCTGTGGTAATTTCGACGCCGCAGAAACCCATTTGCGCAAGGCGTGGCCCGCGCAACAGGCAGGCACACCGATGGATTGGGACATCGGAATGCAACTGGCACGGCGCCACAACAACGTCCCGGAGATGGCTGATCTCGCCCGGCGTCTGCTGGGGAGTAAAGAATCGTCCGTCGGTCAGCGGCTCGACGGCGCGCGGTCGCTTCTTGCGCTTTCCGATCTCGGGGCAAGGAGCGAGGCCTGGAGCGAGATCAATCGCCTGGCGCAAGGGCAATCGACCCCAGAGTCATTAGATGCCCTGCTTTTGCTGGCACGACGCGCCGGCGTGGCGGTTTCCACCGGCTCGGATCCGGCAGGTGAAAGTGCCGGTTCACTGCCATCCCTGGCCGAATTGGTCCCGCAGATCGAATCTCACCCATTAGCGAAAACCCCGCATCAACTGCTTGCACTCGACTACCGCATCGAGGAAAACCCGAACGACCGTGAGAAATGGATACAGGTCGCGATGGATCGTTTCGCCGCGAGCAACGACGACGCGGTCGTGGTTGATCTGGGATGGTGGTTGTATGGCAAGAAGGAGTTCACCTGTGTCCTCGACGTCGTTCCGCCGGAGCGTGCGTCCAACGATCATGCCCTGCTTTCCCTGCGGCTCGATGCGCTGGCCAGCCTGGAGCGTTGGACCGAAATCCGGGAAGTCATCCAGAGCCAGAAACTCTCGCTCGACGCCATGTCGCAGCAGATCTATCTGGCACGCTGCGCCGATAAGCTGGGCGAGCCGCAGGTCCGCGACAGCCGCTGGCAAGCAGCTCTGGATGAAGCCGCGGCCAGCCCCGAGAAGCTGATGCAACTCGACCGTTTCGCCGAGATGTTCGGTGCCTCGGCTATCGCCGAGAAAGCTCTCCGAACGGCGATCCAGCTCGCGCCGGAACTGCATCAGGCTTACGCGGCTCTGGCGCAGTTACTGGAAGCGCAAGGCGAGACCGAGGAACTCCGCGGGGTGCTGGCGTCCGCCCTAAAGGTTTGGCCCCAAGACCCCGCGGTGCGCAACGATGCCGCGTACTTTGACGCGTTGCTTAACGAGAACGTGCCCGCAGCGTTGGAGACCGCGCGTCAGCTCGTGCGGAGCGAACCCTTGAGTCTGCCACACCGGATCACCCTCGCACTGGCTCAACTCCGCTCGGGCAACGCCCTGGCTGCTCTGGATGCTTGCGGAAACGTGCATGCCATTCAAGAAGCAATGCAGCCAAGGCAGAAGGCGGTGTATGTCGCGGTTCTCTGGGCTTTGAACTACAACCACGAAGCTCAAGCGGTCTTACAGACCATTGCGCTTGCGCAGCTTTTGCCCGAAGAGCGGGCTTTGGTGAGTCCGATCAACACTCAGAATGTGAAACAGTGAGGGCACCCTGGGATTGCCTGCGGTTTGAACCGAACTATTTCTGATGACGGAGCGCAACGGCAAGTGCCGACGAGCTATCTACAGCCGTTTTCATGAAGTTTGACCGTGCCATCGTCGAGCCGCGAGCTTTGGAGTGCGGTGACACGTCACTGCACTCCAAAGCCTGCGGCTTAACACGGCGGTACGCCCAGACTTTGCGACAATGGTTGTAAGTGGCGCTTGAGGCTCTGGGACCGGCGGGAAGTATCAACGCGTTGCGCTTCAGAGTTGATTTCACGTGCTGTAAATGATCGTATTGCAAGTGAGGCGTCTGCCTTCCGATCCGAAGACTCCGGTGACGCAAACTGACAAGAGCCTTGTCAGCCAACAGTGATAGAAACAGAAAAAGGGCAAGGCTTACGCCCCATCCCTTTCTGAACGAGCTTACAAAACGTTTCGATCAAGCCAAGCGCGTACGCCGCTTGGCGGTCACCGCAAGACCCACCAGACCCAGGCCGATCATGACGTAGGTGGAAGGCTCCGGCACAATTGAGAAGTTGTCGAAAAACATCGTGTTGCCACCAGCATTGGTGTACGCATTATCGTTGCCCGTGCCGTCCGTGCTGGCACCGGCCGTAGCCGGAGCCGTGGTGTTATCCGCCAAGGTCCAGAAAGCGCCCGCACTGGCGATCGTGCCTGTAAACGCGATTGGGTTGGCGTTGAGCTTGGTCGCTGTCCCGGAGAGAGCTCCCGTCAATGACTCCGGCTGAACGAAGACATTAAAAGTGGAGTTGGTGCGATTGATACTGAGGCTCAACTGATAACGACTGCCGAGCGTGAACGAAGAGAGGGGCACCGTGGTGGTAGTGCCCGAGGTAATGGTGATGTTGTCGTTCGTGGTCAAATTTTGCGACGTCTGAACAAAGTTCACGCTGAACAAGGGGTCAGAAGCCGCATTTTGGAAAACGAAGCCGAAGGAATCATGGCTGGGATGTACGGTGCCTGGCGTGGTCACCACATAGTCGGTGCTGAAGACCGCGATCGAGCCCGTAGCCGGCAAGTTTGCCGCGTGAGTGAGCGTTACAGTGCCATGTCCAGGAAGCGCGCCGCCACTAGTGTTAAAGGCTCCACCGAACAAGGCGAGGTTATCGTTCTGGTTGGCGCTATAGTTGTCCACAACCTGCACGCCTTCGGATTGACCGATGTCTCTTGTGACGGCTGTTGTCGAGCCGTTCGGGGTATAAGTAATAGACGCACCCGTGTACGGATCGTTGGTTGTCCAATCATCCTGACCACTGACGGTTTCTCCGGTGGTGAAGCCGTTGAAATCTGTGCCGTACTGAGCCGAAGCGTTGTGAGCCGTTGCAAGGGCAGCAGCTCCAACCGCCAAGGCGACGATAAACTTGGGCGCGCAAACGCGGCGTAGAGAGATGAGATTCATCGGGGATGGAACGGTTTGATTTCTCTTGAAAGGTGTCGTGAGCCTTTACAGGGCGCTTTGAACCGGCTGAGGATCGGGGTTCGGCGGCGCCACGATGACGATGGGCCGGGGCCGGGGAGATGTCTTCAAAGCGGCGGAAGCGGAGCTGGCATAACCCAAGGAAATAAGCAGAGCAAGAAGGAGAATTTTATTCATGTTACTTTGTAGATCGGAGCGCGGTGCTGGTGACTGGAGCAAGTCCCAAAGCGCACCGCTCGTCTGCTCGAGCCTTTTCCGGCCCCCACAGGGCTGTGCGCAACTATCTCTGTATCAAAAGGCTGACATCACCGTCAACTTATATTCCCTTTTTTGTACACCAGCAAAACGGGCCTCGTTTGGATCCCACCAACCGCCTCTTGTTTCAAGGCAGCACGTCCACCGGGGGTTTCTGGGCGAGATAACGCTCGAGGCACTGCCAGGCCTGAGCCCAATCCGAATCCTGGATGGCTACAGCCGTTCTCAGCCACCAATACTTTGGAGAGACCGACGCTGCATCGGTGCCGCCTCCGGCCTCCGAAAGTGCGCGCCGCGCCGCGATGGTGTTACCACTGCGCCAATATCGCTCGAACTCTTCGACGGTAGGATCGGATGGTGGAAGCAAGTCAACTGCGGACACCGTGGAACCAGGCCCGGGCAGGGTGAGGGAAACATGGTAGTGGTTGGCTGTTTCATGAACCGCTTCCTCGAAACGACGGGAATCCACGAGTTGCCGGACATGAGTCTGCCACGCAGCATCCGTCCACTCCGGATGTTCGCTCAGGAACACCAGCATCGCCTCACGGTTCCCTTTGGTGTACCAGCCCAGCAGGAAGCGCTGGCGCTCCGGTTGGGAAAAGGCACTTAACAAGCCGGCTCGCGACGCCAGCAGCCCCAGCTGTTCCGAGGCGATCTCAGGATTGACCCCGTCCAACCACGCAAGCGCGAAAGCCGGGCTCTGCGTGGCGACACCGGCCAACGCCCGTTGCACCGCCGGCAACGTTTTGGCGCGCCGGAGCAAATCCCGGTAATAGTCAACGCCGCCATCCGCAGGTGCGTTGCGGACACGGTCGATGCGTTGGCGTCGCTCCAGCGCGTCGAGCCAGAGGGAAGCGGTCCGGCCTGGATCCACCGTGCTCCAAGCCTCACCCTGCCGCAGCGGAACCTGGGACCAAGTGGGATTAAGCAAGCGCTCGGCCTCAAAAACCTGGTCAACCTCGGCATCGGTGTCCTGAAAGTGCAGCAATAAGACTCCCAGCTGATAGTAGAGAGGCGCCGAAAAAGGTGAAGCGCTCACCGCCACACGCGCCTGGTTCATGGCGCCTTCCGTATCGTGGCGGTCGAACATTCCAGCGACCTCTTTCTGAGCACGAATGGCCACGCAGGGCGGTAGGGGCAAGGCCCCGAACCATTCCGCGCGAATCAACTGAACGCCCAACGCCAGCGAGCCGAGTCCACCGAGGACGAAAAGGACATGCTGGACACGGGAGCGCGTCGTGAACTTTTCCAGGGGGGTCTGGAAACCGAGACCCACGAGGATAAGAATCCACCAACTGAGACCCATGCGGTGCGCGGGCACATCGACGAACCCATGGAGAACTGCGGCCAGTGCCGCCGCCACACAGCCCCAGCGCAAGGGCCAGTAAGGATGCCTTTGCCAAGCCGATAAACGGCCCGCCAGCAGCCGGCACAGAATGAGCAGGCAAAGCAGCGCCGGGGCTCCCGCTTCCGCCGCGAGCATCAGCCAATCGCTTTCCGGGTGGATCGGCAGAGCTTCGTTCAGAGAAGCTTTTCGATACTGCGCAAAGACTCCGCCGAAGCTTCCCATGCCGATGCCCGTGAGAGGAAAATCCCGGATCAGGCTCAAAGTGTCACGGTAGATCTTTAATCGATCATCGGAGGATAGATCCTGCGCGTTGCCGCGGGATAGGCTTCCATCGGCTGACCACCCCGCGCGCTCTTGTGCCAACGTCGTAGAAGAATGCTCCGCCGAACCGAACAGGCGATTTCGGACCTCGCTGCCGGAAGCCAGGAACAGCACACCTGCCGCCACCAGCAGCGCGCCAACGGACACGACCAACGAGGTGCTGCGATGCACCCGGCCGAGTCCACCGATCCAGAGGATCGTGCCAACCACCAGGAACACCACCCCACCCCGGGACGCCGAGAAGAAAAACAGCGCGACCACACACACCGTCAATCCAGCCGCGGTGGCGAGCGCAAGCAGCCATCGGCGCTCCCGCAGAACCACTCTGAGCACGCTCATCGCCAGGATGCTCCCGGTGATCAGGAAGGTCGCCGTGTGGTTACGGTTGGGGAAGAAGCCGAAGGCCGCTCCCCCGGCGTACGGATAGTGCCAGCCGAAACGCTTTGCGTAGATCGCCAGGGCGGCGTAAACGGCGCACACCAGTACCATCGCCACCGCGAGGACCAGCAATCCTCTTGAGCGAACCGGTTGCGCCAGGAAAAAGAAACCGACCATCGCGGACAGGCCGAGCATCGCCAGCCAGAACGCAGTCTGCCACGGAACGATCGACACAGTCGGCGGAAGGTTGATGATGGGCAACGCCTCCAAGCTTTTGCGCCAGGCCGGGATGGGGAACCAACGCGAGGGCAACAAAGCCGTGGACGCGCACAGCATCAGTCCGGCTGCCGCGATCCAGAGCCGCCAATCGACTTGATTACGGGGAGGACAGCAAATCAGCACGGTCCCAGCAGGAACCAGAAAAATCCCCAGCGCTCCCTGCGTGGACGCGCCCGCGAGGAAGATGGATGCCACCGCCCCAGCCAGAATCAACGCACAGGCCCATGGGGAAAATCGCGAGGTGAAAG
The DNA here is from genome assembly GCA_964245965.1 of uncultured Chthoniobacterales bacterium. GTDB lineage: Bacteria > Verrucomicrobiota > Verrucomicrobiia > Chthoniobacterales > SZAS-18 > CAWCJJ01. The sequence continues at coordinate 71,528 of CAXTOP010000005.1, forward strand.
GAATTTCCCGAGCTGAAAGGCCCGACCGACGACTGGGTTGGGGGAGAGAGTTACCCGGAGTCGTCATGGAAGTTATGGGAAAAGTCGAAGCGAAAACCAGGAGGTGAACCCGCTCTGCTCCACCGTCGCAAATTCGACCATGATTCCAAGCTTTACTCTCGTTCTAAACGCCTCCTGACCGTTTGCTCTAGTACTTCAACAAGGTAGCTTCTGTGGGTGGATGGCGCGCTCCGCCGCGCCATTGGTCAACCCCTGCGGCGCAGCCGCCCAGAAGGATCAAAAGGCGGCTGCGCCGCACAACAAGCAACGGCGCGGCGGAGCGCGCCATCCACCCACAGAAGCTACCTTGCCGGAACACTAGTCGCCGCCTGCATCCATTTGCCGGGAGCGGCAAATCGCATTGTTCTGGTGTTCGTCCCGGTTGCTGCATAACTCTTGCTTCGCCACCTCAACCCGCCCCCTTTCCGTGCCTTCACGTTGCTTGTGCTCACGTGTGCCCGGAGTGGAATGGGCGGCCGTACGAAACGATGATCTCTTATCCGCGTAGCAGAGCGCTCAAGTTTCCAGGAGGAGCCAGACTCTACTTCAGCGTTCTCGTGCTTTTGTCAGCACGCTTCCATGCTTCCGCACAGATGCTAGGCTTGGCGGGTTCCAGTGTGCCGTCCATCAACTCGGTCCGGGAGGAGGAATTCCGCTCGCGCTGGGCGGACTACCAGGTGGACCGCCGCCTGCCGCAGCAGGCAACCGACCCATCAGCTAGCAGCGCCACGGAAGATCAGGGCGGGTTTCTGAGTTTGTTCAGCCGCTCCTTCAGCGATCATCTCCGCAACGGCCCCTTCCAACTGCGCGCCGATCTCTCGGCGGGTTACGAGTTCACCAACGAGCAAAACCTGCGGATCATCCATCCCAACGGCGCGGAAAGCAGCCCTTTTATCTCGCCTGCGCTTGGCGTTTCCTACAACCGGGAACTGGGAGCCGTGACTCTGTCCGCGCGCTACTCGGTCGGGTACGTCTATTATCTCGACCAGTCTTACCTCGCGGTGAACCACAACGGAGGCATCCTCTCCCAAACGGCGGGGCTGGACCTCGGTGTCGAAGGCAGCCGCACCACTCTCGCCTCCAACACCAGCGCCTCCTACGGCAATGGCCAGGACATCGAGAGCGGCGAGCAGCGCGGCCAACTCACGATCACGGAAGGGTTCACCGGCGTTTATACCTTGACCGAATACACGCAACTCGGGGTTACCGGCACCCTGGGCTATTCGGATTACACCGGCGGGACCGTGGCGGACACCGACGCCACCAACGTCAGCGGCACGGTGTACGGCGATTACGTCTTCACCGGCAAGACCCGGCTGCGGCTGGAACTCGGCGCCGGCGATGTGCGGCAGACCGCTGACACCAGCAACCGGAGCGATCGCAGCTACTACCAGGCGCTCTTCCACGTCAACTACATCGCCTCGCCCAAATTGTCGTTCGACGCCGGTTTGGGCTACGGGCTCCAGAACGATTCGTCGGTGCAGGGGCGTAAAGAAGACGGCTCGCACGTGATCTACACGTTCACGGTCAACTACGTTCCGACCGAGAAAACGTCCGTTTCCTTCCACGTGGGCTACGAAGGGGTGGACGTGGACCCCGACCTCTCTCTCCAGGTCCATTGGCAGCCGCGCCTGAATACGACCGTGGGCCTCTCGGTTTACCAAAACAGCAATTTTTCCACCTTCCTGGAGGCGCAGAGTTTGGTGACGCGGGGCGTGTTGGTATCGGTCCAGCAGACGTTCTTCGGGAAGGTCACCGTGGGGCTTTCCGGTGGCGCAGAACAATCGAAGGGGTATTCTTCCCTGGGGTCGCAGCAGGGGTCAGATTACCAGGATCCCTACTACTTCGGGGCGGTCACTTTGCTTTGGCAATTCAACTCGTCGCTGGCGCTGCAGGCGTATTATCGCGGGTACACCGGGCAGGCGGGACTTGCCACCAACCACGATGGCCTTCAATCGCGCGCTTCGGCCAGTCTGCGTTTGACTTTCTGAGCCAGAATCTCACAATTTATGTTACCCCCGCTCATGAAGAATAATCTTCGACGCACAACAGCAATCCTGGTCATCACGGTTCTATGGGCGTCGAACCGATCGTACGCGCAGAATCCTGTTCCCACCGCGCCGCGCTCGCTCCTCCCGAGGGATCCGGCGGCTGCGCCAAGCGCTCCGGCGGCCACCCCAGCCGCCGCCCTCGCGCCTACCGCGGCACCTTCCTCAGCCAACCAGAATGTGGTGGCAGCGAGCGCGGATTACATGCTCGCTTCGTCGGACACGCTGGAGATGTCGGTTTTCCACGAGCCGGACCTCACCACCCAGACCCGGATCGCCAGCGATGGCACGGCGCAGTTCCCGTTGATCGGCGAGATCAAGATCGCCGGGCTGCCTCTGCGCGAAGCCCGGGAACTCATCCGCCGCCGTTACAACGCCGACTATCTCGTCGAGCCTCAGGTGTATCTCAACGTCGTCGGCTACGCCCAGCGCAAGTTCACCATCCTCGGCCAGGTCGCCAAACCCGGCAGCTACGATTTTCCGCCGGGGGAACACCTGAGCCTGCTTGAGGCCGTGGGGTTGGCGGGCGGATTCACGCGGCTGGCGGACCAGGGAGGCGTGACGGTGAAGCGGGCGGGGCACGGCTCCGAGCAGATGGTCAAAGTAAACACCAAGAAGCTCACCGCAAAGAACGCCCGGCCTTTCGAGTTGGTCGCCGGAGATGTCGTCACGGTGGGAGAAAGCTGGTTTTGAGGCACCGTGCCGCCGAGCTGGCCCGCTACCCGCTTGCGAAGCCCGCTACCCGCTTGCGAACATCGACAGCTTTGCGCTGACGCGTTCCAGCCGCCCAAGGCCGGAGAAGCACTTTTCTATCCTCCAATTCCTTTCGACGAACTCCTGCTATGGCGAGTGACGAATACTCCTCCGACGATACCTTCGGTGAACCTTCCGCCGTCATTGATTGGCAGGAGTATTATCATGCCGTCCGCAAACGGCTCTGGATCGTGCTCCTTTGTCTGACGCTGGGGGGAATCGGTGCCGCCGTTTACACGAACGGGCAGCAGCAAATGTATCAAGCGCGCGCCGTGCTCTTCATCGAGCAGGAGCAATCCCGGGTCCTGGATAAAGTCCAGGGAGTGGGCGGGGAACAAATCCTCAGCCTGGACATGATCAACACGGTTGTCGATCTGCTGCACAGCTATCCTTTCGCCGAACGCATCGCCACCCGGCTCAAGCTACAGAAGGATCCGCGTTTCCTTGCGGGGCTCACCGACCAGCCGCTCTCCATCGAGACCCCTGCGAAAGCCGCCGGGCTCCTGATTCGCCATGTGGTCCCGAGCTACCGGCCCAAGACACGGCTGATCGACATTTTTGTCAGTCATCCGGATGCCGCCGTGGCAACGGAACTGGCCAATGCCTACGCGGACGAATACCTGCGCTACAGCTTCGAGCGCCGCGCCGACGCCAACAAAGCGGCCAACCAATATTTGCTCGACGAGTCTGAGCGTTTGCGCAAACAAGTGCGCGACTCGGAGGAAGCGATGCAAAGCTTCCGGGAACGCGAGCGTGGTGCTTCGCTGGAGAACATGCAGCAAACTTCCGAAGGGAAGTTGGCGGAATTTTCCAGGAGCATCTCCGACCTGGAAAACAAGATCTTCCAGTTGGACAACGATCTGAAGGTCGCCAGCTCCACCCCGAACGACGTGGATACCCTGCTGCGCCTGCCGAGCGTGGCAGCCCAGCCCCGCGTGTCGGATCTCAATCAGGCCATCACGGACACGGAACGGCAGTTCGTGCAGATCAAGCAGCGCTACCGTGCCAGACACCCGTCTTATATCACCATCCAGACACAGCTCGAAGTGTTGCGACGCAACCGGGCCGAGGCGCTGCAGGATGTCGTAAACCTCCTGCGGGGTGAACGGCAGCACTTGCAAGCCCAGCTTGATGAAATGAAGAAGGCCAACGGTGAGCAGGAAACCCGTCTTCTCTCGGTCACTGGCAAATCCGTCGAGTACAACGACCTCAAGCGCATCCTGGAAACCAACCGGACGATGTACAACGCGGTTCTCGCCCGCGTGGCCGAGATCGATGTCACCAAGGGAATGACGGACTCGCAAATACGCATCCACGAGCACGCTCTCGGGGGCGTTCCCATCGTCGTGAGCCTGTTCAAGGTGTATTCCCTGGGTCTGCTGCTGGGATTGGCCGGTGGGATCGGGATCGCTCTCGGCCTCCACTTCCTCGACACCTCCGTGAAGACGGTTGACCAGGCGGAACATCTCGCCGGCATATCCGTGCTCACGGCGGTACCCAAGAAACCCCGCGCCAACGCCGGGACGCTGGACGTGGTATCCGAGCGCGAGGGGGTCGTGGCGGAAGCTTTCCGTTCCTTGCGCACGAGCCTGGCCATGGCCGCCCACGCGGAAGACCGGCGGGTGTTTCTTTTCACGAGCGCCGTGCCGTCGGAAGGCAAAACTTTTTGCAGCTCCAATTTCGCCGCCACCTTGAGCCAGCAGGGTTTTCGGACTCTGCTGATTGACGGCGACTTGCGCCGGCCGATGGTTTCGCGAGTCTTTTTTGGTGAACAACGCCGTGCCGGATTTACCGATCTCCTTTCCGGACAAGCGGAGTTCAGCGCCTCCGTGTTTCCCACCAAGATCGAGAATCTGGCTGTGCTCCCGGCCGGTGGTCGCGCCCCCAACCCTGCCGAGTTGCTCGCTTTGCCAAAATTGCGGGACGTCCTCCAACAAGCCCTGACCGCCTATGATCGTGTGGTCATCGACACCGCGCCCATCTTGGCTGTCAGCGATGCCCTCTTGATTGCGCCGCACGTCGATGTCACTTGCCTGGTCCTGCGGTCGTTCAAAACGCCGCGGAAAGTTTTCCGTCGCGCACTGAAGTCGCTGGAGGAGATCAAATGCCGCCCTTCCGGCATTGTCTTGAATTTTCTACCTAGCGGTGGTGCCAACTACTATTACTACTCCGGCAAGTACCACGGAGTGTACGGTGAAAAGGGAGTGTACGGGACATAAGGGAGAGGTTGATCTCCTCGACACTGCACCTTGTTTATCACCATCCGCCTGACTGGAAGTTGTTCTCCTTTAAAAACCTTTGCTGAAACCGCCCCTTACCCTTACGTCTCCGCAGGCTGTGCAATCGGCGGACGGCTCTTTGTCCACGCTGCCATCCAAAGGGCTCGCGCCGCGAGTACCTTGGCTGCTTGCGGGCGCGGCAGGCATCCTGGCATGGACGGGCCTGTGGAATAAGCTGAGGACAGAGTGGACGATCAACGACCAATACAATTATGGTTGGTTCGTCCCTTTCTTTGCGGCTTTCTTTGTTGTCCCGCGTTGGCCGGATCGGCCCGTACCATCACTGAACAGCCGGTTCACCAACCAGATCGTGGCAATGCTGGCGGCGGTCGGGCTACTGCTCCTTTGGCCCATTCGGTTGGTGGAGGAACCGAACCCGGATTGGCGCCTGCTATTTTGGGGTCATGCGCTGTGCCTCGTCATGATCACTGCCTGCGGTATCGTGTGGGCCGGCGGGTCGTCCTATTTGATTCATTTTGCCTTTCCACTTTGTTTTCTGCTTTTGGCTGTTCCGTGGCCGAGCGGGCTGGAGCAGTCGATTGTCCAATCACTGATGCGGATGGTGGCGGAAGTCGCTTCCTTGGGCATGAATGTCATCGGGATTCCTGCGGCGCCACAAGGCAATCTCATCCATATCCGCGATCAGACCGTCGGGGTGGACGAAGCTTGCAGCGGAATCCGTTCGCTCCAAACCACGCTGATGATCGCGCTTTTCCTGGGGGAACTTTCCCGGCTGTCGTGGCGACGCCGGGTGGTGCTGCTCTTCGGAGGCTGGACTGTGGCGGTGGCTGCCAATGTTTTCCGCTCCAGCCTGCTTGTCTGGATCGCCGCCACCCACGGCACCGACGCATTGGAACGTTTTCACGATGCCGCGGGAATCTCTATTCTCGTGATCGTCTTCGTTGGTCTGCTCTGGATGAGCCATTGGTTGGGAAGCCGAAAGCTGGCTCCCCCACCCGGCTTTGTTGATCCACAGGAGCGAATTTTTTCCACCCCTTTGCTGCGGCCCGTTTCGAAGGGAGTTGCTGTTGCCGCAGGCTGCTGGCTGATCGCCTCTGAGGCAGGTACCATCGCTTGGTATAGTTTTCGTGTGCCGGCACCGCCATCTCCTGTGAGGTGGACGGTTCGTCCGCCGAATGATGCTCATGGCTACCAGAACCTTCGCATCGACGACCGGTCCGCCCGGCTGCTGCGCTACGACGAAGGCATCTCCGCTCGCTGGGATCGGCCGGGGGTTCCTGTCGCGGATTGCACTCTGTACTTCTTTCGCTGGGAGCCGGGACATGCGTCAGCGGTGCAAACAGACATGCATCAGCCTCACATCTGCCTTACCGCCAGTGGCCTGACGCAAATTGCTGATTGGGGGATCCAACCGCTGGAATTGTCCACAGGAATTGTGCTGCCCGTGAGGCGCTACGAGTTCGAATGGCATCGGCACCCGATCTTCGTCTTTTTCGTCGTGTGGCAGGAGGGAAACACGCCCTACACGACGGCAAACCCCGTGGTTGGTTCCAGATGGGATCGCTTAAGACTCGTGCTTGAACGCCGCCCCCTGCTCGGGCGCCAGACCGTGGAATTTATCGTCGCCGGGATAAAGGACCCAAAACTAGCTGAAGAAAGGTTCCAGTACGAGATTTCCAGGATGGTGCATCCTCTCGCTGGCAACGACCGGAGCCTTTCACTGTAGCTTTCCTTGGGAACGCTTGCAGGTCAAGGATTAGGATCGAGTGAATTAGAGCGTAGTAGCAAGTGCAGGCAGCCTGACCGAAGGCTGCTATTTACGATGCTGGGTACCTTTACCTTGCCCTATCCAGCACTCTCGGCGATCCGCCTGTAAACTCCCAGGGTGCGCTCAACCATCTTTCGGGCGGTAAACTCCTGCGCTACTCGCAACCGGCCCGCTTCCCCGAATTTCTTCCGCAATGTCTCGTCCCCGAGCAGACACGTGATGGCAACCGCCAAGGCTTCACTGTCGGCCGGTGGGACGGTCAACCCGGTCTGACCGTCGAGAGAGACATACGTCACGCCCGATCCTTCGATCTGCGTGTTGATGACCGCTTTACCACAAGCCATCGCTTCCACTTGGACCAGCCCGAACGCTTCGCTGCGAGCCACCGAAGGCAGCACGAACAAGTCACACGCCTGGTAATACGCCAGCGTATCCGGCACGTTACCCAAAAAGCGGACGCGCTCCCCCAACCCCAGCGCGGCTGCCTCCGCTTCCAATGCACCGCGCAAAGGTCCTTCTCCAATGATCAGCAGCGTGGCCGGGGAGGACAGCTTGGCCATCGCGCGCACCAGGAACTTGAATCCCTTGTAGTAAATCAGCCGACCCACTGCCAGCACCAAAGGTCCCGGGAATCGACGGCGCACTACCTCCAGCGCCTCGGGAACAACCCGGCCAAAAGGAACGATGTCCATTCCGTAAGGCAGGAGCACACAACGCTCACGATGACGAGTCAAGACCGGTGAGGCTGCGATGATGCCAGGACTGGCCCCGAGGATAGCGGCCGCTCGCGCGAAGGCGAGATCCTGCAATGGGCCGATCAGCTTGCCTAACACCCTCTGTCGAATGATGTCGCTGTGGTAGCCAACGACAAGCTTCCCCCGGCAACCACTCACCAGCCAAGTAAGCAGTGCCGCCGGGTTGGGAAGATGCAGGTGGACGATGTCGGCTTGTGTCTCGCGCAGGATACGGAACAAACCACGGCAAAAAGGTGTCCGGGCGAGCTTGACCACTCTGCCCAACCGCCGAACGGGTACACCTTCCACCACCTCGCGAACTTCCTCGCGTCCGACGTTGGCGACAACGACTTGGAGATCAACGGTATCGCGCAAACCCTGGCACAACGTCTCTAGATGCGTCTCGATGCCGCCACGGGTGGGAGGATAATATTTGCCGACCTGGAGAACGCGGAGCTTCGAGCGCACAACGGAGAAGCTACGGAATAGTGCCCACCGGGTACACCGAAAAGCACGAGAGGTATCTTAAAAATGCGGCATCTCTCGCAGGGACTATGCGTCCCGGAAATTTCCCGGGCGACACTTGCTCCAGCGTCAGCACATTGACTGCCCGAACCGTCGTCTCTATCTTGCAGTGATGCCAGTCCTCGAAAGCACACTCTTTACGGCGGCGGACTACCGGCGGCTGACCCCGGAGTGGCCGCTTGGCCCGCGTTATCAGTTGGTCGAGGGAGAACTCTTGCAAATGCCCGCGCCCAACCGCTTCCACCAGGAGATTTCGGCTAACCTTTTCGGAATCATTTGGAGTTACCTCCGGCAGCATCCCATCGGGATCATCTACGCGTCGCCCTTCGACGTGTACCTTGATGATCGCAATGTTTTCCAGCCCGACCTGCTTTACGTCTCGGACGAGCGGGCGGCGATGGTGCTGGTACCTGAAGGTGTCAGAGGCGCGCCGGACTTGGCAGTGGAAATTCTCTCGCCCTCCACGGCGGCCTTTGATCGGCGGCTTAAGCTGGGCATCTACGCACGGAACGGCACAGGTGAATTGTGGTTGGTCGATCCCGAAAGGCACGTGGTGGAGGTGTTCGTGCCGGCGCAGGACGCCCAACAACCGGCGTATGTGTACGGCGGCGTCGATGAAGACGCTCCCTCTGCTCTGGAAACGCCGCGTCTGCCGGGTTTACGGATCACGCTGGAGGAGGTCTTTGCTTCCCGGTTTGGCTGATGCCCCCATTTGCAACTCGCCTCCGCCAATATCGAAGACACTTCGTTGCTTTATCAGCCTGGTAGCAGCGGCACTCTGTGGCCGCTTTTTTGTGCCCTTGTAGGCTGCGATAACAGAGTGCCGCTACTACAACAGAATCGCTATTTCTCAGTCAGCTCAGAGCGCCGCCAGCACTCGCCGGTAGATCTCAACTGTCTGGCGGGCGGTTTCCACCCACGAGAACTTCTTTCCTTGTTGCCGCGCCCGTTCCCGCCGCGCCTCCCAAGCTACAGGGTCCCCGCGGTGTTCGGCTAATAATCCCTGGGCACATGCCACCCAATCAGCGACATCCACCGTGGGCGCGTACTCCGCCGCCATGCCGCCGACTTCGCGTAAAGCCGGCAAGTCCGACGCCAGCACGGGCGCGCCGCAAGCGAGCGCCTCGACGACCGGCAAACCAAATCCTTCCGCTTCCGAAGGCAGCAGCACCAACACCGCCCGCTGGTAAACGGCGGCCAGTTCCTGCTCGGAAAGAAACGGCAAAACCCGGATGGCCGATTCCAACCCCAGCCGCCGCATCTGCATCTGTTGGTCGCCGGTGAACGCCCCTCCCACCCGCAGTAGCCTGAGTCGCGGTTCGCTCTGGCGCAGACGGGCAAACACCTCCAGTAGCACATCGATCCGTTTGCGCGCGATGGTGCTGCCGACGTGCAACACATCGACCGTGTCGCCCGTCCCCTCTTTGAGCAACGTGCCCACCGTCTGCTCGGCTGCCGGGGTCAGTGGTTCCGTCAAGGCCGGGCGCAACCCGAGCCGCACTACCGAAACCCGTTCGGTCGGCATCAAGCGGCGCTCCAATAATTCATCACGCGTCGCCTCACTGTCACAACAAACGTGAGCCGCCTTTTGCATCCCGGTGAGAATGCGCCGCGTCATGGCCACAAACAAGCGCCCGCGCCCGGCGTGGTTCGGCTCCCACAAACAGCGGAACGTGTCCAGATCGTGACAGGTCACCACGGTTCGCCCGGGGGGTAGCTCGTGGAGGAGCTGACCGTACGAATGGTCAGTCAGATGGAAGAGGTCAAATGCTGTCCGCTGCCTCCGCAAGAAGCGTGGATAATCAAAGAAACGGTTCGTCAATCGGTCCACGCTCCACAACGCCCCAGCGCGTTTCTGGCTGAGCCGTTGGCGCAGCGCCGGTCTCACCCGCTGAACTTCGATTTCCGGTGCTGCCGCGGTCAGGTGCGATGCTAGCATGTCAGCGACCAGGTCCATGCTAGGCCAGCCTTCCTCGGTGAAATCAGCCACAATGCCCACCCGCAATGCCATGTCCGTTTTATGACGCGTCGTCATCGTGGAAGACATGGGCCAGACGAGCAAACACTGCTGGGCTGGCGTAATCAGCCTCCACGGTGCGGCGGCCCGCGGCGGCACGTTCGCGGGCTGCGACCGGGTCGTGCAGAGCGGCATGGATGCACGCGGCGAGCGCATCCACGTCGCCGGGCGGATAGGTCCAACCGGTTTCGCCGGGCCGGATCGTCTCGCGCAACCCCCCGGCGGCGGCCGCCACCACGGGAATGCCGGAGGCCAGCGCTTCCAGCACGGAGAAACCCAGCCCTTCCTCCCAACTCGCCTGCACGCACAGGTCGCAGGCGCGATAATCGGCGGCGAGTTCCGCGCCGGGATAACAAGCGTCGGTAGCGTTCACACGCGCTTCCACGCCGAATCTTTGCGCCTCCTCCAGGAACTGCCGGAAACCGCCGCTGCGGTGCAGCAGCCAGAGGTTTTCCCCGGCGTCGAGCAGTTGGCGGAACGCAGCCAGCAGCGTCGTCGCGTCTTTTTCCGGCGCGATGCGGCTGCTGAAAAACAATATTTTTCCGTCGGTGGGCAACCCCAGCCGCGTTTTGAGTTCCTCCTGGTGCTCGCCCTCGGTCAACGGGCGAAAAAGAATCAAGTCGACGCCGTAGATCGGGATGCGATGCACGGGACGACAGGTGCCGTGTTGTCGAACGACCTCGCTCAAGTGGTCGCTCAAAACCACGTAGCCCCGCCCGAGCCGCGCGTTGATCCACGCCAGCGTTTGCAACACGCGCAACGCCGGGGAAGACGTTCGTCCCCCCTGCTGCCGCAGCTTGCAGCGATAGTAGGCTTCGACCGGGCTGCAAACCAGCATCAGCGTCCGGCGGCAGCCTCCCAAGCGGGCGTGGAGGTTGCAAGCCAGCGCGGCGGGTCCGTAGCCCTGCACCAGCACCGCGTCGTAATCCCCGGCGCGCCGGAGCAGATGGAACAGCAGCCACGCCGCAAAGGCTAGGCGGGACGCAGGGCCCGGCCGCACGGTGGTTGGAACGTCCGAGGGATAATTGATCTCCCGTCCCTGCGGCAAACGGCGGAATACGACCGTCAGGGAAAATTCTCCGGCTAATCCGTTGACCATCCGCACGTCTGTGCCGCTTTCCAAGACAAACAGCATCCGCCGCATGACGGCGGGGCGCGCGGAAGTGGGGGCGGGGAACATCGGAAGGCGGCTAAGATTTATGCGCGGCCAGCAAAACGTCGAGGGTCTTTTGCAGGGAGAACCGCTCGTGGTACACCTCCCGGCCCCGTTGACCGAGGAGGAGACGGGCGTCGCGATCGTCGGCCAATTCTCTCACCAGCAAAATCATGCCTTCGGGTGAAGCGTCGTCAGACAGCGCGACGCAGCCGGTTTCGCGCCAGAGTACTTCCGTGAGATGCCCGGAGTTGCTGACCGTCGGCACACCCAACGCCAGCCCTGCCATCGCGGAGGTGCGCCGCGTGCTGATGCCGTCGGGGTAGGGTTGCAACAGGAGGTCGCAGGCCGCGAGGTGGTTGACCAGATGTGCCGATGGCAGCGCGCCTACCCCCCCGACGACGTTCTCCAAAGTCGGATGATCGCGCACCAGGCGTGTGCAAAATTCTTCCGAACCGCGTCCAAGCAGGAGTACGGCCGCGGAAGGCAACTGCTTCGCTACCGCGAGAAGCAGCGGTGCCAGCAAAGGGGCCACGTGGGTGCCGAACGTGCCGAAATGACCGACGAGCAACGTGCGCCCACCGGCGAGGAACTGCGCGCGAACGGCCTCGATCCCGGCGGCGTCCGGTGTGTCCGGCAGGTTGCTGGGGATCGGCAGCCACGTCACGGGCACGCGGACGGGAACCAGATCGCGCAACAGGTGTTCCCACGCCGGAATGGAGACGAAAATCCGTGTGGACCCGCAGCAGACCAGCCGGGCCATCAGACGTGTCACGAAAGCGATGACGTGGTCCTGCCAACGGTGTCCCGTGCCGTAGGCAACCGCCACCTCGTGAAACATCGTCCAGACCCGCCGCCGCCGTCCCAACCACCACACCCACAGCGCGAAGGATACATTCATCGCCCGGTAGCCGAAGCTGTGCGGGACATATTGCAGCAGGATCAGCGTTCCGGCGGGCAGCCCAGACAGCGCGCGATGCAAGACCCCGAGACTGCGCAGATCGAACCGTCCACAGAGCCGATGCACCGTCACATGCTCTCCCTCATGGGTAGAATCGGCTTCCGACCTGGCGGAAGTCCAGACATGAATGTTCATTCCCTGTTCCGCCAACGCATGCACGAGAGCGTGCGTATAGTCACTTACCCCACCGGACTGCGGAGGGTATTCACTGGTGATTATCACCCAAAGCTTCGGGTCCGCGGACATGGGTTCAGGAAGCGTGCTTTCGTCGGTAGACCTGTTCCAACTGGTCCAAGTGTTCGTCCAATCCAAGCACGCCGCTGGTGATCCGTGCACAGCCGACTTGACCCAGTCGGGCAGCGAGGTTGTAGTCGTCGAGCAGGGAGGTCATGGCGGCTGCGAGCGCGTCCACGTTCCCCGGCGGAACGAGCAAGCAGTGGCCAAGCGAGTCTGCGTACTCAGGAATTCCGCCCACTTCGGACGCGATGACCGCACGCGCACTGGCTGCGGCCTCGGTCGTCACCAGACCGGCCGGTTCGTGCCAGAGAGAGGGGAAAACCACGGCCCGTGCCATCACCAGCCGGGCCGCCACCTCGCTGCTGTCCAACCAGCCGGACCACCGCACGCGCGTTTCGAGGCCCAACTTATGGGCTAACCGGCGCAGGGATTGTTCGTAGGGGCCGCGGCCCGCGATTTCCAGTTGGAACGGTGAGCGGACGCGGGCGGCAGCCTCCAGTAACCATTGCGCTCCCTTACTGGCGACCAGTCGGCCCAAGAAAAGCACTAGCGGCGGCTCTTCACGGGGAGGCGGCGACACGTCTCGCGCACTCGGGGTGGGAAGCAGGATCGTGCGGATGCGAGCTGCCTGATAGCCCGAACGGATCATCTGGCTTTCGACGAAGCGGCTGATCGCCACCGTGAAAAATCGGCGAGCGCTCCGCCGTTCCCGTTCGGTGCGCCTGAAGTTCCCGAGGAACTGTGCCGGACGGATGCTCCCGCAATGGTTAGCGAAGTGGCCCCAGGTGCAGCCCGCCAAGTGGTAACTGCGGGGGCAAGGGCGGGCGGAAGGCAAAGCGAGAAAACGGGTTCCGCTCGGGCAATATGCTTCGTGGCCATGCATCGTGCGCACCAAGGCAGGATTTTCGCCCGCGGGGAAACCGTCGGGAATCTCCACGAGGGTATGTACATGGAGCGCGTCCAGCGCCAAGTCCCGAGCGGCTTGCAGTAGGCTGTCGTCATCTGGCGTGCAACGCACTAACGCACCAGGATAAAACCCACTTATAGATGGTAAGTCCATCGCTCTTCCGCGGTCAAAAAGCACGACCTGATGGCCCCGCCGCAATTGGCCGGCGGTAATTTGCCGCAGGTACGAACTGATACCGCCGGGCCACACCAGCCCCCTGGAGTAATGACCGATTTTCAGGCGCGGAGACTCCGGTGTCGGCATGGAACGGTGAAGCGATCAGGCACGATTCGTCAGTTCTTGGCGGCCTTTGACTCGACTCCGTAGATTTCCAGACAGTGGCGGACTACCTGAGGCCACGTGAACGCCGTCTGGACGCGCTGGCAGCCCGCCTGTCCGAGTGCATGGGCCTCGACTGAATGGTCCCGCAGCCAGACGAGCTTTTTCTGCAATGCCCCGGGATCGTTAGGCGAGACGACAAAGCCGTCCACACCGTCGCGCACTATCTCTGGCAAGCTGGCGACGTTCGTGCAGAGGACAGGCGCGCCGCAAGCCATCCCTTCGAGCAAGGTCTGGCCAAGCAGTTCGGGCAGCGAGGTTTTCCCGCCATAGAGATCCTGGTACACGCTGGGCAGAACCACGCACAGAGCGCTCCGATAGGCTTGCACGAGGGCTGCGTCGTCGCATTGGCAGTCGAAGACCACATCCTTGCTCTCGGCAAGCCTGTGCAATTCGGCGTCGAAGCGTTCGTCGTACGGCTGGCCGACGATGCGCAGCCTCAAGCCGGGCGGCAGCGCCTCGACGAGGTAATTGACGCCCTTGTGCGGCAGCAGGCGTCCGACGTAGAGCACGGTCTGCGTGCGTTCGACCGCGGGTTCAGGCGAAAATTTGGCGGTATCTACGCCGCCCCAGATTACATGGGCACGGCTGAAATCCTGCTGGCCGAAGATGCGGCGGCTATACTCGCTGATATGTAGGTGGCCGTGGTACCAGCGGTCCGTGGAGATATAAGCAGAGACGTCCCAGCCGCCTCCGCCCATGTCGCTGACGAATACGCGCCGGCCCGTCAGCCGACAATACGCAGCCGCGAAGCTGCTGGCGAGGACGTGCTGCTGGTGACAGTGGACCACGGACGCGCGTCGCAGTTCGCGGATCAGACCCCAGTGAAAAGGATTCGCCGCTTGCCCGCGCACGAGATGGGGACGCCCCAAAGTACGCACGCGCAACGGTCCCATCTGCCGTTCCTCGTTTTTGCGGCCATAGCTGACCAGAAGCGTGGGCGTGACTTCCGCCATGGCACGCGCCAATTCAAAGGCGTAGCGTTCGGCTCCTCCCGTAACACCTTCGTCTCCAAACAAAGCGGGAACTAGGTGCAGGATCGTGAACTCTGCGTGCATGGGTCAGGCGGCCTTCACGGCCTTGAGCAGGAAGGACAAATACCACGCCGGGAAAATCCACGCCCAACGTCTTTCGTACTCCTCCGGGAACCTCCGCGCGAGCCTCCAAACCAGCTTATTGAAGAGGGTGGGGTAGAAAATCATCTCGCGCTTCTGGGTCTCGAACCGCACCCGGGTATAGTAGGAATGTTCGTGCTCACCTGTGAAGTAATCGAAGCTGTGCCAGCCGAAGAAATGCTTGTGGGTTGGATCGGTGAAGGCGTTCGCGCTGGAAAAGTGCGGGACGGTCACGTGGACGGATGCACCGTCGCGGCACACCCGGCAGATTTCGTTGACCACCGGCACCAGATTATCGAGGTGCTCGATCACGTCGTACATGAAAACCTCGGTGAAGTGGTTGGTCGGGAACGGCCAAGGAAAGACGTTGAGATCGTGCACGACGTCCGGCGACGTCTCGCCGGTTACGTCCACATTGAGCGCACCCGGCAGATGCTTGCGTCCGCAGCCGAGGTTGAGCGTGGTGGGCAGAGTTGGAGAACTAGGTTCGGAAGGAATGATTGTTTCCATAATCAGTTCGGCAGGAAATGGCAGCGTTGGAGCCAGGTTCTTGCCCGCACGGGCAGTGGAAGACTGCCCAGTTCAGTCCCCATAACCCGCAGGTAGATAAAGCTAATCAACAGACCGGCGGCGATCAACTCAGGCAGCGAGGCCGCCTGCGCCCGCTGCCAGCCGTACCATCCGGTCCCCAGCAGACACGGCGCGGCGCGCAGCAGGATCGATCTAAGGGCTTCGCCGATCCGCCGCCAACCTAGCTCGTGGACGGAGGAAAGCAGCGAAAGACTGGCCGGCAGTGTGGAACACAGCGGGGCCAGCAAGTCGGCCGCGAGCAATCCTGGCATCGAATAGAGCCTCGCCAGAGGGATCGCCAGCCCTACGTAAATGGTGCCCTGGAGCAGCGTAGCTAGCCCAATGTGCAGACGGTGACTGCGGACACCGACGAGCATGACCAACACATGGACCATCGACGCCGTGACGATCTCCGTGGCCAGCAGGGTATTCAACAGCATCCCGCCGAAATAACTTTCACCCACCCACACGCGGACGAAAGCCGGGTTGATCGCCAGCACGATGCACGCGGACAAACCTGCCAGCAGCAGCGTCAGGCGCAACAGCGACACCGCCACCTCGCGCGAGCGGACCGGGTTGTTCTCGCCACCCAACTGAGCGTAACCGACCATCGCGCTGTCGGGCATCACCCAGGTCATCTGCGTGAGGATCTGGCTGGCGCGGCCCGTGCAGATCAGCGTGGGCACCCTGGCGGGGCGACCCTGCATTGTGAGCACGACACCGTTGCTGCGCTCCATCAACTGCACCCCCGCGCCACCCAGCCACGCGCCGATGCTCTCGCGGAAAAGCTGGTACGCACCGGTGGGGGTCGGCCAAGGCCAGCCTCGCAACACTTCCGGAGCCGTGCGTTGGATCCAGGCGGCGGCGGCCAGCCCACAGAATGGTGACAGCAACGCGGTCCCCAGCGCCAGGGAATACAACCCATGGCCTGTGAGAAGCAAGCCAACGGTCAGGAGCGGCGTGCCGATGCATTTGAACAAATTCAGCCAGCCGCGGAAACCGACATCCTGCAAACCGACGAGAATGGCGTTGAAAAGGTTCAATGGCAGGTTCACCGCCATCAACGCTACCAGCCAAGCCAGAGGACCACACAGTTGCCGCCAATCCGCCACGGTCATCCTGAGCATCCACGGCAGCGATTCCCACAGGGCAAACGCCATCAGCACGAGCACCGCCGCGAGCAGCAGGCTCACGAAAGCGGCCTGCGCCAAAGTCTGTTTCAGCGCCCCCGCCTGCTGCGCGCCGTCCGCCCGCGCGATCAACCACGGGAGCACGGAAGCCACGCCGAAATCCAGCAGCAGGAAATATCCGACGATCTCGCCGGTCGACAGCCACAAACCGTACTCCCGCGGCTCGATGTGCCGCAGCACCACCGGGGTGACAAAAAAAGCAGCCACGATGGCGGCCAGAAACTGCCCGTAGTTCAGCAGGGCATTCAGCAGCGCTTTCTGTGTTCTACCCTGGGCTGGCATGAAGCGGAAGTGCGAGGTGATTGGTCGATCCGACGGAAGCTTCAGCCCACCGGAAGCAATCGGACGGGCCCGCGCCGCATCGGTTGCCCGCTGGATTTACCGCCCGGCAGGACAACGCGAATTTCCCGGCGGCGCGTGGCAGCACCAGCGGCAGCGACCGCAGCTTGGTTGGTCAACCCGGCCAAGAACCAGAAGAGAATACCCGATTGCGTATTGAACGACGGACCGGCGAAAACTTGGATCGTGACGAGCAGATCTACGCACAGCACGATCTGCGTTACCATCTCCCATTGGCTTCCCCTGGCGCGCCAGGCAAGCCGCAACAGCCCGACGACGGTCACCACGATGGCCCCCGAGTAAGTTAGCAGTAGCGGCCAGCCCCCGTCGTACGCCCAACCCGTCAACTGGATTTCCGCGTAGAGCGAGGACAAGGGAGAAGACTGCGCGAAATACTGATTGATGATCCCCCAGCGGCCTACGCCAGCACCCAGCGGGAAGTATGGCAATACCTGCTCGAATGTGGCCGTCACGAAATTTCCGCGGTTCTGTTCGTAGCTCTCTATGAGACCCTGCTCGGCCAGCCCGGTGAATCGTTCCGACACCTGTGCGCCGCCGATGCTGACCGCCCATGTAAACGCCGCGATCACGAGCACGCTGGCGAACACCAGGATCTGCGCGGCGGAATACACGCGCTTTTTCACCACCCGGAAGAAAACGACGACAGCCGTCATGATCACCAGATCAAGGAAGTACGAACGCACCTGCGTCAGGTACAGGACGAACAGGCCAGTCAACGTCAAGACCACACAACACACCCGCGGCAAGAGCTTGGTTTTTGATTGGCTCATCAGCACTAGGCCGAGGAAGGCGGTGATAATAGCTGCGGTGGCAGCTCCCCCCGGAAGGTCCGTCAGTTCCGGCGGGCGTATGATGATCTGGCCGCCGGTTCCCTCGAAGGTCATCGAATTGATGTATTCTTCCGTCAGCCCGCTGGTGAAATCCTTGGGCATGAAGGTGTCTGGGTAATAAATTTGCAAGGCTCCCACCGCCGTGCTGAGCGCGTTGCAAATGAACATGATCCAGATCAGTTTCTGGAGCCGCGCCAAATTGACTGGCAGCCTCTTGACCCAGAAAAATGGTCCAGCGATGGTCAGTTGATAAACGAGTTGTGCCATCCCGGCTCCTGGGATCGTGGCGGGATGAACAAAGACGGACACGGCCAAGATCACCAGCGCTGCCGCCAGCAAGTAATGGCTCACGGTATTTTTGCCGAGCGGCCTCGTCACGACCAGCAACCAGACCCATAACACCAGGCTGGAGACGTAGGGCAGTGCTCGGAAAACGATGCGAATTTGGCTGCCGCCGGGTAGCAATACCAAACCGCTGGCGAGGAAATGGATGAGCAAAAAAGATTCTAGAATTCCCAGCTTCCAAAAGCGCGGACGTGCGACGGCAAGGCGAGCAGACCTCAGCGGAGAGAGGGCAGTCTTATTCATTGACGGCAGACGCGATTTGGTAGAGACAGCTTTCGTACTGGTCGATCATTCGCTCGGCATCGTACACGCCGGCTCTGTGCAGTCCAAGTGTAATCAGGCGGTCTCGCAAGTCCCGTTCCGCGAGGAGTTTGACCATCTCGCCGGCGAACTCATTGTCTTCCGCCAGAACACCGCATTGCCCCCCATCGAGCACCTCCTGGCTGCCGGGATTTGGCGATGCCACCACGGGCGTACCGCTGGCCATCGCCTCTACGTAGGGCAAACCGAATCCCTCGTAGGTGCTCGGCGACGCATAGATCCAGCATCGGCGGTAAAGCGCCGCCAGATCTTCGCTGCCGATGCCTTCGTGGTAGGTCACGCCGTCCCCGGCCTCGCTGGCTCTGCACACCAGATGCAGGGTGGCATTCGGGAAACGGGCACGGACGCGTTCGGCGAACCATTTTAGCAGGAGGCTGCCACGTTTGCGCCCGTCCATCGCGCCGACGAACAGGATGGAAGGCTCCGGTGTTTTCGCCGCCGGGTCCGGGTAGAAGATTTTCCGATCCACGCCGTTGGGGATGGAGCGTTTGACGAACGGATTGTAGGCGCGGGTGTTCTCGCTGACGCCGATGGTGTGGCGGTGGGTCAGTGCAGTGAGCAGTTCTTGCAAGTAGACGCCCATCTGCGCGCTGAATCGCC
Organism: uncultured Chthoniobacterales bacterium; assembly: GCA_964245965.1. Classification (GTDB taxonomy): domain Bacteria; phylum Verrucomicrobiota; class Verrucomicrobiia; order Chthoniobacterales; family SZAS-18; genus CAWCJJ01. The sequence continues at coordinate 90,619 of CAXTOP010000005.1, forward strand.
AGGGAGACTTTGCCGACAGGGCTTCGGACAAGGCGCTGCCGTTCATGATGCGCAAGGTGTTTCGCATTCTCAGCGGAACCAGCAGGCTGTCTCCGAGCGTGACGAGGGCATCGATCTTGCCATAGCGCGGCAACAACGCCAGTACGTTGCCGAGGTAACCCATGACCAGTCGCCGCCCGAACCAACCGGCGGCGAAGCGACGACCCGGAAACGCCTCCACGCGGTAGAGCGCGCCGGGTGGCGCCGGGTCGTACGACCAGACGGCAACATCATGGCCGCGCCGTGCCAACCCATGCGACAGGTCGTGGGCGACCCGTTCGATCCCGCCCCGCTTTTGGCCGGGCACGGGGAGATAATAACTGACCACGGCCAGCCGAAGCCTGCGTGTGCGCTCATCGCCGCCCTCCGGCATCTCAGAACGTCGCGGCTGCCGGGTGGATGTGCGATCAGACATTGGCCGGGTGCCGAACCGCGAAATAATGGAAGGAATCATTGACCTGTACGCCGACGAAAGGTTTGAAATTCCCTCGCCGCATAGGGGTCATGAACGGACGAGACTAATTCGTAGTTCGTGGAGAACCAGGCATCCTTCGCCAAGTCCACCAATAAGCTGGCGGCATCGTCTGTTCGCAGGAGCAGGTAGTCGGGTGCTTGGAACGGAGATAGTCCGCGTTGGGTTGCGTCAGCGCTTCCGGCGTGACCAAACCAGCCAGATCAAGAATCCGAGCAGGCCAACGATCCCAACCGATTACCCCGATCTCCGGTGTGGCCAGGATGAGAGTCGGGTCCGGCGGCACAGATTTCACGCTCAAGGACAACCCACGCACCCAGAAGTAGCGTCGTTCCGCCGGGATTTTGACGAGAACCGCCGCCAGCAATTGTGCGCAAACCAAAACGACCGCCGCTGTCAACGCTCCGCGGCAAGTCTCCGGTTCGACGAAACGCGACCAGAGCCAATGTGCGCCGATCACTGCGAGCATGGCGATGAAAGGATACAGGGGACCGTAGTACCAGGGAAAGAAGGTAAAAGCGTGAGTGACCCCCAGGCCACCGGCAAAGGCCATCGGGAAAAAGGCTAAAGTCACCAAGGCCAGGGAGCGCTCCTTGAACGCGGCGTTCGCGCGCCGCCACAGGCTGTATCCGCCTATCAACGCCAGCAGAGTCAGCAGGAAGTTTATGCTCAGATAAGTCCGCTCGAAAATGAAACCGCCGTACTGGCCCTTGATGAAAAACAGGAAAAATTATGCCAGCTAAACGTATGCAAGCTCGGGTTATGCGCCGCGAAATAGGCTTTTGTGCGGACCGTCTGCGGGATGACCGAGCCATAGTAGCTGCAGGTCCAAACCAGCCACGCGGTGGCTAGCACCGTGAGAATCAGCACGCCGACCAGCGCTTTCCCGCGATCCGCAGCATCGTTCTGTCTTCGTCCAAGTCCGAACTGCGCGGCTAGAACGACGAGCACGAGCAGGCCCTCGGGGCGGGTCAGGCACAGGAAAAATGCGCTGGGTCCTGCCAATACCCAATACCGAGTTAGTCCGGCGTACAACGTCAAAAGCAGCAGGCAGACGAAAAGGGACGTTTCCATCCCCGAACGCACGATGGAAAGAAAATCAAAAAGGCCGAAGAACAAGATGACCGTCGATGCGGCAACGCCCTCGCTGCACGCGAGTCGGCGCAAAAGCGCAAACATCATCAATCCGCGCGCAAGAGCCAGCAGCAGCGACCAAAAAAATGCCGCCGCCGGGATGGACGGACCCATCTGCGATACCCCTGCCAACACGAAAGCCCAGAGCGGAGCGGTCGTGCCAAACACCGGTTCCCCAGTGTTGTAAACCAAGCCATATCCATGTGCGACGTTCGTAGCAAAGCGGTACGAGATAAAACTATCGTCAAAAGGACGCGGCCCTAGATAAACGCCCGCAAGAAGGAACAAAACCGCCGCCACGCCAACTGCTGTCAACCAAGATCGAGAGACAAAGGCAGAAGACATAACGACGAAGGAAGCCGATATTACTTTTCAGGCCCGGCAGGCGCTCAACGCCAGATTGTCGCTGAAAGGCCGGCCCGGCAGCCAGCTGTTGAATGGATAGTGCCACGTTGTCAATGGAACGCGGCCCGTCTCGCTGTATAATATGGAGATTTTCTCCAAGGCAAGCTCTTGAGCAATGCGGATCAGGTCGATCTCCAGCAAGGCAGTAATATGCGCCGGATATAACCCCGGCGCTTGCTGAAATGCGTTGAATTGGTTTTTCGTCAGGAGCGTCAGTTTACTCAACAGACTGAGTTGGTTGGGCGTCGTCACTATGAGGAGGCCGCCCGATCTGGTCAACCGGCGCATCTCGCGCATCAGGGCGCGGGGATTTTCCAAGTGTTCGATAGTCTCCACGGCGACGACGATGTCCATAGATTCGTCCGGCAACGGCACCCGCCCGCCGTCGAGATCGAGTTCGAGAAAATGGCACCCGGCGGGAAGGCCCTCGTAGCGGAGAATGTCGGCTCCGTGGTATTGCCCGACCAACCCTACGACGTATGGGTGGAGGTCGCCGGTGCCGCAACCGATGTCCAGCAAGTGGGCGGCATTCTCCGGCCGTCGGGTGGAGATCGCCCGCGCCACCATTCGGTAGATGCTGTCAGAGCTTTTGCCGCGGGAACTTTTTGCCCGGTCAACGGCACCCATCGCCAGATGCTTCTTCAAGTTCATTTCAGGAAATCCCTTGGTGGTGGCCCCTGGCATAATCGAGACAATTCAGCAGCGCATGGATTGAGGCATTTGGTTCACAGAGTTTTTCCGCCTTGGCGGGCCCAGCCCGGCCCAGCGCCGCGCGCAGATCGGGAGAGGCGATCAGTTCCTGCAAAGTCTCCGCCAAGCGCTTCGGCGAATACGGCGGGACCAGACGGCCGCAGTGCTCGTCGATGATCTCCAACGCACCGCCGAACGCCGTTCCAACCGCCGGCAGCCCGGCGTACAAGGCTTCGATGTACACCAAGCCGAAAGGTTCCGGTTCCAGATTCGGCTGACAAAAAATGTCGGCGGCACCGAGCAGACGATTTACATCACGCCGTTCCCCAAGGAAGCGGACACGGTCGGCGATCCCGAGTCGAGCCGCCCTTTCCTTCAGGCCCCGGAGGTACGTTTCCTCGCACGGACGCTGCGCTCCACCTACGATCCAGCAAATCCAGTCTGGCACATCCGCGAGCAGGCCCAGAGCGTCAAGATGCTGCTCATGGCCCTTATAACGTTCCATCCGACCAACCTGCACGATGACGCAGGTATGCGGCGGTGTGTCGAATTTCGCCCGAAGGGTGGCCTTTTGCGCGGGCTCCGCACGCGCGGTAGTAGTATTCACGACCGGGTAATGAACAATTTTCGTCGGCAGGTCGGAATCGCCGAACAAGCCAGGCAGACTGCCTGCCGTGTACTGACTATTGCAGACCACCAGATCCGGCGTGCAACGGCTTGCCCAGCGCTCTACCCAGTGTCTGTGCACGGCAGCATCATGCATCCAGAGCACTAATGGGGCGCTCGCCCGCCGGATTGTCGGACCGAAAATCGCGAACGTCCAGGGAGCGTGACAGATGACTATATCGGGATGGTCGCGCCGCAGCAGTGCCTTCAATCGACTCCTTGCCCGCCACACCTGCCAGGGAAAGCGCACCTGCACTGAGCCGAGGATGCAAACGGGCACCCCGATCGCGACCAGATCGTGCGCCAAGCGCGCCTCAAAGCATAGGGCGAATTGGGGACGATAATCGGGATAGTGGGCCGATTCGTGAGCTAGTGTGTTCAAACCAACCTCGACTCCACCGAAGAGCTTGCCGGCGGTGACATGCAAAACGTTCATGCGATGGAAGGGACGACGTTCGCGTAGAGGGCAATAATGCGCTCGGCCATCTGCGGGGGAGTGAACCGTGTTCTCACCTGTTGCCGGCCTGCCGCGCCCATTTGCCTGCGCAATCCGGTGTCGGCGGCGAGCCGTACGACGGCGAGCGCGAGGGCCTGCGCATCGCCGGGAGGATGCGCCAGCGCGGTCACGCTTGATTCGACCAACTCCATCGCACCGCCGCCTGCGCTGACGATCACCGCGCGTCCGCAGGCCATCGCCTGCACGATCACCAAGCCGAACGGCTCCGGTTCCGTGCTCGCGTGGACCACGATGTCCAAGGCGCGCATCGCCGCCGGGACATCTTCGACAAAACCCGTGAACCCGACGCGATCACCGAGGCCGAGTTCGTCGGCGATACCTCTTAATTGTTCCACGCTGTACTGGCTGCCGCCGGTGGCATAAACCGGGCCGCCAATCACGTAGAACCGAATGGGATGCTTCGACTGGCACGCTGCCGCCGCCCGCAGGAACACCTCGTGCCCTTTCCAGAAAGCAAACGTCGCCACCAACCCAGCACGGACCGTGTCCGGGGCAGCCGGCGGCAAACCGGCGAGCCTGTCTAGGTCGAGCGACGGTCCTTCTGGGGTGAATACTTCTGCGTCCACCGCGTTGTAAACGGCGCGAATCAGGAGGCGTTCAGGCAGGACCTGACGGGCGTCAGCGGCCACGCTCTCGGAATTGGCGATTAGCAACTGGCAGCGACTCGACAATCGGCGAAGCAGCGGCTTCATCGTCGGACGAGCACTGAGATAGTCGTGCAGGTGCCAGACCAGGGGAGTGTCCCTTTTGGCCAAGGCGCTGAGCAGATGCATCTTCATCCCGTTGGAATGCAACATGTCAGGGTTTAGCTGACGGAGTCGAGTCCGTAATTTCCACAAATAGAGCAACATCCCGACGCCGGCCTGCAACCAGCCAATGATCCGCCCCGCTTTCAAGCTGACGCCCGAGGACTTGACGGGGCGATTGCCGGCGGGCAGTTGCCGCCGGTTTTCCCCGAAGGCACGAAGCATTGATGGGAAAGGAAGCATCTCGGCGAACACGCCGTTCGCGCGGGCTTTCACAAGCATCGGCCCATCCTCGGCTGCGACGACGTGGAGCATCCAGGCTGGACGCGCTTCCCGCAGGGCGAGCATGAGCTCCAAAAGCGCTGCTTCCGCCCCTCCCCCTTGGGCCGCCGGGCTGAGAAAAACGATCTTCAACGCGAGACAAGTCTGATAAATTTACTCCGCGCTCGTGATTTGCCTGCGGGAGCAAATTCGCCGACGAAGTTGTCCCTCGCGCGAATCTTCAGATTGTCGCGGCGGAGAACAAACTGTCCACGGCGACGCCAAAACCTTCCAGCAAACGTGATTTAGCCAAAGTGCCCATGCCGAAACGCCCGTGCAGCACGTAGGTGCCGGCTTGCAGGGAAAGCACTTCGACGGTCTTGGCCTCCGGATCGATCATCCAATATTCCTTGATGCCGTGTTGTTCGTAGAGATCGCGCTTGTCGAAACGGTCGCGCTGCCGGCCACCGCCATCCAGAGAGGTGATTTCTGCTGCCAAGTCCACCGGGCCGTTGATGCTGCGCCCGATGATGTGAAGACGCTCGCGAGCGATGAAGGCGACGTCCGGTTGCCGGACCTGGTGCGGCGAAAGCACCATATCAATGGGGGAAAAGATCACGTCGCCGAGTTGATGCGCTTGAACCCAATCTTCCAAGAGGCGGAAGAAGCGGGCCGTGACTTTTTGGTGGTAGTAGCTGGGCGCAGCCATAAAAATCAACTCTCCATCGACCAGTTCGCAGGGCTGGTTGGTCTCGGGGAACTCCATCAACACCTCGTCGTAGGTGTAGCGGCGGACGCCGACCGGCTTCGGCGCGGAGGCGGCGGACGCCGTCGTTGCTTCCGGTTCGGAGAGGAAAGCTTGACTCATGTCGGAAAGGCTAAAACCAAAACACCGCAGCGGAAAGAGGAAATTAAGAACAAAACTGGCCGCGAAGAAATGGCCGAACGGTGATGCCTCGGTCACGTTGGCGGCAGCCGGTTCAAATGACGTCGGCTAAGGTCCTTTTCATCTTGCGGAAATACCAGATGCCCAGCGAGAGGAAGAAGATCGTCACCGCCGCGGAGATCACCAGGCCCGGCAGGCAGAGCGGTTCGGCCGCGCTCCCGATGCCCAGCGGAAGCCATCGATCACACCGACGATCGGGTTGAGCGAATACCAGGCCTGCGGAAGGTGGAGCCGGTCCGCCAGCAACGCGCTCGAAAAACCCACCGGCGACACGTACAGGCCAAATTGCCCGATGAAGGGGATCACGTACCGGAAGTCGCGGTACTTCACGTTGAGCGCGGTGATGTCCAAGCCCGGCCCGAGCGCGGCGACCAACTCCCAGATCGTCCACAAAGGCAGCGTCAAGATCGGCAACGATAAACTCCAAAGTTTTCTGTCCCCTGTTAGCTCGATGCTCATGGAAGGGGAGAGGGTCAGTTCCGATGGTTGCCAACCAGCGGCGGCAGATCTCGTCTCCAATCGACGTTGACTCCCGCTCCGGGCCGGCGCGATACTCCTGGAAGTTCATGCACCTGCCCACGACCACGCATCGCCGCATGACGGCCCGGGAATACTTCGCGATGCCCGAGGGGCCGCCGTACTTCCAACTTGTTCACGGAGAACTCTTCATGTCGCCCTCGCCGATCCGTCAGCATCAGTGGATTTCTGTCCGCCTCGCTTCCCGCATCGATGAATACCTGCGTGCGCATCCAATCGGCGAGGTTTACACGGCCCCCTCGGACGTGGAAATCGACGAGGAGAACATCTTCCAACCTGACATTTACTTTGTCAGCCGTGAGCGTCTGGGCATCCTCAACCGCCAGGGTGCCAAAGGCGCGCCGGATTTGGTGATCGAAATCCTTTCGCCTTCGACCGCCCGGCTCGACCGCGAACACAAACGTGCGGTTTACCTTCACGCCGGCGTCCGGGAACTCTGGTTCGTCAACGTGGGCAAACTGCAGGTCGAGGTCTATCTGCGGGATCACGGCAGTGAACACCCGGCGATGATCCTGCTGACGGGTGACAGCCTGACCACCCCGCTGCTTCCGGGATTGACCATCCAGGTCGCCGAAGCGCTTGGCGGCGGCGAATAGCAAAACTGCTCCAGCGTGGCCGACGGACTTCGGGGATCAGGCCGCGCAACGCGGCGAATTCGGTGAGGAAGGGATTTGAACGCTCCGTCACCCAGAGGTGGAACGGTGATCTCACTGCTTGTATGCACCTCCTATGCACCGGATGCCTCGCTTGTGTTCGCGTGCTCGCAAGGGCAAAATGTGGCCGTTAGCCGCACTTCGGTCTAACCCCCTGGCCCATCCCGGCACTCACGCATCCGGGCAGACCAGAGGCCGCGGAATCCAAGCCGCGGTGTGGCTACTGCACGCGCACCGAGGTTTCGGTGCCTTGACCCATTTGGATCACGTTGTCGCTGGCATCGAGAATTTCCAGCTTCAGCGTGCCGGTAAAACTCTGGGCACCATTGGCGACAGTAAACGTCCGGGTCACCTGTTGCGATCCGGCGAAGGAACCGTCAGCGTTGAAGCGGAAGAACCGGAACGAGGCGGTGTATTGCTTGTGCCCGAGGTATTCCCAGCGCCCGAACTGCGGGCCGGTGGTAGTCGGGGTGGCGGGCTGATTGTTCGTGGCCGTGAGTGAGCCGCCTTGGATGAACATGGTCAAGCCACGGAATGTTCTCAGCGTGGCACCGGTTTGCGGGTTGATGATGTTGGCCTGTGAATCCCAGAGGCCTTCGATCCGCCGCGCCTTCGCGGTCGTTTGATCAATGGTCGCCTCCTGTGCTGCCGCGGTGCTCACCGCGAGGAGGGAAGTGCAGACCAGCGCGGCGGCGGTCAGGGTGTGGATGAAACGGATGGAACGCGGAATGATTTTCATTGGAGTAGATGGAGATAACGACGATTTCAGTTTGATGGTGACGAACGCTTCCGGTGAGAAGTGGGCCATCGTGGTCCGCTGATAACCGGGGCGTTCATCGGGGTTCTCCGTGTTCCGTGGCCGATCCTTTCGAAAAAAAGTAAAGATGCTGCTGCCGCGTTCCGTGGGACGGCGTGTGATCATCCGTCCCTCTCCCGAACCATCTTCCTTGTCTGCATGAAGTTGTATGGCTAGATTGCCGGCTGTGAAGAACGCGCCTCTGAACTCGACGGCGGGTGGGAATGCCGTCTTTGCCAGCACGCAATGGGGACAATTGGTGGAGGCCGCCGAGGTCGGAGGAGCCGACCACAACCCGGCGGGGTCCAGCGCCTGGGACGCTTGGGAAGATCTTTACCGCGATTATTGCTATCCCATTTACTGTTTCATCCGCCGCCGCGGCCATGCTCGCGCGGACGCCCAGGATCTGACCCAGGATTTTTTCGTGCATCTGGTGGAGAAAGGCACCTTGCGCCGGGCTGATCCTCAGAAGGGGCGGTTCCGTACCTTCCTGCTCGGCGTACTGGAATATTTCCTGACCGATGCGGCTCGCCGTGCCAGGACCCGCAAGCGCGGGGGTGACCGTCAGTTTGTGTTCCTTGATGATACCGAGACGGCGGAAAACGAATACCAACTGGCTGCCCCCGGCAGCCAGACTCCCGCGCAACTCTTTGATACCCGCTGGGCGGCCGCGCTCATCGACACAGTTTTCGCGCGCTTGCGCGAGGAGATGGCCGCGTCCGGCAAGGCAAAGCTCTTCGAGGCGCTGAAGGATTACGTTGCGGGGGCGGAAGATACCTCCTACCAGGAGACCGCGGCCCGGCTCGCTTTGACGTCGGCGGCTCTCAACAGCGCGATCCATCGGTTGCGGGGCCGCTACCGGGCGCTGTTGCGCGAGGAAGTCGCGCGCACCGTGGCAAACCCCGGCGAGGTGGAAGCGGAGTTGGCCCATTTGTGTGCCGCTTTGCGGACGACCGGCTGAGACTTGGAGGCGATCTGGGCCGGAACACCTGGCGGCGCAAGCAGAGGACAGGTTGGGCATTGACGCACCGGAAGCGGTTGCTACGATCTGGTTTCGTGGATGCGATCCCACGTACGTCGTTGCCAGTCTGCCGTGCCTGCGGTGAGCCGCTCGCCGGAGCACAAGGCAAGCCGGGCCGCCGCCTTTGTCTTCGCTGTTTGCTGGAAGCCGGCGTCGATCGCGAAGACAGCATCGTCACCGTGCCGGCTCCTGAGGATCCTCTGCCAGCTCGTTTTGCCCATTACGAGATCGTCGCCGACAGCGACGCCCATCCATCGGAGTTGGGCCGCGGTGCCATGGGCATCACCTACCGGGCTACTGATCTCACCCTGCGCTGTGCCGTCGCCTTGAAGGTGATCAACCTCGAACTCGCCGCCCATCCGCGCGCCCGCGCCCGTTTCCTGCGTGAGGCCCGCGCGGCGGCGGGCCTGCGCCATCCCCATGTCGCCAGCGTATTCTTTTTCGGGGAACGCTCCGGCGACGGGCAACCTTTCTATGCCATGGAATTGGTGGAGGGCGAAACCCTCCAGGCGCGCGTGCAGCGGACCGGCGGGCTGCCGGTGGAGGCGGTCCTGGAGATCGGCGCGCAGGTGGCGGACGCCCTTGAAGCCGCTGGGGCACGCGGGCTGATGCACCGCGACCTCAAACCCGCCAACCTGATGCTCGCGGCGGGCGAAACCATCAACGTCAAGCTCATCGACTTTGGTCTGGCAAAAGCGATGGCGGCGGAGAGCAGGGATCTGGCGGACCCGCACCGCACCAGGCCGGAGGAATTCGTCGGCACACCCGCTTTCGCCAGCCCGGAGCAGTTTGACGGCGAGCCGGGCATCGACGCACGCTCGGATTTCTACGCGCTTGGGGCGACTCTCTGGTATGCTCTCACTGGCCGCGCACCGTTTACCGGTCGCAACCTGGCCGAAATCCACGATCACCAGGTTTACGACGCCCTACCGCTGGGGCATCTCAAGGTGTTGCGGGTTCCTCTGCCCTTGGTGGAGCTGTTACGATCCCTGCTGTGTTCCGATCCGGCCGGACGGCCTGCCACGGCCCGCGGGCTTGCCACCGCCTTCCGCCGCTGCCGCCAAGCTCCGGTGGACGCCGCGCCGCGCCGCCTCACCCGATGGATGCCGGGCGTGGGCGCGTTGTTGATCTTGAGTGCCTTTGCCGGGGTTCTCTGGTTTCCGTGGCGGCGTCACACCACCGTCCAAGCGGAAGCGGTGGCTGTGCCGGCACCCGAAAAATCGATTGCTGTTCTCCCCTTTCAACCGTTGGTGGCCGATCATCGCGACCAGGCGTTGGAAATGGGGATGGCGGACACGTTGATCAGCAAACTCAGCAATGGTCAGGTGGTAGTGCGTTCGCTGGCCTCGGTGCGTAAGTACGACAACCTGGAGCAAAACCCGCAGATCGCCGGACGCGAATTGCAAGTGCGTACGGTGCTGGAAGGCAACGTCCAAAAACAGGATAACCGCATCCGGGTCACCGCCCGTCTGATCAACGTCGCTGACGGAGTGGCGCTCTGGAGCGGCTCGTTCGACGAACGCTTCACCGATGTGTTCGCCGTGCAGGACGCCATCTCGGAAAAAGTCGTGAACGCCATGGCGTTGCGCCTGAGCGAAAACGAAAAGCAGCGCATGGCCCGGCGCTACACGGACAACGTCGAAGCCTATCAACTTTATCTCCTCGGGCGGTACCATTTCAGCAAGCTGACCCCGCCCGAAGTCCGGGCGGGTATCGGTTACTTTCAGCAGGTCATCGCTCTGGACCCGCACTACGCGTTGGCGTACTTCGGCTTGGCCGATGCGTACCGGGCGTTGACCATCACGGGCGACCAGCGTCCGCACGAGTATCTGCCCCAGGCCAAGGCAGCGGCGATGAAAGCCTTGGAAATCGACGAGTCGATGGCGGAGCCGCATGCCATCCTCGCGTTCATTCACTTCTGGTACGACTGGGATTGGCCGGGCGCGGAACGGGAGGCGAAACGTGCCATCGCCCTCAATCCAAACTCCGCGTTTGCCCATCTCGCGTATGCTCACTGGCTGTCGCTGGTGGGTCGTGGTCCGGAAGCCGTCGCCGAGGGGGCGGCAGCGGTCAAATTGGACCCACTTTCCCTGATGACCAACGCGCTCGAAGGCAGTTTTCTCCATTTCGACGGTCGAAACGACGAGGCAAGAACGCAGCTTCAAAAAACCCTGGAACTGGACCCGGGCTTCTGGATCGCCCACCTTTACTTGGGGAAAATCCTGGTCCAACAAGGCAAGTATGCGCAAGCCTCGGCGGAACTCGCCAAAGCGAGGGAAACATCACACGGAAACTCGCTCACCATTTCCGTCAGGGGGTACGCCGCGGCCTTGACGGGCGATGCCGCCAAAGCGCAGGCGGTGCTCGATGAGTTGCAGTCCGTTTCGACTCACCGTTACATCCCGCCACAGACCATCGCCTTGATCTATGCCGGCCTGGGGCAGAGCGACCAAGCCTTTCTATGGTTGGACAAAGCATTCGACGAGCACGACGTGCATCTGAGCTACCTCAAAGCTGACCCGCAGTGGACTCCCCTTCACCCAGATCCACGATTCGCCGCGTTGCTCCAGCGCATTGGTTTGCCTTGACTCTCGCAGTTCATTCGAGCCATTAAAGAGCCGGCTCGGCTCCGATTCATCGAACAAAAGCTGACCGACGTTCGATTGCTCGGATTTGACCTTCGAGCGCCACGAAGATGAAGCGATTGCCATGACGCTCTACTGTGGGATGAAAAATGTTGGGCGGGATGAACCAAAGGCTCATGATGAAAACCAAATAATTACTCGTAAATGCCCACACCACGAGCACTTACGGTGAGGGAGGGATTCGAACCCTCGGTAGCTTTAAAGGCTACGAAGCTTTAGCAAAGCTTTGCTTTCGACCACTCAGCCACCTCACCAGAGATTCACAGCCTGCACGGGTCGAAGGCCGTACAGGAGCGCGAAAGTAGCGCATGGAGCCGACCGAGGTCAATCAAGAAAATTTCCCGTGGCAATCCTCTTCGTTTCCGGTCGAAGCCATTCCCGGGAACTCCCAGCCCGCAGGCTCCGGGAATTTGTCCAGCAACCCTCCATGCACGAGGACAGCGGTCTCTTTTTACCAACCTCACCAACCTGGCTGTCCGCGCGGGTTCATCGCCGGGGACAACGCAGGCGGTCAGCGGTTGTCTGGCTTTGTCTGTCCAGCGCCGCCTTCGTCGCCGGGTGCCGCGACACCCATCCGGCAATCACCACCGGCACTCGGACCGAGAACAAAGCGCCTGCTGCGGCCACCACCCAGCCGGGGGCGCACACCAGCGTAGCACCGGGCACAGGGGGGAAGCCCGCGGCGATGCCGGATCCTTCTCCGCCGAAGGCGACCAAAGAGATCCGCGTGGGCGAAGTGCGCGTGGTCGGCGCGGGCCGCCGTTTCGTGTTGATCGAAGTGTCACCCCGGCCCGACATGCCCCTGCTCTCCCCCGGCCTGCAACTGCGCACTCGCACCCCGGTCAGCGTGACGGTGGGAGGCGAGCAAACCGGCACCCTGCGTGTCTCGCCTGAACGCCGGCAGCCCTTTCTCATCGCCGACGTGGTTGACGGTGATCCGCACGCCAACGATCTGGTTTACTATTCCCCGGAGAATCCACTCCGCCTCGTGCCGCCGGTTTTGCCCACGCCGACTGATACGCCTCCGTCCGCCACGGGCAGCGACGCGGGTCACAACGATCCTCCTGCCGACCTACCGCATCCATGAGCAAATCCCCCGCCCCGACCACCCCCCTGCTGAGTGAGCAGGAAACCCGCGAACGCATCCTCTCGCAGATCGTTGCGCTGCCGGTGATCAGCGTCCCGCTGCTCGGCGCGCTCGGACGCTTCACGGCCCGCGAAGGCCGCGCGATCCAGTCCCTGCCCGGCTTCGACAACTCCAGCATGGACGGTTACGCCATCGCCTGGCCGGATTCTTCCATCAGCGGGATTTTGAGCGACATTCCCCTGCCCGTTGGCACCCGGCTCGTCGTGGACGGCGAACAACCGGCCGGTCCCTCGCGCGGGCTGCGCGTCCGGCCCGGCCAGGCGGTGCGAATTTTTACCGGCGCGCCCATCCCCGAGGGTACCGGTGCCGTGGTCATGCAGGAAGACGTCGAGCGTACCGGCGATGAGATCGTCCTGCGCAGCGCGGCCGAACCGGGCGAATACATCCGGCGCGCCGGGACCGACCTCGCCCGCGGACAGAAACTCTTCGACGCGGGGGAAAAACTCACCGCCCAGCGCCTCGGGCTGATCGCCTCCCAGGGCCTAGCCGAGGTGGAGGTTCACCGGACGCCACGGGTGGCCATCCTGGCGACCGGCGACGAGTTGCGCCCGCCGGGCGAACCGCTGGGTCCCGGCGAGATCCACGAGAGCAACAGCATCCTCCTGGCCGCCTTGGCCGGTCCGCTCGGGGCGGAGTTGACCGTGCTGCCGCGGGCCGCCGACAACCGCGAGGACACAGACGCCAAAATCGCCGCTGGCCTGGACGGGCACGACGTGCTGATCGTCGCGGGCGGCGTCTCGGTCGGCGAGCGGGACTTCGTCAAGGAGCGTCTGGCTGCCGCCGGGGTGCGCTTGGACTTGTGGCGGGTGGCGATCCAACCGGGCAAGCCCTTTTTGTACGGTCACCGGCCCGCGCCGGAAGAAGCGGGCAACGGCACGCATGTGTTCGGATTGCCCGGCAACCCGGTGTCGGCGTTCGTGACGTTTTTGCTCTTCGTGCGCCCGGCCTTGCTCAAGCTGATGGGCGCAAGTGCCGACGAATGTCTTCTGCCGGGCTTCATGGCCGCCGCCGGCGAGGCGTTGGTCAACCGGGGAAACCGCCCACATTTCTTACGCGGTCGGGTGGATGCACAGGGCCGCTTTTTCACCAGTGGCCGGCAGGAGTCGCACGCGCTGTTCGGTCTGAGCCGCAGCAACGCGCTGGTGCGCGTGGAGCCGGGCTCGACGGTGGCCCTCGGCGCACTGGTCGGGGCGTTGGTGTGGGGCGTTTGAAGACGGCTTCGGCCGCTGGATCCCACTCATCAACTTGACATGGTTAGCAGACCTGATAGTAAAGGTCCTTAACTACTTTGCACCACGTTGCACCCCAACAGATCGTGCCGAAGGCCGGCACACCCGCTTCGGCGGTACCCTGCGTCGATACGGAGGAACTCGCCGAAATCATCCTCTTCTTCCAGCGCAGCCTCCTTTCCAACCTTTCGCGCGAGGTCGCGCGCGGCAATGTTTCCTTCGCCCAGTTCTTCCTGCTCGCCGCCCTGGATCGCGGCGAGACGTTGACGATGTCGGAAATCGCCGCCATTATGCGCCACACCACCGCGGCCGCCACCGGCCTGGTGGATCGACTCGAAACTCTGGGATATGTCGAACGCGCCCACGCCACCGATGACCGCCGCAAGGTCCTGGTCCGCATCACGCCGCAGGGCTCGGAACTGGTCGCCCGCTGCAGGGGCGACATGACCCGCAACATCAACTCGGTCATGACGTACTTGACCGCAGCCGAGCAAAAAGCTTGGCTCGAGATTTATCGAAAGATCCATCGCGTCTTTCTCGCGCAATCCACCAAATCATGAAGAAGCCAGGTAATCGGAAGACGCTGTTTGCGCTCCTCTGTTCGTTGTTAGTCGTCCAATCCCAGACGCCCGTGGCCCTCGCCGGCAGCGACCGGCCGGTGATCAACACGCACCCGCCGATGACCCCGTCGCTGGCGGAGCGGCTCAAGCACCTCACGCTCGACGATGCCATCGACATCGCCTTGCACCGCAATCCGAACATTCTCAACCAGCTCCAGGAGATCCAGCGCACGCAGGGTTTGGTCGTGGAGGTGCGCGGAGCGCTTCTGCCGCACCTGATCCTGACCGGCAGCTTTAATCAGACCGACCGCAAGCTCCTGAGCGGCGGCGGTGGCAGCACGGGCACCGGTACCACCACCGGTGGAACCATCACGACCCCGACGACGGGCACCGGCACCGGCACCAGCACCGGCACCAACCTTCAGAATACCAACATACCCTTGGTCAACAACCAAGGCGGGATCGTTGCCTTGCTGCCCGCTAAAGATCTCCTCGGCAGCGAGAGCACCAACCAGCGCGATTACAACATCACCATCGAGGTGCAGCAGACCCTGTACAACGCCGCGCTGCTGCCGCAGTACCGCCAGGCGCGCTTCACCCGTGACAATGCCTACTACCAGTTGCGCGAAACGGTTGATACCACCGTCAACCAGGTCAAACAATTCTTCTACGACGAGTTGCTCAACGAAGCGCTGATCAAGATCCAGCAGGAAACCATCCGCTTGCTCGAAAGCCAACTCCGCGACCAGCAAAACCGCTTCGCCGCCGGCACGGTGCCGCGCTTCGACGTGCTGCAAGCCAGCGTCGCCGTCGCCAACCAGCGTCCGCTGCTCATCACGGCGCAGAATAACTTCAGCCTGGGTTACATCAGTCTGGCGCGGACCCTGGGCGTGGAATATGGCCCCGACCAGCAGAAGACCTCGCCGATCAAACTTATCGGCAACTTGGACTACCATCCGCAGGAGTTTTCGCCGGAAGCGGGCGTTGCCGCCGCCAAGGCCCACCGCGCCTTGCTCAAGCAACAGCGCCAGCTCATCCTCATCCAGGTGGATCAAATTCGCTTCGAGGCGGCTGGCTACCAGCCGGTCATTACGGCCAGCGGCGGCTACGAGGTGGAAAATTCCCGCTTGAGTCAGGATCTCACCGACCAGATCAACGGCTATTTCTTCGGTGCTAACATCAACTGGAATATCTTCGACGGGTTGGCAACCTACGGACGAGTCAAACAGGCGCGGGCCACCCTTGCCCAAGCCAAGGTGAACTACGACGATTCCGTCCGCTCGGTCGTACAGGAAGTGCAGACCAACTTCCTCGCGCTGCAACAGAACAAGCAGTTGATCGCGAGCCAGATCGCCAATGTCGGCCAGGCGGAAGAAGCCGTCCGACTCTCGCAAGCACGCTTGTCGGCCGGTGCCGGCACCCAGCTCGACGTGCTGCAATCCCAGCAGCAGTTGACCTCAGCGCAAACCACCGAGTTGCAGGCGCGGCATGATTACGCCGCCGCCCTGGCCAACTACGATCGCGTGACCGCGACGAGCACCGTTTATGAGGAGACCTTCGATGATCCGCTGACGCGCAAGGAACGCCAGACAGGCAACACCGCGACCACCGGGGCGGCAACCAACGAGCGCCGGCAGAAACCTTCGTCGGTGATCACACCCGACCAAGGAAAGCGCGGCAGCGGCAAGCCGGCCCGAAAAAAGATCAACGCCGAGCATCCCGACCGCGACGTCAATCCGACGCTGCAAACGGGTGACAGTGCGCAGACCAACCGCACGCCGAAGACGGATATTCCGCAGCAAGGTTACAATCAGCGGTAGAGGCAGCCTCCTTGTTGCTTTGTCTTGGGAGGAACCCGCTCCGTCGGGTCCGTGGCCGTAGCCACTCTGCCAGAGCGGAACCGACGGAGCGGGTCCCTCCCAAGACAAAGCAAAGAACATGGCCGCGGTCGTTGGGATCGCTCAAGATGAACCCGATGCACGTCGAGCAATTTGAGGCGCTTCGTGCGCTTCCCAGGCCGCACGGGTTCACGGGCCGCGTGGTCGGGCTGGACGTGCAGGCAGATCGCGCCCTCGCTTTGGAGCGGCTTCGCGGCTACCACCGGGAGGCGCAAGACCATCTCGGGTTGGGCGACCTGCCGCTGCTCACCGCCGAACAGGTTCACGGCCGGGAAGTCGCCGTCGTGCGGCAGGGTGAAGCGCTGCCGGACGTGTTGCCTTCGCCGGGGATGGACGGCATCGTGACCGACCGCGCCGACGTGTGCCTCGGGATTTACGTGGCGGATTGCTGCGCGGTGTATCTGGTTGACCCGGTGCGTCACGCCATCGGTCTGGTCCACGCCGGAAAAAAAGGCGCGGAAATGGGGATCGTGCCCGCCGCCATCGCGGCCATGACGCAAGCGTTCGGTTCACGGGCCGCAGATCTGATCGTGCAGCTCAGCCCGTGCATCCGCCCGCCCTGGTACGAAACGAACTTCTCCGACCTGATCGTCACGCAATGCCGCGAGGCCAGCGTCGAACAGATCCACGATTGCGGCACCTGCACGGCGGCTGACCCGGAGCGGTATTATTCCTACCGCCGCGAGAGAGGCCGCACCGGGCGAATGCTTGCTCTCCTTGCCCAACGGTCACCCCAGCAGTCCGCCGTCACGTAGAAGCGCTCGCCATGTTCCCCCGCAATTTTGATCCCGAGTTGCCGGAGCTGATGGACCGGCCGCAGCCGGTTTCGCGTGAGTTGGAGGTGGACCTGGAGAACCTGATCCGCATCAACCGCAATTTCGGCTCCCACCGTCTGATCCGCAGTTTCTTGCGCCGCTGGTGGCAACCGGGCGGCAGCTACCGCGTACTGGACCTTTGCACCGGCGCGGGCGACCTGCCGCGAATGATGGCCGATTGGGCGCGCTCGCACGGGGTGAAGGTGTCCATCGAAGCCATCGATTTCCAGGCTGCCACCGCCGAGATCGCCGCCGGGTGGAGCGCCGCTTATCCCGAGATCCGCGTGCATCCCGGCGACGTGCTCGGTGACCTGCAAGCGGCGGCTACTTCCTATGATTTCGTGTTTTGCTCGCTGGCGCTGCACCACTTCAGCGAGGACGACGCCGTGAAGGTGCTGCGACGCTGCCTCGAACTGGCCCGCGTCGGCGTGGTGGTGGCGGACCTGGAACGCGGCTGGACAGCCGCCGCCGGCGTCTGGCTGATGACGGCGATCCTGTACCGGGAGCCGATGACCAAGTTCGACGCACGCTTGTCGGTGCGCCGTGCGTTCAGTTACGAGGAACTCGCGCAGCTCGCGCGCGCGGCCGGCTGGCAAGGTTTCCGGCAGGCCCGCTTCCCCATCGCCCGGCAGGCGGTCTGGCTGGATTGTGAAGGAGCTTCGGGCTAACATCTGAGGCTCGCCATGGCACGCACGCCCACGCTTTCCTACGACCGCGGCACGTTGATCCTGCACCCGCCGCCTCGCGGGAAAGCCTGGATGGATCACGCCGAGTGGGACGACCGCGTGGAGCGTTTCCGGCTGCCCGCGCCCTGTTACCGCCAGCTGCTCGGTTCGATGCGGGCCGAGGGCACCGCCATCAACGACGAGGCCCGCGCCTTCGGCGAGATCGCGATCCACTCCGCCCGGCAGGTCGCCCCCTACCCTCACCAGACCCAAGCCATCGACGCCTGGAAAGCCGCCGGCCGCCGCGGCGTGGTCATCCTGCCCACCGGGGCCGGCAAAACGCTCGTGGCGCAGATGGCCATGCAATGCACCCCGCGGACAACCCTGATCATCGTGCCGACCCTGGACCTGATGCACCAATGGTACGCCGGACTGCTGGAGACCTTCGGCGGCAGCCCTCCCGTGGGTTTGCTCGGCGGCGGCTCGCGCGACGAGGATTCGCCCATCCTCATCGCCACCTACGCTTCGGCGGCGATCAACGCGGAACGGCTGGGCAACCGCTACGCCCTGCTGGTGTTCGACGAGGTTCACCATCTCCCGGCGGATTTTACCCGCGTGATCGCCGACTATTCCATCGCGCCCTACCGGCTGGGCCTCACGGCCACGATGACCCGCGAGGACGGCCGCGACCGCGACCTGGAAAAACTCGTCGGGCCGGTCGTTTACCGACGCACGCCCGAAGAACTCGCCGGACAGGCCCTTGCCCCGTACGACGAGGTACAAATCCGGGTCAAGCTCAGCCAGTCCGAGCGCGAGCGTTACCAGGAGTTGATAGCCGTTCGCAACGGCTTCCTCAAGCGCGAGCACATCCGCCTGGGTACCATCGAGGGTTGGCAACGGTTCGTGCGCGCGAGCGGCGGGAGCGCCGCGGGCCGCTCGGCCATGCTGGCGCATCGGGAAGCCCGCGCGGTGGCGTTCGGCACGGGGGCCAAACTCGACGTGCTCGAAGATCTGCTTCGCAAACACGCGGGCGAACGCACCCTGATTTTCACCGACGATACGGCGACCGTTTACCGCGTCGCTGCCGAGTTGCTCCTGCCGGCGATCACCCACCTGACGCCGATCAAGGAGCGGCACGAGACGCTGGCCCTCTTCCGGGTCGGCACTTATCCGGTGTTGATCACCTCGCGCGTGCTCAACGAAGGCGTGGACGTGCCCGAAGCCAGCATCGCCGTCGTCCTGTCGGGCACCGGCACGGAGCGGGAATACGTCCAGCGCTTGGGCCGCGTGCTGCGCCCGATGGCGGGCAAGCGCGCGACGCTCTACGAGCTCATCGCTGAAGAGACCAGCGAGGAAGGCGTCTCCGCCCGGCGGCGCGGCGTCCGGTACGATGCGCTGCCCGCCCCCGGCGCGCCTGCGCCACCTCCCCCGAGCGACGGCTTCTTCGATTGGGAGGCGGACTGATGCTCCCCTCGGATTTGCTGATCCACCGCGTCCGCGAAGGCGGCAGCGTGGTCACTCCCCGGCGGTTGAAACTCGACCGCGGCAGCCTGGCGCTGGCGACGGAGTTGATCCGTATCTTCGAGGCTGCCGTGGGCACGCGGCGCGGCGAGCTGACCCGGACGCTGTCGATCCTGGAAGGCGAAGATACCGCCTTCAAGGTCAAACGTGGGTTGGCGCACATTCTGGCCAACGATTTCGCCGAGTTCGAGATCGTCGCGCCGGTGGAGCCCCCGTTGTTGCGGCGGCAGGTCTTCGCCACAGGCGCAGCCGGCGTGCCCTCGCGGCAGCGGCGCGAAGAAGTGTTGCGGCACGCGGCTGCGGCCCTTCATGCTTCACAAAACCTGCTCGCCGACGCGGACGCGATCTCCTCCGGTTTGTACGCCGACCTGCCGGAAAACCACGTCCTGACCACCTTCATGCCGCCGACGCCGGAAGCGCTGCTACACCGGTACAATCTCGCGCAGGCACAGGGAGTGTTCTACCGGGCGTTCGACCTCACGATCACCGCGCACCGCAACGAGCCGGGCCAGTACAAGCAGCTTTTCCGCTACGTAAAGTTGTTCGGGCTGATGACGCTGATCGAGGGCGACGCGGAACACGGCTTCACCCTGCGCCTGGACGGGCCGGCCAGCCTGTTCCAGCCCAGCACGCGCTATGGTCTGGCGATGGCCAAGCTGTTGCCCGCGCTGCTGCACGTGAACCGCTGGAGTCTCAGCGCCAAACTCAAGCCGCGCCGCGACGAGTTTGCCGGACGCATCGCGGAAGCCCCGCATGGCGGCGAGGTCTCCGCAGCCTACGAATTGGATGCCGCCTGCGGATTGGTGAGCCACTACCAGCCCGGCAAGGAGTTCGACTCGATCCTGGAGGAAGCGTTTGCCGCCCGCTGGTCCAAGTTGGGCAGTGCATGGCGCTTGGAGCGCGAGGTGGACCTGGTGCCGGTGCCGGGCAGCGCGATCATCCCGGATTTCCGGCTGGCGCACCCCGACGGAAGGAGCGTGCTGCTGGAGATCGTCGGCTTCTGGCGGCCGGACTACCTGCGCAAAAAGTTCGCCCTGCTGCGCCGCGCGGGCCGGACGGACATCGTGCTGGCGGTCTCCCAACGGCTGAACCTGGAGGCCGCCGGAGTGGACACGAGCGACTTCGCGGATCGCATCGTGTGGTTCAAGGGCAAGCTGGAACCCAAAGCCGTGCTGGAGCGCGTCGAGGCGCTTGCCCGATAAATAAGCAATTTGGAATTCAATCGCTGTCGCAACAGGGAGCAAGCGCAACGCTGAACGGCAACGCACTAAGCTGGATTACCTTCTTGCCTGTGTTCTGTCCTTGCTGCTGTGACAGTCCACGCCGCAAAACTGGAGGAGCCTTTGGCGTTTAACGTGTCACGCTCCACGTTACTAGCGGTCGTCTCTGTCAAGGCGCGCTCCATCGCTAAAATTCCCCAAGGTGGACCATCATCGAACAAAGCACCAAAAGCTCTCCCGCCGGCCGATCATGCCTGCAATCACGGGGGTATCACTGATACCAGAAAGAGTTACCCCAAGCCGTCCATGGCTCTCATTCCAGCGAGAAGCATACCTCCTGAAAGCCAATGGCCAAGGGGCGGCGATCCTTGTTCCCGCCACTCTGATCCAAGGTGGCTGGTGAAACCGAGTCGGGGAACTCGAACTCCAGCCGTGCCGCCTCGTCCGCCGGTGCTCGCGCTCCCTGGTTCCAGAGCGCCGCCGGCAGCACGAACGCCAGGGAGCGATTCTCCTTCGTAACTTTGCACTCGTTACCGATCCGCTGACCGTTGAAGAAGATTCTGATTCTTTGCACGTTCAAACCCTTCTCGGGAGCTAGCAGTGGAACCACCTCAGCGTGGACTGCCACATCGCTCAAGGCTTCCGACTGCGGATGGAAGACCAATGCCGCCCGTGTTCCTGCACTCCAAGTTCCCCAGTCTTCGGGTGCCGCCCAGCCAAACCCTTCAAAATCCCCGGCGTTGCCACCTGCCCGAAAGTTCAGCGTGAATGATTTATGCTCCTTGTCCAAGTTGAGCCGCGGCGGCAGGACCGAAAGTGACCAACCATCCCGCAGCGGATAAATGCCCTCAGCCCCGCGTTGGTCCTGCGGGCCGAGGTGGCTTCGATTAATCCGCCATACCTGGATGAGACCTTTGTCCGTGGGCTGCTCCACGTACTCACGGCCGAACATGACGCTCCATTGCTCGCCCACACAGAACGGCTGACCCGCGCGATGAAGCTGCAGCCCGATTCCGACCGCCAGCGGCCAGGCGTTCGGCGGGATGGCCAGGAATTTTCGCACGGGTGCCGGAGCCTGACTCCCCGTTGCTTTTGCGATGGCCAGCGCCACTTCTCCGCGCATCGCTTCGTTGTCCTTGGCGCGTGGATCGCTCACGCGCAGTGGCTCCGCCAGCAGAAGACCAAGCGACAACACCACGCCAACCATCCCGACCCGCAAGCCGGTGGAATCCGCCGGCAGCCGCTGAGACCATTGGCCACAAACCGTGGCCAGCGCGCACAGAAGCGCGAAGTAGTAGATCGCATAGTTAAACCAGGCGTTGTGATAGAAAAGGGCGTCGTCCTGGATGGTGCCCCAGTAGATGGTCAGCACGGTCGAAGTTAGCAGGAACAGTCCTCGGCGAAGTGTTTCGCGCGGTCAATCGAAAGGGAGTCCGCCGCCCAATCGCCCAGCTCGTAGTACGGGACACGGAAGAAAAAGTGCGCGCTGTTGAGCAGCAGCAGAGCAAAGAGGCTGCCGGCGAGGACGGGAAAAGAGCGGTGTTTCATCCGGGCGAGCAGGTTACACCCATCCTCCACCGCCACCAGGACCTTCGTGGCGCCGGACTTGGCCAGCGGGTTATCGAGGCATCGAAGCCGGAGCGGGCGTGCTGGGTCACTACCGGCTAGGCGTGGAGCACGTGATCTGCGGCGGCAAGCGTTGCCGCATCGTCTTTGGCACCTTTCGCAACCTGTACCGGGGCCTGCTGGACAGTGTGATGGAAGTCGCCAGCGGTCTTTACAACCTGCGCGTCACCACCCGCGGCTGCACCCTGGCATGAGCGAACAAGGAAAACCGCCCTTGAGTACGACTTGCACGCGCTCAGGGCCCATGTCTTATGAAGTCTAACAAATAGTTTGTTAGAAAAAGATTGCCTTTGGTCTGCCGGAGGGGCTTTGATCGGCTTCAGTGAAGAACAAACCCACCTCTCGCTGCCCACTGGCTTTCCCTTTCCCCCGGTCTGTTCCCGCCGCGGGCCTGGTCGCTCGTTGCGCCTGCTACGGCATCTTAACCATCGCTGGGTTTGTCTGCTCCACGGTCTCCGCCCAGCAACCCGCTACCACCGCTACCAGTACCGCCGCACCAACCCTGCCGGACGTGAGTCCCTTGCTGTCTCTGCCGCAGTCCGGCGTGGTCCAGCTCACCCCCGCCGGTTCGCGCGGTTCCGCTACTTCCGGCACCCTTCCCCTGCCGCCTGCGGTGAAGCTGGGGAGCGACTCTGCCGATTTGTTCTCGCCCACAAAGCTCTCGATCACGCCCGAACTCGCCACCGTCATGTTGACTTACGACCTGACCTGCGTGGGGGCCAGGGTTATCGTTGCCCCGCTGGACGGTGGCATGATCAACGGAACACCCGGTGGGCAGACGCTAACAGTGGGCTTGGACGGCACGGTGGCCTTCAGCTTCCAGGCTCCCGCCAGCCCCGGCCGCTACCACGTCGTCACCCGGCTGGTGACTTCCTTGGGCAGCAGAGAGCGAGCCCTGCCCTTTGATGTGATCGACCCACAGGCACCCGTGCCGCTGCCGGTAGAACCCGCCGGCAACTAGGGCCCCCATGCTCTTGATCCACCGTTTTTTGACCCTCCTTTAGCCTCATTCCCCTCACTCTCCTTTATGAACATCGTTCAAACCGAGTCTTCTCTCCGTGCGCTTCCTACCAAGGCGCTTTTCCGTTGGCGGATTTTGCGGCTGCTCACCCTGACCGTCCTCTTCCCGGCCTTGCTCTGCCTGGAAGGCCAGCAGATCTTCGCGGCGGGTGAGTCCTCGCCAATTGGCACGGCCAGTCCCTTCAACGTCGGGGACGTGATCCGCTCCGCCGGAGCTTACAGCGCACTCACCGGCACGACTACTCGCACCGTCCCTGATCTGGTGGTTCCGGGCGGGGTGGGTGCCTACCCCCTGGTGTTCTCACGCACCAGCACCAGCCGCTACATGTATGGCGACGAGGGCAACGGCCATTCTTTCGGTCAGTCGGGCACCTGGCGGCACAGCTACAAGTGGGCGCTCTACGTGGAGACCGACGGGAACAGCAACCCGACTGGCATCCTGCGCGTGCACTATCCCGATGGTGGCGTCATCCGCTTTGCCAACATGGCCGTGAGCGCACCGACCTCTTCCAGTCCCACACCGTACCCCGACCCTTACCTGCGCTGCGTCAGCCTCGGAGTCTCAGAGCGGCTGGAGAAGATCTCCAACACCGAGTATTTGCTCCACCGCAGCGACGGCGGCACGGTGGACTTGGCGCAGTTCGGTGGGAACACCACCTTTCGCGTCCAATACGTTGCCGATCCCTACGGACAAAAGACCGTTTTCAGCTACTGGACCTACGATGACAACGCCAACGGCGTGTTCTTGGGCAAGCTGCAGCGGGTCACCGAGCCGGGTGGCCGGTGGCTGGAGATCAGGTACGTCAACTTCGGCGGTGAAGCGGTGGTGCGCTTCGTGACCGCCAGCACCAGCCAGTCGGTGCAGTATGATTACGGCGCTTCCAACGGCTACACGTACCTGGGCAGTGTCACCACGCGCAACAACACCACCAACTCCAGCGGCCAGACCACCTACCAGTTCACCAGCGGGGCTACCTACACCTACCAGGCCGACAACACCGGAGCCGGACTGCGGCCGCTGCTCGCCACCTGCAACGACCCGAACTTTCCGGGTCCGATGCCCCGGATCAAGTACGACTTTGCCCAGGGCAACTCCTACCCCTACGGCCAGATCCAGGCCGAAAGCGGCATCGCCGACAACGGCACGCCTACGACCGTCACCAGCTACAGCCAGTCCAACCTGCAGGAAACCAACGGCGAAGGTGGGCAGAGCGCCTTTGCCTACTACGCCTACCTGCTCAACACCAAGCAGGACTACGAGGGGGTCAACACCAACTACACCTACGACGCGAACTGGTTCCAAAACAGCGTCACCAACCGCAACAACAACAAGGTCACCCGGGTACGAGAGCCCTACGCCGGCAAAAAACTGAGCGTCACCCGCACGGATACCACCACCAACACCACGCTGACGACCACCTACGACTACGGCAGCACGTCGGGGTTCCCTTACCCCTTTCAGCCTTACTGGGTGATGAAGGTGACCGACCCGCGCAACAACCAGACCGTTTACACGCGCGACACCTTCCACCAGGCCACCCAGATCAAGTACGCCGACGGCACGCTGGAGAAGTTCGCCTACAACTCCTTGGGCCAGGTGATCAGCCACCTGAAGACCGACGGCAGCACCCAGACCTTCTGGTTCGATAACCATGGCAATCTGACGGCCTCAACCGACACCTTCAGCAATCCCAGCATTACCTTCACCAACCGGCCAGCCAGTCCCTCGGGTCGCTGCGCCTTGTACTACTACAACGACGTGCGCGGACGCCTCTCGCAGGTCACCGACCTCAACGGCCACAACACCTCGTACACCTACGACGACTTCCACCGCGTGACCCAGGTCCTGCACGACGACGGGCACCACAGCGACTACACGTACGACGCCTACGGCAACCCGGCCACCGCCAGCGACGAAGCCCAGAAGAAGACCACCTTCACCTACGACAACCACCGGCGGCCCAGGAGCATCACCGTGCCCGTCAACCAGAGCCAGAACAGTTCACGCACCACTACCTTTACCTACGAGCGCGGCGCGGCCACCGGTGACGCGCACACCAAGCGCGGCTTCGGCACGGTCACCCTCGCAAGTGGCAAGAAGTTCCAGCGCGCTTACACCAAGAACGGGCGTCTCCAAAGCGAGACCAAGGGGGTCGGCACGGCGGATGCCACCACCGACACCTACACCTACGATGGCGAGGGGCACGTTAAGACCATGGCCGACGCCAACGGCATCACCCAGGCTTCCTACGTGTACGACTCCCTGGAGCGCAAGCAGACCTTCACCGACGCCAACGGCCACGTGACCACCTGGACCTACTACGAGGGGGGCAACCCCAACCACTACGACGGTTGGCTCAAGAGCGTGCAACCGCCCGGCAACACGGTCGGCGGCACGCCGGTCACCAACTACACGGCCTACGACGTCATGGGCCGGCTGCAAAAAACCGTGGACCCGAGCGGACGCAGCGTCGGGCGCAGCTACGACAGCGTGGGTCGCTTGCAGGTGCTCAGCGACGCCAACGGCGGCTACCAGTACGATTATGACGCCTTGAGCCGGCCGGCCACGCTGCACTTCCCCGACGGCAGCACCCAGACCTGGAGCTACGATTGGGTCGGCAACCAGACCAGCTTCAAAAACCGCGCGGGCAACAAGTACACCACCCTCTACGATGACCGCAACCGTCCCTACCAGGCTGATTGGGACGACAATCTCACGGTGGGCCGGCGCTGGTACTACGACGACGCCGGGCGCTTGAAGGAACTCTTCAACGGCAACGCCGACCTGAACTACACCTACGACGACAGCGGCTTCCTGCTCACCGAGAACCAGACCAACTACTACTACGGCGGGGGAGTCACCAACCCGGTCACCTACGGCGAGGATGCCGACGGCAACGTGGCCAGCATCACCTACCCGGCGGGCGACGTGCCCGGGTACACCTACGACAAGCAGAACCGCTGCGTCGGCTTGACGGGCTTTAGCGAGCTGTGGTTCCAGGGCGAGCAGGTCATCGGACGCACCCTCGGCAACAACGTGGCCACGCAGTTCTACCGTCAAGCCAACGGGCGGGTAGGAGAAGTGTGGCACCACCACGGCGGCAACGATCCGGGGGCAAGCAGCTGGCCGCAGAGCAACATCAGCGCGCGTCCGTGCGGCTACGCGCCCGACGGGCAGCTCACCTGGGTGGACCACCAGGGGGATGGCGGCTCCAGCGGCAGCGCGCTGGAGAACGACCGGGGAGAGAACTACCAGTACAACGGCGACAACAGCCTGAGCCGCTTCAGCATCCTCTACGGCAACGTGTACCAGCAAGCCGACAGCCACGGGGACAGTGACGCCAACCCCGGCAACTTCGCGGGTGCTCCCGGAGCGGGAGGCTCGGGCAGCTACGTCAACAGCTACGCCTATGACGGGGCGGGCAACCGCAGCCAGGTCACGCAGATGGGCGGCAGCATCAGCTACAACGCGGACGGCGAGAACCGCTACTACGGCTCGCTCTACGACAACAACAGCGACACGACCGACTCGGCCGTGGGCTGGACCTACGGGTACAACGCCGAGGGGCAGATGATCAGCGCCAAGCGCCAGAGCGACGGCTACACCATCGGCTTCGGCTACGACGGGGCGGGGCGGCAGATCATGCGTGCAGGTACCGGGGGCGGGCGGTCTTCTGCTACGCGGGAGCGCAGCGCATCGAGCAGCGCAACCTGGACACCAACGCGAGCGTGTACCGCTACTTCTTCGACGCGCCGGGCAGCGACACGATCTGCTTTCGGCAGACCTCCAACGGGCAGCCCTACCAGGGCGCGCGGCTCTACTACCAGTACGATGTGATGGGCAACACCAGCCACGTGAGCAACGACAGCGGCACGGTGGTCGAGCAGTACCTCTACGACGCCTACGGCACCCCCTACGCGTACAACAAGGCGGGCAGCTTCCTGGGCAACTCTAGCCAGCAGGACAACCACCAGCTCTTCCACGGCAGTTCAGCCTACGAGTGGCTGGAGGCACCCGGCCTGTACTACTGCCGCGCGCGCATGTACCTGCCGGCCCACGGTCGCTGGTTACAGCCTGACCCGATGGGCTTCGCCGCCGGCGACGTCAACCTCTACAGGTACTGCGGCAATGACCCCGTGGATGGGGTTGATCCCACAGGTCTATACACAGTCATTGGGGATTATCCACTTAATCTTGGCATCCCAGATGCTATGAATCCTGGACATATCGGTATAGCCACGACCAATCCCACGAACAACCAACTTGTTGATAGCGCGGGAAACCTTACAGGAACATACGGGTTTTTCAGTACTAACCTTATGTCCGGTACCGGAGCAGTGAAGAACGATGGTAGAACTCCGGAAAACACAATTGTACTTGACACGACGCCCGAACAAGAGGTGGCAATCAATAAAGCTATCAATGATGCGATTGCACATCCAACTGATTATGCGTTTGTTCCTGGGGAAGAATTAACTGCTAATAATTGCGCCACTTTTATCGAGAATGTCTTAAAGGCTGCGGGTATTACCAAGTATGATCACAGTGTTATTCCTTACAAATTGTTCAAGAATCTGAAAAAAGCACTTAAGAACATGGAAACTAAAACCGACAAGTTCAAACCTTTAGGTGCAAAGCCAGTAGAGAGCAAAGGCGGCAAAGGCGGCAAAGGCGGCAGCGGTGGCGAAGGCTCTTCAACTGGTGGAGGCAGCGCTTTCAATTATGATGGTAGTGGCGGCGGTGGTGGGAATTATACTGTTGAAGTAAGAGATGTAGAAGAGGAATAGAGGGCGCATTTCATAACCCCAAGTGTTCTTTACTGAAAGAGAATCAGACAACTAAGACACTGAAGCACAACCTTATGTCTCACAGTATAATAAAGTCGCTTTTTCAGCTTCGACCTCGCCGTCGTTTTTGGGCTTATTTACTATGGCTGCTGATCTATTGGTGCCTTTTCTGGGTGATCGGTCACGCACCGCATCATCTTCGCGCCCTCGTCAGAACATCATCGGGTTTACTGATGATAGCTCCTTTTGCAATAGTTGCTGCCCAAGTTGCCTACCCTACTTTATTGGGCTGGTTACTGCTTTTAGCTCCCACAATTTTCGCAGTAGTAGCATTGTTGGTGCATCTCCCTCAATCGACTTTGAGCGAGGTATTGCCTTTTGTGATTATCCTTCTCTTCATGTACACTGTTGCCGGTGTGGCTTTGCTGCTGGCACTAGACTTTAGATTCCATATGTAGCCAGCGGTTTCAAAGGCGTCGATCCTGAATAGCACTAAGATAAGGAGGATTTAGGCTTAATACCATCAGGTAATTCATTCGTCGTTGGAAGCTCGTTGGGGTCACCTCTAAACTCTTTGACATCACTGTAAAGCTCGTTGGGGTCACCTCTAAACTCTTTAACTTTTGGTGCTGAGTCTCTTTAAGCTCCTGCCATGGCAAGACCTTTGTGCGTGGAGTTTGAGGATGCGCTCTACCATCTCACGGCGCGTGGCAACCGCCGCACGGCCATCTTCGAGGACGACACAGATCGCAGTGCAGGAGGGGTCAGTCCGTGCATATGTGCAGAAAAGGCTTGTGCCATTCGGGTCAGTCCGTGCGGGCGTGCAGAAGCCCCTTTCCGCACGCCCGCACGGACTGACCCCTCCTGTTTCCTCATTGGTCTGATTGACTGATTGATTCAGTTTTTCAACAATGCAATACCACTTACTTAAAATCACAACTTTGGTCATTGCTGTAGCGTCCGCTGGATGCAACAAGCAGGATTTTATATCTGTGTCGCCAGCCGCTACTGTGAATCCGCGAGGGAAAACATACCCTTCTGTAAAAATATTAGAAGTCGTGGATCAAGTGGCTAGCAGGCATGGATATAGAGTGAATAGTAAACCAAATGTTTCTCTTACTAGTGGGTCATTAAAATACCTGAGGTTTTACCACAAGACATATGCAGATTTTGCTCAGTACCATTCTGTGTATATAACTGTCTTCTCTAAGACCGTCGTCTCAAATCCAGAGATAATGATTTCTGGTAACGATATTGCATTCAAAGAGATAAGTGAAATATCAAGAGAAATCGAAAAGGAGCTAAAGAGAAAGTTCAGCGGTTCACTGTTCACAGTAACAACATCGTCTACACCGTGATCCGGAGTTAATGGATTAAAAGGGGTATCAAGGGGCCCGGGAATTGATAGCAACAAGCTTTGGGGTCACATCTGAATAGCACTGACTTAAGGAAGATTTAGGCTGTTTTTAGGAAGCTTTTGGGGTCACGTCTAAACTCTTTGACATTGTTTCGGTTCTCTGAAGTAGCACCATTGGAGTACCGGCGGACGAAGCCTGCTGCTGGAGATCGTCGGCTTCTGGCGGCCGGACTACCTGCGCAAGAAGTTCGCCCTGCTGCGCCGCGCGGGCCGGACGGACATCGTGCTGGCGGCCTCCCAACGGAACGGTTGAACCTGGAGGCCGCCGGAGTGGACACGAGCGGCTTCGCGGATCGCATCGTGTGGTTCAAAGGCAAGCTGGAACCCAAAGCCGTGCTGGAGCGCGTCGAGGCGATTACTCGGTGGACCGCAACGATCTTGGCCATGGATGGAACGCGGATGAAACGCGGATTGGGGGAGGAACCACAAAGTTTTCCCCTATCCGCGTTTCATCCGCGTTCCATCCATGGCTAAAAACCTACGCCTTGCGGCGGCCAAGCAGGATCTTCAAAAACGAGCGCGTCCGGATTTCCTCGAGCGTCAGGCCCGTTGCCAGCGCTTCGTCCTCGGTGATCGCCCCGCAGGCGATGCCGCGCAGAAAGAAATTCAACAGCCCCTGCCCGGTGGCGGCATCATCGAACACGTCCCCGAACAACGACGCCAGGGCCGCTTTTTCCACAAACGCCTTCAACCGCCCCGACGCCGCCGGCAACCCTCCCAGGAAAAACGAATACACCGCCGCGTAACGGGCCACCAACTGCGCCGGGTGCAGGTCCCACCCTTCGTAAATCCCGTTGCGCAGGGAGTGCAGCGTGTCGTTGAACGCCAGACGCCACGCGCCGTGTACGACCTCGTGGTTCTCCTTTCTCTGCTCGTCGGTGATCCCCTCGCCCGCGTGCGGCGCCACCGGCAGGATATTGGTCGCGCCGTCGGAGATCTGGATGCCGGTGCCCGCCAGCGCCACGACCATCGCCGTGCGTGCGAAATCACACGCCGGATGGCCCATCGCCTGGTACGCCGCCGTGATGCCGAAGGAAGCCGTGTAATCGTACACGCCGAAATGCACGCTCCCACAACGACCTCCGGCAGCCTCGACGAACCCTATCAAGGGGCAACGGCCCTCCGCGTCGATGATGGATTGCGGCGTTTCCACCATCAACTCCAGGCGCAACGCGCCGTCGGGCAGACCGAGCTTCTTCTCGAGCAAGGCGCACACCTTCGCCGCCGCGGTCACGTGCGCGGCGATCTGCACCTTCGGCACGGTGATGACAAAGTTTTCCGGCAGCCTGCCGCCGGTTTTCTCCACCAGTGTGGTGATGAAAATATCCAGCGTCCGGATGGAACGCGCTTTCAGATCCTCGTTGAACGGTTTGATGCGGATACCCAGGAACGGCGGCAGGGTTCCCGCCGCCAACCCGGCGGCGATCTCCGCGGCGCTGGAGGCGGCGTGCCCGTCTTCCTCGGCGTCGGGACGGTTGCCGTAGCCGTCCTCGAAATCGAGGCGAAAATCCTCGACCGGCTCGTGCTCCAGCTTGGCGGTAACCCGGGCGTGCAGCATCGCGGAGAATTCCAGCGTCCAGTCCGCGCCGAACGCCTGCGTCAGCGTGACCGGGTCGGGTGCATATTCACGCAAGGTCCGTAACGCCGCTTCGCCAAGCCGCCCGGCGGTGTCGGGCTTGAAGAGGTGCCCCCCGCCATAAACCACATGGACCGGCTGGCGGCGTTCGTTCTCACCAGGATAGCGCCCGAGGAACACCCGGTTGGCCGCGCTGAGTTCGGCGATGGTGGGAGCGAGTTCGTCGGGCGAGAGGGTCATCATGGCAGGGCAGGGTCCGCTGCTTCCATACAGGCAAAGTCCCGCGGGCGTCGAACAAAAAAGAGATTTGCCAACCAGCCCTTGATCTGCCGACTTGAAAGGCCTGGTGTCAGAGCGCATCTTTCGTCCCCCGCGTCGCTTTCCTTTCCTTATGAAAAAGCCTGGCCGTCGTGATGTTACTCCCAAACGCAAGCCCGGCTTCCGCATCCAGCCGTCGGTGGGTAAGCAGGGGATGACCATCGAGCAGCCCTTCAGCTCTCCTGCGATCAAGGAGACTCTTTCCCCCGCCGACGAAGCGCCGCCGACCGAGGTAGCGGATTTGATCACCTCATCCGCCGAGCCCGAGGCCAGCGCGCACGAAGAGCCAGCTACCGTCGCCGCTGTCCAGGCTGACACCGAGGAGCGGGAGTCCGCGTTCGAGGTGCCAACTGCATTCCGGACCGACCCGGAAGAGTTCTTCCCGCTCACCGCCGTCGATCAGGTGGAAGCGGTGTCTCCCGTGGAAGTACCCGCCGAACCGCTGGTGGAACAACACGAGCCGGGCACGTTGGATTACCAGCAGCCAGCCGGTGACCTGGAGCTTGGCTCCGCCCCCGAAGTAGAGCAGACGGCTTACTACGAGGCTAATGGTACGGACGAGTCCGTCGGTGCGGAATACCAGACTGCCGCCATCACGGACGAATATGGAACCGTTGATGCGGAGTACCAGGATGCGACCGGCACCGGATCCTATCCCGAGCCCGGCACACCGGAGTACGATGCGTACTATGCCGCCGGACCCGCCACCGAGGAGTTTCCCTCCTCTCCTTACGTGTACGATCCTGCCACGACGGAACAAGAGCCGTACGATTACGCAACGGAACTGTTTGTTGACTCAGCGAGCCCTCCGCATGCGTTTTACCAGACCGGTTATGAAACGGCACCCGAAGCGCTCGCCTCGTCGGACGCCCCTCAGGCACCCGATTCCAACCTGCTGACCCTGCCCGATGGCACGGAGCCGAAGTCTGCGCCGGGTCTGAGGTCGCTGGCGCCAATATCCACGGTGTTCCAGCCCCGGTTTGCGTCCGCCGGAGCCGTACAGCCCAAATCCGGGTTCTCCTTCTGGTCGCTTGCTTTGGCTTCGCTGGTGTTCCTCTCCCTGGGAGCAGCCGCCGGGTACTTCTTTGCAAACTCCATCGGCGGAGCGGTGAACCCCGCGCTGGCCGCCAGCCCAGCGGACCGTTCGACGACGGCAGTACAGCTCGTTGATTCCGTTGGCTTGAAGAGCGGCGAGCAAGAAGCGGTGGACGCCGCCTTCGCCGCCAACAAGGCGGGCGATTTTGCCGGGGCCATCAGAATGTTCACCGATCTGCAGGCGAAGCATCCCGAATGGGTCAGCATGGGCACCGAGATCGGACGGTCGCAACTCTACCAGCGCGACCTCAGCGGTGCCGGTGCCACCTTCAAGGATGCCTTGAGCCGCAACCGAGCGCCGTCCGACGCTAACTTTCTCCTGGGTTTGCTCTTCATGACCAACAACGCGTTCAGCGATGCGGAAGCCAGCTTTGCCAAGGCGGTGGCCCTCGACCCGGCACGGCCCGATTTCTATTACTTCTGGGGCGAGTGCCTGCGTCGGGAGGGCAAACCGCTGGAAGCCATCGGCAAATTCCGCGCGGCCCTGCTCCGCAACCAGTACGAAACGGCCGAGGGCCTGTACCGTCTCAAGTGGTGGCTGAGCGACATCCAGGCCGACCAGGAGAAAACCGACGGCACCAGTACCCAGATCGACGTGGCGCTCACCCAAGCACGACCGCCGATGGAGGCCTTGTTCGCCGCGGCGGTGCGCAGCCTCAAGGCCGGACAGATCACCGAAGCGGCCGCTAGTCTCGGGCGAGCCCGGCAGGTGGTGGAGCCATCCGTTTTCTTTGTCATCATGCAGGATCCCAGCCTGACGCAGGAAAGTTGGCGCCCGGAATTGGCGGAGTTCTTCAAGGCCGGTGCGCCAGCCGCAGCCAACCCGGCAGCGCCGACGGCAGCCAAGGGAAAGTAAACTTCAGTGCGTCGCTGGGTATGAAGTGTTCCCGGCTAAAAAGGAGAAGCTGGCTTGCAGCAGCCGGCATTCTCCTGGAACAGTGCTTCCAAAAGCTGTGAGCAACGCGACACCTCCTCTTTCTCCCAAACCCACGGTCGGCATCATCATGGGCAGCACATCCGACTGGCCGACCATGCGGGAAGCAGCTCGTGTCTTGACCGAGCGCGGAGTGCCTTTTGAAGCGCGGGTGGTCAGCGCGCATCGCACGCCACACCTGCTGTACGAGTACGCCACCAGCGCCGAAAGCCGCGGGTTGCGCTGCCTCATCGCCGGCGCGGGCGGAGCAGCCCACCTGTCCGGAATGGCCGCGGCGTTGACCTTGCTGCCGGTGCTCGGTGTGCCGGTGCGGTCCAGCGCTTTGGATGGATTGGATTCCTTGCTCTCGATCGTGCAAATGCCCGGCGGCATCCCCGTCGGTACCTTCCGTATCGGCCCGGAGGGTGCGGCGGATGCAGCAGGATTCGCGGCCAACTTGCTACAGCCGATTGCAAAGTGATGTACCAGAGCGCCTCCGCCAGTAAACCCCGACGAAAAACGCTCTCAACCTTTGTGCAGCGTCCTGGCCGCATCGGCGTGTTCCTCGGGCAACGCATCGACGGAAAGAAAGCCGCGGAGTGTCTCGACCGCAGCCGCGTCCTGTCTGCGTTCCATCTGTAAGCGCGCCAGACGGTTCGCGATCGGGAAGGATTCCGGGTCCAGGGCATGGGCGCGAACGAGGTGGGCCAACGCGGCTTCCGGGGTCGGATGACCGTCCGGCGAGGCGGCTTCCTGGTCGGCCCACGCCACGTAGAAGGCAGCGGCTTCGCGGTTCAAGGTGACACAAGGCGGGTCCGCCTGGGCCATCGCTCCATCAATCAACGAGGCAAGCCGCGCCCACGCATCAGCATCACCGGGCGTCAGCTTCTCCCGCAGGATCCTCACGACCGATGGCGCCA
Source organism: uncultured Chthoniobacterales bacterium (assembly GCA_964245965.1). Taxonomy (GTDB): domain Bacteria; phylum Verrucomicrobiota; class Verrucomicrobiia; order Chthoniobacterales; family SZAS-18; genus CAWCJJ01. Next base: position 124,875 of record CAXTOP010000005.1, read on the forward strand.
GGACCAACCACTCGGGATGCGCGGTGATCACCCCTCGCGCGTCGTCCCCACGGCCGGCGGCCTCCAGGGAATCGACGATGAGCGGCAGCAACCTGCCACGCTGCACGGCGGTCAACGGGAACTCCCGGCCACCTAGCCGTGGCTGGTTTTCCGTGCCGGCTGCCACGGTCGCACAGAGGTAGTGGGTCAGCGGCTTCATGTCCACGCAAGCCGGATCACGGTAGGCTGCCCGCAGTTCCTGCCGTACCTCCGCCAGCCGTCCCGATTCGAGGTTCAAGTTTGCCAGTTGCAACCATGCCCCGGGAGTGTGCGCCGCCGTCGGATCCGCCGCGATCGCCTGTTCCAGAAATTCTTGCGACATCGTCCGGTCGCCGAGTTCGAGACAGATTCCGCCGATTCGGGCGCAGATATTCTCCCGGACCATCCCCGCGGCGGCGAGGGTGGTGAACACCCGGTGCGCCTCGTCCCGGCGTTTGTCGTTCCACAGGTCGCGGGCGTACGTCAAACCGTAGGCATCTTTCTGGGGATAGTTCTGATAAAGCACCTTTGATACGGACGCCGCCAGGGTGTTCCGTCCCCCATCGGCGAGCGACTTTTGGAGCTTTGTCAGCATCGTTTCACCGGCGGAGGGGTGCTTCAAAATTTGCCCGATGACCACGGTCAGACGCTCCTCCCGGTGGGTGTCCAGGTACAAACAAGCCAAATCTTCCCCGGCGGCAATTCTGCCCCGCCCGTCGCACCAATCGCGTGTCAGTTCGCCCTCCAGCCACCCTTCCATGTGACGCCGGCGGGCCAGATCGAAACGCACGTCATCGAACACCGGCCCAGAGGAAGCCGCGCCATCGGCAATGGTCTTCAGCCGCCGTAGTTCCCTTTCAAAGATTGCGTCATCGCCCGGCGCGGCTGCCACCACCTCGACCAAGGCTCTTTGCTGCTGCAAGCGGATGCGCGGATCGTGCGTCCGCCGCAAGGAAGCCGTCAGCAACTGCCGGGCGGCGATCGGTTGACCGTGCGCGGCCAACAGGGTAGCCACGCGAGCGACACCATCGGATTGGGCGTCGTGCAACAGCCCGAAACCCAACTCGGCCGCTTCGTCGGTCCGTCCAGCGGCAATTTGCAGGCCGGCCAGGGTGACGATCGCCCGGGAGTGTTCGCCGGGCGGAGAGTTGCGTTCAACCGCAGATTTTACCAGCGACAAAGCTTCGTCGGAGCGTCCGAGATATTGCGCCTCGATCCTGCCGGCGTTGAGCGCGGCGTTGCCGGTCGGATCATCGGGGATCTCGCGCCAGACTCTCGCCGCATTTTCCCATTGTCCCGCCCGCTCGTAGCTCCGGGCCAACCAGGCAAGGGGCGAGTGGTCCAAGCTCTTGCCCGCCTTGCGCTCCCGCCACAACCACCGCCGGGCACCCGGGGCATCCGCCAGGTCGTTTTCGAGCAGCTCAGCCAGTTGCTGCACCACCTGGAGGCGACCGAGGTTCGCGGGGAAATGTGCTTTGTTCTCCAACACACCGCGGAACAAACGGGCGGCCGCGGCAGGGTCCCCGGCGGCTTTCAGGGCGGCGAACCGCTCCAGCCAGTGGTCCGCCTGATCGGGCTCCAATTCGCAGAGGTACTCGTCCACCCGCGCCGCTTCGCCGAAGCGGGAGTTGCTTACCCACTGCGAGGCCAACGCCGCTGCCTCAGCGATCGGTGGCCGGGTGCGCAGATAATTTTCCACGTATTCACGGGCAAATTGCGGGGTGGCAGCCGTCTCCACTTCCTCCAGCAGCAGCAGGTTGCGTAGTTCGACCACCTTTTGCTGGCTGTCGCCCGACTGCCGATCAAACCCGGTCGCGCCGCCGAGCGCCTGCCGCCACAGGTAGATGGACAGCGGGGTCAGGTTCCACTCGTGCAGTTGCCAGCCGTTGGCGGTCAGATAATCCCACCGGCGGGCGTCCGACGACAGGTTGCTGTCTTCGACCTTGGCCGTCAGCAGACGCATGCCCAGCAGTGTGTCGAGATCATGCCGGGCGGCCGTTTCATCGCCCCCAAGACCGTGCAGCAACACCCCGCAGAGCACCGCGTAGGCAGCGGAGGAATGCTGCCGCGTCCAGGCCAGATATTCCTCCGTGAATGGACGGCGCTCGCCCGGTGGCAGCAGCAGGTAGTATTCGCGCAGCAGCGCAAAGAGGCCGCCGCCGGAAGCGCCGAGCGTGTCCCCTTCGTTCTCCGCCAGTACACGGCGCAGGATCGTCCGGGCACGGTCGGTGTGGCCGAGGTAGAGTTGCCAGTGGGCCAGTTCCTGTCCGTAGGCCGTCAGGTAATCGGCGGAAGCGGTTGCAAAGAGGCGTTCGCCGAGTTCCACGGCCTCCGCGTAGCGTTGCCGGGCGGCAAAAACGTTGCTGGCGGCCAGCCACAGGGCATCGCGGGCCTTCACGCCGGGCGGAAAGAGGTCGGCGACCAGGTTGGGCCCGGCGTCGATGTCCGGGCCGGTCAGCCATTGAGCGAGGCTTTGCACGAGTTCGCGGCTGCGGACGCGGAGTCCGCCGCCGCGTTCATCCGGCGACCAGATCCAGGTCGCCAGCCGCCGGTACTCGCCCAGACGCAATCCCGACACGAGGATCGCTTTGTGTAGCTGAACATCCGCGGGCGTTTTATCCAGCCAGCGTTCGAGGCAGTCCATCACCAGTCCCTTCCCGTTGGCCTGATAAAAGGCCTGGAGAGGTTCACTGCGCGCTCCTGCTTTTTCGGCTTCCCGCCACCGGGCCAGCCACGCCTGCTGCACGGCTGGGTCCGCAGTCATCCCAGACGATTTAGCCGGGAAGAGCAGACGAGAAATTCCGCCGATGGCCCGCAGCCGCAAACGGGCGTCGCTGTCCTCGGAGGGCGGGATGGCCAACGCAGGCGATCCGCCCGCCGGGACAGTGCGGAAAGCGCGCCGGGAAACCGTGGTCTCACCGGTGTCGGCCTCGTTGTCGAGCGGCGGCAATTTATCCAGACCTCCCGGCAAGATCAACGGGCTGCCCGGCCCCTCGGGCTCGGAACGCGTGAGCAGTTGTTCAAACGCGATGCGGGCACCCGCGATGTCGGCGGCAGCGGCGTTCAACTCGCCGAGTCGGAGCAATTGTTTGTTGTCGGCGGCATGGAGGCGCACTAACTGATCGAGCAGCTCGCGGGACCGCCCCGTCTTTCCATCCGCTTCGAAGAAGTTGGCAGCGTGACCCAGCGCGAGCGGGTCCCTGGGAAAACGGGCCACGATGTTTTCCCAGGTGCGAACCGCCGTATCCGCCTGCGAACTGCTGTCTTCCAGGGAAGCCAGCTTTTCCAGGGTTTCCAGTGTCGCCTGCCCCGGCAGAGCCGCCAACCGACGCTGGTGGACCACGGCTTCGTCGATGGCGCCGAGCGATTCGGCGGCCTCAACCAGGGTCCGCAGGCTACGGACAGGATCGGGCGCGGAATAGTACGCCTGACCCAGCAGGCGGTAGGCTTCGTGCTCGTGCCCCGCCGCCCGGCGCAGCTCGGCCAGCGCGGTGAGCAGAAAATAATCCTGCGGCTGCGCATTCAGGCGCGCCTCGTAATCCTGACGCAGAGCGTCGGCCAAACCGTGCTGCCGGCTGAAGGCGATCAATTCGCGAAAAAGATCCTGTTTAGAGTCGATGTCCGCCTGCTCGTCGATAGCGGATTGCAGCACCTCGGCAGCACGCGGGATGCGGTCGAGCTTTTCCAGGGCGGTGAGCAGTGGTCGGCGGATTTCCGCACGTTGCGCCTGTGTTGCCCCGGGCAGAGCATAGGCCTGTTCCCAGGCGGCGAGGGCATCGAACCAGTGATCGGCGCGCTGTCGAGCCAGGGCCAGGTCGGTGAGCGCAGCAACGGAACCGGGCGCGGCGTGCTGGATTTCCACGAACGTCGCGAGGGCAGCTTCGGTGTCCCCGGCGTCGAGTTTGAGGTTGGCGATCTGCTTGAGACACGCCGCCTGGCGCCCCGGGTCGATGGCCATGATTTCGCGCAGCCAGCGCTCGGCTTCCACGCGCTGGTGGGCGTCCAAGGCGAGGGTGGATAATAACTCGCGCGCGGGCAGGTCCCGCGGGTCGAGCCGGGCGGCATCTTCTGCGGATGCGGCGGCGGCAGGGAGATCGTGCGACCAGTAGAGCCAGCGGGCCAACCGCACGTAGTTCGCTGCGGTCGGTTGCGATTTCACTGTTTCCTCCAGTTGGTCGAGGTAACGGGCCAGCGGGACGCTGACAAGCTCCGGCGCAATGAACGGTGCCGCGGTAAAGTTCCCTGAGGCGTGAGCTACGTCCAATAACGCACGCGGATCGGGGGGCGGAGATGAGCCGGGCGCGGCGACGTTGTGGGATGTGCCCGGAACCACGCCCGGAACAGCCGCACGCCGCGCGACCCGAACAGGCAATGGGAACGCTCCCGTCTTCTCCCCGGCTGCCGGAGAGTCACCGGTTTGCATGGCCTGGAACAACTTCCGCTCGGTTTCGATGCGCTCAGGACCGGCGGGGGCAGCATCGACCGCGCGTTGAAGCACGGCGCAAGCTCCGGTCGCGTCGCCCCGCGCCAGCAACAAATCCCCCGTGGCGAGCAGCGGCGCGAGGAGATCGGGTTGGAGTTCGGAAGCAAGCCGCCAGCAGCGCAGGGCGTCCTCGGGGGCGTTCTGCTCCCTGTAGAGATCAGCCACCCGCAACCAGCGGGCGGCGCGGACGGCAGGATCACCGGGGCGGGCCGCGAAACTCTCCAGGGTCGCCCTAGCCTCGGCGAGTTTGCGTTGCGTGGAGAGAAACTTCGCCAGCGCCAGCACGGACTCGTCGGGGGCAGACTGCCGGGAAGCATCCTGGCGCAGCAGTCGTTCGGCCGCTTCGTCCAGGTGGCGGCTCAGGAAGAACGCCAACGCTGGCGAGGCAACACTTTCGTCCGCCGGCGTGCGGGCTACACGCGCCTCGATCCGTTCAACCGCCACTGACGGACGTCCCAACTGCAGGTCCAGGTCGGCACGCGCCAGGAGCAATTCCAGGTTCTCGGGCTGGAGCTTGAGCATCTGGTCGTACAACGCCGCGGCTGGTTCGCGTTCCCCCGCGTCGGCGAGCAGGCGTGCCAACTTCAAAGTGCTTTCGCGATCCCGCGGAACCAGGGCAACGATCTTCTGCAATGCGGCCCGTTCCCCGGCCACGTCGGTTTGTGCCTCGGCCAGATGTTCAAGGCGCAGGTAGCCGCCCACGTCCCGCGGGTTCTCCGCGACGGCAGCCTGCCAGCGAGCTTCCAACTCGGCTGTGCGTCCGGCGCGCTGGTGGAGGCGAATCAGTTGTCCTTCCAAATCGCCGTGCAACCAATTCTCCCGCGAGGTGAGTGTCAGTCCGCGCTCGAACGCGTCGCGGGCCGCGTCAAACTCGTCCCGGGCCTGATGCAGACGCCCCAGGTCGCGCAACGCCTGCGCCCGCTCGGCGGGACTGCCGTGCTGTTCGATGGTCTCGTAGTGCGCGATGGCCCGTTCGGGCAGATGACTCCTCTCGTAGTTGGCGGCGAGTTCCCGGTGCAAGGAAAGGTTGCCGGGATCGAGCGCCACGGTCGCTTCCCATCGCTCCGCCGCCTTGAGCGGCTGCCCCGCAGCCAGCCAAGCCGCGCCGAGCTTGAGGAGCAGATCCGACCGCCGGGCGTCCCCCGCCGGTAATTTGCCCAGGGCTTGCTCGTAGAATCCGGCGGCCTCCACCGGCTTGCCGCGCCCAACGGCAAGGTCAGCCAGAGCGAGCAACGGCAGCGGATTGCCCGCATCGACGGACCCGGCCTGACGGTACGCGGCGGCAGCCTCATCGAGCCGGCCCGCTTTTTTCAGGAGATGGCCGTAAACTAGGGACGATACGGTCCCTTCTTTGCCGGTGGGAGGATGCTGCGACGCCTGCCGGTATTGATCGAGGAGATTGCCGGTGAACCCTCGATCCTCGTAGGATTTCCAGAGACGGTCGAGCGCCATACCCTCCACCGGGTTAGCGGCGAGCATCGCCTTGTAGCGCTCGGCGATCCGGGCGGCGTGTTCATCGGCATCGCTGCCGGCGGACGCCGACGCTTCCACCGGCTGCGCCGCTGTTTCAGGAACGACCGCAGTGACCAGGCTGGCCGTCAGCCAGATAAGCAACAGGATTCGCCGGGCAACCATGAAGCTCTTATCCTACGGCACGTGCCACTCAAGCGCAAAAGCCGTCGGGAGGGCTGCCCCTTCGGAACAACGCTCTACAACAATTTGGAACTATCCACTCCCCGCAGCGCGAACAGCTTCTTGATCGTCTCCTCGATCAGATGGTTCGGGCAGGACGCGCCGGCCGTTACGCCCACGGTGATTTCACCATCCGGGAACCAGTTCTCGGTCGTGATCTCATGGCCGAGATGGAGGTCGAAATGCGTGATCCGCTGCTCGCTTTCCAAGCGGCTAGCGTCCCGGATGAAAAACGTCGGCAACTCCGCCGAACCCATCTCCGCCAGGTGCGAGGTGTTGGAACTGTTATAGCCGCCGACCACCAGCAGCAGGTTCATCGACCTGGGAGTTTGCAGCATCTCGCGCAGGGCATCCTGGCGTTCCTGCGTCGCCCCGCAGATCGTGTCGGAAAAGCGGAAATTCTTGAGACTGTCAGCTTGGCCATCGCGATCCACGATCGCTTGGCCGATGCGCCGTTGCACTTCCTCCGTCTCGCCGCGGAGCATGGTCGTCTGGTTGGCCACGCCGACCGTTTTCAGGTGCAGGTCGGGGTCGAAGCCTTCGGAATGGGCACCCTCGAACTTCCTCAGGAAATCTTCCCGGTTCCCCCCGTGCCGGATGTACTCGCAGACGTAGTCCGTCTCCTCCAACGTCAGGACCACGAGATAATGGCCTCCCATCCCCTTCCCCCGGGCCTGCGAGGCAGTCGCCTTGGTTTCCTCGTGCTGCGACTTGCCGTGGATGATGCTCGTCATCTGGTCCGCTGCGTACGAACGCACGCGCCGCCAGACGCTCATCACGTCGCCACAGGTCGTGTCAACGATGTAGCACCCCAACGCCTTGATCTTCTCGAGGATCGGCACTTCCGCACCGAAGGCCGGCACGATGACCACGTCCTCGGCGGTGAGGTCATCAATTTCCGCCTCGCGGCGCGGGCCGATCAAATTCTTGATGCCCAACGCGGCGATCTGGGCGTTGACCTCAGGGTTATGGATGATTTCGCCCAGAATGAAGAGGCGGCGCCCTTCCAGTTCCTTGGACTGGCGGGCCGCATAGGCGAGGTCGATGGCCCGCTCCACCCCATAACAAAATCCGAACTGCTTGGCCAGGCGCACGGTCAAACCGCCGGCGGAAACGATGCCGCCCCGGGCACGGAGCATTTCCACCAGTTCGCTGCGGTAATGGCTTTCGACCTGCGCCTGCACGGTGGCCATGATGTCGGGCGTCCGCAGGTTGATGCGCTTGCGCGGCGCTTGGGGAGCAATGGTGGTGGAATTATCCATGGAATTCACAGGCGAGCGGAAAGTGCACTATAGCGCGAAACCCGCGTCCCTTCAAAGGGCGCGGGTCCGGCACCTGAAACAGAGGACGCTCCGGCAAGAAAGCGCCTTCGAAAACCGTCAGTAAGACACCAGTTCGGTGCCGGGAGGAGCCTCGAACACCTTCGGCGAAGCCGAAAAGGCCGCGGGCGGATCGGGATCGTTGTAGTCGGTCGGACGGCGCACGTTCGCGCCGATGGTGGAGTCTTCGGGCTGCGTATGGGCGATGTTCACCGGCGTGCCCTCGTGGACCAGCGCGTAGAATTTCGGCGCGACGTTGCGGTGCAGCCGCAGGCAACCGTGCGAGCGGGGCGTGGGCCAGACGTAGCCCTGGTGGAAGCCGTAGGCGGGCGCGAACTCGCACCAGTAGGCCATCGGGTAGCCGACGTAGCTTCCGGAGCCGTGTCCGGCTTCCGCGGGGGTGGTCACCCCGTTTTTCACGTAGAAGCCGTAGCTCCCGCTGCGCTTGTGGGCTTCCTTGCGGTAGATGCGGAAGCTGCCCGTGGGGGTCGGCTTGGCGGGGATGCCGACGGTGACCGCCGCCACCATGAGCGGCTTGTCGCCTTCCAGGACGTACACCACTTCTTTGTCCAAGGAGACTTTGACCCGGACGTTGCCGGGATTGTGGGGTTTGTAGGCGGTGACGTTGTACGAGCTGCTGCCGCCAATCTGTGGGGTTTCGGTACAGCCGGTGAGCAGACTCATCACGCCGGCCGTGGCGGCCAGGGCGAGAAGCGGAACGAAGCGAGGTTTCATCAATGGGGTATGCACTAAGAAGTAATTTTCAGCGTCCCTATGGAAGCAGAAACGGTGCTGACCGCAAAGAGGATTTTGGGCGCGGGCGATTTCCCTTGCCTCCCGCTTGCCGGCCGGGCGGTTTCGAGGCATGGAACAAACGTGATCGAACTTTTCCCCACCGAGCCGAAAGTCCTTTCCGTCTCGGAACTGACCCGGACGATTCGCTCCTTGCTGGAAGACGCCATCGGGCAAACCTGGGTCGAGGGAGAAATCTCCAACCTGCGGCGGCAAAGTTCCGGGCACCAGTATTTCACCCTCAAGGACGACCGCAGCCAGCTTTCCTGCGTGCAATTTCGCAACAGCGCCGGCAGCCGTCTCGGAGTGCCGCTGGACGACGGCATGCAGGTGCAGGTGTACGGCGATCTGACGGTTTACGAGGCGCGTGGACAATATCAGATGGTGGTCCAACTCGTGCAGCCGCGCGGCGTGGGTGCCCTGCAGGCTCGCTTCGAAGCTCTCAAACGTCAACTCCAGGCCGAGGGACTTTTCGACGCGGCGCGCAAGCAGCCCTTGCCCCGGTTTCCACGGACCATCGGCCTGGTGACCTCACCTTCCGCCGCCGCGCTGCAGGACATGCTCAACATCCTCGCCCGCCGTGCGCCGTGGATGCGCGTGGTGGTCAACCCCGTGCGGGTCCAAGGCGCGGGTGCCGCCGCCGAGATCGTGCGGGCGTTGGGCGAGTTCAATAAATGGGCGCTCGCCGACGACGCTTCACCCGATACCGCCAAACGGGTGGATGTGGTCGTGCTCGCGCGCGGCGGCGGGAGCATCGAGGACCTGTGGGAGTTCAACGAGGAGATCGTGGCCCGCGCGGTCGCGGCGTCGGCCTTGCCCGTGGTATCCGCGGTCGGGCACGAGATCGACTTCACGATCGCCGACTTCGCGGCGGACGTGCGCGCTCCTACTCCCAGCGCCGCCGCCGAGCTGATCGCTCCTGATACCGGCGAGTTGCTGCGGCAACTCGGCGCGGCGTCCCAGTTTTTCAACCGGCGTTTGCTCGATGTCATCGTGGCCGCGCGGGATCGCCTGCAAGGCTTCGCACGTGGCACCCTCCAGCGCGAACCGCAGCGGCGGATGCTCGACGAGCGCCAGCGGCTCGACTCCATGGAAGAAGCTTTGCAACGGGCGGGTGCCTCCGCCTTGCAGCACTTCAAGGCTCGGTTGGAAGAGAAAAGCTGTTGTTTGCGCGTGGGCGATTTTCGACGCTCGCTTGCCCTGCGCAGCCAGCTTCTGCATTCCTGGCAGGAGAAGCTGAGCACTCTGCTCTGCTGCGAACAGGGAAAATTGACAGCCAGATTGCACGCCGCGCAGAGCCTCCTGCGCGTGCTGGGCCCGCAAGGGACGCTGGATCGCGGCTACAGCATCACCCTCAACGAACACGGAGAAATCATCCGCCACGTCGCGATGGCAGTAGCTGGCAAGCGGATCGTCACGCGTTTGAGCGATGGGCGACTTACTTCGATCCTCGACTAGAACAACGCCATTCTAGCTCTGATTCTTGGCTTCAGGGGTAAAGCCCCGACCGCATAGGTCCAATTTCTGTTTCATGACAGCCATCAAAAGAACAAACAGCCTGAGCGTGAGCCATAGCTGCTTGTCGAACCTACTTCTCGGGAGCTATTTGGGCAGTAACTCCCTGCAACCGGTCAAATTAGGAGTGTTGTTAGCGACATCCAGCAAACTCACCTTGGCCCCGGCCTGATTGGTTGTAATGACGATATGCCTTTGGGAATCGAGATTTTCTACCGCGCCGCTATTGTCCAACCGAATCACGACGGCTTTTGTACCACTCCAAACGCCACCTTTGACAGCAGGTGATACGGCGTAGACACCACCAGTGTCACCGGCCTGCGGCGCGTCGAAGATCAAAGGGCACGCCGGATTAGAGGCATCGCTTAGACCAAGCATGTATCCATAAACGTTCTCGCCAACGGCGAGAGTCTTGGTAGGTGCGCCAGTGTACGAAGTATCGATCACGTCATCTGGACCTGCACCGGTTTGCCAAGCGGACAACTTGTTTCCGAAAATCTTCTCAGATTGGGTATAGGTCGGAAAAAGCGGTGCAAAAGCATCGTTTGAGGTAGCGGGATCCGCCGCCAAATCTGCAGGCACGCCGCTACGAGGATAAACGCCGTCATTATCACCGGCGAAAAGTTTGAGTGCCAATCCAATTTGCTTGGCTTGAGCCAGCGCCTTGGTCTGGGAGCCTTTGATCTGAACCGAGTTGAACACAGGCAGGGCGATGCCAGCGAGAATGCCGATGATGGTGATGACGACGAGCAGCTCAATGAGCGTGAACGCCGCGTTGGGCGACTTCTTTCTGATCATGAAATGTAGGTGTTGAACGACTGTGACTCGCAGATGCGCAAAAGTAGGGAGCTGCCCTGATCGCGTCAATGCGTTTCCAACGCTAGGAACAAATGTATCAAACCGGTAACAATTCGGTAACATTCACCTCTCCCGAGGGAACTTCGATCACGTCCGCTATGAGTTTCAAACCCACGACGCTCAGGGGCGGCAGCCGCAAATTGAGCGAGTGTTCGCGGCCCTGACAGGCGTGAGCATCCGTGTGCAAACCGCCACAATTCCCGACGTTGCCGCCACCGTAGGTCTGCGCGTCCGTATTGAGGATCTCCTTGTAGAATCCGGGTGCCGGTGCGCCGACCCGGTACGGCTCTCGGACCAGCGGCGTGGCGTTGATCACAAACAGGATCTGATCGCCGTTACGGGCCTTGCGTACGAAGGAAATCACACTGCTGTCGGCATCGCTGAAGTCGATCCACTCGAAACCTTCGTAGCTGTCGTCCAGGTCGTAGTAAACGGGCTCGGTCTTGTAGAGGTGATTCAAATGCTGGACCAAGCGGCGCATGCCGTCGTGTTCGTGCTGCTGGGTCAGGTGCCAGTCGAGGCTTTTGTTGTAACGCCACTCATGCCGCTGAGCGAACTCGCCGCCCTGGAACAACAACTTCTTGCCCGGATGCGCCCACATCCATGCGTAGAACATCCGCAGGTTGGCGAACTGCTGCCAGGCATCCCCGGGCATCTTGTCGATGAGCGACTTCTTGCCGTGGACCACCTCGTCGTGGCTGAGCACGAGGATGAAGTGCTCGTTGAAGGCGTAGATGAGCGAGAATGTCATGTCCCCCTGGTGGTAGCGCCGGTGGATAGGATCTAGCGCCATGTAGCGCAGGCTGTCGTTCATCCAGCCCATGTTCCATTTGAAGCCGAAGCCCAACCCGCCCAGGTACGTCGGACGGCTGACCGCCGGCCAGGAGGTGGACTCCTCGGCGATGGTCATGATCCCGGGGTACTCGCCGTAAGCCAGTTCGTTGAAGCGCTTCAGGAAATAGACGGCTTCCAGATTCTCGCGGCCGCCGTGGACGTTGGGCACCCATTCGCCCGCCTTGCGCGAGTAATCGAGGTACAGCATTGAGGCCACGGCATCCACGCGCAGGCCGTCGATGTGGTACTGGTCGAACCAGAACAGCCCGTTGGCGACGAGGAAATTGCGCACCTCGTTGCGCCCGTAGTTGAAGATCAGCGTGCCCCAATCGGCGTGCTCACCCTGCCGGGGGTCGCTGTGTTCGTACAGGCTGGTGCCGTCGAATTGCGCCAAGCCGTGGGCGTCTTTCGGGAAGTGACCCGGCACCCAATCCAGGATCACACCGACACCGCGCTGATGACAGCGGTCAACGAAGTGCCGGAACTCGTCCGGATTGCCAAACCGGCTGGTGGGAGCGAAGTAATTCGTCACCTGATAGCCCCACGAGCCGTCGTACGGGTGCTCGGCGATAGCCATCAACTCGATATGGGTGAAGCCCATCTCGATGACATAATCCAAGAGCTGGTCGGCCAGTTCCAGGTAGCTCAGGGAGCGGTCTTGGTCCTCTGGCACCCGCTTCCAACTGCCGGGGTGGCACTCGTAGATGCTCACGGGCGTGCGCAGCCAGTCAGTGGAGCGGCGCTTTTCCATCCATTCCTCGTCGCTCCAGGCGTAGCGCTTCAAGTCGAAGACCAGCGAGGAAGTCTTCAAACCGTGCTGGTTGTAAAAGGCGTACGGATCGCTCTTGAGGGTAATGCCGCCATTCGGTCCGCGCACCTCGAATTTGTAGTGGGTTCCCTCCTCCACGCCGGGCAGGAAAAGTTCCCAAACGCCGCTGCCCAGCAGGCGGCGCATCGGGTGGACGCGCCCATCCCAGTGGTTGAAGTCGCCGACGACGCTGACGCGGGTGGCGTTCGGTGCCCAGACAGCGAAGGAGCACCCGCGGACGCCGCCAATCTCCATCAGGTGCGCGCCGAGCTTGTCGTAAATACGGTGGTGATTGCCCTCCTTGAACAGGTGAAGGTCCAGATCGCCCAAGATGGGACCGAAGGAATAGGGGTCCGCGTTGGTGCTCTGGTGACCGGCAAAGTCGGTGATGCGCAACCGGTAATCGGGCCGCTCCTCACCCTCGGGCAGGCTGACCTCGAAGAATCCAGCACCGTGGACCTTATCGGCCACGACGGGCTTTGTGGCGCGCTTGGAAGCGTCAATGAGCGCCACTTCCTGGATGTGGGGGGCGAACACGCGCACCATCCACAGGCTCTCGACGAGGTGGGGTCCGAGGAACGCGAAGGGATCGCCATGCGTCGCGTTCAGGATGGCATCGAGTTCGGAGCTGGAAAAGGAGAGATGACGCAGTTTCATGAGCGGAGAGCTTCTTTAGCGTCGCAGCATGCAGGAATAAGCAACAGGTTGCGTCAGAAGGTGCATACGGCGGGGCGGGGCGGGGGTAGAACGTGAGGGTCACGCTTTCTTCGTTTCGCAGTTCGCAAGAGGCCGGATCGAAACAACAAATCAGGCAGGACGCGGTGGCATGTAAGCTGCTAAATTTCAGACATGAGATTTCTGCAAAGCTTGTTCCTGGTGGTCGTGTTGGCGGTTTGTTACCTGTTCTTTTTCCGCTCCCAAGCTGTCGTGGACCCTTCGAGTCAGCCGGCGACCAAAGCCGCCAAAGTAGGAATCCCCTTCCCCGCCCCGCAACCGCAAAGCCAGTACAAGAGGGACATAGACAGAGCGCACGCCGTGGCCAACCAGATGAAGGAGTCGCACAAGGAAGCCGATTCCTATTGAGCAGGCTGTATAAGATCGAAGCGGCTAGTAAATTGTAGCTGCGCTTGTGCCAAGCGCAGCCACAACTTGGAACCCACGAGATGGCAGCTTCAAGTGCGACGAAGTGTCTCCACGACTCGCTCCACGCTGAAACGCTCGTCGTAGAACTGCCGCGCGCGGATTGCCAGCGCAGCGCGTCCGGCCCCGTCCTCCATCAGGGTAACCGCGGCGGCACCGATCTCCATTGGCTGCGCCGAATTTACCACCCGGACCGCACCGGAATTTTCCCATAAATGCGGGTCGGAGCAATGGCCGGCATTGGTCAAAATAGGAAGGCCCAGGTTTAAGCCGGCCATCACGGTTGTACGGCGGCTGCTCACGCCGTCCGGATAAGGTTGGATCAAGAGGTCACACGCCGCCAGATGTTCGGACACGGCTTCCAACCCCATTTCGCCCGCCGCCACGATCCGGCCCGCTGCCCCCGGATGCTCCTCGCGCACGGCAGCGGCGAACTCCGCGCCACCCCTGCCTAGCAACAGGATGGCGGCGCAGGACTTCGAGGCGAGCAGTTGCGGCAGCATGGCCCGCAGCATCTCGGGGATTTCTCCCCGGAACGTGCTGAAATGCCCGACGATCAAACCACTACTTACACCGAGCAACTGTTGACGCAACGCCGCCGTGCGCGCGGTGTCGGCGGTTCGCGGTACGTTGCTGGGCACCGGCAGCCATTCCGGGGATTGATCGGCGCGCAGGAGCGAGCGCAACACCGGTTCCCACACCAGCACGGACATAAAGACCCGGTCGGCGGTTCGCGCCGCCACCCGCGCCATGCCGTGGGAGAGCAGTCCGTGGACGGATTGCTTGAAGCGTTGGTTCCAGCCGAAATCCGTCGCGACCTCGTGGAACATGATCGTCAACGCTACGTCCGGCCGGCGTCGGCGGCATCTTCGCAGCCACCAGGCAAAGGGCAGATTGAGTCCCTTGTAGCCGAACGACCAGGGCTCGTACTGGACCAAGACCCTGGCACCGGACGGCAGGCGGTTCCAGGCCGCCCCGATCTCGTTCCGAGCACGGAGGCTGAAATGCTCCGAGGTACGGTGGACCGGAATATTGCCCGTGTTCGCTGTCTCCGGCGACGAGGGACCGGTCCAGATTTCAACCGTGTCACCCGCGGCGGCTAACGCGGAGGCCACGAGGTGGGTGTAATCGCTGATCCCCCCGGGCTGAGGTGGATACTCGCCGGTGATGATGAACCAATGGATGGACACTTGGCAGGATGAGTCACTTGCCTGCGGAGCCTTTTCTGGCCCGGCGCGCTTCCCCCTTACAACGCTCCGAACAAAAACGCACTTCGTCCCAGCAGCGTTCCCATTTCTTGCGCCAGTCGAAGGGCCGCCCGCATTGGGCACAAATTTTCTGCGGCAGCCCTTTGCTCATTGCCAGCTTACCTCCAGGTTCTCGCTGCCGGGAGTCAGCAACGCCAACGCCTCGCCGACCAGGAACAGTGAACCCGCCACCAGTGCCGGTTCGGGGTGCGCACGGGCACACCGGAGGGCGCCGGACAGACTTTTCTCGGCCTGGATCACCGTGTGTGCGGCTATCGGCTGGATCACGGCGCGCAGATCATCAGCGGGCAAGGCACGCGGACTCACCGGCTCGACCGTGTAAATTCTCTCTGCCAAGGGTGCCAGAATGCGGCTGATCTCGGCAGCTTCCTTGTCGCGCAAGACACCCAGGATGAGCGTCGCGCGCGCGCGGGCTCCGAATTCCTCTTTCCAGGTTTCGACCAACCGGCGTGCGGCCGCCGGATTGTGCGCACCGTCGAGGATCACCCGACCTTCCTCCAGCCGTTGGAAGCGGCCCGGCCAGTGTACCTTCGTCAAAGCCACCTGCGCCGCTTGTTTACCGATTTCGATCCCGGCGGCGTCCAGGGCGGCCAGTGCCACCGCGGCGTTGATGCGCTGGTGGCTGCCAGCCAGAGAGACACGGGTCTCAAGCCCCACCGGGCTGGTCACCCAGCGCAACGCCGCCCCCTTCTCTGCGGCCACCGCCTCGATTACATCCACTGCGACGGGTTGCTGTGGTCCGCTGACCACGGGAACGCCCGGCTTGATGATCCCCGCCTTCTCCCGCGCCACCAGTTCCAGGGTATCTCCCAGGAAGCCCATGTGGTCGAGGTCAATCGGCGTCAGCACGGAGACCGCCGGGGTGATCGTGTTGGTGGCGTCGAGGCGCCCGCCGAGGCCGGTTTCCCACGCCACGACTTCCACACCCGCCCGTGCGAAACAGGACGCCGCGAGTGCGGTCGTCAATTCGAAGAAGGTTGGGGCCGGGTCCCAGGTCGCGGTGAGGTCACGCAGCCGGGTCAACCCTTCGGCCACGGCCTGATGAGAGACAGGTTCGCCGTCGATGCGGATGCGCTCGCGGAAGCTGACCAGATGTGGCGACGTGAACAACCCGGTACGCTTCCCGGCGGCGCGGCTGACGGCGTCAATCATCGCGCAGACCGAGCCTTTTCCATTGGTCCCGGCGACGTGCAGGAAACAGGCGTTTCGGTCCATCCCATCCAGCTCCAGGGTGTGCAGCAACCGCTGGATGTTCTCCAGCCCCAGCTTGATGCCGGTGAGTTGTGTCCCGTAGAGCCAGGCCAGCGCCTCGGGGTAACCCAGAGAAGTCATGCCGACGCGGCGGACGCCGTTCGCGGGGTCATGTAGGCGAGCAGATTGGCCAAGATCGAGCGCATCTTCTTGCGGTGGATGATCATGTCGATCAACCCGTGCGCTTCCAGGAACTCCGCCGTCTGGAAACCTGGCGGCAGGTCCTGGTGGGTCGTCTCGCGGATCACCCGCGGCCCGGCGAAACCAATCTGGGCGTTTGGCTCGGCCACCACCAGGTCGCCCAGCGTGGCAAAGCTGGCGGTGACGCCGCCCGTCGTCGGGTGGGTGAGCACCGAGATGAACGGCAGGCGGGCGCGGGCGTGCAGCGCCAGCGCGCCGCTGGTCTTGGCCATTTGCATCAGGCTGAACATGCCTTCGTAGAGGCGCGCGCCGCCCGAGGCGGAGATCACGATCACCGGGCAACCGGCCTCCGTGCCGCGCTCGATGGCGCGTGTAATCTTCTCACCGGCGACCGATCCCATGCTGCCACCGAGGAACTCGAAGTCCATGACCGCGATGGACACCGGCTGGTTCTCCAGGCGGCCGGTCCCGCTGACCACGGCGTCCTTGAGACCGGTCTTCTGTTGGTAGGTCTTGATGCGGTCGCTGTAATTCGCCGCGCCGCGGAACCCCAACACGTCCACCGGGGTAAGATCCGCGTCCATCTCGCGAAAGCTCTCCGGGTCGAGCAGGTACACCAAGCGTTCGCGCGCGGATTGGGAGAAGTGGTATTCGCACTTCGGGCACACCCGCTGGTTTTCCGCGAGGACGATCTTGTGGAGGACTTCGTTGCACCGGGGGCAGCCGATGAACAGGCCGTCGGGGATTTGCCGTTTGCGCTTCTTGTCGTCGGCGTCGTCGTTGAAGTTGGGCTTGCGGAAAATCGGCATCGTGGCTGTCACGCTACAACTTTTCGGCGACAAGCCCAAGCGGTTTTCAGGCGCGGGCGACCGTCACCACCCGCACGCTCGCCGCTCCGGCCAGGCGGAGCACGCGGGCGCATTCCTGCACGGTGGAACCGGTGGTGAAGACGTCGTCCACCAGGAGCAGGTGCCCTCCATTCACCGGCCAGCGGAAACGGGCGGCGAAAGCGCCGCGAAGGTTTTTCCGCCGTTCCTCCCGGGCGAAGTGGGTCTGTGTTTCCGTGAAGCGCACCCGGCGCAGAGCCGGCCAGACGGGCAGCGCCGTGTGGCGGCTCAGCAAGCGGCAGAGTACTTCCGCCTGGTTGAAACCGCGTTCCCGCCGGCGGCGCGGGTGCAGCGGCACCGGCACCAGCGCGTCCGCGGGCTGGCGGCGGATGCGAACATCGTCCATCGCCCGGCACAGCAATGCGCCCAAGGGTTTCCGCAGGTAATACTGGCCGTCGTACTTGAAGCGGTGGACCAGTTCACGCACGGCCCCGCGGCTGCGGTAGGCTGAGACGTTGCACTCGAAGTCGAACCGCTGTTCCAGGCAGTTGGCGCAGGAGAAAGGGCCGTCGATGGCACCATCGAAGGGTTGCGAGCAGATCTCGCAATAGGGAGCTTCGATGCTTGGTAAGGTCTCACGGCAGTCCGCGCAGAGAGTTTCCCCGCTTCCGACCAGCCCTTCGCAGTGCAGGCACGCCGGCGGGTAGAGCAGGTCCAGACAGATGGCCGCGCCGGCCTTGATCCAGTTGAGACCGGGCAAGGTCATCATGGCAGGCCATCCCCCATTTTCTCCCCGCGGAGAACCAGCCAGACGAGCAGTCCGGTCAGCAACACCACGGCCACGGAACCCAGACCGACCAGCAGGGTCTCGCCGAACCAGAGCGAGGGCGGCGCGGGGTGCCGGCTGAATCTGGCGAAACTTCGCAGCCCGAATATCCAGCCCGCGTGCAGGCCGACCGGCAGCCATAGGGAGCGGGTGAGCAGACGGACCGCTCCCAGGATCAGCCCGACGCAGAAGAGCGTGGTAAAACCACTCAACAACAAAAGCGGGTTCGCGAACTGCCAGAACGAGTGCGGCAGCAGCACCAAACCCGAGAGCCAACCGACGCCGCCGCGTGGAATCACGTTTTCCTCGGGCTTGAGAAAATGCAGGACCGCGAAGAGCGACGAGACGAACAGCAGCCCCGGCAGCGGCCGGGCGCTGCGGAGGATCAGCCCGAACAGCGCGCCGCGAAAGAACCACTCCTCGATCACCGCGACAAATCCGGCCGTGAGGATCACGCTGCCCAGCGCCGTCCACGGCAACGGAACGCGCGGCGTATAGATGCCACGTGCCCAGAGACCGGCACCCAGCAGCCAGAGCAGGCCGCCCGCGGCCGCGAAGCCCAGCGCGAGATGCCAGCCCGGCCTCGGGTCGGGCCGCAAGCCCAGGTCGCGCCAGGAGCCGACGCGCAACGCCCTTACCGTCGGCCAGAGCAGGAGGAACGCGGCCAGGAACATCGCCCGGTCGAAGTACCGCTGGAAGTCGGTTTCCTGGAGCCAGCGGGCGGACCGAACGTGAGCGCCGAACGATTGCCCCGCCCAATACAGCGGCGGGGCGAGCAGCGATCCCAGGAACAGGGTGCCCAGGAAATAAGCAAGGATCTTCAACGCGCTGGCCATCGGGTGTTACACATGCGGCACGACAGGTGAAAATGGAAGCACAACCCGGTTTGGCAAGGCGGGTGAATCGGTTATGGTCCGGAGTTATGCCCAACGAGCACGTCTGGAGAGAGACCACGGAGGACGGCGAGAAGCGGGAGGTCCGCGCGACCAAGTTCGCGGCGCAGTGGCGTTTGCAGTCCAAGCTGAAGGGCGACCTGCAATGGACCTACCACGACAAGCCCAGCCGCACCGACCTGGAGACTTTACGCGATTTGATTTTTCGCAAGTACCAGCGCCGCCGGGCGAGCTTCGACGACCTGCAGTCCCTCGACGACATCATCGCGCGGCTCCCGCCCCCACCCGCCGCCGCTCCTGCGGCCGACTAGATTTTTTTCGCCGATGGACCCGACCCGCCGCTGGATCGAGCTGGACAAAGCGCACAACTGGCACCCGTTCACCCAGATGCGCGACTGGTGCGCGCCGGAGCACGATCCGCTGGTGATCGTCGCCGGAGAAGGCTCACTGCTGCGCGACAGCCTGGGACGCGAGTACCTGGACGGTAACTCTTCGATCTGGACCAACCTGCACGGCCATAATCATCCGCGGATCAACGCGGCGATCGAAGAGCAGTTACGGGCGTTCGCGCACGTTTCCTTTCTCGGCCTGACGCACCCGTTGGCTGCGGAACTGGCCTCCCGGTTGGCCGGCTTGTGGCCGCCGGGCACGCTGACGCGCGTTTTCTTTTCGGACGATGGCTCCACCGCCATCGAGGCGGCGCTGCGAATGGCGGCGCAGTATTGGCAGCTCAGCGGGCAGCCGCAACGCCGCCGGGTCGCCGCTTTTGATCAGGCGTACCACGGTGACACGCTGGGTGCCGCCAGCCTGGGAGGCATCCCGCTCTTCAAGCATCGCGCGGGCGGCGCGACCGAGGCCGACACGGTAATGAGGTTCGCGGACATGGAAGCCCTGGAAGCGCTACCCGCCATGGAAGCCGAAACGCTCGCCGCCGTCACGATCGAGCCTTTGATCCAGGGGGCGGCGGGCATGCGGCTCTGGCCAGCCGGCATGCTCAGGCGTCTGCGCGCTTGGTGCGACCGCCACGGCGTGCTCCTCATCGCGGACGAAGTGATGACCGGGTTCGGCCGCACCGGGACGATGTTCGGGTGCGAACACGAAGGAGTGATTCCCGATTTTCTTTGCGTCGCCAAGGGATTGACCGGCGGTTACCTGCCGCTGGCGGCCACCCTGACCAGCGAGAAAATCTACGAGGCCTTCCTGGGGGGCTATCAGGAGCGAAAGACTTTTTTCTACGGCCACAGCTACACGGCCAACTCCCTAGGATGCGCTGCGGCACTCGCGAGCCTCGATCTTTTTGATGCAGAGGACGTGTTGCCGCGTTTGCAGGGAAAGATTGCGCGGCTTGAGACCTTGCTGGCGCAAGTGCTGGCTCCCCTGCCCCACGTCGGACCAATCCGGCAGTGTGGCTTCATCGCGGGGGTGGACCTGCTGGATGATCCTGCCTTGGGCAGACGATTTCCCTGGGAACAACAAACAGGAGCCCGCGTCTGCGCGGCCGCGCGGGAGTACGGGTTGCTCACCCGGCCTATCGGTGACACGCTCGTCTTGATGCCGCCCTACTCTTTCACCGACGAACAACTGGCACGGACGGTAGGAGCACTCGGGCAGGCGATCCAGCAGGTTCTACCTGCCTGACAGCGTGTGTAGAGAAAACGCGACTACCGGTGATCGCGACTTCAATGCAGGCACAGATTTATTACCGCATCGGCTTCTACACGAAAGCCTCCGCCACCGTGTCTGCGAGGAGTCGGCCTTTGCGGGTCAACAGTACCCGGCTGCCGGCGGTTTGAAGCAGGCCAAGCGTCTCGAACTCCGCCATTTGCTCACGCCACGGGAGCAGATCGTTCACTGCCACCCCGCGGTTGGTTCGCAGGCCGAAGGCAATGGACTCCGCCCCCCGCATCGGAGCCAATACCTCCTCATGGAAATCTGCCGCGGGCTCGCCGGCGTGGATCAAATCATTGTACCGCGACGTGTCGCGAACGTTGGCCCAACGGTCGGTTCTCACGGTCGAAAACGCGCTGGGTCCCAACCCGAGGTAATCCGCCCCTTCCCAGTACGCCAGATTATGGGCGCACTCGCGGCCCGGACGCGCGAAGTTGGAAATCTCGTAAGGCTCGTAACCCGCGGCATCCAGGGTGTCCGCCGTCATCTCGAAGAGGCTGGCATCCGCGTCCGCGTCCTGGCTCAACTCACCGGTGGCGAAGCGGCGGAAGAACTCCGTGTCCTCCTCGTAGGTGAGGTTGTAAGCGGAGATATGGTCGGGAGCCAGGTCAATGGTCTCGCGCAAGGAGTGCGCCCAATGCTCCGGCGTCTGCGTGGGGATGCCGAAGATCAGGTCGAGGTTGACGTTCTCGAACCCGGCCGCCCGCAAAATCTCGTAGGACCGCCGTGCCTGTTCGGCGCTGTGAATCCGCCCGAGCACCGCGAGGAGTTGCGGTTCCCAGGATTGCACACCCATGCTGATCCGGTTTACGCCGAGCGCACGCAGGAGCTGCGCTTTTTCCATCGAGACCGTGGCGGGGTTCATCTCCAAGGTCCATTCCCGCAGGTCGCTCAAGTCGAGACGTTCCCGTAATCCTCCCAGCAGATATTCCAACTGGGAACTGGACAGTGCGCTCGGGGTGCCGCCGCCGAAGAAGATGGTCTTCGGCCGCAGGGGACGGCAGAGAATTGCCTGCCGCCGCTCCAGTTCCCGCAACAACGCATCCAGAAAGCGCCGGGTCTTATTGCGGTCGGTGGTCTCCTTGTAGAAAGAGCAATACGGGCATATCTTTGGACAAAAGGGAATGTGGACGTAAAGGTGTGCCACCGCGTCTCCCTCTTGAGGGAGACGAACAATTCCGGGTTCGGAAAGCAGGCGCGGCGGAGTTTCCTGTAAAGCGGACACAGACACAGTCTCAACCATAGATGCAAAGCGTGTACGGCAAAATGAAAGCTGCCTCCGGCCTGCTGGCAGCCCTTCTCGGCTTGGTGTTACCGGTCACCCTGTCCGCGCAGCAGGATGTTGATGAAGCCGTCACGACACCGCAATCTCCCGGTCTGCCGACGCGATCAAATGTTTACTACGTCCACGATCCGGCGGCGATCCAGCACTACGTCGTGGACTCGGAGCGGGTGCATTCGATGGTCGATCGCCTGCTGCTCGCGGTGACCGGCAAGGAAAGTGTGACCGCAGCCTGGGACAGCCTGGTCAGCCCGAAGGACGTGGTCGGGATCAAAATTTCCGCGGCGGGCGGCGCTCCGGGAGCAACGCACCGGGCCATTGTCACTACCTTGGTCGAGGGCTTGATGGCCGCAGGCATCCCGCGCTCCCACATCCTGGTCTGGGATCGGGAGGAGGACGACCTGCGCGCTGCCGGTTATCTTCCTCCGCACAACCAACCCGGGACGGAAACGTTCCCGTGCCCGGTGGCGTTCATCCAGCCTCGCTGGGGCTACGATCCCAAAGCTACGTACACCTCGCCCATCCTGGGCAAGTTGATCTGGGGCGATCTGTTGTTCCAGGGCCGGCGCGTGCCGGCGGATGAATATCTGCGGCCACCACCCGACGAGGTGAAGCCAACACCGAGCATCAACCCCGACGTCCTGGCCTCCGCCACGGCCCGCGGTCTCCTCAACCCCAACATGCGGATGGTGCCGAGCACCGCGCAGGACAATCTCAGCAGCGCCAGCCATTATTGTACCATCCTATCCAAGAGGGTGACCAAGATCATCAACGTCCCTGTGCTGAGCGACAGTGTGTTTGCCGGTTTTGGTGGAGCATTGTACAACGTCACCATCCCCAACATCGACAATTGGCGTCGGCTGGTCGGATCACCCAAATACGGCATCAGCGCGATCCCCGAGATGTTCAGCGACCCGATGATTGGGGGTAAGGTGGTGCTCAATATCACCGATGGCTTGATCGCCCAACTGGCCGGCGGACCGGTTTTCCAGCCCTTCTACGCCCGGCATCACGCCACGCTCTACGCCAGCAAGGATGCCGTGGCGCTCGACGCGGTGACCCTCCGCTACCTGGAACTCTGGCGCGCCCAAGCGCAACTGCCCGCCCTCAAGGAGGCGGCGGCGCACGTGAAAACCGCCGGCGACATCGGGCTGGGCAACTATGCCCCGGAAAAGATCGACCTGCACAAGCTGTAGTCCCAAAACACCCCCGACATTTTACAAAGCACTCCCTTCGCGCGCAGCTCTTGCACTGCCGTCCCCGGGGCAGAAATGGAACTCATGAGCATCGAAGAAGAAAATTCCCGCAACACCCCAGGATCAGAAGGCAGCAGCGAAGCACGCCGGCCCCGCCGTCCCCGCGGCGAAGAGTACAAGCCCTCCGACTCTGCCGCCAGACGCCGCTCTTCCGAACGCCCGGACGGACCGGAGCGCCCGTCTTCCCGCGGTGGACGTTCTCCGCGTCCGGGTGGCGGCGAGCGGTCCAGACCGGGTGACCGGCGCGGCGGACGGCCCGACCGTCCTGGACGCGAGCGTTCCGAGGACCGGCCGCCGGCCAAAAAAGATGCGCCGGAACCGGTTGTCGCCACGCAGCAGAGCGCGGTGCCAGAGGCCGACAGCTACCTGGAAGAACTCGGCGGCTCACTGCTCGCTTCCGTGTCGCGCTCGTTCTCACTGACGATCAAAGCGCTCCCGGCCGGTATGCGCGAGCCGATCACCGCGGGTTATCTGCTCGCGCGGGCGCTCGACACGGTGGCCGATACCGCGGCGGTGCCGGCAGCCAAGCGCCTGGAGCATCTGCGTGCGCTGTTGGAGATGATCAAGTACGGTGCGGACCCGGAATTGCTGCGCCCGTTGCAGAAAGACGTAGGCGCGCACCAGACGCACGATGGAGAGCAGGAACTAATTGAAAAACTCGACCGCTGCCTGGAATGGCTCGAAGCGCTGCCCGCGGAAGACCAATGGGACTTGCGCCGTACGCTCTCGCGTATCGGCCGCGGGCAGGAACTCGATGTTTTGCGCTTCGGTGAAGGCACCGCTGCCCAGCCCAAGACCCTCGCCAATGAAACCGAACTCGACGAGTACACCTACTTTGTCGCGGGCTGCGTCGGCGAGTTGTGGACGCGTCTCTGCCAGCGGCACCTTCCCGCTGGCTGGTCGCGTTTGGGTGCCGACGAAATGCTCAAGCTCGGCAAGCACTTCGGCCAGGGATTGCAGATGGTGAACATCCTGCGCGACCTCCCGAAAGATCTGGAGGATGGACGCTGCTACCTGCCGCAAACCCTGCTGGCGGAACAAGGATTGGAAGCGGATACTCTGGTCAAAGAACCGGCTCGTGCCAAACCGGTTCTCGACAAGTTGCGCAAGCAAACCGTTGCCAAATTGGACGACGCCTGGAAATACGCCCGTGCGCTCACGCCCCTCAAACTGCGTTATGCCTGCGCGTTGCCGGTGCTGCTCGGCGCGGAAACACTCGGCCTCCTCGCCAAAACCTCTCCCTTGGAGACATCAGAGCGGATCAAGGTATCGAAGCCGGGCATGCGTGGCCTGATGGTCTCGTCGGCTGTGGGAACAGCTTTGGGTGCCTGGCACGAACGACTTTACCGCCGGACACGTGAGAAAGCGATGGCAGGTTTATAGCGCCCACTCGTATCCCGGGTGTCTCTAGCTGTAGCCACTGCGTCGTGTCGCCGTGGCCAGATTCATTTGGTTATGTACGTCAGCGCGAAATGTCAGCCTGACTGAGCAGCTTGAATCCGTCTCCGCCCAGCACAGAGGCGGCGCACTCGTGGTCCTCGACGTGCAATGCCAGGGCAGCCTTGCCGTCGGGCCGGGTGAGCAGCGGATAACTGAAATAGATGTTCACTTCCGCCGCCAGCAAGGAAGCCAGCAGTCTGGCCAGGTCCGTGGCAACTTCCTCCATCTCCACCACCACCATTTCGCAAACGCCGAAAGCGATATCGTGCTCCCGGAAGAGTTGATCGACCACGTCGGGATCGCTCACCACCAAGCGGACGATGGAGGAATCCGTCGAATCCTGCACACTGAGGCCAACGACATCGAGTTTGTGGACGTTCAGCAAACGCACAACCTCCAGCAGTGCTCCGACTTTGTTTTTGAGGAAAACCGAGAATTGCAGGACCCGCGGTCCTTCGAAGCGCTGGTCGGTCTTAACGCTGTTGGCGTGCGATGCCATAGAAAAGTAGAAAAACTAAGAAAGTGCGGCGGAAGCCGAGGCAGTGAGGTTGCTTGAGCCGTGTCTGATGGTTGTCGTTGTCTGCCCTGATGAGGGTTCATCCAAGCGATGAACTCCGTCCTCGCCGACCGTTATAGAGAAACAAGACGCGAAAGCCAAGCGCTACTTGTACGAGTAGAGCAGGCAAAAATCGCTCGGGTCGCCTTCCAGCAATTGTACACTCACGTAATAAGGACCGCTCGCCTCGGGTGATACACCGGCGGCGGCGCGCAAGGTTTCCTGGTGGAACTGCTCACCGGTCACCGATTTGCCGTTCTCATCGAAGACCGCCACCGCCACTTTTCTGGCCTTATCCGTCGCTCCCAAGGAAAAGTAATACTGGTTTCCCGCGTACAAATTCACGGTGATGACCTGCGGCTTCCTGAGTTGCAGGACTCCAGCCCAATGGCCGTCACGAATTTTGTATCCGTCGTTGGTGAAAGCGCCCGCCAGTTCCAGTGCCACTTCACGCGCAGCAACCTGACCATCCGTTTCCGCCGGTGCGGCCGGCAAACGGCAAGGTGCCAGCGCCAAGCCAGCCATCAGCAGGTAAAAGAGAACCGCGCGCCTAGCGGCGCGTGGGAGCAGCAATTGGGAGCGAGGATTCATATCAGCAGTCGGCACTCAGGAATTCTGCTTGGTCGCCATGGATTTCACCAGCGCACCGGCCTGATCGTTCAGTTTTTGGATGTCTTCCTTCGAGGCGGTCTCGCCAAGCGGGAAGGAAAGGATGTGCTGGATGCTGTCCAGACCCGCGTCCAACTGCTTGATCAAAGGAATGTTCTTTGTCTTGTCGGACAGCTTGTCGAGCTTGCCTCGCAGGTAGCTGACCAGCGCCGGCTGGCGCAGGATGCTCGCCGCTTCACCACTGAAATTTTTCAGCACCACCCCGCTGACCACCTGGGTGCCGCGAACCCACCCACCCAGGCTCAGGAGAGTCACCAGCTCTTCGTCGTGCAGAGCGTCCAGGGCCTGTTTGACCTCGTTTTGCGTCGCTTCCAATTCCTCCTTGAGGCTGCTCCAATCATTGTCGTCAGCGAACTGAGTGATGCTGTTGCCGCGGGCCAGGATTTCCTTGCTGATTCCCAGGTTCTTGGCCAGCCCGAGGATGTCACGGCCCAGGTTCTTGACCTGCTGGCTGTCCATCGCTTCCACGGCGACATAACCGTCGGCGATGAGACCGCCCAGGTTCAGCGCGATCTGCGCGCGGTCACTGTAGGCGGTGGAAATCGGTCCGCGATACTGGCTGCTCCAGGTCGGCTTGATCTGTTTGGTTAGCGCGGCGAACAACTCGCCCGGAGTCGGAACGGTCATGGCGTCCAAGGCGACGGACGAATCGATCTGCTCCTTGGTCAAAGTGTCCGGTTCCGAGTTGGCAGAGAGCGGCTGGGCGGTGTTCTCCGGGGCCGGTGTCGCGTCCACTTCCCTGGCCGGGGCTGCCTTGGCGGCAGCGGAAGCGGAGGCATCTTTCTTTTTGCTCGCCGCCGTATGGGTAGGCGGTTCAGCCGCTGCCAGTCCTTCACCCGGCGACGCCATCCAACCCAAGATGAGAACAATGGCGATGGGAAGGAGCAACCCGGTTTTCTTAAAGGCGGCCAGCATGGTGGGCGGAACATAGCGAAGGTCCACAACGGCTGCCAGCGAAGATTTCCGGCGTCGTGCCGCCCGGCATTTGCACGGAGCCTCCCTTGCGCCGATGCTCGCCTCGTGACAGCCACCAGCGCCTTGCCCTTCCGTCCTCTCCTCTCTCCATCCCGATGAAAGCCCGTGTGATCGTCATGCCCAAGCAAGCGGTGCTTGATCCCCAGGGGGTCGCCGTGCGCGACGCCATCCACCACCTCGATTTGTCGGCCGTCAGTGCCGTGCGGGTCGGCAAGTTCTTCGAGATCGATCTTACCGATTTTCCCGGGGGCACCGGCGACCACAGCCAGATCGAGGCCAAACTCCACTCCCTGTGCCGTGATCTGCTTTCCAACCCGGTCATCGAAGATTATCAGCTCCAGTACCCGGTATGAGATTTGCCGTCATCCAATTTCCCGGCTCCAACTGCGACCAGGATTGTTTCCACGCGCTCAAGGACGAGATCGGCGTCGAAACCGAGTACGTCTGGCACAAAGCCGAGAGCGTGGACGGTTTCGACGCGATCGTGGTGCCGGGTGGTTTTTCTTATGGTGATTACCTGCGTTGCGGGGCCATCGCGCGTTTTTCCCCGGTGATGAAGGCCGTCACGGCTGCGGCGGCCGCGGGCAAGTTGGTCATCGGCATCTGCAACGGTTTCCAGATCCTTTGTGAGAGCGGTTTGTTGCCCGGCGCGCTGATCCGCAATCGCTCTCTGCGATTTGTCTGCGCGGAAACGACGCTGCGGGTGGAGACCAGCGACTCTCCTTTTACCTCCACCACGCCGACCGGAACGCTGCTGCAAATCCCTGTCGCGCACGGCGAGGGCTGTTACTACGCCAACGACCCCACCCTGCGGGACCTGGAACGCAACCGCCAGGTGCTCTTCCGCTACGTGGACCCCGTGACCGGCGGACCAGGCTCCACGAGCAATCCGAACGGTTCGCGGGCCGACATCGCCGGCATCTGCAACCGCGAGCGCAACGTGTGCGGCATGATGCCTCACCCCGACCGCGCCTGCCACACCCGCCTGGGCAGCGACGACGGTAAGCACATCTTTCAGAGCATGGTTGCCGCCCTTCGCCCGAGCAAGCCGATCCCACCCGCCAAACCCAAAGTGGAAAAACCCGCGCCCGCTCTGCCGATGGCCGAACCTACCCCCGAAGCACTGGCCATCGCCGCCAACGGCGGCGACGCGGTTGGTCTGTAAAGCATCCTTCCAGCGGTGGTGAGATCAACCCGATTGCCGCCGGTCACCGAGCGGCAACCGGGTGCTCGTTTTACCATCCGGAAAACAACTTTGTCCATGAGCACACTCGCCAACGAACCTGCCATTACGCCTGCCGTCATCTCCAAACACGGGATCACCGATGACGAGTACGCCCGCATCGAACGGATCCTCGGGCGTGCGCCCAACTTCACCGAGCTTGGAATTTTCTCGGTGATGTGGAGCGAGCACTGCTCGTACAAGAACTCCAAGCTTGAACTGAAAAAGTTCCCGACCGAAGGCCCGCGCGTACTCGTCAAGGCGGGCGAGGAAAACGCCGGGGTCATCGACATCGGCGACGGCTGGGGCGTGGCCTTCAAGATGGAAAGCCACAACCATCCCAGCGCCATCGAGCCCTTTCAGGGCGCGGCGACGGGGGTTGGCGGCATCATCCGCGACATTTTCACAATGGGGGCCCGTCCGGTGTTCTCGCTCAACTCGCTACGCTTCGGGCCGATCAGCGCCGGGGCTGACGGACAGGTTTCCCCGGCGGTCGCGCACAACCGGCGGCTCTTTGCCGGGGTGGTTTCGGGCATCGCGCACTACGGCAACTGCATCGGCGTGCCGACGATCGGCGGCGAGGTGTACTTCGACGAGAGCTACGAGGGCAACCCACTGGTCAACGTGTTCTGCCTGGGTATCCTGCGCCACGAGCAGATCGCCCGCGGCGCGGCGCGCGGCGTCGGCAACCCGGTTTTCTACGTCGGTGCCGAGACGGGCCGGGACGGACTGGCGGGCGCGGCTTTCGCCTCGCGCGACCTGACCGAAGAATCCAAGGAGGATCGACCGGCCGTGCAGGTCGGCGACCCGTTCAAGGAAAAGCTTTTGCTGGAAGCCTGTCTCGAACTCCTTGCGACGGATGCCGTAGCCGGCATCCAGGATATGGGCGCGGCGGGATTGACCTGCTCGACCTGCGAGACCGCCAGCCGTGGCGGCAGCGGCGTGGAAATTGACCTGAACCTGGTGCCGCAGCGCGAACCGGGAATGACGCCCTACGAAATCCTGCTCAGCGAATCGCAGGAACGCATGCTCATCATCGTCAAAGCGGGCCGCGAGGCCACGGTCAAGACGATCTTCGAAAAATGGGATCTGCCCTACGCTCACATCGGGACCGTCAAAGACGACGGCATGATGCGCGTGAAAGTCGGCGGTCAAACGGCCGCCGAGATCCCGGCCCGCGACCTGGCGGACGAAGCTCCCCTTTATCGCCGCGAGGCCAGCGCCAAACCCGCGGAGCCGGTGCTCGATCTCGCGTCCGTGCCGCCGGTGGATTTGCAGAGCGCGTTGCTGACGCTGCTCGCTCATCCAACCATCGCCTCCAAGCGCTGGGTGTGGCAGCAGTACGACCACATGGTCCGCACCGGGACGATGGTGGCGCCCGGCTCGGACGCGGCGGTTTTCTACGTGCGTGAAGCGGGCAAAATCCTCGCCGCGACCACAGACTGCAACGCCTTGTACTGCCGCCTCGATCCGCGGGAGGGCGGACGCATCGCCGTGGCCGAAGCCGCCCGCAATCTGGCTTGCACCGGCGCGGTGCCGATCGCGGTCACCGACAACCTCAACTTCGGCAATCCGCACAAGCCGGAGAATTTCTGGCAACTGCGCGAGTGCGTCGAAGGGTTGGCCGAAGCGTGCCGTGCCTTCTCCACCCCCGTGACGGGCGGCAACGTCAGTCTGTACAACGAGAGTCCCTTGGGAGCCATCGATCCGACGCCCACGGTCGGGATGGTCGGCCTGATCGAGGACGAGAAGCACGTGACCACCCAAAGCTTCAAGAAGACCGGCGACGCCATCCTGCTGCTTGGCGGCGTCGGCAGCGAACTCGGCGGCTCGCAGTACCTGGCGACCGTCCACGGGCGCAAGGAAGGGCTGCCGCCGCGTCTTGATTATGACCGCGAACTGGCCTTGCACGAGGGGGTGCGGGAAATTATTCGTGCCGGTCTGGCCCGCAGCGCTCATGATTGCTCCGAAGGCGGCCTGGCGGTGGCGCTCGCGGAGTGCTGCATCTCCGGGCCTGGGCGTCAGCCGCTGGGAGCAACCGTTTCTCTGGATTCGCCAGCCGATGGCTTGCGTGACGACCAATTGCTCTTCAACGAGAGCCAATCGCGCATCATCCTGTCGCTGGCGGCAGAAGACCTCGGTACCGCCCTCGGTATCCTGGTAGCGCGGGGGGTGCCGGCCGCGCGCATCGGCACGGTGGAAGGTGCCGCTCTCGTCATCCGGACGGGCCGGAGCCAGTACAACTGGCCGGCGGCGGAGCTGCGCCGAAGCTGGTCGGAGTCGATCGCCAAGTGCATGACCCCGGAAGCGGTGAGCACCCATCTGACCGACCTTCCCTGAGGAAAGCGGGTCGAACATTTCACTTCTGGAAGCTGGCTTTTCGTCAGGTGTAAGCTAAAATCGGCTTTCAAGCCGGAACGCCTGTTCGCCCCTTGTTGACCCAACCCCTGTTAACGTGGACGACCTTATCCCACCCGCCTACTATCCCCATCACGAGTGCGGCGTTTTCGCCGTCTTCAACCATCCCAACGCCGCGGCCCTGACGTACTACGGGCTGTTTGCCCTGCAGCACCGCGGGCAGGAAAGCGCGGGCATCGTCACCTCGGCCGCACCGGGGGAACGCTTCAAGCTGCACAAGGCGATGGGCCTAGTCGGCCAGGTCTTTTCCTCGGCGGATATCGAACGGCTGGAGGGACGCTCCGCCATCGGCCACGTGCGCTATTCGACGACGGGATCGAGCAACCTCGTCAACGCCCAGCCGATCACCGGCCACGGCAGCCGCGGCCAGATCGCCATCGCCCACAACGGCAACCTGGTCAACGCCGACGTGCTGCGGGACGAACTGGAAGCCAACGGCTCCATCTTTCAGACCACCAACGACAGCGAGATCCTGCTGCACCTGCTCAACCAGCCGACCGGCGCGAAAGGTTCTCTCTCCGCGCTGCCACGGGCGCGCGGCGCGTTTTCGGTGGTCATCATGAGCGAGCAGGAAATCATCGGCGTCCGTGATCCGTTCGGGTTCCGGCCGCTGGTGCTGGGCCGGCTGGATGGAGCCTACGTGCTGTCTTCCGAGACGTGCGCGTTCGACCTGATCCACGCCGAATTCGTGCGCGAGATCGAGCCGGGCGAAGTGGTCGTCATCGACAAGGACGGCATCCGCAGCGAGTACCCGTTCCGGGTGGAGCGCAAAGCCTTTTGTGTCTTCGAATACGTGTACTTCGCGCGTCCCGACAGCATCATCGACGACATCAACGTCGCCGCGGCGCGCACCAACATGGGGCGTGAACTCGCCCGCCTGCACCCGGTGGAAGCAGACCTGGTCGTCCCGGTGCCAGACTCGGGCAATTACGCGGCGCTCGGCTACAGCGAGGCGTTGAACATCCCCTTCGAGCACGCTTTCGTGCGCAACCACTACATCGGGCGGACCTTCTTGCAGCCCACGCAGTTGATCCGCGACTTCAACGTGCGCATCAAGCTCAACCTGATCAAGAGCGCCGTGAAGGGTAAGCGCGTGGTGGTGGTGGACGATTCCATCGTGCGCGGCACCACGGCCCGCGCCCGGGTGGTGAGCCTGCGCGAGGCCGGCGCGAAGGAGGTACACATGCGGGTAAGCTGCCCGCCGCACCGGCACGCGTGTCATTACGGGATCGATTTTCCCGATCCGAAGAACCTGCTGGCCAACCAACTCACCCACGAGGAAATCTGCGACTATCTCGGCGCCGACAGCGTGGGCTATCTGGATGTTCCCGGCATGGTACGGGCCATCGGCCTGCCGGAGAACAATTTTTGCATGGCCTGCTTCACCGGCCGTTATCCCGTGCCCGTGGACCCGGATTTGGACAAGTACATCATGGAACGCCGCGGTTCACGCGACAACTACCTTGTCAGCGCCGATTCGCATCCGACGCTGTTTGAGAGCTTGAAGTAGCTGCTGCTGCGAAGCGGCATCATTTTCAAGGTAGGGACTCGCTCTCCGAGCGATCCGACTTTTCCACGTGCCGCAGGAGGTAGGGCTGCCTCTAAAGACCGGACCAGGCAAAACCACGGATCGCTCGGAGAGCGAATCCCTACCTTGGCTACGAAGCCGCTGCGCGGCGGGCACCTTTATCGGACCGTTCCGCTCGCAACTGGCCGCAGCCTGCGCCGACATCGATGCCGCGGCGTTGCCGCACCGTGCAGGGGAAACCCGCTTCCTGTAAAATGCTCTGGAACGCGTCGGCGGCAACATCCTGGGTCGCCTCCCCCGCAAACCCTTTCGTGGCGTTCAGGGGGATCAGATTGATGTGCGCGTTTAATCCTACCAGCAGCCGGGCCAGACGTCCGGCGATCTCGGGGGTGTCATTGACGCCTGCAATCAGGGTCCACTCGAAGAAGATGCGGCGTCCCGTCCTCTCACCGTAGGTGCGACACGCGGCGATGAGTTCGGTCAACGGCCAACGGCGGCTGGCAGGCACCAGCGCGGCACGCTCCTGCTCGCTCGCGCCGTGCAGGCTCACGGCAAGGTTGTAGGGCTGCCCTTCCTCCGCCAACCGCAGGATGCCCGGGACCACGCCGACGGTGCTGATACTGATGCGCGCCGGGCCGAGATTGAGTCCGCGGGTATCGGTGATGATGCTCAAGGCAGTCATCACGTTGTCGTAATTGTGGAGCGGTTCGCCCATGCCCATCAGTACGAGGTTGCGCAAGCCTCTGAAACCTCCTGCACGCAGCACCCGCTGGCTATGCAGCACCTGCGCGACGATTTCTCCCGGACGGAGGTGCCGCGCGAAACCGCTTTGACCCGTGGCGCAGAAGACGCAACCCATGGCGCAACCCGCCTGCGTACTCAGACACGCCGTGAACCGTCCGGTGTACGCCATCAAAACCGTCTCGATGGTTTGACCGTCTTCCAGGCGCAGGAGAAACTTGCGGGTAAATCCGTCCGCGCTTTTGAGTTCGGCTGCCACCCGAGGCAGGTCGAGCGCACGACGTGTTCCATCGCCAACCCACCGTTGTAGTGGAGGCACAAACTCTGATTGCGTCTGCGGCCCAAGGTTTTCGGCCAGATCACGGTACAGGGCGCGCCAAAGCTGCCGGATGTGCAGCGGGTTGATCCCGTCTGCCCTAAGTCCGGCCTGGAGGTCAGCAAAAGGGAGGTCGTGGAGCGTGGACACTTGGCGGACGAGGCTTGAAATGCAATAAAACACGTCTCCGACCAAAGTGAAACAACGGGAGGAACGCAAGGCTTGGCCAAGAGAGATGCCCGGCTTCCATCCGGACAGCAAAAAGCCGTTGCGTGTCCACACGCAACGGCTTCAACGAAGCTAACTTATCTACAACGGCTGGAACTTAGCCTTTGAGCACGTTGTGCTCCGCTTTGACCCAGTCATCCAATTCGTCGCCGGCCTGGCCGCTGTGTTGACGGTCCAGGTAGTTGTAATAAGCATGAGTCCGGATCGTGGCGTCGGATGCCGTATCACCGTGCTCGAAAAGCAGGTCGTGGTTCAGCAGTCCTTTTGGTTCGTCAGCCTGCGGCACATCATTGGGCACGCCGGCAACGAGCACGTCGGTGTCTGCCGGCGTCAGGGGAGAGCGATGTTCGGCCATCTCATCGCCCGGCAAAGCGGACGCGCTGAAAGGCACCGTTTGGGGAGCGCCCTGGCGAGCCAGGTCTTCTTCGATGGGATCCGCAGCCGCGGTGACATCCTCCTTGACCAAGGAGGCAGCCGACACATGCCCGGTGCCAGAGTAATTCACCGGCGCATTCACAGGCTCCGCGGCCGCAGCCGGGATGGGTGCGTCAGCGGCCCTGCCGACAGGCGTGGTGGTGTTTACGCCCACAGTTTCCGTCGCGGCGGCCCCGACACCAGGTTCGCTGGCCTCCGCCACTTCCTTGCCCGCCAGACCACCGGCCACCGCACCGATGGCTGCACCGATCACCGCGCCAATCGGTCCGGCGATGGCTCCAATCAACGCCGCGGCGGTGGCACCGGCACCCAAAGCACCCACGCCGACACCCACCGGATGCGCGTGGGGCTCGCCGGTGATGGGATCAAGGTGAGCGGCGGCCTCTGGTTTCGTCACCGGCTGAAGCCGGGCAGGTGCATCAGACGCAGTTTCGGGTTCGCGATCTTCAGGCGCGGAAGAGTTCATAAGATTGAGCGGGTCCAGTTTTGGATCGGGGCGGGCAGTATCATTGGCCTTGCGCATCTTCCAACGCGTTTTGTGATGTAAGCTTATCGCTCTCATGAAAGCACACACGCACTCCTTCACCGTCAACACCCGCGGCAAAGGCACTTACGAGGTCACCGATGAAGTCGCCCGCGCCGTGCGGGAGAGCGGCGTTCAAACGGGCACCGCGACGGTCTTTCTCCAGCACACCAGCGCGAGTCTTGTGATCTACGAAAACGCGGACCCAAGCGCGCGGACCGATCTGCACGCGTTTTTCGAACGCCTAGGGAGCCGCTGATTAAAGCATGGGTGACCCTGTAGCGGATGAAGCGGGTTCGT
>CAXTOP010000006.1:0-21045 GCA_964245965.1 uncultured Chthoniobacterales bacterium
GAGTCGAAGGACCTTCCGCCGCCGGAGGCAAGTGGGTCTCCAGCAGGGCAAGCTTCAGACTGGAAGGACCTCTGGCTGCCGCCGGCCGGAAGGTCCTTCGACTGCGTTCGCGGACTCACTGCGCTTTGGATGACAGGAAAGAAAAGGCGCAGCCTACTTGACGAGGACGCGCTTTGGGTGACTGCTACGAGGCTCCCGGAGCCATCGCGGCGATCGGGAAACACGGCGGCTGACCTGGCAGGCAGTATTACCCGGTGTTGCCATCAGCTCGGCTGATCATCGTTCGGGGCGATGACCCCTTTGACGAGCACGAAGCACCCGTAGAAGCGCCGCTCGCCCGTGACCACGACGGCGTAGGCCTTCTTGGCCCGCGCGTAGAAAGCGAATCGCTCCACCGAACCCATCTGCCACGCGTCGCGCCCGGCGTCGCGGCGGGCCGCGGCATCGACTTCCGCCTGCACCTCCTGCTGGACGGCAGGCTGGCTTTGCGCCCCGCCCACGACTTCCATGCACAGGGCCGGTTGGTCCACAAAGGTGTCCAGCGGCAGCACCGAAAGGATGGCGCGGATCGCCCTCGGGGCGGTGAGGTTCTCCATGCGCACGACCTGGCCGTGCGTCGTTTGCCGGGCCACGGAGTCCGCAGGGAAGTTGGCGTCGCAGACGACGAGTTCGTCGCCGTGGCCCATGGCCCGCAGGACGTAAAGCACATCGGCATTGAGGACAGGATCGAGTCGCAAGAGCATCCGGCAAGCGTGCCTCCTAAGCGCGGGTTAGTCCATGTCCAACGACAAGAAATCGGTTCGTCCGCCGCCTGGCTCCGCCGTCTGGGAAAAAATCGCGCAACTTTCCCGGCGGATTTACGGAAACAACCATAGCCACCTTGCTTTGGGCCGCTCTCATCCGGCCCAAACGCAGCCAGCCCTCGTTACCATTCCGATCCGCATGAAATCCGTTTGTTTCCTTCACCGTCCGTCTTTGTCGAAACTTCTTTGCGGTGCGGCGCTGTTGCACTTCACCCTGGCCTCCGCCCACGCTCAAACGCCGGGTGACGAAGATACCAGCTTTGCCGTTGGACCCATCGCCGGGGGCAGCCTCCAGGCCCTCGCGCTTCAGCCCAACGGGCAGGTGCTCGTGGGCGGTGGGTTCACCACCTTTCGCGGGGCGAACCGCAGCGCGGTCGCGCGGCTCAACGCCGACGGCACCCTGGATGGCTTCGATCCCGGCCTGGCCATTACCGGCTACAACGGCAGCACTCCCGCCGTTTACGCCCTTGGTTTGCAGGCCAACGGCCAGGTGATCGCCGCGGGCACCTTCAACGTCCTGGGCCAGACGCCAGGCGGCGGCGTGGCGCGGCTCAACGCCGACGGCAGCCTGGACGCCACCTTCAACGCCGGTTCGGGCGTCCTCGACGCCGGCGGCATCGTCGGCCACGCGGAAGCAGTCGTGGCTTTGCCCAACGGGCAGGTGCTCGTGGGCGGCACGTTTGTCTCCTTCGACGGTGCCAGGGTCCACGGCCTCGTGCGCTTGAACCCGGACGGCAGCGTGGACGCCACTTTCAATCCCGGCGGCGCGGGGGTGAGTTACAACGGCGGGACTGCCGCCGACGTGAAAGCCATCGTCGTGCAACCGGACGGCCGGATCCTCGTCGGCGGCAGCTTTGCCGCTTACGACGGCGTGGCCGCCGGTGACATCGTGCGTCTGAACGCCGACGGAACGATCGACCCGACCTTCCAGGCCGGAGCGGCCGTGCCCTTCGATTCCGCCGATTTCCAGAGCGTCGAAGCCCTGGCTTTGCAGCCGGACGGCCAGATCCTCGTGGGCGGCACTTTCCACACCTTCGACGGAGCCTCCGTACCGCACCTCGTGCGCCTGCGCACCGACGGCAGCCTGGACCTGAATTATTATCCCGCGAACGGCGTCACCCTCTCCGAGGTCGCCTCCATCATCGCACAGCCCGACGGCTCGGCGCTCGTCGGCGGGCAGGTGTACATCCCGCAGGGATTGATTTATTCTCCCGGGGATGGCCTGGCGCTCATCAACGCCGACGGTTCACAGAACACCGGCTTCGACTACGGTGACAGTGCGTTGCGCGTCACCGCGCTCGTGCTGCAACCCGACGGCAAAGCCCTGATCGCCGCCAACAACAATGGACTCGCCAATGGGGCGGCCGGCGACGCGGTGCGCGTTTACGACCTGACGATTGCCACCACCGCGACCATCGTCGCCGGTGCCGCGAAGGTCAGCGAAAACGGCAGCGCCGGGCCGGCGACCTTCGTGGTGAGCTTGAACACGGCACCGAGCGCGAAGACCGTCGTCAAGTACACGCTCGGTGGTTCGGCGGCTCCCGGGACCGACTACCAGCCGCTCAGCGGCAAGGCCAAGATCAAGCCCGGCCACACGAGCGCGACGATCAGCGTGTCTCCCATCGACCGGGGAATCGGTGGGGGCGGCAAGGTGACCGTCAAAGCCATTTTGCAAGCGGGCAAAGGCTACGAGGTCGGCGGTCCGTCCACCGCCAAGGTCAAAATCCTGGACAACGATTGAAACTCTGGAAGCGGACGCATCGACACCAGACCCATGTATATGGGCAGTGCCGCCATCTCCTACTATCATCTCTTTGCCCCATGCTCGCAGACTCACCGCTATTAGGATGAAAGAATTTCACAACATTCTGAGATTTAGGAGTTTGCTGCTTTACTTAGTGTCAGAGAAGAGCCAAAACAACCTTGTGAAAAAAAGCTGTACCCTGGTGTTTCTTCTTGCCCTTTTCACCCTTTCCGGGCGTGGAACCCCGCTGTACGCGGGAGGAGAAATCGTCCAGCCCGCCAAAGGCAAAGCATTAATCTGTTTCTATCGGGAGGTAGCTTTCGAGGGAAACGGGTTCCAATATGGCCTAACGGACAATGGAACGCCCATCGGCTCGCTGCCAACCGAGTCGTTCCTGTACGACGAGGTCGAGCCGGGAGAACACTCTTTTGAGGTAGGATTGCTGCGGCACGATCTGACGAAGCTGCGGGTGCAGAGCGGCCACATCTATTACTTCCGTTGCGAGCCTGCGGCGGAGGTCCTCTACGCACGGCCACGGCTCGAACTGGTTCCTGTGACCGAGGGAGCCGCGGTCGTGGCCACGTTGCGGCCGGGCCGGGCCGCGCGTTGAAATTACCGCGCTGAAGAACATGATTAAGTCTTATATCCTAGGCTCGCGCATTTTTCTTGCCAATCTAACTTCATTTCTTTCAATCTGAACAACAGTTACTTAAAGCAGAAGTAGACATTTTATCCTGCGGGCGAGTAGCGGATTGCATCCGTCTTTTTTCCACCTCCGCCGTCGTTTGTCACTCAGTGCAACCCTTTTGTATTCGGGCCATGATTCTCCACGAAAAAAACGCGCTCCGCTCCCGGCGACTTGAAACCTTTTTGCCGGTTGTCCTATTCACACTGTCCGGACCCTGGTTCTTCCCGGCCTCGGCACCTGCCCAAAAAGCGTCCGGCGGCTCACCGGGTCCAAGCGTCACACCCACACCGACGCCGGCAGTGGCGCTCGCTCCGGGCGCGGCACCCTCGCCGGGGCTTGCGCTGGCACCTCCCACAGCCACACCGTTGCCCGCGGCGGGGGTAACCCCGGACCCTCTGGACCCCGGGGCGGCGTTGCCGTTGGATGCCTCCACCCCCGGGTTGGCACCGTTGATCACCGGCAGCCCGTTGGGTGGACCCGCCGCACCGCCGCGGCCTTCATTGCCCGCCGCCACGGTTTCCCACCTCGACGACGAATACAACACGGCAGTCGCTGCCCAAATTCCTGTCGGGCCGCACGAAGGCCAGCCGATCAGCCTGCTTCAAGCGGTGCGTTCCACCCTGAGCAACAACCCGCAGATCCAACTCTCCAGTCAGGATGCCGTCCTTTCGCGCGCTTTCTTGCAGCAGAACACCGGCGTTTTCGACAGCCGCGTGCTGGTCAATGCCAGCAAGGAACGCGACTCGAACGAGCGCACCCCGGCGCAGATCCGTGCGGATAACCAAAGCCGAAAAATGAAGGCCCTGCTCGGTGCCCAGTTCCTGAGCGCGGCGGCGCGGCTGCAGGCCGACCTGGACCGCTCCAAAGCCACCAACACCCTGCCGCAGGAGGATTATTCCACGGGTGGCAGCAGCAGCGTCGGCAGTCAGAACGGCGTGCTCAGCAACAGCACCGTCGCTTTTCTGGACCAGGGTCAGCAGAACTTGGCCAACGCGCAGAAGCAGCAGCAGGATGCTTTCACTTCCCTGATCACCCAGATTGCGACGCAGAACGCCACTCCGGCACAGCTCGCGCAACTCCAGGCGCTGCAACAACAGAACGTCAGCCTGGAGCAGCAGAGCGAACAAAGTTTCATCACGGCATTCCAGAAAATCGGCACGGACCTGACAAACAGCGCGCGCACCCTGACCGCCACGGCGCAGGTCAACAACTTCGCGAGCTACTCCGCGGGGGTGTCGAAACTCTTCCGCAACGGCGTCACCGTCGAGCCGTCGGTGAGCTGGAGCCAGCAGGACGCCGGGTCGGGGCCCCCGGTGAACCGCGGCCGGGTCGGGGTGCTGCTCAACATTCCTTTCCTGCGCAACGCCGGCGTGGACGCGACCGGCGCGCCGGAGCGCGCCGCGCACATCGACTTCGAGGCCAGCCAGCTTTCCGTGCGCCACACCGTGGCGCTGTCCGTCTTCCAGACCGCGCAGCTTTACTGGGGGGTGGTGGCCGCCCAGCGTCGGGTCGATCTCCTCCGGCAAAGCCAGCAGGTAGCCACCACGCTGCTCGATCTCAGCGCGAAGCTCGTTGACGCCGACGAGCTGGCCCGGGCGGACATCTTCATCATCGCGGCGCGGACCAACGACACGGCCATCCAGGTGTACTCGGCGGAACTGGCGCTCCTCGACGCGCAGCAGCAATTGGCCGTGCAGATCGGCGAGGACCCGGACAAGCTGGTCACGCCGTTGTCACCCTCGGACGGGTTCCTGCCGGCGGAGCCGCCGGAAGCGATTCGCCGCATCCCCCGCGAGGGACTCCTGCGCACTGCCGACGGACGCCGGGCCGACCTGGCCGCGGCCCGCAAGCTCCAGCTTTCGGGCAAGGTGCTGGCTCGGGCCGCGCAGATCAACCTCAAGCCGCTGCTCAACGTGGCACTCAACGTGTCGTGGAGCGCCATCGACGACGGCTCGCACTATGAACAGTATGTCCACGCTTTCACGACGAGCTACACCGGCCCTTCCTTTTCCGGGGCCGTGACTTTCGATTGGCCCGTGGCCAACAACACCCAGCGCGGATTGTACAACCAGGCCCGGGCGACCTTACAGCAGCGCAACATT
Organism: uncultured Chthoniobacterales bacterium; assembly: GCA_964245965.1. Taxonomy (GTDB): domain Bacteria; phylum Verrucomicrobiota; class Verrucomicrobiia; order Chthoniobacterales; family SZAS-18; genus CAWCJJ01. The sequence goes on from CAXTOP010000006.1 coordinate 5,338, forward strand.
TCCACCGTCGAACTGCAACGGGCGATTGCTTCCGGCGTGGTCTTCTCGCTCGGCAGCGTGGAAAACGCCTTGCAGCAGCTCCAGGAAGCACTGCGGGCCCGGACCAACTACCGCAAGTCGCTCGACGCCCAGTACGCCAAGTTGAAGGCCGGCAACAGTACGTTCCTGGACGCGGTGCAAACCGAGATTCTTTATACCTCGACGGGGTTGAACGTTATCAGCGCACAGTTCCAGTATGCGACCGCGCTGGCGCGTGTGCGGTATGAAACCGGCACGATCCTGCCGCCCGCCGCCGACGCGCTGGTTAACTTTGACGACCTGACGACCATCCCGGTTCCAGCGGTCGTCCCTATCACAGCACCGCGTCCTAAAGTGCTGGCTCCCGTGCTGACGGCCAAAACCGGTGGCCGTTGATCCTCCTCTCCCTCCCGCACGGCAGCCCGATGATCTCTGCGTTTTTCCATCCTGATCCGTCATGGAAGCAAACAATCTTTTTCGCAAGGCGGCGCTCGAAAAGCTTTCTTCGCCGGAGCAACTCGACAGCCTGATGCAGGTGACTTCGCCGGCTGGCTGGCTGGCGCTGATTACCTCCGGGGTCCTGCTGCTGTTGGTGGTGCTATGGGGTATTTTCGGCACCATCCCCAACAAGGTCAGCGGCCAGGGCATCCTGATCCGCGGCGGCGCGGTGCTCGACATCGAGGCCGGCACCAGTGGGCGCATCACCTCCATCGATGTGAAGCCCGGCGACCTCGTGCGGCCCGGGCAAACGGTGGCGACCATCGCCCAAAGCGGGCTCGACCTAAAGATCCAGAACACCAGGGCGCTGCTCGAAGAGCTAAAAGTGCAGGCCGCCAAATCCGGTGGCGCGGACCTGAGAAACGCCCAATCCGCCCTGGCCGCGCTCCAGCAGGAGCGCGCCAGCCGCGAGGCCGCGATGCCCGACAACGAACGCCAGGTTGCCGACCTGGAAAAAAAGGTGGCGAAGGAAGAAGAACTCGCCAAAGCAGGACTGGTTACCCAAGGCAGTGTCATGAACGCGCGCAACCAGCTTTACACCGCCCAGCAAGCCCTCAACCAGAACCGCATCCGGTTGACGCAGATCACCACCGAGGATGGTACGCTGCGCCGCAACCTGGACGAGCAAACCGGCTCGCGCCGCAAGGAAATCGATGCCACCACCCGCGCCCTGCGCGAACTGGAAGGCCAGCTCGACGCCAGCAGCGCGGTGGTCAGTCCGTACGCCGGGCGCGTCCTGGAGCGCGTGGTGGACCGCGGCAACCTCGTCAACCAGGGCTCGCACGTCGTCACCCTGGAAACCCTGGACACCCCACTGAAGACGGTACTCTTCGTCTCGGCTCACGACGGCAAGATGGTCCAGCCGGGCATGGCCGTGGATGTTTCGCCCTCGACCGTGCGGCGCGAGGAGTTCGGTTTCATGATCGGCAAGGTCGAATCCGTCTCCAGCTTCCCGGCGACCCCGGAAGGCATCCGCCGCGTGCTGCGCAACAACAGCCTGGTGGAAGAAATGAGCAAGGGCGGGGCTCCCCTGGAAGTCGTCGCCGAGCTGGTGCCTGATCCGGGCACGGTCAGCAAGTTCAAGTGGTCCTCACCCAACGGACCGCCGACCGGAGTCTTCGGCGGCACGCTCTGCACGGCGTCGATCACCGTCAGTGTGCGCAAGCCCATCGGGTACGTCATCCCGCTGGTCAAGGACACGCTCGGCATGCAGTAGCCGGCTGCCCGTCTGGAAGGAGCGATTGCCGCCATGCCGAACCCGGAAACTCCTGCTGCCGCGCCACCGTCGTCGAACGGCGCCAACGGCGCGTCGTTCATCCCGCCGAAAATCCGCAACGACCGGGTCAAGACCCCAACGCTGCTGCAAATGGAGGCCGTGGAATGCGGCGCGGCGGCCCTGGGCATCGTCATGCGCTACCACGGGCTGTTCCTGGCGCTGGAGCAACTGCGGCTGGAGTGCGGCGTGTCGCGCGACGGATCCAAGGCCAGCAACGTGCTGCGCGCCGCCCGGCGCTTCCACCTGGAAAGCAAGGGCTACAAGCACGAGACGGCGGCGCTCTACACGATGCCCAAGCCGCTGATTATCTTCTGGAACTTCAACCATTTCCTGGTGCTCGAAGGCTTCAAGAGCGGCAAGGTCTTCCTCAACGACCCTGCGGTCGGACCGCGCACGATCACGCACGACGAACTGGATGCTTCCTTTACCGGCGTCGTCCTTGAGATCAAACCCGGGCCGGAGTTCAAACGCGGCGGGGACAAGCCCTCGCTTATTCCCGGGTTGATCAGGCGGCTGCGCGGCTCCCGCACCGCGTTGCTCTACGCGGTGCTGACCGGCCTGTTCCTGGTCGTTCCGGGGTTGGTCGTGCCGACCTTCAACCGCGTGTTCGTGGACGAGTTCCTGGTCGCCGGGCACCACGAGTGGGTCCGGCCGCTGTTGCTGGCCATGCTGCTGACGGCGGCGATGCGCATGGGGCTGACCTGGCTACAAGGGCACGCACTGCTGCGTTTCCAGACCAAGCTGGCGCTGACCAGTTCGGCCAAGTTTTTCTCCCACGTGCTGCGTCTGCCGGTGGAGTTCTTCGCGCAGCGCTTCGCCGGCGAGATCGGCTCCCGTGTGCAGATCAACGACACGGTGGCGCAACTACTCTCGGGTCAGTTGGCGACCACGCTGCTCGACGGGGTGGTGATCATCTTCTACGGCGCGCTGATGTTCCAGTACGACGCCGTGCTGACCCTGACGTGTATCCTCCTCTCGCTGCTCAACATCGTGGCGGTCCGGCTCGTCTCGCGCTCGCGGGTGGACGGCAGCCGCCGCTTGCTCCAGGAGCACGGCAAACTGATGGGCACCGCGATGGGCGGCTTGCAGATGATCGAGACCCTCAAGGCTACCGGCGGCGAGGACAGTTTCTTCGGCCGCTGGGCCGGGTACCAGGCCAAGGCGCTCAAGGCCAAACAGGCGCTCGGCCTCAGCGGCCAGATCGTCAACGCCGTGCCGCCGCTTTTGAGCACCGTCACCACCACGGTCGTGCTGGGCCTGGGGGGCTTCCGGGTGATGAACGGGTTCCTGACGATGGGCATGCTCGTGGCTTTCCAGACGCTGCTCTCCAGTTTCATCCGGCCCATCAATACCTTTGTGGGCCTGGGCAGCCAGCTCCAGGAACTCGAAGGCGACATGAACCGGCTCGACGACGTGTTGCGCTACGAGCAGGACCCGGCTTACACCCGCCACCAAGTGGACGCTGGTGGCAAGGGCACGAGCAACGGAGGCGCCGTGTCCGTGAAGGAGAGCGGTCTCCTGAACGTCATCAAACTGAGCGGCAACGTGGAACTGCGCAACGTGACTTTCGGCTACAGCAAGCTGGAGGGACCGCTGATCGAGAATTTCAACCTGGTCATCGAGCCGGGCAAGCGGGTCGCCTTGTGCGGCGGCAGCGGCAGCGGCAAGAGCACGGTGGCCAAGCTGGTCAGCGGCCTGTACCGGCCCTGGTCGGGCGAGGTGCTCATCGACGGCGTCCCGCGCGAGGAGATCCCGCCGAGCCTGCTGACCAACTCCGTCGGGCTCGTGGACCAGGAGATTTTTCTTTTCGAGGGCACGGTGCGCGACAACCTCGGCATGTGGGACACCACCATCCCCGAAACCAACATCACCCAGGCCGCCCGTGACGCCTGCATCGCCGAGGTCATCGCGGCCCGGCCCGACGGCTTCAATTCCCGCGTCGAGGAAGGCGGGGCCAACTTTTCCGGCGGCCAGCGCCAGCGCCTGGAGATCGCCCGCGCCCTGGTCGGCAACCCCACGTTCATGATCCTGGACGAGGCTACCAGCGCGCTCGACCCGGCGACGGAAAAGAACATCGAGAACAACCTGCGCCGCCGCGGGTGCGCCTGTCTGATCGTCGCCCACCGCCTGAGCACGATCCGCGATTGTGACGAGATCATCGTCATGCGCCGCGGCAAGATCGTGCAGCGCGGCACCCACGACGAAATGAAGCAGATCGACGGTCCCTATTCCCTGCTGATCCAGGAATAAGCCCTGGCCCACCAATGCCTCCTATGCCCGCCGAATCCATCGTCGCACCGGACGCTCTTCCCATGGTCGATGGGAACAGCGCCCTCGCGGCCTGCTTTGAACTCGAAGGCGAGGAACGTCCCGTCTCGGGCAATTTCCCGCTGCTGCTGGACGATCCCGCCGCCGCCTGGCTGGTCGAACGGGGCAGCCTGGAAGTGTTCACGGTGGCGTTCCAGGACGGCCATCCGGTCGGCGCGCGTTCCCACTTCACCAGCATCGCCGCCGGGCAACTGGTGCTCGGCATGGACTTGGCGAGCTACGGCCAGGGCAGCGGATTCCTCGCCACCGCGCCGGGAGGGACGATGCTCCACCGGCTACCGCGCGCCCGGCTCGCGGAGTATGCCGCGAGTCCGCTCTACGTCGCGGAGGTCGCAGCGTTGCTCGACGGCTGGGTGGAGTGCCTCAGCCGGGGCGTCACCAAGGACATCGCCTACCAGCCCAAGGCGGACCTGCTGGTGACCGAGGAGAGCGAGGAGAAGCTCGCGGCGGGCAAGTGCGTCCGCGCCAAACGGGGAGCGGCGTGGCTGACCGTCCGCGTCGGAGACGTTTCCTTCATCGACCTGGAAGAACTGTTCATCAGCGATGAGATGGTTGCTTTTCCCGTGACGCCCGACACCTGGCTCAAAGCGGACAGCGAAGCCCAACTGCACGCCGCGCCTGCCGTTTCCGCCTTGAAGAATGCCCCCGAAGCGCTCTGGCGTGGTCTGGACCTTTTCCACGAGACGTTGTGCCTTTGCGAGTTTCTCAACAAGAAGCTCATCGCCGTCGACGAATTCAATCGGCTGCGTTCCAAGGCAGATTACCAACGCGCCGCCAAGCGCGCCGCTCTGCGCGAGATTGCTTCCGTCCTCGATCCCGAGGCGGAAGGAGAACCGCTGGGCAGCGCGTCGGGTGCGCCCGACCCGGTGCTGGTCGCCTGCCGGCTGGTCGGCGAGGTTCTAGGAGTTCCCATACGGTCCCACGCGCAAAGCGCCCGCCGGGGTGACCTGACAGCCAAAGACCGCCTCAACGCCATCGCCCGGGCCTCCCGGCTCCGGGTGCGCGAGGTCGCCCTGCGTGATGACTGGTGGAACCACGACCAGGGGCCGATGCTCGCCTACACCGCCGAAGCAAAAGACCCCGTCGCGCTGCTGCCCGACTCGCCGACCGCCTACTCGGCGGTCGATCCCACCACCGGGACCCGGCAGCGGGTCAACGCGGCGGTCGCGGCGACGCTGGCCCCTTTTGCGGACAGCTTCTACCGGCCGTTCCCCGACGGCAAGCTGACGACCGGCAAGCTCCTGCGCTTCGGGGCGCAAGGGATGGGCCGCGAGTTTCGCCAGGTGGCGTTGATGGGCGTCGCCGTCGGCTGCCTCGGGACGCTCACGCCGTATTTCACCGGCCAGATCTTCGACCAGCTCATCCCCGGAGCGGAGCGCAACCGTCTGGTCCAGGTTTGTATCGGACTGATCTTTTCCGCGCTGGGCGGGTCGATCTTCACCATCGTGCGCGGCATCGCTGTCCTACGCGTGGAGGGGAAGATGGATTACGCGGTGCAGGCCGGTCTATGGGATCGGCTCCTGAACCTGCCGTTGACGTTCTTTCGTGATTACTCCGCGGGCGACCTGGCAGACCGCGCGAGCGGCATCGACGCGATCCGCTCGACCCTCTCCGGGGTGGGAGTGACCGCCGTCCTCGGCAGCTTGTCCTCGCTGTTCTACCTGGGGATGCTCTTCAAATACAACCTGATGCTGGCGTTCATGGCGCTCGTGCTGGTTTTCGGCACGGTGCTGGTCACCGTAGTTTGCAACCTCCTGCAGCTCAGCCACCAGCGCGGCCAGTACAAGGTCCAGGGCCGGATCACCGGCTTGGTGCTCCAGTTGATCAGCGGGGTGGGCAAGCTGCGCACGGCGGGCGCGGAGGACCACGCCTTTCGCGTCTGGGCGCAGGCGTTCGCGGAGCAGAAGCGCATCGCCTTCAAGATCGGCACCATCGCCAATTTCAGCGCCGTGTTCAACGCGGGCGCGCCCGTGCTGACTTCCGTGGTCATCTTCGCCACCCTGGCGGCCATCCAGGAGTCCGGCGCGGCCAACGGCGCGGCGGCCGGGTTTTCCACCGGCGACTTCCTGGCCTTCAACGCGGCCTTCGGCGCGTTCCTCTCGGCTATGCTCGCGCTGAGCGGCGCGTCCTTGCAGATGCTGGCGGTCGTGCCGATCTACGAGCGTTTGAAGCCGATCCTGCTCGCCGAGCCGGAGGTGCAGGCAGATCGGGCCCATCCCGAAGCGTTGAAGGGTGAGATCGAGATTTACCACGTCAAATTCCGCTACAAGGCGGACGGTCCGCTGATCATCAAGGACGCGACCATCCACATCAAGGCCGGCGAGTTCGTCGCGTTTGTGGGCGGCTCGGGCTGCGGCAAGTCCACGCTGCTGCGGCTGCTGATGGGCTTCGAGACGCCGGAGGCAGGCACCATTTCCTACGACGGCCAGGATCTGGCGAAGCTGGACTTACGCGAGGTGCGCCAGCAGATCGGCGTGGTGCTCCAGACCAGCCGCCTGATGCCCACGGACATCTTCCACAACATCATCGGCACCTTCCCCCTGGGCATCGAAGAAGCCTGGGAGGCGGCCAAAATGGCCGGGATGGAAGAGGACGTAAAGAGCATGCCCATGGGTATGCACACGGTGATCAGCGAGGGCGGCGGCGCGTTCTCCGGCGGCCAGAAGCAACGCCTCATGATCGCGCGCGCCATCATCAACCGGCCGCGTATCCTCTTCTTCGACGAGGCTACCAGCGCGCTCGACAACCGCACGCAGCGGCAGGTCAGCGACAGTCTGGACAAGATGCAGGCGACCCGCATCGTGATCGCGCACCGGCTGAGCACCATCGTCAACGCGGACCGCATTATCGTGATGGACGCCGGGGAAGTGGTCCAGAGCGGCACCTACCAGGAGTTGGTCGAGCAACCCGGTCATTTTCAAGAACTTGCGCGGCGGCAAATTGCGTAGCATCCTTCTCCGGCCAGGTGTCTTCCCACCTTATTTTGTTGTCGCATGTCGTCCACCGGCCACCATCCTGTCTCCGTCACCCACGCCCAAAGGCAGGGGGCGAGTTCGGTTGCCGACAAGCTGTCGTCTGGCACGGGTGCCGGGAGCAGTGAGCACTTCAGCGAGGTGGCGTTGCGGATCCGTCGTCTCTCGGTCGAGCGTTGGGGGGAAGATCGGGCCGTCGAACTGGTGGGCCGCGACCCGCGCTTCGTGGCCATGTTGGACAAGGTGGAGAAGTTCGCGCGTTTCAACGAGCCCATCCTCATCACCGGGGAAAGCGGCACCGGCAAGGAGTTGATCGCCAAAGCGTGCTACCTGCTGGGCCCGCGGGTGGCTCACCCTTTTGTGTCCGTGAACTGTCCCCAGTACCAGGACAACAACACCACGGTCAGCGAGCTGTTCGGCCACGTGCGCGGCAGCTTCACCGGCGCGCACGGGGATCACCAGGGATTGTTCGAGTCGGCGGACCACGGCATACTCTTTCTGGACGAGATCGGCGACCTGCCACTCCCGACGCAGGTGCTCCTGCTGCGGGCGCTGGCGGAGGGCGAGTTCAAGCCGCTCGGCTCGAACCAGACCAGGAAATTTCACGCCCGGTTCATCACGGCGACCAACCAACAGCTCGCCGAAAGGATGAACGCCAAGGAATTCCGGGAAGACCTGTTTTTCCGCCTGCGCTACTTCCGTCTGGAAGTGCCGCCGCTCCGGGAGCGGGGCGACGATTGGCGGTTGCTGATCGACGCCTACCTGGCGCGGCTCAACACCCAGTATGGCACGCGGAAGCGTTTTTCCGCGGAGGCACTGGAAGCTTTCGCCGCGTACCGCTGGCCGGGCAACGTGCGGGAACTGCGGGGAGTGGTCAGCATGGCTTACTCGCTCAGCGAGGGAGAAGTCATCGAACTATTTGATTTCGAGAACGAGTTAAGGCAGGAACCGGATGCCACTGAATGCATCCCCGCGACCACCTCGAAATCCGCCGCCACGCTTGCGACGGAGAGCAAACCCGAACTTGAGGCAGAGGTGGAAACTACCTACGGTCAACTCGTCGCGGGCGAGATCAATTTCTGGGAAGGAATTTACGCGAGATTCATGGAACGGGAGATGAACCGTGAACAGGTCAAAGCCATCATCGCCTGTGGCCTACGTGAATCATGCGGAAGCTACCGGCGTTTGTGCCGGCACCTGCACATCGATGCGCAAAGCTACCAGAAGTTCATGGATTTTCTGCGCCACCACCGCCTCAAGCCATGAGGGGAAACGACGGGAATGGGAAGGAGATCAAGCCTGAAAGTAGAGGTGCCCGAAAATGCCTAAGCGCACGCGGCTCCGAGGAGTAGAGCCCCGTCTCCATATTCTGGAGCCCAGCTTCGAACGCGACCTTCGCCGCTCACGCCTAATATAACACATAAAATACTTTCCTAGAGTAACTTGCGTAAAAGAATCCGACATGGCATGGCCCTAGCTAATGTCGTTGTCACTCAAACGCACAAGCGGTTGAGGAAGAAAAAACACGCAACCTGAGTAACTAACAAAATCCATTATGGCATCCCAAACCGTTTCACTTGAAAAACTCCAAGAGAACATCATCAGCAACGCCACAAAAAACGTCGATTATCGCAAGCGCCTGATCAATGATCCCAAGGCTTTGCTCGAATCCCAACTTGGCCAACCCTTGCCTGGCAGCTTCAAGGTCGATGTGCTCCAGGAGTCGCCCACACAGGCCTACATCGTCCTGCCGTACGAGGCCCCGAAGTCCGGCAGCGAACTGTCCGATGAGGACCTGGAAAGCGTCGCCGGCGGCAAGGCCAAGATGCATGACGTAACCTGCACCAGCGGTAACAGTGTCGGTCTGCAGCAGACCACCGTCATCGACATCGAAACCAAGGCGGTCTAAGTCAGTTCACCGGGAGGATGCCACCCGGCATCCTTCCCTGGTCTAATAACCGAACGGGGCTTTTGAAGCGGGTTCCAGACCTCATACATCACCTTCCTGGTCTGGAACCACGCACACTGATCGCTCTAGAAATTTCCGCGCCCTTCCTGGAGCGAGTATGCATTTTTCCTCTGATGCCGCCAGCGGATTTCCTCCGGAAGCTTTGTTGCTGGGCATCGTGGCGCGTGCCGCAACGCTCAACGAGCGGCTTTCTCCGCTTTGCCGTCCCGAAAGCCATCCTCAGCCGGATGCCGATCCCCTGGTCGCCAGTCGCCTGGACCAATGGAGATGCATCCTGCAGCGCGACGGAGTAAGATCTCCCGACACACTGGCTAAACGTTTGACCTGGGATGGTCTGGACCACGACACGATGGTCCAGGCTGTAGGACCGGTGAGCTGGTCCGACCCGCTACGGTTGCCGGGATGGGCTTTTTTCCTCGCCGAGACCATGGCGGATGCCGTTGGTGGTATGGATGGTGCAACACCAGCGACGGGAATTTTTACTCTTCCTCCCGAAACAAAGGCGGCGATTCCGTTCTTCGATCTTTGGCAGCCTTTTCTTCGGGTGGCTCGACAGCATCTGGCTGCTCTGGCGGGAAGCCGTCCGGTCGCCCTTGCGCCGGAGGCGGCCACGACGCTGGCTGAGGACTTAGTACGCCAATTGGCTTCCTTGGGCGCACCGAGCGCACAGGAGAAGTTTGCAAGCTTCCGCGCCGGTTCCTCCCTTGCGTCCCGCACGGGAAACACCGGGAACTCGATAGAAAGTTATCAACAGTTCCTCACGACCCTCCTCCAGGATGGGCTCGGCACCTTCTTCGAGGAGTACAGTGCGCTGGCGCGGCAACTCTGCCTGCGTACCCAGCAGTGGGTCGGGAACACCGCCCGCCTGCTTGCCCGCCTGGAGGCGGACCGGACGGAGATTGCAAAAGTCTTCTTGCAAGGGGAACCGCTCGGAGCCGTGCGCGCGCTGCGTCCCGGACTTTCCGACCGGCATCACGGCGGCCAGCAAGTGGCCGGACTGGAGTTCCAGGGCGGCCTGCGCTTGATTTACAAGCCCAAGAGCCTTGATCAGGAAGGAGCCTTCCAGGATTTGCTTCGTTGGCTGGAGGAACAAGCGGATCAGGATGGATCATCCAACAATGAGTCGCTCCCCCTGCCCCCGGCGATCCGGGTGCTGAACCGCGGAGACTACGGCTGGGTCCAATGCGTCGAACCTTCCCCCTGCGAGACGGCCGCCGAGGTGGAACGTTACTATCAACGGGCCGGAAGCTTGCTCTGTCTGCTGCACGCTCTGGGCGGGAACGACTGCCACCGCGATAATGTCTTTGCCATCCGCGAAGGACCGGTCCTCGTCGATATCGAATCACTGCTGCAACCCACCTGGGATCCCACCGCACCAGAAAAAGGAGCGGCCGTCCGGGCACCATCCTCCGTGCTGCAAACCGGCTTGCTGCCGCTCTGGAAGCGCGGGACCGACGGCGAATTTGCCGACGTTGGCGGCTTGAGCGGACAAGGTAACCGCCGCACGCGCCTGCGCCGCCGGGTGTGGCGCGAAATCAACACGGACGGGATGCACCTGGCCGAGGAGCCGGTCTTCACCATTGCCACGGCGAATCTGCCCTCGCTTCTAGGTGAGCCGCAGCCGGCGGCGAACCACTCCGGCGCGCTGGTGGCAGGTTTCGAAGCCTGCTACCGCTTCCTGCTCCGGCATCGCCGGGCGATGGTGGGACCCGGAGGACCGCTCCACGCTCTCGGCCAGGTCCGCTCGCGTCTGATCTGCCGCCCGAGCAGCCTGTACGGGAAGCTGCTGCGCGCCCTGACCGAGGACACCCGGTACGCCCGCGACGGTTTTGACCGGAGCATAGCCATCGAGGCCCTTGCGCGACCGCTCCTGCTGGCGGCGCGGCGGCCGGGATTGTGGCCTCTCCTGGCGGCTGAGCGTTTCGCGCTGGAGGAGGGAGACGTGCCGTTTTTCACGGTCGCGCAAGCGGCCGCGGTGCTGGGGATCGAACCAGAAAAATTCGCTCCGGATTTCGCCGCGTGCCTGGAGCGGCTGGAGGAGACTGACCTGAAGCGGCAAGTCGAAATCATCCGCGCGTCGTTGCTGAAAACGATGGAGGCTGAGTTCGACGTGCCGCTGGCTCGGGCGCTCACCGCGATTCCGGCTGATCTACCGCAGACAACCGGCGCAGGGTTCATCGCCGAAGCCCGCCGGCTGGCGGCGGAGATCGTGGCGCGGGCGGAGATCAACGAGCAGGGCACGGCCACCTGGCTCTCGCCGGACGCTCTACGCCCCGGAGTGGACGGAGCACGGGGCGCTCCCCTTTACCTTTACGGTGGCGCACCGGGCGTCGCATTGTTCCTGGCAGCTCTGGACAGGGTCACCGGTGATCACGCCCATCGCGAAGTGATCCGGGCGGCTTGCCTGCCGATCACCGCTTTTTTAGATTCGCCCGATTTCCATCAGTGGATCGACCGCGAACCGCTTGGGGCCGGACTCGGGTTGGGTGGGGTAGTCTATGCGCTGGCGAGAATCGGCGATTTTCTTGGCGACGGTAACTACCTTGAAACGGCGGCGCGGGTTGCCCGGTGGATTTTGTCTGAACGCATCCTGACTGATACTACGTACGATGTGCTCAGCGGCTCCGCCGGTGCAGTTTTGGGTCTCCTGGCCTTCCACCAAATCACCGGCGAAGCCTTCGCGCTGGATCTTGCCGTGCGATGCGGTCGGCACCTCTGCGCCCGTGCCCGGCCGGTCGCAGCACCCGGGACTGGAGTGGCATGGCCCACGGGGCGCAACGGCGCGCTTCTGGCCGGGTTCGCCCACGGCGCGGCCGGCATCGGGTACGCGCTGGCGCGGTTGCACGCCGCGACCGGTGGCGAGGAGCGGTTGTATCTCGACACCGCGCGGTCGGCGGCAGCTTACGAGCGCACGATTTTCTCGGTGGAAGCGGGAAACTGGCCGGTGGTGCCTCCGCCCGATGCCGCGCCGCAGGCACCTTTGTTCCTCAGTACCTGGTGCCACGGCGCGCCGGGGATTATCCTGGGCAGGGTTGGAGCCATGCCCGCGCTGGACGACGCGGACATTCGCCGTGATCTCGCCCTGGCCTTGAAGAGTCTGCTCGGCGGCGGATTGTCCATGATTGATCATCTTTGCTGCGGCAACCTGGGCCGGGCGGAGATCGCCTGGACGGCGTCGCAGCTTCTCGGCCGACCAGACTTGGGTAAGGTAGCGCTGGCGGCAGGAAGCCACGTCGTCGGCCAGGCAGCCCGGGCCGGCGGCTCTTACCGGCTGCGGGTGGACGAAGCCGAAAACCGTTTCTTCGAAGCGGGCTTCTTTCGCGGGATCAGCGGGATCGGCTACGGTTTGTTGCGCCTCGCGCGGCCGGAGTTGCCTTGCGTGCTGCTCTTCGCCTGACACGATTTTCTTTTCTTCCCTATCATCCCGTCCACAGCTTCCCTCTTTTCCTCACCATGAACGCCACTCTCGAGCTCCCGTCTGCCGTCGTCCCGTCACCTGCCTCGCGCCGGATCGAACACTTCGTGATGGATCGCACCAGCGGCTTGGAGAAAACAGTGCCTTTTTTGCCGATGACCTTTCCCAGCTTCCGCGCGTTGCTCACGAACCAAGACAAAATCGCGCACCCGGTGGCGGTCGGCGCGCTCCTCGATGGCGAACCAGTGGGCCTGGCCCTGGGCGGGTTGCCCTTCGTGCCTGACCGCGCGCCGGAGCTGGTATCCCTCTATGTCGCCCCGGAACACCGCCGCAGCGGGATTGCCTCGGAGTTACTAGTTCGTCTTGAACAGGAGATGGCAGCCCGAGGCTGCACGGAGATCGAGACCGTTTTCACGTCGAACAAACCCGGATCGAGAGAGTTCGCCGCCTTGCTGGCCAAATATGGCTGGTCCGTCCCCGAGATGCGGATGCTGCTCATCAAGCTCGACATTCACAGTCTGCGCACGGCCCACTGGTTTCAGCGCACTCCGCTGCCGCCGGACGAGGAAATCATCCGCTGGCGCGATGTAACCGAGGCCGAGCGCGAGGACCTGCGCCGCTGGCAGAGGGAGGAAGAGTGGATCGCCAAAGACCTTGTTCCCTTCAACCACGAGGCGGGTGCGTGTTTGCACACGAGCATGGCGCTGCGCAAGAAGGGGCGCATCGTCGGCTGGATGATCTGCCACCTCATCGATGCGGTTCACCAGCGATACACGTGCGGGTACGTACGCCCGGAGTTGATGCCGCTGGGCCGGTACTTCCAACTGATGGTGGCTGCTTCCGAGCCGCTGTGTACTCCGGAGTACCCCGCGAGCGTGCCGATTTACACGGTGCCATTTTGGCATCCGCGCATGGTGCGTTTTGCCGATCGGCGGATGGTGCCGCACGCCCTCTTCCGCGGTGAGACCATGGGGTCGCACAAAACCCTCCAAGCGTCGCCTACCGTAGCGTGAGCACCTCGTCCATCGGACCGGAGGATTGGGCGGTAATCCCGAAATTCCACATCGGCGAGACTTATTTCGCTTTCGCCGCCGCGCCGGCGATCCTGGCACGACACGGCGGACAACGAGTGAAGGTGCTGACCCCCGACTATCTCGGTGACATCGGCCGGCTTTTTGCCCATCACCCTGTGGATCACGTCGACATCCGTGACGTTCCCGGTGAGAGCGTTCGCCACCAGCCAGGTTTCCGGCTCGGTGAGCCGTTCTACTGGCACCCGCTGGAGAAAGCCTCGGAACTGATCCGCTCCTACGCCGGGGGAACCGTAGCGTTTTCCCGTATGTACCTCGACATGCTCGATCTGCCGCTCGCGGGAACTTTCGGCGCGCCCAGGATCACGGTGGAAGTACGTGACGCGGCGCGGGCGCGGTTCGACCGGCTCGGTCTGCCCACCGGGCAAACGGTGATCCTCGCTCCGACCAGCCGCACGCTGCAAGCGCCGCCGGCGGAGTTCTGGCAGCGGTTGATCGGCCGGTTGCATGCGCAAGGCTGGACGGTGTGCCAGAACCTGTCTGCCGCCGAACAACGGGCCGGTGGGGGGCTGGACGGTTGCGTGCCGCTGGACTGCCCGCTGAGCGAACTCCTGCCGCTGGCAGAACTTGCCGGCTGGGTGGTCAGCGCACGCACGGGGATCTGCGATTTGTTGTCCACGGCGAAGTCACGTCTCACGATCGTGGCAACCCACCGGGCGCTGAACCCGATCGGCCCGAGCCTCAGCCTGCAGCGGACGAATGTGCTGTACCGCATCCTGAGACCGGCACTCCCGCCGACCCGGGTGCTGTGGGACCTGGCTTCCTGCGGACTGCCGGACACGGCGGAATATTTTTACCTCGGCAAAGGCGAATCCGCCGAAGCATTCACGGACCGTGTGCTGGCGGGTACGTCAACCTGAGTTTTCTTCCCCGGCGCCATCATGCTCGACTACCTCATCATCGGCGCCGGCATGACCGGCGTCAGCCTGGCGCGGCTGCTGCAACTGCGCGGCGGATTGAAGTTCCACGTGCTCGAAGCCGCGCCGCAGGCGGGAGGGCTGTGCCGGTCGGAGGAGGTAAACGGCCACCATCTCGACCTCGGCGGCGGTCACTTTCTCTGTACGAAACACCCGCGCGTTTACGACTTCATCTTTTCTCATCTGCCGCGGGAGGAGTTCAACCACTTCACCCGCGTCTCCAAGATCCGGCTGGCGGGCGGCTGGGAGGTCGATTACCCACTGGAGTCCAACCTCTGGCAATTGCCGGCGGAAGCGCAGGTAGAATTCCTCCTGGCTTGTATGCGGTCCGGTGAGGCGAGCGGCTGCGACGAGCCGGCCAACTACGAGGCATGGCTGCGCTGGAAGCTTGGTGCGCGTATCAGCGAGGATTACCTGCTGCCCTACAACCGGAAGATCTGGGGCGTGGAGCCGCAGGAAATGGACGTGGATTGGCTGCACAAGATTCCGCGGCTCGATGTCCGGGAAATGTTGCGCTCCTGCCTGACGCACTGCTCCGACCGTGCCAAGATGCCGAGTCACCAGGATTTTCTTTATCCTCGCCGCGGCGGGTTCCAGTCGATCTTCGACGCCGTTTATGCACCCGTCCGCGACCACATCTCCGTGGCTTCGCCGGTGGTGTCGCTGCGCCGGCTGGACGAAGGGGCGGGCGGTGGCTGGCTCGTCAACGGCGAGCATCGCTGCCGGCATCTGGTCAACACCGCGCCCTGGCATCGGCTCCAAACGGCGTTCGGTCCGGCGGATGCCACCCGGCTTGCCCCGTACCTGCCCCGCCTGCGGACGAACTCGGTCGTAGTATCCCTCCTCGAACAGCCGTTCGAGCACGATTGGCACTGGTGTTACCTGCCCGACCCAAAGATTGCCCACCACCGCGAGTTCTTCATCCGCAACTTCGCTCCGCACAGCCGCCGGGACGGGGTTTACATCGAGACCAACCGCCAACGCTGGGTTCCCCACGACCGCGCATTGTGCGAGCACACCAACGAGGACGCCTACCCTATTCCTGTATTAGGTCACGCCCGGGCGATCCGCTCGGTGCTGGAGATCTGCCGGCCTTGGCGGCTGTATGGCCTCGGGCGCTGGGGGCAACACAACTATTTCAACTCCGACGTGTGCATCCACGAAGCCATGCAATTTGTCGAACATCTTCCGTGCTGAAGACGCGTGAAGATGACCCGGCGGCTG
>CAXTOP010000006.1:21145-94154 GCA_964245965.1 uncultured Chthoniobacterales bacterium
GCAATTTGTCGAACATCTTCCGTGCTGAAGACGCGTGAAGATGACCCGGCGGCTGAGACGATGAATGGTGTTCGGACGTTGCAGCCGCGCTTGTGCCAAGCGCGTATCATCCTCACGGCGCAGCCGTCTGACTTTCCTTGTCCCGCCTGCTTTGCGGGGAAACCCTTCCACCGGGAAACGGACGGTCAGAGAAGCTAGGCGGCTGCGCCGCGGTGACAACGCGCTTGGCACAAGCGCGGCTGCAACGTCTGTAGCCATTGGCAGGATTTTTGAACATGGACACCCGCGTAAGTCCGCCGCTGCACGACGATTGCGCAACTCCACGGAACCGCAGGAGCGCATCGGTCCGTGACCCTTCCAGCCACACGCAGGAATAAAAACCCTCAAGGCAGCACGGCCCACACCTCCACCACGCGGTTTTTGTCCAGCGACTCACCGGCAATGTCCTGGCCGCCCATCCCGATGGTATGAATGACGTTGCCCACGGCGCAAGGTCCGCGCAAGGCATCGACGACTTTGCGCGCTCGGCGTTCGGACACCTCCTTGTTGATCCGGCTGGAACCTTTCGTGTCGGCGAAACCCAACACCACCAGGACAACGGTCGGGTCATCAAGGAAATGCTGCACCTTGGGAAGGTGCAATGCCGCGTTGAGGTTGGTAATATCGGCGGGGACGAGTTCCGTGCGGTTGCTGGAAAAATTGACGGTGACCAGCTTGCCCAAGCCCTGGGCACGATCAAGCGCCGTGTAAAGTTTCGTCTTGTCCTTTTCGGAGAGCGGCATGGCGTCGATGCGTTGCAGGACCGCTTGGCTGACCGCTTGATTTTCCGGGCTGGAACGATTGAAGTCAAAGGGGCCCGCCGCCGTGGCAACGTTGTTTTCCGTCCCTGCGGGTAGCGTCGTCTGTGCCGTTGGAGTCACCGGGATAGGAGTTGCTGGAGCGACCGTGGCGGACACGATGGCGGGAGTGGGCGAAGGAGTGGCAGCGGGCTCGCTGGCCCGGGGCGTCGCCGGGAGCACCTCGATCTCGGGGGACGGACGGGGTGTCGGGGTGGCCTCGGCAATTTTCTGGGTCTCGGGCTTTCCTGGTTTCAAGAAGTAAACGCCCAGGACAAGGAGCACCACCAGGACGATTATCCATACCAGGGTTGGTACGACCGACTTGGACCGAGGCCGCCCGAGGTCTGACGGTGGAGGCAAGCTCGTCGCGGGGGATTTTTCCTTGTTGCCCGCGGCACTGGTAGCCGGAAGGTTGGCTGCTTCACCAGTCGGCACGCGATGAGCCGGTGCCGCCGCGCTGGGGGAGGATGATACCGGGGCAGGCGTCGCTGGAAATAATACCGGGGGCGGCAGGATGGGCTTCGCATCCGGAAGCGCCACCGCTTTGCCCGAAGAAGTCGCGAGACCAGTCGATGCGCCGGCAACTTTGGCCGGTGTCACGGGGACCACCGCTTCGGATGGCGCCGGGACTGCGGGCGGGACTGCCTGCAGGGCAGGAGCGTGCGAAGAAGGGGCGACGAGGGTCTCGTAGAGGTCTGCCACCGTTTCTTGTGGAGGTGATAGCGGAGGTGCGAGAGGGGGCGGTTCCACCTGGACCGGGTGATCCGGGGCAGACGCAGGCTTGGCTTGCACCTCCGGAGTCGGATTCTGTGTGGTGACCACCGACCCCACGGGAGCCGCCGGCACGGACGGCTTCAGGTCCGGAACCGGTGGTGCCGCGCTGGCAGGCGCGGGCGGTGCGGGCACCTCGCCCTTGCCGGTAGCCAGTGCCGATTTTACGTCAGGGTGAAAATCGAAAAACGCCGTCAATGCACTGATTTCAAAGACCTGTTTGACCTGTGGCTGCAAGGCGCAGAGCAGGATGCGCCCACCGTGCTTCTTCATGCGTCTGGCGTTCGCGAGCAACACGCGCAAGGCGGCGCTGCTGACCAGCGCGACGTGCTCCAGGTCCAGGATGACGCGTGGCGCATCGGCCTGGACCGGCCCGAGCAGTTCGCTCTCCAGTTGGGGGGAGGTCGTCCCGTCGAGTTGTCCCTGGATGGTGAAAACATCCACCCCGTCGGCAGCGGTTTTTGTGATCTGCATAGCGGCAAGGAAAGCAAGGCCGTGACCCGTTCGGCGAGAAAGAGCTTAGACCGCGGTAAACCGTTTGTACAAGGTGAGTTGGTTGTGGCCGTCCAAGCGGCGGTAGTGCATGGAGTCAGCCGTCTGGCGCACGAGCGACAATCCCCACCCGCCGATGGTCCGCTCCTCCAGCGGGAGGTCGGCTTCCGCCGGGTCCACAGGAGCGTGGGCGCACGGGTCGAAAGGAATGCCGTCGTCCTCGATGTGAATTTTGATGACGCCGGCTTCGAGCCCGATTTCGACCGGGATCAACCGGCGGCCGGGAGCCTCGCCCGGATGGGCATACTTGATGACGTTGGTCAGCAGTTCATCGAGAATCAACAGCACCGCGGAGACCGCACCCGAATCCGGCAGTGGCGGACGCCCAGTCGCAAAACGGGTTCGCACCTGAACGTTGAAGGCCGGCAGGGCCGTTAATTCGTTCCGGAGTTGCCATTGCCAATTTTGGGTAGGCTGGTTCGGGAGGAGAGCGGTTCCCGTGCGAAGTGAGAGGGACGCCTTCAATCGCTGTATCCACCCGGACCATCCGCCCATGGCGGCCTGGAGCCGGGGAAACGGTGAAAAGAACACGGTTTGCACGCGAGATACAAATGAGCGCGGTTACATCTTACTGCGAGTCAGGGAATTATTTTGCCAAAGCGGCTAGTGGAACACAAGACGAAGAATGGAAAAATCGTCGGGCAGCTCGGGACTGCCGTGGATTTCCTGGAGGTGTTGCAGCACGCTTTGCAGTTCGGAAACCTCGGAGGGCAGGGCGTTATGCAGCAGGTTCACCAGCCGCTCGAAGCCCCAGGATTGGCCGTCGGGTTGAATGATGTCGAACGCTCCGTCACTGAAGACGTAGAGCCTCGCGTGGAGCGGCATCGGCGTGGTCGTGTTGGCGAAGAGCGCCTCCGCGTCCACTCCGATCATGGTTCCGTTGCTGCCTTGCAGGACGTGAGGAGGCTGCTTCGTTTCGGGGTTGGGAACGAGGAGCACAGGCGGGGGATGCCCGGCGGCGGCGTGGGTGAGTTCGCGGGTCCGGCGGTCGTACACTCCGTACCAGATGGTGAAGAACATATCGCTTTGCCGCTCCATGTCGAAGATGCGGTTCAGCGCGCTGAGCACCGCTCCCGGATCGCGAAAATCGACCCCGGGCAGAGCCGACGAACGCAGCATGTTGAGCGCGGAGGCGCAGAGCAGTGACGCCCCCACGCCGTGTCCCGACACGTCGAGCAGGTAAACGATCAAGTGATCGTCGTCCAGCCACCGGTAGCCGAACCCATCGCCCGGCAGGGAAGTGCAGGGCACGAAACACCAGTCGGTTTCCACCTCACCGCTGAGCGGTGAGGGCAACAAGGCGCGAACGTATTTGTTGGCCTCGGCCAGTTCGGTGTCGAGCAACTGCTGGGTCTTGTGCAGCGCCGCGAACGCCAAGGCGCGTTTGCGCGCCTGCAGCGCGGCCAGCAAGACATCGGCCAGCGAGGCGGCGAAATTCTGGTCCTCCAAACTCCAGTGTTCGATGACGTCGGTGCGTTCGACCACGAGGATGCCCAGCACCTCGTTGCCCAGGCAGACGCGCGCGGCCAGCAATGAACTGACCCGGTGGCTGAAAAGATAGATTGGGCGCAGTTCGTTCAACCGCTCGTCGGTGAAAGCATTGTCGATGGCCAAGCAGCGCTCGACCCGCAGCGTCGCGAGAAACTGCCCGCACGCGGCGACCGGCCAGGTGCCGCCCCGGCTGTGCTGGAGGGCGGCATGCTCGAACAGATCTTGGCACCGGAGTTCCTGGTGGTCCGGAGAGAAGAGCCACACGCTGGCGCGTTCACACTCGAAGTGCCGGACCGCCGCTTCCACGGTCTGGGTGATGCAGCTCTCCACGTCGCCTTCCTGGAGTTCGGGCGCTTGCGTGAGCCTGGCCAGCGTGGTGCCTCGTTCGATCAGGTGGCGGATGCGCTGAAGCGATTTTTGTTCCGTCTCCTTGCGCGCCGTGACGTCGCGCGTGACCAGCACGAGATACTTGTCCGTGCCACCGGCGGCTTCCACGGCGTTGACCTGCGATTCCAGGTAGACCCAACGCTGGTCCCGGTGGCGCATCCGGTACTCGACCCGGGTGCCGGTGCCGGTGCGCAGCGCTTCGTCAAAGGCCGCTTTGACGGGCGGCAGGTCGCCGGGATGGACCTCGGCCAGCAGGTGCAGGCGGCGCACCTCCTCCGGCCGATAACCCAGGCAGAACAGGTAGGCCGCGTTGTTCCAGAGGCAACGACCCGCGGCGTCGAGCACCGCGATCAGGTCACGCGCATTATCGGCGATGAGATGAAACAGGCCGTCGGCCCCGAATCGCTGACGCAACTGGTCGAGACCTGCGACCGACTGCGCTCCGGCGGGTTCGGACGTGGCAGCCGCGGGCGCGTGGATGTGCAAACCGAACTCGAAGCCGCCCGCTTCCAAACGGTGTTCGCCGGTGCTCAGGGCGTGCAGCAAGTCCCGGGACATGACACGACCGTCGAGCAAGGTTTCATTGCGCGTGTTGGGCATCAGCTTGATAAACCAACCGCCCGCAGCATCGGGGTCCGAATTCTTCTCCCCCCAGGAGACCAACAGATGCTGTCGCGACAGGGTCTTGGCCTGGGCGAGTGTGGCGGCGGCCACCGATCCTCCGCGGCCGATCACATCGCCGTCATGACAGACAAACCGCTCCTGCCCCAGGACTAGCTCAAGCACAGGTGGTTCGTTCGACTCTGACGAGGAAAGCTCGGCCGGGAGTGGTTGAGCAGAGGACACGCGCATACGATCAAAAAATACTCAGAGCCTGTGTGGTCATTATGCTAGTCGGCGTGCGGCCAAGCGCAAAGGTGTTCGGGAAGGAGCAGTTCCGTGGCGAGATCGCATGGAGACATGCTTCACCCGATCCGGGAGGGCCGCCAGTTCAATGAGTTTGGAGCGGGCTTCAAAAAGGAAAGGTCGGAGCGCGCGGCACGTTCCATTATGTCCTACCACACACTCGACGGGCTGAAATCTGGCTTGCTAGAATGAGCCCGTAACGTATATTGATTCTCCATCGGATTAATAGACAATCGATCCACGCATGACCGCCCTCGAAACCGAACCCGCCGCCGCACCTGCGGTTGATCCTCCTCAAAACTACGCCGCCGTCCGTGAGGGATCAATCCCGCTAACCGCTCAGGAGCGCATCAAACAGGATAAAGACGGCCTTGATGTTATCCATGACATCTACCGCTACGCCCAGGAAGGTTTCGCCGCCATCGCGGACGACGACTTCGAGCGCTTCAAGTGGTATGGCGTCTATCGTCAAAAGCCCAAGGATTCGGGCTATTTCATGCTGCGCACCAAGGTGCCCGGCGGCCAGCTCACCGGTGCACAAGCCGGTACACTCAGCGACTTGGCCGAGCGCTACGCCCGCGGCTTCTGCGACATCACCACGCGCCAGACCGTGCAGATGCACTGGCTGCGCATCGAGGATATCCCGACCATCTTCAGCGAACTTTCCGAGGTGGGCATCACCACCAGCGGCGCGTGCGGCGACGACACCCGCAACGTCGGCGGCTGCCCGGTGGCCGGCGTGGACCGCACCGAGATCATCGACGGCACCGCGCAGATGCGCGAGATCAACGAGAAGCTCACCAACAACCGCGCCTTCTCCAACCTGCCGCGCAAGTTCAAGATCACGCTGTGCGGCTGCCGCATCCAGTGCGCCCAGCCCGACATCAACGACATCGGCTTCTTCGGCGTGCAGCGCGGTGCCGAGGCGGGTTACGGCGTGAAGGTCGGCGGCGGGCTGTCGGCCGCCCCGCACATGGCGCAGCAGTTGCCGGTGTTCATCCGCCCCGAGCAGGTGTGGCCGGTGACGGAAGCGATCGCCACCATTTTCCGCGACCAGGGCTACCGGCTCAAGCGCAGCCGCGCGCGGTTCAAGTTCCTCGTGGCTGACTGGGGCGCGGACCGCGTCCTGGCCGAGGTCGAGCGCCTGCTGGGTTACCAACTGGATCGCCACAATGACTTCCCCGTCGTCGCTGATCGGGAGAGCGATCACCTGGGCATCTTCGAGCAAAAGCAAGCGGGTTTGTGGTCCGTGGGCGTGGCGTTTGCCGGCGGCCGCGTGCGCAACTCGTACCTGCGCAAGTGCGGCGAGTTGGCCGCTAAGTACGCCGCGCCCGGCAGGGACGCGATCCGCCTGACCAACAAGCAGAACCTGATTTTGCTCAACATCCCGACCGGGAACCTGGACGCCCTCAAAGCGGAGTTGGACGAGGCCGGGCTGGTCTATGCACCGTCGAACTTCCGCCGCGGCTGCGTGGCCTGCACGGGCATCGAGTTCTGCAACATCGCCATCGCCGAGACCAAGAACCGCATGATTCGCTTGGTGGAACAATTGGAAGCGACCAGCGGCTGGTACAAGAACAAGATCCGCATCCATTTCAGCGGTTGCCCGTCGAGCTGCGGCCAGCAGCAGATCGCCGACATCGGCTTCCGTGGCGCGCGCACCAAGCTGCCCAACGGCGAGCAGGTGGACGCCTTTGACATGTTCATCGGCGGCCGGCTGGGAGAAAACCGGCGCTTCAACGAACTGCTCAAGGGCAAGATCCTCGCCTCCGAGGTGCATGTGGCCGTGGACAAGCTGTTGCGCTTTTACGACAGCCGCAAGGAACGCGAGGATGAGTCGTTCGCCCAGGTATTCGACCGCGTGCCCAAGGCGGAGTTTCTAGGGGCGTTGAACTAATATTACAGTTGTAGGTGAGCAAGTGCATTCCGCGACTTGTAGTGGAAGAACTTGGCCAGGGCTTGATGGTGGCGCCTCCAGTTGGACCAGCGCAGCACGTGGGCGATCAGCGCCCCGGCTCCCCAGAGCAAGGCGACGAAGAAGCGGCGCACTTCGGCCACGCTGACGCGGATCAGCCGGCGGCGGCCACCGCCAGCAGCCCGCGGCTTTTTTTGAAAGCGGCGAGCGCGGCCTGACTGGCCGCGGGTCTGGCAAGGAGTCGCGCCCGGGTGATCGCCAGCAGTGCCTGGGCGGTCATGGCGAAGGTCATGTGCCGGTGCCAGCCCGTCCAGTCAAAGACCCGCGGCCCCTTGGTACCGGCGGCCACGCTGATTTCAGTCCACGCGTCGGCGGGCAATTGGCAAAGTGCCGTCCCACACGGGCGGTTGTCTCCTCCAAGGCAGCGCGCAACTGCCGCTCCTTCTTCTCGAACTGGTCCGCTCGCATGAGCTTGACCAAATCACTACTTGCCTGTACCTACAATTGTAATATCAGGAGGGTTACTGAACTCCTGAAGGATACGTGGTGACAGCTCCGCTTTTCACTCGAGCAAACTGACCTCTACTTGTATTAATTTTGGAAGTAAAACGATGCTGAGTTAGGTTGATCGTAGCGAAGGCATCGTAGCCATGCGCACTGATACGGCCCAATACAGTTGAGTCATCAACCCAAGTCAATATTTGTTGAATTTCTACACTGCTATCTGGCGTGAAATCAAATAAGATGCTTGTGTTATCCACGCTAATTCCTACAATATGATAGTTGTCTTCATCGGCCTTGTCCCATTCAGCTATAATCTTTCCGTCGATTGGGATGTGGGTTACGCTACTAATATCGAATACGTCACTTGGCAGAGCCAAAAAAACGTGTGCAGTTGGCGAAGTGTAGAAAATGCGATTCGCATCATCTACGAAAAAGCTGCCCAATGCGTAAGTCTGCTCATCAGAGGAATCAGTAGCAGGCTGTGTGTAGGTAGCCAAACTTTCTCTAGGTAATGGGTCAGGAACTACAGAGTCTCCGTCGTCTAGTACTATCGCATTGTTGTAGTAACCCTTCTTATCAGGGTTTACAGGCTTATAACGATCAGTTAAAGATGAAGAATTCCAAGAAGAGTTGGTGACTGTTCCATCAGCCGCCGTGTCTGTAACGTCAATGTAGCCACCTCTTAGATTTATTGAACGTGAGGCCGGCTCAGGTACGTTGGGCAGTTGAATTTCGGCACCCGAGGCAGACAATATACCAATCTTAGCAGATACTCTGTAAATCAGCGAGGTTAGGATAGTAGGTGTCCCGAGATTGGGAATAGTCTGTGGTGCAACAGAGATAGGTGCGTCCGTGAGAACAGAATCAGAGGTAGAGTCGGTACCGGGTATATCGTTTGGTTGCGAAGGAGTAGGGGCCGGAGTGGAAGTAGCATTCTGAGCAAACGCATTCATCGTAAATAGATGAATACTTGAAATTTGAAGCAAAAATAAAATGGATTTCATATGCGGGTTCGAATAGAAGATCGGTTTAGGCAGTACATTGATAATGATCCTTAATCGTATAAACTGGTTAGTACAATGGGAACTCCCGGAGTTCTAGGAAATGTTGTGCCGTTAGGTTCGGGCGGATTATGAGCTTTCGGTAGGTCTTCACCCCAGTACAAATCGATTTGGTAGGAATCCAATCCGCCACTATCTGAGACAATCCAATCCCTGCTACTAAGTGCAGCCTTAATGGCAGGCAACTGAGTTGTAGGATGTACTCACAATACACTTGAGGTCCCGGCGGGAAAGGGAAGATTCGTTGGATGAAGCCCGAGCGATTTTTCCACCTCAGCGACGAGCAATGGGCCCAGATCGAGGCGGCCTTCCCGCAGCGCCGGGGCCAGGGCGGCTTTGAGCAAAAGATCAGCAACCGCTTGGCTTTCGAAGCCGTGCTTTTCCGTCTGCGTACGGGCGGTCCCTGGAGCGATCTTCCCCGCGCCTACGGCGACGATCACCCCCTTTGCATCCGCTGGCAGCGGTCTAGTGAAAAGCGGCGTGCCTTCAGCGCGCCATGGCGGCCTGGTATTTGGCGGCAGCTAAGCGTGGGGAGATGGATTTCAGCCTGGCCCTGCTGGACTCCACGGTGGTGCGCGCCCACCAGCACGCCGCCGGCGCACGAAAAAAAGGGGAGCCAAGCCCCTGGGCGCAGCCGTGGGGGTTTGAGCACGAAGATCCACACGGTGGCCTTGAGCGAGAGCCAGGTGCTCGGGGTGGTGCTCGCCGCTGGTCAGGCTGGCGATGCTCCGGTGGGAGAAGCCATGCTCGCGGCGGTGCTCACGCGTGAAGAGATCAAGGCGGTGAGTGCCGACCGCGCGTGCGACAGCAACACCATCCGCGGGTTGCCCGCCGCCGCCTACAAGGAAGCCGTCAGCCCACCACGCTCCAACCGCAGAGAGCCGCCCGAGTACGACCGCGCTAGGTACAAGGAGCGCAACAAGATCGAACGCCTCTTCGGCCGGCTCAAGCAGTTCCGCGCCATTGCCGCCCGCTACGACAAACTGGCGAGCATGTCTCTAGGCGGCGTGCTCGCAGGCTTGCTCGTTGTTAATCTAAAAAGTATTGTGAGTAGTCCCTAAATTTCAACTCACCGCCGTCTCACTGCGAAGGCGGCACGACGAACTTGTCCGCCCGCGAGCGCCGACGCTCCGGGCCGGCGGCTGGCACCGGGTCGTACCCGGTGCCGCCCCAAGGCGCGCAACGCGCCAGCCGCTTGATCCCCAGCCACAGGCCCCGCGCGGTGCCATGCTCGGCCAGCGCCTGCACGCAGTAACGGGAGCACGTCGGCTCGTACCGGCAGCCGCCTCCGGCCGTGTCGAGGATCGACAGCAGCGGCGAGAGCACGATCTGGTAAACCCGGATGAGAAGGCGAAGGGCGCGGTTGATCATGCCGGCGGCAAAATAGAAGCGCGCCGCGCCAGCCGCAACCATTCGGCGGAAAGCTCCGCCAGCGTCGCCCGGGCTGCCGTGTGGCGGGCGATCAGGACCACCCAGCAGTTGGCTTTCAACTGTGGCCGGACCGGGCGCACGCTCTCGCGCAGGAGCCGGCGCACGTGGTTGCGGACCACGGCGTTCCCGACACGGCGGGAAGTGATGAAACCGATCCGCGCCGGAGAAACGGCGGCGTCGGTCAGCACACCCAGGATAAGGAAACGTCCGGGCCAGGACCTGCCTTTGTCTTTTACCCGTCTAAATTCCTTTGGCGTGGCGAGTCGTGCCAGCCTGGGGAAGCGCAGCCGGGGCAGCAACGCATTGCCGCCCTCGGGTGCTGTCATGGAAGCAAAGCAACCTTACGCCTGCGTGTGGCGGGCGAACTGGATCTCGGCACCCTTGGGCAGCAGGCGCTTGCAGCCCCAGCGGCGGCGGCGCTTGAGAATGGCCCGGCCACCTTTGGTCGCCATGCGCGCACGGAAACCATGCTGGTTTTTGCGGGTGCGCTTGGAGGGTTGGTACGTACGTTTCATAACTCTAAAGGGCCAGGTGGCGGTAGGCGGTTTGTCGGTTCAGTGGAACGGACATAGTAATGAGCGACGCCCCTTTGTCAACCGCTTGTAGCAGCGGCGGTGGACACGGGTGGATAAAGATGGTCGTCTGTCTTGCGCAGCCATTCCGGTTGCCATAGCGCTCCGGATGTAGCCACGGCGCTCCGCCCCTGTGTCCACTCTGGAGCCAGAACACGGCGGCGGAGCGCCGTGGCTACATCCGGAGGGCGGAGTCAGACAGATGGCACCAAAGCAAATCAGCCGGATCGACGCCCCTTTCCCCTTGGCATCGACCCGGCCGCTGCTGCGGACGGCTGGTTCCCTGATAACCCTCCAAACCTTGCTGTCCGCTCCCCTTTCCCCTGACCTCCCTGCCGGTCCCCTGCTTGCTCCCCTATCCCTCGATCCTCCCCTGATGGATCGTCCATTCGCTCTCTCCCTTCCCTGATCCTTCCCCTGCGGATCGCCCCGATAATCTCCGGCGTCACGCCACCGAATCGCTCGTCCTCATGACGGGCGTGCCGTGCGTCAACACCCTGGAATATTCCTCCGACGAGCCGGACGAGCCGTAAGCCAGGTCGTGGTAGCCTTCCTCGCCGTGCTCGGCCACGTCCAGGCCCTGCGTCTCGGTCTCCTCGCTGGCCCGCAGACCCATCACGGCCCTGAGCACGCAGGCGATCACCGCCGTCATCACCACCGCCAGCACGATGGTCAGCGCCATCGCTTTGAGTTGTTCGATCCACAGCGTGTGGCCGACGATCCCCTTGAGGTTGGCCGTCAGGTTGCTGTTGACCTTCTCGGTTGCCAAGATCCCGGTCAAAAACGCGCCCATTGTACCGCCGACGGCGTGGACGCCGAAGGTATCCAGCGCGTCGTCGTAGCCGAACCACGCCTTGACCTTGTAAACCATGAAAAAGGGCACGGCACCCGCCAGCACGCCGATCACCATCGCCCCGGAAGCATCCACGAAACCGCACGCCGGGGTGATGACCACCAGGCCGGCCACCGCGCCCGAGCAGTAGCCCAGGATGCTCGCTTTGCCCCGCACGATAAACTCCACCGTCGCCCAGACAAACGCCGCCACGCCCGTGGCGAGGGTGGTCGTCATAAACGCGTTCGCCGCGACACCGTCCGCCGCCACCGCGCTGCCCGCGTTGAACCCGTACCAGCCGACCCAGAGCATCCCCGTGCCGACCATGCAGAGCACCATCGAATGCGGCGGCATGGCCTGTTTGCCGAAGCCTAGACGTTTGCCCAGGATCATGCACAGGACCAGCGCGCTCCAGCCCGAAGACATGTGAACCACCGTGCCGCCCGCGAAATCAATCGCGTGGATTTTGGCCGCCGGGTTCCAGACGCCGTTCATGAGGCCGTCGATTCCCCAAACCATGTGGGCCAGCGGGAAGTACACCAGAAACATCCACGCGCCGACGAACACCATGACCGCCGAGTACTTCATGCGCTCGGCGACGGCACCGACGATCAACGCCGGGGTGATGATGGCGAACATCATCTGGTACATGGAAAAAACGTTGTGCGAGACCCAATAAGAGTAATCCCCGTTGGGAGTGGAATCGACGCCGTTGAGGAAGGCAAAGGTTTTCGGATTACCCAAAAGCGGCGAGCCGTGGGCGAAAACCATGCTGTAGCCGCACAGCCACCACAGGATGATGACCAGACCGGTGATCCCCAGGCACTGCGCCAGCACGGAGAGGACGTTCTTACGCCGCACCAGACCGCCGTAGAAAAGCGCCAGTCCGGGCAGCGTCATAAAGAGGACCAGCGCGGACGAGGTCATCATCCAGGCGTTGTGCCCGGGAGCGGAGCCGCTGATCTTCGAGGAAACCGTCGCGTTGGCGGCATCGGAGCCGCGGGCCGCATTATTGACCATGCTTTCCAGGTCGGCGAGGCGCTGCTCGACCGTCGGCTCGGTTTTAACGGCGGCGACGGTTTCCGAGGACGGCGCGGACGCAGCGGCAGGGGCTTCCTGCGCGACCGACCATTGAGCGGAACCCACGAGTCCGACTGCCAGGAAGAGGAGAAGATTCTTGGTTAGCATCGCACTTGAAACTTGTCAGCGTTGCATTTAGCACGATGCGGGCCAGGCAAAGTGCGACTTTTATAAGTATCTCAACGTGAGTGTAATAAACTATAGTTCAATCCTTGTTCCTCCCGTAGCTGGACGGATCCTCGCCCCAAGCCTATCCTGATGCAGGCCTTTGTTGTGCAAGGTGGTCACAATGCCACAGTTTGGAATTTCCCTTTGGAGAACCGTATGACGATCCAGACCGCAGCCGCTCACGGTGAGTTGCTCCATCATCTCGAACGGGAAGGTGCTTCTCACGACGCCGGGCAGCCTGAGCACCGACAGAAGCGGCTCAACCTGGAACGGGACACGGCGCGGCTTCTCCAACTGCTGGTTCTCAGCAGCCGGCGCAAGAGGATGTTGGAGGTCGGCACCTCCAACGGCTACAGCGCGCTCTGGCTGGCCGACGCGCTGCGGCACGTTCCTGATGCCCGGCCGCTGGTCACCATCGAGCGCGAAACCGGCAAAGCCGGACAGGCGCGACAAAACTTGCGTCAGGCTGGCCTGGAACGCTGGGTAGAAGTGCGAGTGGGAGACGCGACGGAAATCGTCGCCGGATTGGAAGGACCGTTCGACGCCGTGTTTTTCGATGCTGACCGGATTAGCGCCCCGGCACAGTTGGCGTTGCTCCTGCCAAAGTTGCAGCCCGAGGTCTTGCTGCTGGCCGACAACGCCTTGTCTCACCCGCAGGAAATCGCCGGGTACCTGGAAGCGGTCAGCAAGTTGCCGGCTTTTCAGTCGATGATCATCCCCGTCGGCAAAGGCCTGCACATCGCCCACCGGTTCGGCTAGGTTCTGGCGGTGGATGGCGCGCTCCGCCGCGCCGTTGATGCCACGGGCAGCACCTCTGGCCAAAGGAAGCAAAAGGCGGCTGCGCCGCAATCAAGCCGTGGCACGGCGGAGCGCACCATCCACCGACAAACCTACGCGGAGGGCGGCAGGGACGCCCGCAAAGCCGCGAGCTGCGCTTCCAATTTCCTGACGCGCTCGTTGAGCTTGGGCAGACGGCGGTAGTACGCCAGATTTTCCTTCGCCCGTTCGATGGGCTCACCCACGTTGCCGAAATAAAACGCCTTCGCGGGCACGTCCCGGCTGATCCCCGTCTTTGCACCGATGATGGCCTCGTCGCCGATCTGCACGTGGCCGACCACTCCGGCCTGCCCGGCCAGGGTCACGTGGCGGCCCAGCTTCGTGCTGCCCGAGACGCCCGATTGCGAGACGAGCAGGCAGTGCGGGCCAACGGTCACATTGTGCCCGATCTGCACCAGGTTATCGATCTTGGTTCCCTCGCCGATGTGCGTGCGTCCGAACCGCGCGCGGTCGATCGTCGTGTTCGCGCCGATCTCCACGTCGTCGTCGATCTGGACGATGCCCGTCTGCGGGATTTTAACGTGCCGCCCGTCCTTGAGTTCGAAGCCGTAGCCGTCGCCGCCGATGACCGCGCCGCTGTGGATGATGACCCGCCGGCCGACGCGCGTGTGCTCGCGGATGGTGACCTGCGGGTAAATCCGGCAGTCCGCGCCGATCACGGCACCCACGCCGATGAAGACGTGGGCTCCCACGAACGTATTCTCCCCGATCTCCGCCCCCGCCTCGATCACGGCGTACGGCTGGATGGATACCCCCGCGCCG
This sequence comes from uncultured Chthoniobacterales bacterium, assembly GCA_964245965.1. Taxonomy (GTDB): domain Bacteria; phylum Verrucomicrobiota; class Verrucomicrobiia; order Chthoniobacterales; family SZAS-18; genus CAWCJJ01. Next base: position 35,254 of record CAXTOP010000006.1, read on the forward strand.
AGCACGACGCCGGGGGCGATGACCGCAGCCGGCGCGATGCCCGGCGGGTGGCTCACGGGCGGCGGGGAGAAGTGGGCCACCAGCTTCACGAACTCCAGCGAGGGACTTTCCACCTCGACCAGCGCCAGCGGCCCGTTCATCGGACCCAGAACTCCGAGCGGGAGGGCGCGCGGCACCAACACCACGGAAGCCTGCGTGCGACGTAGCGCCGTCAAATACTTCGGGTTGCTGAAAAAGGAGGCGTCACCACCTTGTGCGTCCGCCAGCGTGGAGACTCCGGCAACGACGACATCGTCCGGCCCGGCAACCAGGTTGCCATGGACCAGCCGGAGCAATTCAGTGAGAGAAAGGGGAGTCATAATAGGCGGTATTTAGCCACGGATGGAACGCGGATATAGGGAAAGGATTCATGATCCTTCCTCTTCCATCCGCGTTTGTCCGCGTTTCATCCGTGGCTAACAAAAAGAAAAGGCGGACTGCCTCGTGAGCAGCCCGCCTTGAACGGAACGGAAAGAGTTAAAGCTTAGCGCTTGGGCGGCGCGGCGGGGGCGGGCGTGGCCGCGTTGCCGCTGCCGGTGCTCGGGCGGGTCTTGTTGAGGGACGCGATGATGTCGTCGCTGAACTCCATCTTGTCCGCCGAGTACAACACGATCTGCACCCCGTTGAGGCTCTGGCCGCTCTTGTCGAAGACCAGGTCGTAGTTGTCGCTCTTGACCTTGTCGTTGACCAGCTTCATGATCTCCTCCACGATCTGGTTGCGCATGCGCACGGCCTGTTCCTGCAACTGCTTCTCGCGGCTGCCCTTGAACTCCTGGATCTCGCGCTCCAGGTCGTGCACCTGCGCGATCTTGTCGTCGCGCTTCTTGCCCAGGTCGGTCTTGGCCGTGGCGCTCAGGGCCGGGGCGTCAAGCTTCTTGTTCAGATCGGTGATCTCGCTGACCATCGTCTTGTGGCTGTCCATGCGGTCATCCAGCTCCTTCTTGGCCACCTCACGGGCGTCGTTGATCTTGCTCTCGGCGTCCTTGGTTTTGTAGTAGCCGGCGAAGACCTTGTTCATGTCGACGACGCCGACTTTGACCTGGGCTTGGGCGCTGGTCGCACCGGTGAACAGCAGGCCGCAAGCGACGGCCAGGCTGGAGAAGATAATGGATGGTTTGAACATAAGCTGAGTTTGAGATGAAAGTGCGAATTGGACTGCTGCCGGCAGGCCCCGTTCAAAATTGGTAGCCAACGTTGAAGGTGAACCGGCCGTTTTTCCGGTCGTTGTAATCGTCGCTGAGCACGGGGAGGGCGTAATCAAGCCGGATTGGACCGATTGGCAAGTCCAAACGCAAGCCGATGCCGATGTCCGCGTTGAAGCCGCCGCCGAAGACGATGTTGTTGACGTCGTTGCCCGAGGGGTTGGCGGGGGGCAGCTTGGGATCGTTGCGGATGCGGTTCGGATTCTGCGTGAAGTCGCCCTTCATGAAGTACGATTGGGGAGAGAAGTCGAACGAATCCTGGTTAAGGAAGCCCGCGTCGGCAAACGCCGCCGCGCGCACCCGGGTAATGACCGGCACGGTGAACTCGGCCGTGCCGCGCACCAGCGTGCGGCCGCCGACCGGCGTGCCCTTGAAGTCCTTGGGACCGACCTTGCGGAAGCCGAAGCCGCGCAGGTTGTTCGCGCCGCCCAGGTAGAGGCGGTCGTACACCGGCACGCGGTCGCCGCCGTTCCAGGTGTCCACGCTGCCGATCTCGCCGTTGATGAGCAGGATGCCGTCGATCGGGCGGAACGGGACGTACTGCGAGGCCGTCACGTCGAAGCCGAAGATGTCCGTGCTGCCGCCCAGCGGGCCGCCGGCCACGTAGGGCGAGACGTCGATGCGCGTGCCGCGGCGCGTCAGGAACACGCTGTCGCGCGTGTCGAAGGAATAGTTCAGGCGGATGGCGCTGCGGGTGCGCGAGCCGACTTCCTGCTGGAGGATCTGCGAGTCGGTGGTCACCCCGCTGATGTTGACGTCCTCGAAGCGGTACTCCGCGCCGATGCTCGTGTAGCGCGTCAGACCGCGGCGGGCGTTGATCGCGAAGCCGAGGTTCTGCTGGTTGTAGTCGTTGCTGACGTAATTGGAGTCGTGGTAGAACGCCTCGCCGCCGAGCGAGGTGTGGGTGTCCAGGAAGTACGGCTCGGTCAGCGACACGGTGAAATCCTTGCGCGTGAGGCCGTACTGGGCCGTGGCGCGGAACTTCTGGCCGCCGCCGGTGAAGCCGTGGATGTTGGTGATGTCGAAGTTGCCCTGGGTCAACTCGACCTGGCCGACCAGGCTGTCGATGGAGGAAAAGCCCGCGCCGAAGCTCAGGGAGCCCGTGCGCTTTTCCTGCACCAGCACGTCGAGGTCCTTGCGGCCGGGGATGGTGGTATCGACCGGGTTGGTGTCAACCTTCTCGAAGTAACCCAGGTTTTCCAGGCGCTTCTTGCCCGCCTCGACCAGCACGGTGTTGAACACGTCGCCGGGAGCCACGGGGATTTCACGGCGGATGACCTTGTCCTTGGTCTGGGTGTTGCCCTCGATGTTCACGCGCTCGACGTAGGACTGGCCGCCTTCCTCGATCTTGTAGCGCAGGGCGACGGTGTTCGGACCGGACGGCGCGCCCTCGGGCACCACGCGCGCATCGACGTAGCCGCGCGAGCCGTAGTAATCCTCGATGGTTTTCTTGTCGTCCTTGAGGCCCTTGGGCGAGTAGATGGCACCCTCCTTCATCTTGAGGAAGCGGCGGATCTCGGCGTCGGTGAAGACCTGGGTGCCCTCGAAATTGAGCGTGCTCACGCGGTACTGGCCGCCCTCGCGCAGGCGGATGAGCAGGGTGATGTTGCCCTTGGCGTTGCGCGAAATGACCGGTTCCTGGATGTCCACGTCGATGTAGCCCTTGTTCTGGTAAAGCTCGCGCAGCGAATCGAGGTCCTCGTGCAGCTTGTTGGTGTCCAGACGGCCGCTCTTGTCGATGAAGGAAATGATGGTCTTGCCGCGCGTGTTCTTCATGGCGAAGCGCAGCGAGCGGGTGGAAACGTGCTGGTTGCCCTCGAAGTTGACTGACTGCACGGTGCCCTTGGGTCCCTCGGTGACGGTGAAGGTGACGGTGGAAGTGTTGGTGGCGTCGTCCAGGGCGACGTCGGACTTGATGTCGGTTTCCTCGAACCCCTTGTCGCCGTAGTAATCCAGCAGCTTCTGGCGGTCGGACTCGACGGTTTCCTCATTGAGGACGCGGCCTTCCTTGATGGTGAGCTTGCCCTTGAGTTTGCGGGCGGAGATCTGCTTGTTGCCCCGGAAAACGATGGCCTTGATGGTGGCGCGGGTGGCGACGATGACGATGACCTTCACGCCGTCGTTGGCCGGCTCGCTGAAGATGCGCACGTTGGTGATGTCACCCGTGCCGTAGAGGCTGCGGATGTCTTCCTCCGCGTTGGCCTGGACGAAGGGCTGGCCCACGGTGGTGCGCATGTTGCTCAGGATGCGCTCGCGGCTGATGGTGGGCTGGCCGGCGTACTGCACGTCGATCTGCCGCACGATGGGGCCGCCCGAGGTGAGGACCTGGGCGTTCGCGCCCGTGGCAAAGGCAGACAACACGCAAAGCAGCAGCAGAGGCACGAGCCGCAGGGCGCGCCGGCCGCCCTGCAAGAAGGAAATAGATTTCATAAGTGACAGTCTGCCCTGGCCGACCGCGGGGGTGACGGTTGGAGGCGGGCGGGGCCAAAAATGGAAAGTCCACGCCGAAACGTCAAGAAGGGAATTTGCGTGTGCGTCCGCGCGGTCTCGCCCGGGAGGGAGGACGGCCCGGCGCGCGTCACGAAAAATCGGGTGCGATAAGGCCGAAACGGCGGGCGGCATCGAACACAGCGGCGGGGCTCTCCTCCTGGAGCAATTCCCGTGTTCATCCCATCCAACTCAACGTTTCCTGCCATGCACCTCCTTGCCCGCCGTCTCGCCGTGTCCACTTGCGCGTTGTTTCTCGCCGCCGCTCCGGCGGCGCTGGCCGGTCCGAAAGACTACCAGATCACCGGTGTCGTCCAGTCGGTCAACGACACGACCATCGTTCTCATGAAGGGAAAGGAAGTGTGGGAACTGGGCCGCGACACCAGCACCAAAGGCGTGGAGCTTCTCAAGGTCGGCGACAAGGTGACTCTGCATTATACGATGACCGCTTCGACCGTGGAGCCCAAGGCCGCCGGCAAAGCGAACCAGAAGGGAAAGTCCGGTGAGGCTCCGGAAGCCGCCCCGAGTCCGAAAGCCTGACAAAAACCGCTTTTTACGCGGCGCTTCCCGAGGGTCCGGTCAGAGCGTGGCGGCAAGTGGCCGCCACCACGGCCTGCGAGCGCAGGATGCTCCGGTGACCAACCTTGGAGACCCTTTCGAGGACCGCACCCGGCCACGCCGCGGCGATTGCCTCCGAGTGGAAAAACGGAATTTCCCGATCTTCCGGATCGTGCATCAGTAAGACCGGGACGTTTTGCAAGCCGGCCGCGCCGTGTTCTGCGGAAGCTTCCTCCGGCCCGAACTCCGCGGCGGCGATCCGCCGCAGGGCCGCGGTAAGCTTCGGCGAATAACCTTGCCTGGCGGCGAAGTCCAGAAGGATGGGTTCCACCCGGCAGGACGCCGCCAGGAGCACCGCATATTGCGCACGTACCCCGCGGCCCAAGGCGATGCAGGTGGCTCCACCCCCCAGCGAATGCGCGACGATGCCGCGAAAGCCCCCGGGTTGCTGCGCCGCCAAGGCCTGGATCGCCCAGGCGAACGCCGGCGCGCTGGAAAATGTTCCGTCCGAGTGCCCGTGCCCGGGTGCGTCGAAGGCAATCGCCTGGCCGCCGGCTTGCACCACCGCTTTAATCCCGGCGGCGTGGTTGCCGGCGTTGCCGCCCCAGCCGTGGACGAACAGCACGGCGGGTCCGGCACCCCACGTGTAAACCTGCACGTCCACGTCGCCGCCGCGCGCGAAGCCGTTGGGGCCGAGCCGCACGCGGTGGGTTGCCGCCTGGGCCAGGAGCCGGGTTTCCCAGGAAAACTCCGGGGCCCGCGGCGGGGTGAGAAAGGTTTCGAGGGCCTGACGCGGGTTCACGGGGAAGGATACGGTATCCACACGGTTTGAGCTTGTGTGAAAAGCTGGAAAATGGCACAACGCAGTTCGTACAACCGGCTGGAGTCTAACGGCGCAATGTCATAAACTACCAAACCAATTCTTTGCCCGTGGACCGGTTGCGCTGCATCCACGAACTGTACCGCTTTTGTCTTTGATGAAACTCGTGGTCGAAAGTGTCGACTATTCCGATGAAGCTGATCCTTCCGATCATACTCATCGATATTTCCAGTTGAGTGTAGAGGCGTTAGGTCGCCCTACCGCAGTGTGCTTCAAATTTGCGGCAACCTCGCAAGGAGCTACTTTGAGCGCATGATCACTCTCGACCATAGCCCCGTCCAATCGGACCCTGAACGCATGGGTGGCACCCTGGTCTTCTACGGTACCCGGGTCCCAGCCCAGACTTTGCTGGACTACCTGCAAGATGGCTACAGCCTCGACGGTTTTCTGGAGGAGTTCCCCTCCGTGGCTCGCATCAACGCCGAGGAGTTCCTGCGCCTGGCTCGCCCGCACTTGTGACGATCATCCTCGACGAGAACCTGCCCCGAGGTTTGCTCCGCGTCCTCGCGCCACGCCCGGTCACTACCGTGCAGCAAGCGGGATTCGCGGGCGTGAAGAACGGGCAGTTGTTGGCGGCACTGGAAGGATTGTTCGACATCCTCATCACCGGTGACAAGAACCTGCGCTACCAGCAGAACCTTACTGGCCGGCAACTCGCCATCATCGAGCTACCCACCAACCGTTGGCCCGCATTGCACCCACTCTGCCCACAAGTCATTGAGGCTGTTAACCAGCGCCAGCCTGCCAGCTACACGGTGGTTGCCGGAGCTTAACCAAGATTGCTCACCGTGCCATCACCCGAAAGCCAGGTTGCTCCGTGAACTGCTTGCTCGGATCTCCAGATCACATTTCCGGTTTCTGATGGACGAAATGGCGGCAATCGCTCAGGGAGTTCAAGAGACCCGTTAATCCTTGCTCGCCCTCCGCCACGAGAACAAAAATAGAACCTTGCGGCGGCGGGGACAAACACGTTGAATAGGGACGGTCACCTCCCCCCGAACAACCCCCCGTGACGGACGCCGAGCTGTTCCCCCGACTCGCGCACGTCCTCAGCAAGCCCAAGCACCAGTTGCTCACGGCGCCCGAAGACCTGCTCACTTATTCCTACGACGGCACCCCGGCGCTTGGGCAGATGCCGCGCGCCGTCGTGCTTCCGACGACTCCGCAGGAAGTCGCCGCCCTCCTGCGGCTCGCCACCGAATGCGATCTCCCCGTCGTCACCCGCGGCTCCGGCACGGGCCTGAGCGGCGGCAGCGTGCCCACCCCGGGGGCCATCGTGCTCTGTCTGTCGCGCATGGACCAACTGCTGGAAGTGGACACCGCCAACCTGACCCTGCTCGCCGAGCCGGGCGTGACCACCCTGCGCGTGTCCGAAGCCGCCGAGCGCGCCGGCCTGTTCTACCCGCCCGATCCCGGGTCGATGAAGATTTCCTCCATCGGCGGCAACGTCGCGGAAAACTCCGGCGGCCTGCGCGGGCTCAAGTACGGCGTGACACGCGACTACGTCATGGGTCTGGAAGTCGTCCTGCCCGACGGCGAGATCGCCTGGACGGGTAATAAATGCGTCAAGGATGTCGCCGGCTTCTCGTTGAAGGACCTGTTCGTCGGTTCGGAGGGCACCCTGGGCGTCATCACGAAAGTGCTCCTCAAGCTGATTCCCAAGCCCGCCGCGCGCAAAACCATGCTGGCCACCTTCGACCGCATGGACGCCGCCGCCGACACCGTTTCCGCGATCATCGCCGCGCGGATCATTCCCTGCACCCTGGAATTTCTCGATCACACCACCATCCGCTGCGTGGAGGATTACGCGCACATCGGCCTGCCCCTGGACGCCGAGGCCGTGCTGCTGATGGAAAGCGACGGCCACCCCGCCGCCGTGGAGGAAGAAAGCGCCGCCATGGCGCGGCTAGCGAAAGAGGGCGGCGCGCGCGAGGTCCAAATTGCCGGCAACGCCGCCGAAGCGCTCAAGCTGGCCGGTGCCCGCCGCAACGCCTTGCCCGCGCTGGCCCGGGTCGCGCCGACCACCATCCTGGAAGATGTCACCGTGCCGCGCTCGCGGCTGGCGGAGATGGTCCGCTTCTGCCAGCGCGCGGCGGAGACCCACCGGCTCAAGGTCGGCATCTTCGGCCACATGGGCGACGGCAACCTGCACCCGACGTTTCTCACCGACGAGCGCAACACGGAGGAGATGCACCGCGTCGAGCGCGCGATGGAGGAGATCTTCGACGAGGCCCTGCGCCTGGGCGGCACCATCACCGGCGAACACGGCGTCGGGTTGGCCAAGAAACGCTTCCTGCCCCGGGCCGTCGGCGACCTCAACCTGCGCGTGTCCCGCGAGGTGAAGAAGGCGTTCGATCCCAAAGGGCTCCTCAACCCCGGGAAAATGTTCGACCCATGAGTTCCGCCCACGATTCCCTGCGCACGCTGGACTACGGCGTGCTGCAACAATGCATGCACTGCGGCCTGTGCCTGCCGTCCTGCCCGACGTACGACGCCACCCACCTGGAACGCAACTCCCCGCGGGGACGCATCGCGCTGATGCGCGGCATCGCCGACGGCAAGCTGGAAGCCACCCGGACGTTCGCCGAAGAGATGTATTTTTGTCTCGGCTGCCTGGCCTGCCAGACGGCCTGTCCGGCGGGCGTGGACTACGCCCAGCTCTTCGAGACCGCCCGGTCCGAGGCGGAACGCTCCGGCACGCTGCAGAGTCCGACCCGCGACTGGACGCGCCGCCTGCTGCTGCAAGGGTTGTTCACCCGGCCGCGGCTCCTGCGCTTCGTCGGGCGGCTGCTCCGCATCTACCAGGCCGGCGGCTTGCAGCGCATGGTCCGCGCGCTCGGGTTGACCGCCCTGCTGCCCGGACGCCTGCGCCAACTGGAGCCGCAAACCCCCCAGGTGCGAGCCAAGTTTTCCCACGAGCTGATCCGGCCCGTCGAGCGTCCGGCGGGGGCCGCACCCACCCGGCACCGGGTCGCCGTGCTGACCGGCTGCGTGCAGGACCTCGTCTTCCCGGACGTGAACCGCGACACCGTGGACGTCCTCCTGGCCAACGGCTGCGAGGTCGTCACGCCGCCGGTGCAACCCTGCTGCGGGTCGCTCCACGCCCACAACGGCGAACTCGACGCCGCCCGCGACCTGGCCCGGCGCGCGCTGGACCTCTTCGACCTGAGCCGGCTGGACGCCGTCATCACCAACGCCGCCGGCTGCGGCGGCCACCTCAAGGGCTACGGACGCCTGTTGGAACACGACCCGAAGTACCGCGAGCGCGCCGCGGAGTGGTCGCGCAAGTGCAAGGACATCAACGAATACCTCGTCGAGATCGGCTTCCGCCACCCCCTGGCTCCGGCGGTTCCCGGGGCACCCTTGTCCCTCACCTACCACGAGGCCTGCCACCTGTGCCACGGGCAGAAGATCACGGCGCAGCCCCGCGAAATCCTGCGCGCCATCCCGGGCCTGAACCTGGTGGAACTGACGGAGAGCACCTGGTGCTGCGGCTCGGCGGGTATCTACAACATCGTCCAGCCCGAGATGAGCGCGGACCTGCTCGCGCGCAAGCTCGGCCACATCGCCGCGACGGGTGCGGCCTGCGTGGCCACGGCAAACCCCGGCTGCCATTTGCAATTGGAGAACGGGTTGAAGACGCGCCCCGATCCCGGAGTGCCCATCAGTGTGCGTCACCCGGTGACCCTGCTGGCGGAAGCCTACCGCCGGGAGCCGCCGACCGGAACCCACAAATGCCTGCAAGATGATTAAGCACGAGCACAGGAACCGGCCCGCCGCGCAGCGGCCTCGTACCAAGGTCTGTCATCCTGAGAGGGCGTATAGATAAACACTTTCCCTCCTGCTGCTGTCATCCTGAGCCGAGTCTTGCGAGGTCGAAGGACCTTCTGCCGCCGGAGGCACGGAGGTGGTCGGTGGCAGGACATCTCCACCGAGGATGCGCCTGGTTGGCTGCCGCCGGCCGGAAGGTCCTTCGACCTCGCAAGACTCGGCTCAGGATGACAGACCCCGGGGATGCCCGGTTAGTTGATGAGGAATGGTATTACCGCGTCCGCTGCACAGATCACAAACTTCTCTCTACCCCTTTATGGATCTTTCCCCCGCCCACGCCGAAATCCTCACGCCCGAGGCCATCGACTTTGTCACCCAACTCCACCGGCGCTTCGGCCACCGGCGCAACAAACTCCTCGCCCGCCGCCGGGAACGCCAGGCCGCGCTGGACCGCGGCGAGCGGCCCGGCTTCCTGCCGGAGACCAAGGCTATCCGCGAGGGCGACTGGAAAGTCGCGCCCACGCCGCCGGACATGCAGGACCGCCGCGTGGAAATCACGGGACCCACGGACCGCAAGATGGTCATCAACGCCATGAACTCCGGCGCGCGCGTGTTCATGACCGATTTCGAGGACGCCAACGCGCCGACCTGGGCCAACATGCTCGACGGCCAGATCAACCTGCGCGACGCCATCCGGCGCACCATCTCCTTCGCCAACCCGGACGGCAAGCAGTACACGCTCAAGGAAAAGACGGCGATCCTCTTCGTCCGCCCGCGCGGCTGGCACCTGCTGGAAAAGCACTTCCTGGTGGACGGCGAGCCGGTCTCGGGCGGGTTGTTCGACTTCGGGCTGTATTTCTTCCACAACGCCAGGGAATTGCTCGCGCGCGGGTCGGGGCCGTACTTCTACCTGCCCAAAATGGAATCGCACCTGGAGGCCCGGCTGTGGAACGACGCGTTCGTGTTCGCGCAGGACGAGCTCGGCATCCCGCAGGGCACGATCAAGGCGACGGTGCTCATCGAGACCATCCTGGCCGCGTTCGAGATGGACGAAATCCTCTACGAGCTGCGCGAACACTCCGCCGGCCTGAACTGCGGGCGGTGGGACTACATTTTCTCGGTCATCAAGAAGTTCGCCAAGGACACCGACTTCCTGCTGGCCGACCGCTCGCAGCTCACGATGACGACGCACTTCATGCGTTCGTACTCGCTGCTGTGCATCAAGACCTGCCACCGCCGCGGCGCGTTCGCGATGGGCGGCATGGCGGCGCAGATCCCGGTCAAGAACGACCCCAAGGCGAACGATGAAGCCTTCGCCAAGGTCCGCGCCGACAAGGAGCGCGAAGCCACCGACGGCCACGACGGGACGTGGGTCGCGCACCCGGGCATGGTGCAGCTCGCCACGGAGGCGTTCGACGCCATCATGACGACGCCCAACCAGATCGGCTCCGGCAAGCAGCGGGACACGCGGATCAGCGCCGCGGATTTGCTGGACTTCGGCCCGCGCGCACCGATCACCGAAGCCGGGGTGCGCACGAACGTGAGCGTGGGCGTGCAGTACCTGGAGGCGTGGCTGCGCGGCTCCGGGGCCGTGCCGATCTTCAACCTGATGGAAGACGCCGCGACGGCGGAAATCTCGCGCGCGCAGCTCTGGCAGTGGATTCGCTCCACCCAGGGAGTCCTGGCCGACGGCCGGAAGGTGGACGTGCCGATGTTCCGCCAAGTGCTCCAGGAGGAGTTGGAAAAAGTGAAAAGCGGCCTCGGGGCAGAGCGTTACGCCAAAGGCCGTTTTCCGGAGGCGAGCGAGCTGTTCGACCAGATCACGACCGACGAGCAGTTTGTGGAGTTCCTGACGCTCCCGGGGTACGACCGGCTGAATTAAAGGTGCTTTTATCCCTCGCAAACAGCGTCCGGGCTGCGACGTAAGAAGAGCGTGAAGATCCTCATCACCGGCGGAGCCGGGTTTATCGGCAGCCACCTGGCGGAACACTACCAGGGCAAGGCCGGCGTGCGCATCCTGGATGACCTGCGCACCGGCTACCGGCGCAACCTCGCCGGACTGGAGGTTGACTTCCAGCACGGCTCCATTTTGGATCGCGAGGCGGTCCACCGGGCGGTGCAGGGGGTGGATTGCGTGTTCCACCTGGCGGGCATGATCAGCGTGCCCGAGTCGATGGCGCAGCCGCTCGCCTGCGCCGAACTCAACGTCATCGGCCTGCTCAACGTCCTGGAGGAGGCCAGCCGGGCCGGCGTGCGCAAACTCTGCTTCAGCAGCTCGGCGGCGATCTACGGCGACAACCCCGTTGTGCCGAAAATCGAAACCATGACGCCCGAGCCGCGCAGCCCCTACGCCATCACCAAGCTCGACGGCGAATACTACGGGGCGATGTTCACCCGCGCGGGCCGGATCGAGGTGGCCTGCCTACGGTTCTTCAACGTGTTCGGCCCACGGCAGGACCCCTGCAGCGCCTATGCGGCGGCGGTGCCCATCTTCATCCGCCAGGCGCTCGCGGGCCACCCGCTGACGATCTACGGCGACGGCGAGCAGACGCGCGATTTTATCTACGTCAAGGATGTGGCGGCAGCCAACGCTTTCGCGGCCTCGACCGCCGGGCTGGCGGGCACTTTCAACGTCGGCTACGGCGCGGGCCTCACCATCAACGACCTCGCGCGGACGATCATCGCGGCGGCCGGGTCACGGTCGGAAATCCGGTACGAGCCGGTCCGCGCCGGCGACGTGAAACATTCCGTCGCCTCGGTGGACAAGCTGTTCGCCGCCGGTTTCCGGCCCGCGAGCAACTGGCGGGAAGGACTGGCCGCCACCGTGCAATCCTTTCGGCCATGACTTTCCACGATCCTGACGCCAGTGTCTTCGTGCCCGATGGCTTGGCGATGGGCGACGCCGTGGCCCGGGTGACCCACCTGGGCATCGGCGCGCACCAGGACGACCTGGAATTTATGGCCTTCCACGGCATCGCCGCCTGCCACGGCAGCGCGCACGATTGGTTCGGCGGCGTGACGTGTACGGACGGCGCGGGCAGCGCGCGCACGGGCCCCTACGCTCACTGGAGCGATGAGGACATGCGCCAGTGCCGGCGGCGCGAGCAGGATCTGGCCGCGAGCATCGGCCGATACGGCGTCATGATCCAGCTCAACCACACCAGCGCGGTGGTGAAAGATCCGCGCGGCGGCGTGGCGTTGCGCGACGACCTGGCGTCCGTGCTGAGGGCAGCGCGCCCGCGGGTTGTTTACACGCATAATTTGGCCGACAAGCACAACACGCACGTCGGCGTGGCCGTCGCGGCGATCCGGGCGATTCGCACTCTGCCACCCGCCGACCGACCCTCCGCCGTATATGGCTGCGAGGTCTGGCGCGGTCTCGACTGGCTGCCCGACGGCGAGAAGGTGGCCCAAGATGTGGGCCACGCAGACGCGCTCGCGGCGGCGCTCAACGGTGTCTTCGAATCGCAGATCGCCGGCGGCAAACGCTACGACCTGGCCGTGATGGGCCGCCGGTTGGCCAACGCCACCTTTTTCAACCCGCATGCGGTCGATGGCGCGTCCGGCCTCGCCTTTGCGATGGACCTCACCCCCCTGGCGCGGGACGAGGCGCTCGATGTCGCCGCTTACGTGGACGGGTTCATCGAACGCTTCCGCACCGACGTGCAAGCCAAGCTGCGCGCCCGTCTCGGCCCGGCGGATGGTTGACTCAGAGTGCTTTTTCCCGGGAGGGACCCGCTCCGTCGGGTCCGCTGCTGGCAGAGTGGCTACCGCCACAGACCCGACGGAGCGGGTCCCTCCCGGGAGCCGAGAAGGCAGTACCAAGTGAATCATCCACCAACGACCCCGAGCCCTCCGGGTTTCCTTACCACCAATTTTGGGCCACACTCCCCACCATGATCCAGCCCCCCGAATCCGCCGCCCACGGATCGATCAACACCCCGCGGCAGGTGCTCTTCGCCAGCCTGATCGGCACCACGATCGAGTTCTTCGACTTCTACATCTACGCCACGGCGGCGGTGCTCGTGTTCCCGCGCCTGTTCTTTCCGGCGGCGGACCCGGCTTCTGCGTCGCTGGCCTCGCTGGCCACTTTCGGCGTCGCCTTTCTGGCGCGGCCTATCGGCTCGCTGCTCTTCGGGCACTTCGGCGACCGCGTCGGACGCAAGACGACGCTCGTCCTCGCGCTCCTGTGCATGGGCCTGTCCACCTTCCTAATCGGCACGCTGCCCGGCTACCAGACGCTCGGCATCGCCGCGCCGATCCTGCTCGCCGCGTGCCGCTTCGGCCAGGGCATCGGGCTGGGCGGCGAATGGGGCGGGGCCGTGCTGCTGGCCGTCGAGAACGCCCCGCCCGGACGGCGGGCCTTCTACGGCATGTTCCCGCAGTTCGGCGCGCCCATCGGCTTCCTGTTCTCCGGTGGCACCTTCCTGCTGCTCTCGCGCTGGCTGACCGAGGCGCAGTTCTTCGCCTTCGGCTGGAGGCTGCCTTTTCTAGCCAGCGCGGGGTTGGTGCTCGTGGGGCTGTACGTGCGGCTCAAGATCACCGAGACCCCGGTCTTCCAGGCGGCGGTGGCGCGCGCGGAGCCGGTCAGCGTGCCGGTGCTCGCGGTCTTTCGCCACCATGGGCGCGCGTTCGTGGCCGGGGTGCTCGTGTGCCTGGCGACCTTTGTGCTGTTCTACCTGATGACCGTGTTCGCCCTTTCCTGGGCGACCACCGCGCTGGGCTACAGCCGGACGAGCTTTCTGCTCATCCAGCTTCTGGGCGTGTGTTTCTTCGCGGCGACGATCCCGGTCTCCGCCCTGCTCGCCGAACGCGGCCGGCGGCCCATGATGTTCGCGGCGACGATCCTGATCGCCCTCTTCGGCCTCGTCCTGGCTCCCCTGTTCACGGCGGGGACGGCGGGTGCGGTCACGATGATGGCCCTGGGCCTGGCGCTGATGGGCCTGACCTACGGTCCGCTGGGCACCGTGGTGTCGGAGATTTTTCCCACTCAGGTGCGCTACACGGGCAGTTCGCTGGCCTTCAGCACGGCGGGAATCCTGGGCGCTTCGCTCGCCCCCTACGCCGCCACCTGGCTGGCGAAGACGTACGGGCTGCCCTACGTCGGCTATTATCTGAGCACTGCGGCAGTACTCACCTTCCTCGGGTTACTGCTGGTGCGGGAGACTAGCGGCGTCGATCTCGCCGGCTCTCAAACACCCTGAAAAACCGAGGGTCAGCGAGGTGTAGAGGCGCTTGTACCAAGCGCCTCTACACCTCGCTGACCCTCGGGAGCCGTGCCTTTAATTCCGCAACGGCTTGCCGGTGGACAGCACGTGGCGGATACGCGCCCGGGTCGCCTCCTGCGCGCACAGGTCGATGAACACCTCGCGCTCCAGTTGATACAGGCGCGTGTCGGGCACGTTCCCGGCGCGGGTGCCCGGCCCGCCGCCGGTGAGGATGCGCGCCAACCCGGATGCGAGTTGCACGTCGTACTCGCCGCCCTCGCCGGCGCTCCGCCGCGCGCGGGCTTTCTCCATCAAACGCTCGTAGGCCGGCTCGCCCAGCACGTCGAAGGAGCGCGGGCTGGGCGTCCGGTAGTCCGCGGCGAGGTCGAGCAGCAGGCCCTTGGCGTCGCCGAGCAGGCGGCGGCGGTTCATGGTGATACCTTCGCCCGCGCGCAGGAAGCCCAGACGGCGCGCCTCCAGGGCGGACGCGGTCACGCGGCTGGAAACGATCAGGTCGAACGCGCGCTCGACGGCAACAAACGGGTCTTCGCCCGGCGCGAGCGCGGCGAGGAAGCGGGCGAGCATCTCCGTGGTGCCGCCGGCGGAGGGCATCAGGCCGACGTTCAGCTCGACCAACCCGGTGTTGAGTTCGGCGTGCGCCTGCACGGCGTCGCTGTAGAGCATCATCTCGCAACCGCCGCCGAGCGTCATGTGGAAAGGCGCGGCGACCACCGGGAACGGCGCGGCGCGCAGGCTGGTGGTCATGCGCTGGAAGCCTACGATCATCGCCTCGATGGCGGCGTGGTTGCCCGCTTCCGCATCGGCCAGCAGCGCGCCCAGGTCCGCGCCGGCGGAGAACCACCGGCCCTGGTTGCCGATCACCAACCCCAAGAAACCCCTCGGCACGATCTCCAGGGCAGCGTCCACGGCGGCGAAGGCGTCCGCGCCCAGCGCGTTGGCCTTGCTGTGAAACTCCAGCAGCAGCGCGCCGCCGCCCAGGTCCACGAGGCTCGCGCCGGAAGTCTGGCGCACCACGCGGCCGGCCTCGCGCTTCAGGTCGCTGAGGATCGTCAGGCCGTCCTCACCCGGGTCCGGGACACCCGCGGGGTAGAACGGCAGGTTCTCACGGCGGTGCTTTTCCAGGATGGGCGGCAGCGTCCAGCCGAGCCGCGCGAACGCGGCGGCGGCGTGCTCCAGCCCGAGCGCATCGACCAGCCGGAACGGCCCGAGTTCCCAGCCGAAGCCCCACTCCAGCGCGTGGTCGATGTCCTGGTGGGTGTTGGCGACGACGCCGTGTTTCTCGGCGGCGAAGCGGATCATCTCGTAGAGCGTGCGGCGCGAAAACTCGCCGGCGGGCGTGTCCAATGCGAGCAGCGCGCGCGTGCGTTCGGCGGCGCTCTTGAGCTTGAGGATGGGCGCGAGTTCGGGCAGGCGGGCCGCGGCGGGCGGACGCTCGGTGTATTCCATCGTGGACGGATCGAGGGTCAGGATGGCCGAGGTGCCGTCGGCGTTCTTGCGGCGCTGGTAGAAACCGCCGCCCGTCTTTTCGCCGCGCGCGCCGCGGTCCAGCAGCCGCTGCAACACGGCGGGCAGGCGGTAGTCGTCCGTCGTGGCCCCGGTCAGGTCCCGGGAGATGAGCGCGAGCACGTCCAGGCCCACGGTGTCGGCGAGCCGGAGTGTTCCGCTCTTGGGTCGCCCGAGGAGGGGGCCGGTCAGCGCGTCAACGGCGTCGTAGGGCAGGTTCATTTCCTCCGTGACGCGCACGGCCTGCAGGAGCGAGTAGATGCCAACGCGGTTGCCGATGAAGCCCGGCACGTCGTTGGCCAGGACGATGCCCTTACCCAAAAGAAGGTCACCGTAGGCGCGCACGGTTTCCAGCACCTCGGGCGCGGTCTCGGCGGTCGGGATCAACTCCAGGAGGTACAAGTGCCGCGGCGGGTTGTAGAAGTGGACGCCCAGAAAGCGGCGGCGGAACTCCGGCGAGCGGCCCCGGCTTTGCACGCTCATGGTGATGCCGCTGGAATTGCTGGCGAAGATGGCCTGCGGTCTGGCATGCCGCTCGACGGCCTCCCAAAGTTGTTGCTTGGCTTCCGGGCGCTCGATGACGGCTTCGATGATCCAGTCCGCGTCGCGTAGTTTTGCGAGATCATCGGTGGTGTTACCGAGAGTGAGCAGGCCCATGGTGGATTCCGGGTCCATGAAGGCCGGGGGCCGGGCGCGGAGGGCGCGTTCCAGGCCGGCGCGGGCGACGGCGTTGCGGTCGTTGCCGGAGTCGGTGGCGAGATCGAGCAGCAGGGTGGGAACCCCGGCGTTGGTGAGATGCGCGGCGATGGCCGCGCCCATGGTGCCCGCGCCGATCACGGCGGCGAGGCGGATTTCTGGGAGGAGGGGGGAAGCGGAAGGAGGCATTTGCGATCTAATTTGGTGGAGGCACGGCGGAAAACAAGGGTGCGGGGCGCGGCGGAATAATCCTCGTACGTCCTGGAAAGGACATTTACTACCGCCATCCGCAACTAACCCGTCATCCTCCAAGGTCTGTCATCCTGAGCCGAGTCTTGCGAGGGTCGAAGGACCTTCCGCCGCCGGAGGCAAGCGTCTGTACCAGCAACACGCTCTTTCGTCCAGGACGCCCACTGGCTGCCGCCGGCCGGAAGGTCCTTCGACCCTCGCAAGACTCGGCTCAGGATGACAGACCTTGGAGGATGACGGGTTAGTTGCGGATGGTGATATGACACCGAGCGCGTCCACTACCCGCGCTTGCGCTTGCGCTGGAGTTCCTGTTCGATCTTGCCGAGCGGCAGGCAATTGATCACATCCAGCCGCGTCAACCAACCCTTGCGCGCCTGCGTGATGCCCAGCCATAAATCCTGCAAACCCTCCGTGCGGTGGGCGTCGGGGTTGATCGCGCACCGCAATCCCTTTTCCTTGGCGTAGTGCCACCAGCGCCAGTCCATGTCCAGGCGGCGGCCGTTGGCGTTCAGTTCGATGACCGTGCCCGTGCGCACGGCGGCGTCGATCACCGCCGGGATGTCCAGGGCATACCCCTCGCGCTGGAGCAGCAGCCGCCCCGTGAGGTGACCCATCATGGTCACATACGGGTTCTCGACGGCGCGGATCAACCGCTCGGTCATCTCCTTTTCGGGCAACTGGAACGAGCCGTGAACGCTGACGACCACGTAGTCCAACTGCGCCAGGATGTCGTCGGCGAAGTCCAGCGTGCCGTCCTTGTGCAGGTCGCACTCGATGCCGGCGAACAGGCGGAAATCCACGCCCTCGCCGGCGAAACGCGCGTTCAGGCGGCAGATTTCCCCGACCTGCGCCAGCAGCCGGCCCTCGTCCTGGCCGTTGGCCTGGAAGGAGGCTTTGCTGTGGTCGGCGATGCCCAGGTATTGCAGCCCCAGGTCGCGCGCGGCCCCGGCCATTTCCTCCAGGGTGTTCTTGCCGTCGCTGGCGTTGGTGTGGCAGTGGAAAGTGCCGCGCAGGTTGGGCAGTTCGATCAGGTCCGGCAACCGGTGCGCCGCGGCGGCCTCGATCTCGCCGCTCGCCTCGCGCAGTTCGGGCGGGATGAAATCCAGGTCCAGCGCGCGGTAGAAAGTGGTCTCGTCCACGATCTCCGGCAGCGGCTTCGCGTGCTCGCCCGCCTTGCCTTCGGCGACGCTGAAGCGGTAGTCGTTGATCGACCAGCCGCGCTCCAGCGCGCGGTTGCGCAGGGCGATGTGGTGCTCCTTGCTGCCGGTGAAATGGTGCAGCGCGTAGGGATATTCCGCGTCGCTGACCAGCCGCAGGTCGCACTGGATGCCCGATTGCAGCCGCACGGAAACCTTGGTCGGCCCCTGGGCGATGATTTCCTCCACCTCCGGGCGCGTCGCGAAGAACTCGCCGACCGCCGCCGGCTCGCGCGTGGACACGACGAAATCCAGGTCGCGCACGATCTCCTTGCGGCGCCGCACGCTGCCCGCCTCGCTGGCGCGGACGACCGCCGGGTGTTCACGCATTTCAGAGGTCAGCCGGAGCGCCTCGCCGACCACGTCGCCCAGCCGGAAAAGCCCGATGCTCTTGCGCCGCTGCTCCACGGCGGCGAGGAGTTTGGCTTGCGTCTTCTCGCCGAAACCGGGCAGTTCGGCCACGGTGCCGTGGTTGCACGCCCAGACGAGTTGTTCGATGCTGGCGATGCCCAGCTTGTCGTACATCGCTTTGATCTTCTTCGCGCCCAAGCCTTGCAGCTCGAACAACTCGAAGATGGTGCGGGGGAAGCCGGCCTTGAGTTCCTCGAAGTACGTCAGCTTGCCCGTCTGGAGGAGTTCCGCGATCTTTTCGGCCACGGATTTGCCGACGCCTTCGATCTGGTCGAGTTCGTGGTGTTCGGCGGCCTGTTTAAGGTCGCCGGTGTAGAGTTCCAGGGCGCGGGCGGCCTGGGTGTAGGCGCGGATCTTGAACGGGTTTTCGCCCTTGAGATCGAGCAGTTGGGCGATGCTTTCGAGGACATCGCCGATTTCTTCCTTGGTCATGGCTGCGGGAATAAGCCACGGATTGAACGCGGATGAAACGCGGATTGAAGAAAACGAAGGTAAAAACCTCTTCATCCGAAATCCGCGCTTCATCCGCGTTCAATCCGTGGCTAAATTGGCCGGATGGAAGTTTCCCGACTCGAACTGCCCGGCATCCCGAAACTGCGCTCCGGCAAGGTGCGCGAGGTGTTCGACCTCGGCGGCGACGGTTTTCTGCTCGTGGCGACCGACCGGCTTTCGGCCTTCGACTGCATCCTGCCCGATCTCATCCCGCGCAAGGGGGCGGTGCTCACGCAACTCTCCGCCTTCTGGTTTCACCGCCTGCGCAGCCGGGGCAGCATGGCGGATCACCTCGTCACGGCCGAGTTCGCCGACTTTCCCGCGCGGCTGCAGCCTTTCGCCGAGCAACTGGCGGGACGCTCGATGATCGTCCAGCGCGCGGTGCCGCTGCCGGTGGAATGCGTCGTGCGCGGCTACCTGGCGGGCTCGGGCTGGAAGGAATACCAGGCCACGGGCAGCGTGTGCGGGCAGCCCCTGCCGGCGGGATTGCGCCTGGCCGATCCGCTGCCGCAACCGATCTTCACCCCGGCGAGCAAGGCGGAAACCGGCCACGACGAGAACATCGACTGGCCGCGCTTCTGCGCACTGCTGGGTGGCGACGAGGACGTGGCCGCGGCCCTGCGCGCAGCGAGCCTCCTGATTTACTCGCTCGGGGCGCTGCACGCGTTGGAACGCGGCATCATCATCGCGGACACCAAGCTGGAATTCGGCGTGGACGAGCAGGACGGCGAGATCATGCTCATCGACGAATGCCTGACACCCGACTCCTCGCGTTTCTGGCCCGCCGGCGAGTACGCCCCCGGCATCAGCCCGCCGAGCTTCGATAAACAATACGTGCGCGACTACCTGGAAACTTTGGCGTGGGACAAGACCCCACCCGCCCCGGGGTTGCCGCCGGAGGTCGTCGCGCAGACGAGCGGCAAGTATTTGCAGGCGTACGAAGTGCTGACCGGCGGTACGCTGAGCGCCTGATATTCATGGAGCCGTTGATCGAGCAGTTCATCCGCTACCTGGCCACCGAACGCGGGCTGTCGGACAACTACCAGCTCTCCGTCCGGCGCTCGCTGGAAGGATTCAGCGCCTGGCTCGCTAAGAACAAGGGCATCGAGGACGCGGCCGGAATCACGCTGCCGCTGATCACCGAATACCTGACCGGCCGCAAACGCGCTGGACTCGCAGCCGGGTCGGTGAAGCTGGAACTCGTCGCGGTGAAGATTTTCCTGCGCTACCTGCACATCAGCCGCCGCCTGGACACCGACGTGGGCGAGACGCTGACCCTGCCGCGGCTGGAACGTTATCTGCCCGAAACCCTCAACGAACTCCAGGCCGAACAACTGCTGGAATCCATCCCCGATCATCCCGACGACCCGCTCAACCTGCGCGACCGCGCGATGCTGGAACTGCTCTACGCCAGCGGCCTGCGCGTGACCGAGCTGACCACCGCCCGGCTGGAGAACCTGAACCTGGAGCAGAAGATCATCCGCGTGACCGGCAAAGGCCAGAAAACACGCCTGGTGCCGGTGGGCGTGAAGGCGCGCGACGCCCTCTCGCGCTACCTCAACCAGGGCCGGCCGAAGCTGGTGAAACGGCGCACGGGCAGCGAGCTATTCCTGTCCAACCGCGGCCGCGGTCTGACCCGGCAGCGGGTGTACGACATCGTCTGCCGGATCGCGGAGCACTCGGGGCTGAAGATGAACATCTACCCGCATCTGCTGCGGCACTCTTTTGCAACCCATCTGCTGACCAACGGGGCGGACCTGCGCGTGATCCAGGAACTGCTCGGGCACGCGGACATCGCGACCACGCAGATTTACACGCACGTTGACCAGCGCCGGCTCAAAGCGGTGCATCACAAGTTCCACCCGCGCGGCTAGAACGCATACCGCACCGTGCAGTACGGCATCCTTGCGGCCAGCAACTCGCGGAAGCGCGTCACCAGCCGGCCCTTCATGCCGTGACGGTAGCGGACGTTCTCTCCGCCGGTCTCGGACACCTTCGACTCCTGCCAGCGGGGCTGCCACAACAGCTCCTCGGCCTTCGGGTGCCATCGCAGGTTGATCTCGTGCAACGGACTGTTGTGAGTCAGAAAGATGACCTCGGCCGCCAGTTGCTTCTTCGCGGCGGGCGACAGCGCGGCGTCCACCTGCTCGAACAACTCCGCGTAGTCCGCCGACCAGCCTTCGTACACGATCACTGGGCTGAAATTGACGTGCACCTCGTAGCCCGCCGCCACGAAATCATTGATCGCCGCGATGCGCTCGGCCATCGGCGAGGTGCGCACGTCCACCAGCCTGGCGGTGTGCGCGGGCATCAGCGAAAAACGGACGCGCGTCTTCCCGCGCGGTTCGTAGTCGAGCAGCGCGCGGTTGACGTGCTTGGTGGCGAAGCTCGCCTTGGCGTTGGGCAGCCGGCGGAAAAGCTCCACCAGATCGCGCACGTTGTCGCTCAGGGCGGCGTCCACCGAGCAGTCGCCGTTCTCGCCGATGTCGTACACCCACAGGCGCGGGTCCACCTGGTTGCCCTCGGTCTTGGCGCCGATGCCCTGCGCGTGCCGACTGATGGAGCGGCAGATCGCCTCGATGTTCACGAACGTGGTGATCGGGTTGGCGAACCCCTTGCGCCGCGGCACGTAGCAGTACGCGCAGGCCAGCGCGCAGCCGTTGGCGTGGCCGGGCGCGATGAAGTCCGAGCTGCGCCCGTTGGGCCGCGCAACCAGACTCTTCTTCACGCCGAGCACGAGCGTGGTCCGCTTGACCTGCAGCCACTGCTCGGCCAGGCCCTCGTTGCCGTGCAGACCGGGGATGCCCCAGTGCGAGCGCACCTCGACGCGGCGGGCGTCCGGGAAGCGGTCGAAGATCTCGCGTCCGCGCAGGTGGTCCAGCGCCGCGCGCTCGTAGTAAATGGTTCCCACATCCATCAGGCGCGCGAGCGAATCCGCCGCGGCGGCCAGCGTGGCGGGCGAACTGCCGGGGCCGTTTTCCAACGCGAAAAGCGGCTCGGCCGGAGTGTCGAAAACCATGTTACAGTATAGCCCGGAACCGGGGAAACTTCCTCTGGTTTTCGCTACAAAACCACGTTCAAATCGTGCTCGCACCGGCCCAGGAAACGGTACAGGCGGACGAGTTCCTGGTACTCCGCGTCGGTGAGCCGTTTTTTGGGCAGTGAGCGGTTGGTGAAGAAGAATTTGGTCTGGCTGTTGAACTCGCAATCCGTGCCCCGGTAATATACGCCGGGGCTGCCCTGCATGTCGATGTAATCGTGGAGCCAGAGTTCCCGTCCGCTGACGATGTCGGTCTTGTTGAAATCCGGCTTGGTCGCGCCGGGATGGTAGCCGTAGTTCCAGCTTTGCGCGCCGGGCGGCTTGGTAACGGTGGGCGGCACCTGGTTGACGATGGCCTGCGCGCGCTGCACGGCCGCCTCCATCTGCGCGCGCGTGACCGGCGCTTCGGCGCCCGGCGGTGGTGCGTTCCCGGCGGCCGGTGCGCTGCTCCCCTGGCTGACGTTGGCAACGGTCTGCGTGGTCGCCCTAGCTGCGGCTGTGACTGCCGCCACAGTGTGTTGCAGCGAGTCGAGGCGAGCTTTCTCCGCGGCCAGGCTGCGGCAGTCGTCCTGGTAGTGCGCGGCCCTGGCGTTGTAAGCGGCGAGTGCGGGACCGCCGCCCTTGAGTTTGGCGCGGGCGGTTTTCAGTTGCTCGTAGGTGGCGGTCAGTTCCGCGGCGTGTTTGTCGTAGGCGGTTTGCTGGAAGAGCAGGGCGTCGCGTTGCGAGACGAGCGATTCGGCGTCGGCCACATCGACGGCCTCGCGTTTGGGCGGCTTTCCGGGCGGCGGGGGCGGCGGCGTGGGCGCGATGAGTGCGGTCACGTGTTGCGTGTGCGCGAGCATGGCCTGCAAGGCAGGAACCTGCTGGACGTACGGCGCAAAGGGTTCCGGATGGAGTGCGTAAACGACCGCGCAACCGATGAAGCCAAGGCGGGAGATCAAAAAAGCAACGCCTGCCTTGCTCCAGTGTTTGCTGGCGAAGACGAGGCTGCCAAAAGGCACGAGCAGGGAAACGATGCCCCACTTGAGGCTCGTCCGGAACGCCACGACCAGCAGCCAGATCAAAGCGCCCAGGCCGATCAGTTCGGCCGCGAAGAAGACAATCAACCAGGGAGACACCCCTCGTATGGATAGCAACCCACATGCCAGAGCCGCCTGCCGTGTGTGGACGAAGCAGCAGGCGGAGCGCCCGCCCTACCATCCAGAAGGCTCGCTCGACGGGAGCACGCCCTAAAACACCGCTGGCAGCAAGCGCAAACCCGGAACTCTGATGAACTCACGCTCGTTGAGAGTGATCAACGCGAGGTCGAGGGTGAGCGCAGTCGCCGCAATTAACAGATCATGCGAACCGATGTTTTGTCCTCGTGCCGCCAGGAACGCATGAATCCGTGCATGGTGCCGTGCCTCGGGTAAACCAAACTTCACCACGGAGAGGCGAGCAAAGATTTCTTCGACGAAACGTTGCCGCCTTTCCCTGATGTGAACGTGCCTGGCTTGTTCCAAACCGAACAATAATTCCGAAGCAGTGACAGCAGAAATCACGGCAGGTTCCCCCCTGCTCAGAGCGGATAAATCCGTGGGCTCCGCCCCCGCCCTCTCGGCCGCTATGAGGACGGACGTATCGAGAATCACTCCCATCGACGCAAAGGAAGGGCATCCATTTCCGCGCGAGCGGCCTTGATGTCAGCTTCGAAGTCTGCGGCTTCTTCCGGAGTGAGACGCGGGCGGTCTGGATCGTTCCAGAACTTGACCAAATCCTCGACCGTGCTGACTCGGGAAGGCTCGGGAATTTGGGCTTGAGCCAACGACGCGGATTCTTGTCCGGTCACGGACGGCGGGGTCGCGGACGAAGCTGCTTTGCTCATGGTCGCAAATTACACCTTTGTGTTTTTGGCTGCAAATACCTTCGAGATTCGGGGTTGAACGCCGCGACAGATCGCTCATCTCCACTCGTGCTTGGGGTATTTGCGCTGTAGCTCCTGCTTGATCTTCGGGTAGCTCTCGCGCCAGAAGTTCGCCAGGTCCTGCGTCACCTGGATGGGCCGCTGGTTGGGCGCGAGCACCTGGATCGTCACCGGCACGCGGCCGGCGGCCACCTTCAGGCCGCCGGTGATGTCGTACAATTCCTGGATGCGCGCCGCGAGCACCGGCGGCGCGCCGTCACCCGCTTCCGGGTAGAGCAGCTTGGCGCGGCGCGGGCCGCGGCTGGTGGTCAGTTCGATGCGCTCGGGCGCGTACTGCTCCACCCATTCGCCCTGTTGCGGCGACAGCCACGCGCGCACCACCGGCCACACGGCGCGCTCCTTGATCGCCTTGTAGCTCGTCGCCCCGTAGCAGATCTGCTCGACCAGCGAGCGGCGGTCCTCCGCACCAATGGGAGGCAACCCGAGTTCGGGCATCCAGACGGCCAGGGCGTTGAGCCGTGCGATCCATTGATCGACCGCCGGGTCCCAGTTCTTCAAGGGGCAGCGTCCGGCGACGACCTCCTCGGTCAGCAGCGCGGCGGCTCCTTCCAGCGGCACGTTTTCCACGGACACCATCTCGGCCAGCGGCAAATCGCGGAAACGCCGCTGGCGGCGCACGACGGCCCGGCGCGCTTCGTTGTCGAAGTACACTTCCTCCGTGGCCGAAAAATCGTCCGGGAACATCTCGCGCAGCCAGTCTTCCTCCACGGCGGTCGCCAGGCTCAACAGCGTGGTCAGTTCGTCGCGGC
Organism: uncultured Chthoniobacterales bacterium; assembly: GCA_964245965.1. Taxonomy (GTDB): domain Bacteria; phylum Verrucomicrobiota; class Verrucomicrobiia; order Chthoniobacterales; family SZAS-18; genus CAWCJJ01. The sequence continues at coordinate 59,718 of CAXTOP010000006.1, forward strand.
TCTGGACCTCGCGCACCTCGCCGGCCACGAAGAGCAGAGCTTTTTGCACGGCGCTTTCCCGGGCCAGCACCCCGCGACGGTTGCCGCCGACGAGCTGGCAGCGCAGCGTCCCGGCGTCCAGCCGCCGGGCGAGCTGATCGGAAAACCCGACCAGGATGCAATGGCGGATGTCGTCCGACGAAGCCGGCTCCTCGTTGATGCCGTCACCGCCCGCTTCTTCCGCCTCCTGCTTTTCACCTCCTACCTTCTGCCTTCTACCTTCTGCCTTCTTCGCGATCTCCAAAAACTGCTCGAACAACTCCCCCGCCTGCCGCGCCCCCAGGGCGTGGATGCCCAGCCGCCGGCAGCGGGCCGGATCGAAGCGGCAGTTCTCGGCGAAACGCCACGCGCGCATGAGCAGGAAAAAATCCGATTCGTGCTCGGCTCCCAACGCCTCCTCGCGCGCCTCGTCCATCTGCCGGCCCTCGCTGCGGGTCAGCAGATTCCGCGTTTGGGTCAGCGCGGCGAGCAGCGCCACCGGACGCACACAGCCGCGCTCCCGGGCGGCGAGCAGCATCCGCGCGTAACGGGGGTGTACGGGAAACGCCAGCATCCGCCGCCCGACCGGGGTCAGCGCGCCGGCGGCGGTGCGCTCCAGCGCGCCCAAGTCCCGCAGCAGCGTTTCGGCGCGTTCCAGGGACTTGCGCTCGGGCGGCTCCAGCCAGCGGAAACCGTACACGTCCTCCACGCCGCTGGCCTTGAGCGTCAGGACGACTTCCGCCAGGTCCAGCCGCTTGACCTCGGGGGCTTCCTGCGGCGCGCGGTCGGCGTGCTCCGGCTCGGTCCACAGGCGCAGGCAGTGGCCGGGGGCGGTGCGTCCGGCGCGTCCGGCGCGCTGGTCGGACGACGCGCGGCTGATTTTTTCCACGAGCAGCGTGTTGATCCCGCGGTACGGGTCGAACCGGGCGATGCGCGCCAGCCCGGAGTCGACCACCAGGCGCACGCCGTCGATGGTCAGCGAGGTTTCGGCGACGTTGGTGGCCACGACCACCTTGCGCTTGCCCGGGTAGCGGACCAGTGCCGCGTCCTGCTCGGCCGGCGGCAGTTCGCCGTGCAGGGGTAGGGCGACCCACTCCCGGCCCAAGCGCGGGCGGTTGCGGATCTCGCCCAGCGTGCGGCTGATCTCGTAGGAGCCAGGCATGAAAATCAGCGCGTCGCCCTCCGGGTGCGCCGCGGCGAGGCGTTCGAGTTCCTCGGCGGCGAGTTCCCACACGGGAACGCGGTCGAAAGGGGCGGGGCGCGGGAGATATTCGATGTCCACCGGAAAGGTCCGCCCGCGCGAGAGCAGGGTGTCGCAACCCGGCGCGAGGTATTTTTCCAGCGCGCCGGTTTCCAGCGTGGCCGACATGACCACCAGCCGCAGGTCGGGCCGGGTGGATTCCTGGATTTGCAAAGCGCGGGCGAGCGTGATGTCGCCGTACAGGTGCCGTTCGTGGAACTCGTCGAAGAGGATGGCCGCGATGCCGGGCAGGGAAGGTTCCGAGAGCATCTGGCGCAGCAGAATGCCCTCCGTCACGAACTCGATGCGCGTGCGCGCGCTGGTGACGTTGTCCAGCCGGATGCGGTAGCCGACCTCGCCGCCGGGGCCGCCGGGTTCGCCGCGCTCGCGCGCCACGCGGGCGGCGAGCATCCGGGCCGCGAGCCGCCGCGGTTGCAGGACGACGACCTTGCCCGGGCGTTTGCCGGCGGTGTTAGCGGCGGCGGTGTCCGGCAGGTCGAGCAGGCCGGCGTCGAGGAGCATCTGCGGCACCTGGGTGGATTTCCCCGAGCCGGTCGGGGCCTGGAGAATCAGGCGGTTCGTCCGGCGCAAATGGCGGACGATCCCGTCTGCCAGTTCATAAATGGGCAGTTGCTGGTTGGCGGGAACGGTCACAGCGGGTAATTAGCCACGGATGAAACGCGGATGAAACACGGATGAGGAAAAGAAACGCCGGTGGTTCACCGGTGCTGGCTATCCCTTCTGCCCTCGCAGTTCGATGGCCTCCTCGTAATAGCTCTCCAGCCTGGCGGCTTGGGCGTGCTGCTCGAAATGGTCTCGGACTACCGCAGAGGCCGCCCGGCCCATCGCCGACAACTTGGCAGGATCGTCCGCCAGCGCGAGCAAACCATCGGTCAGTGCTCCGGCGTCGCCCTCGTGGATCAGCCAGCCGCTCACGCCGTGCTCGACGGCTTCGGGGATGCCGCCGTGATGGCTGCCGATCACCGGCAGCCCCGTGCTCATGGCTTCCAGCAGGGAGTTGGGCACCCCCTCCTGGTTGCCGTCCGCGCCCATCTCGCTCGGGTGCAAAAAGAAGTGCGCATCGGCCAACTCCCGGCGCAACGCTTCCTGCGTGAGAAAGCCGGCGAACCGGACCCGGTCGGCGACACCCAGATCCTGGCTGAGCACACGCAACGGTTCCAGGAGAGGACCGTCACCGGCAATGGTAAAACTGGCCCGGGGATGTTTACCCGCGAAGCCCGCGAAAGCCCGCAGACTGGTGGCGAGTCCCTTTTTCTCGATCAGGCGGCAGGCCTGGAGCAGACGCCAGGCTCCTTCCGGCGGCGGGAACATGCGTTCCCGGGAGGGAAACTCCCCCAAGGGGATGCCCGTCCGGTGCAGGCGGATTTTCCCGGGCGCGCAGCCGAGTTCCACCAAGGCGTCGATCAAGGATTTCGAACGCGCCAGCACAAGATCGACCCGCGCGAGCATCGCCAGGGTGGCGCGGCGGTAAGCGGGACGCGCCAGGTCCACCAATACGTCCGCCCCATGAAAAGAGACCACCACGGGAACCGACCTCCAGGTGGCCAGCAGCGGCATCAACTGCACCGCGATGTGACCGAAGTAAATGTGCAGCAGGGCCGGATCGACTCCGACCAGTTGCCGCCTCAGCCGGTTGGTCTCGGTTCCGCCCAGAGTGACCGGACGGCCCAGCAACTGCCGCTGCCAGAACCGCCGGAACCAACGCCATCTGCCACGCGGACAAACGAAAACCGGTTCGTAAGGGAACCGGTTTGCTTCCTCGCGCTTCTGCGCGAGGATCACTGCTCGGGAGGTAGGCAGCGCAACAATCTGCCGGTAGATGTGGAGCATCTCCGGTTTAAGGAAAGTCGCGCAGTAACACGCGACCACCCGGCGATGCTCTACCACACCCGGCGGTTCTAGAAATCAACCGTCGCGATTTTGATGCCCTGGGGCTTCGCGTAAGGATCGCTCGGCTCGTGGCGGGCCACTTCCTGGCCGCTGCCGTAGGAAGCGGGAGCAAAAGGATTAATCATCTGCAAGGGCGAGCCCGAGCGGATCGCACGGGGCAGGACGCCGTCGGTGCGAGGTGCCACGGTCACCGTCGGCGTCGTGCGCTGAATCACGTTGGGACGGCGGTTGTTGTTCCGGGTAATGGTCGTGGAAGTCGTGCGCGTCACCACGCCTTTGGTGCGGGCCGTGCGGGTGGTGGTGTCGGATTGCGCGTGGAGCGCGGAAACCGAGAACAGGCAAACGGTGCCAACAGCAGCCAAGAGAGAGATTTTCATGATGCTAAAACGTGGATGGTGGCTACCAGAATGGTTCGTGGCAGTCAGTGATTAGTTCGGGGACCGAAGCAAGGCAGGTTGTGTACGCGGCGGAAAAATCTTCCGCCGCCCGGTTCCAAGCAGGAAAAGTACCCGCGACCCGAGCCGGGTTTGCCGAGACGGAGTTTTCATCTAAGGTGGTGGCCGTCAGCCCTTCGTCCCATGCGCTCGGAAATCGAACTGGAAGTTCTCAATGAACTAGGCCTGCACGCGCGGCCGGCGGCGGAGTTCGTCAAGTGCGCCCTGCGGTTCAAGTCCACGCGGTTCACCATCCGGCGAGGCGAAGAGACCTACGCGGCGACGAGCATCCTGGAGGTGTTGATGGCCAACCTGGACAAAGGGACGGTTTTCACGCTGGAGGCCGACGGCCCGGAAGCGGAAGAGGCGCTGCGCGAATTTGCCGCCCTGATGCCCCGCTTCAAGGCAGAGGAGAAAAGGCAGTAGCGGCGGTGGGAAGTGGGTTGCAGTTCCCGGGAGGGACCCGCTCCGTCGGGTCCGCTTCTGGCAAAGTGGCTACCATCGCACGGACCCGACGGAGCGGGTCCCTCCCGGGAACTGCGACACTGCGTCCCTAATCGAACAAAGTTCCCTGCGGCGCGTGGGTGTTGGCGATACGCGGCGGCTTCACCCCAAGCTTTTCGTACGCCTTGGGCATCGCCACGCGGCCCTGCGGCGTGCGCTTGAGATACCCTTGCATGATCAGGTAAGGCTCGTGGACCTCCTCCAGCGTGCCGGATTCCTCGCCCACCGCCACCGAGAGCGAACTCAACCCCACCGGACCGCCCGCAAACTTGTAAATGAGCGCTTCCATGACCCGCTTGTCCATCTCGTCAAACCCGTCGGCGTCGATGTCGCGCATCATCAGGGCGGCGTCGGCGATCTCGCGGTTGATCTTCCCATCGGCGCGCACCTGGGCGAAGTCGCGCACCCAGCGCAGCAGGTTGTTGACGATGCGTGGCGTCCCGCGCGCCCGCCGGGCGATCTCCAGGGCACCGGCGGCGTCGATGGGCACGTCCATCAGGCCCGCGCTGCGTTCGGCGATGGTCGCCAGATGCTCGGCCGAATAGTAATCCAGCCGGCAATCCATCCCGAAGCGCGAACGCAGCGGCGCGGAGATCATGCCCGAGCGCGTGGTCGCGCCGATCATGGTGAACTTCGGCAGGTTCAGCCGCACACTGCGGGCGTTGGGCCCCTGGTCGATGATAATATCCAGCTTGTAGTCCTCCATCGCCGGGTACAGGTATTCCTCGATCGTCGCCTGGAGACGGTGGATCTCGTCGATGAACAGGACGTCGCCGCGTTCCAGTGTCGTCAGCAATCCCGCCAGGTCGCCCGCCTTTTCGATGACCGGGCCGCTGGTGCTCTTGATGTTCACGCCCATCGATTGGGCGACGATGTAAGCCAGCGACGTTTTGCCCAGCCCCGGCGGGCCGGAGAGCAGGACGTGCTCCAACACGTCCCCGCGCCCCTTGGCGGCGGCCACGAGCAGTTCGAGCCGTTCGCGCACCTTGTCCTGCCCGGCGAACTCGCTGAACGCGGGCGGGCGCAGCGAGATGTCAAAGGGCGTGTCGGGCGGTTCGTCGTCGGAGGGCGGCTTCTTCATCGGGGTGAAAGGGATAAAATACCACGGCGCGCGGCGGGCGTCTCCCTTTCGACGGGATGAATTTTGCTTTTCCTCTCCCCCGGTCCAGCGTTTCCCAACGAGGCGGGTGGAGCGGACGCTGGCCAGAGGGAAGTGGTGGGGAGTGAGAGGGGTATTTCTTCTCTTATTAATAAAATAAGTAATAAGAAGGGACCGGGTCGCCTCCCGTAGTGCACAAACCCGGAAACATCCCCCCCACCCCCCACCACGCGAACCCGGACGGCGAATACTTGCATCGCAGCCGTTTCCGCGTTTGATCGGCGTTTCATCCGTGGCTAAATACCCGATGGTTTCCTTTCGCCTTCTCGCGCTGCTCGGCGGGTTCTGCTATCTGTGGCCGATGACGACTCTACCGGGGCAGGCCCCCGCGGAAGACTGGCGCACCAAAGCCGAGGCCACCGGCTACCGTGAGACCGCCCGCTACGACGAGACGATGGCCTACTGCCACCGGCTGGCCGCGGCCAGCGAGTTCGTCCACCTGGAAACCCTGGGCCGCAGTCCGGAAGGCCGCGGCGTGGTCGCCCTGATCGTTTCGCTGGACAAGGCGTTCACGCCCGAAGCCGCCCGCGCCACGGGCAAGGAAATTCTCCTGGTCAACGCGTGCATCCACCCCGGCGAGTGCGAGGGCAAGGACGCCGGGCTGGCGCTGATCCGCGACCTGCTCATCGACGGGCAGTACAAGACCAACGGCCTGCTCGACCACGCGATCCTGCTTTTCGTGCCCATCCACGGCGTGGACGGGCACGAACGCTTCGGCCCCTACAACCGCATCAACCAGGACGGCCCCGCCGAGATGGGCTGGCGCACCACCGCGCAGAACTACAACCTCAACCGCGACTGGCTCAAGGCCGACGCCCCCGAGATGCGCGCCATGCTCGGCCTCTACACCCGCTGGATGCCCGACCTGCTCATCGACGTGCACACCACCGACGGGGCCGACTACCAGTACGACACGACCTACAGCCTGGAAAACGGTGCCAACCAGCACCCGGCCATCGTCGCCTGGCAGCGCGAGGCCTACGAGCGGCACATCTTCCCCGCCCTGACCCAGCAGGGTCACAAGGTGTGCCCGTACATCGTGTTCAACGATCCCGTGCAGCCCTTGAGCGGGTTCAACGAGGGTCCGGCCAACCCGCGGTTCTCGACCGGCTACGGCGCGCTGCGCAACCGCGCGGCCCTGCTGCTGGAGACCCACATGCTCAAGGACTACCACAACCGGGTGACCGTGACGTACGACCTCATCACGCAAACGCTGGCCTACTTCAAGCAAGCGCCCGGCAAGCTGCGCCAGGCCGCCGAGCAGGCCGACCGCGAGACGACCGGACTCGGGCGCACCTACGACGCCGGCCGGCAGGTGCCTTTGAGCTTCAAGCAGGGGCCGGGACACGTGCCGTTCGAGTTCCTGGGCGTCGATTACCAGCGCGAACTCAGCGCGGTGTCGGGCGGAATCATGATCCATTATGATCCGAGCAAACCGGTGACTTTCACCGTGCCGTTTTACAACGAGGTGTTGACGGACCGGCAGGTGGTCCCGCCGCTGGGTTACGTGGTGCCGGCCGCCTGGACGGTGATCATCGACCGGCTCAGGCTGCATGGGGTGCGGTTCACGACCTTGCACCAGCCGTTGACGCAGGAGGTCGAGACCTACCACTTCCAGCACGTGGAATGGCAGAACCAGCCCTTTGAAAACCATCATTCCATCAAGAACGCGACGTTCCGGCCCGAGCGCCGCCGGATGACTTTTCCGGCCGGCTCGGCGGTGGTCTATCTCGACCAGCCCGCCGCCAAGGTGGCGATCGAACTGCTGGAGCCGGACGCGCCGGATTCACTGCTGCGCTGGGGCTACCTCGACGCGATCTTCGAGCAAAAAGAGTACGCCGACGAGCGCGTGATGGAAGTCATGGCCCGCGACATGATGGCAAAAGACCCGGCGTTAAAGCAGGAGTTCGAGCGCCGGGTGGAAACGGACCCGGCGTTTGCCGGCAGCGCGGCCGAACGGCTGGACTTCTTCTACCAGCGCACGCCGTACTACGACGACCGGCTGAACATCTACCCGGTGGGCCGGATTTTCGAGCGGCTGAACGATAAATAACCTTTCGGCAGCGCGCCGGAGGATGGACAGGCGATTCAGAAGGCAGCCACCGCGTCACAACGAGTGGCACCAGCTCAAACCTATCCCATCATGAAAACCACCCTCCCACGTTCCTTGTGGCTCTCGTTCAGCATCGGCTGCGCGCTGGCTACCCTTCCACTCATCCACCCGGTTTCCGCGCAGGATGACCAGGCGAAGGAAAAAGCGTCCATGCCCCAGCCCGGCGATCCCGACGCTTCCAAGCCCGGCGAACTCAACAAAGCGGAATCCGGCGGCTCGGTCAAACTGACGGCCAAGGAGACTCTTTTCGTCAAAGAAGCCGGCGCCGGCAACACGGCGGAAATCCGCATGGGCGAACTGGCCTTGAAGAACGCCGAAAGCCCCGAGGTGAAGGAGTTCGCGCAGATGATGATCAAGGACCACACCGCCGCTAACGAGGAACTGGCCGAAGTCGCCAAGAATCACAACATCGACTTCCCGCCCGACGCCCCCGAAAAGGAAAAGGCGCTCGGCAAAAAGATGCTCGATGTGAAAGGTGCCGAGTTCGATAAAGGCTACATGGGCCACGCCGTCAAAGACCACAGCGACGATCTTGCGGAATACAAGGAGGCCATGAGTGAGTTGAAGGACCCAAAGTTGGTCGCTTACGCCGAAAAGACCGAGAAGGTCGTGGCCAAACATTACGCGGAAGCCAAGAAGATCGACGCCAAGCTGACCAAGGAATAATCGTTCGTTGGCTTATCGTTGCTTCGATCATTACTGCTGTCCGGGTGCTCTGGCCCGGACAGCAGTTTTTGCATGTAAAGGAAGTCCACAGCCGTTTTCAAAAGGATGGAGCATGGCTGTTCTGCTGGTCAGGCTTGGACGGGCACGCGCCGTCGTGCCCCCGACTCTCTGCCTCTGCCCAGACGAAGTGGGGCACGACGGCGCGTGCCCGTCCAAGGGCTCAATCAGTTTGGAAACCGCTGTAACCAGCGACCAAACTAATGTTCCGGCAAGGTAGCTTCTGTGGGTGGATGGCGCGCTCCGCCGCGCCGTTGCTTGTTGTGCGGCGCAGCCGCCTTTTGATCCTTCTGGGCGGCTGCGCCGCAGGGGTTGACCAATGGCGCGGCGGAGCGCGCCATCCACCCACAGAAGCTACCTTGTTGAAGTACTAGAGCCCTTCCCGTTTGATGAAGCCTACCGGGGAGGGACCCGCTCCGTCGGGTCCGGGGAGCCGTGGCTACACGGCCCCGGCTCTGCGGACCCGACGGAGCGGATCCCTCCCAATTTGTCTAAGGCTTACCCAAACGAGAGGCGCTCTAGCGGCCGACTTGATGCTGGAGGCTAGCCTCTTCGCATCCCGGGTAAGCGGAAGGAAGATCTGTAAACGAGAAGCGCGCGGCTCTGGTTTACCAGGGCCGCGCGCCGTTGCAAGAATCTCCCGCTGCCGTGCGGGTTCCAGAGGTTTTTCATCCCGACAGGATGGCAAACCCCGCCGGGACCCGGGCACGGGGAATCCTTAGAATTTGACCGTCAGATCGACCTGGACCGTCTGGCTGGCGTTGAAGTTGGCCACGCCGATGTTCAGGTTGCGCTCACTCCCGAGGTTATCGCTGAAGAAGCCCGTCACCGTGCCGAACACGAAAGGAGCGAAGGCGTAGCTGATGGCACCCTTGAGACCGCGGAAGCCGAGGCGGCTGCCGTTGAAGTCCGAGTCGTTGAGGTTCGGATCGACGGAGCCCAGGCCCACCTGGCGGTACTCGGCCAGGAGCAGGTAGTCGCCGCGCTTCTTGAGGGTGAAGTCCGAACCGATCGCCACACCGGCGGCGAAGGCCACCTTGTCCGTCGTGCCGTCCAGCCCCCGCTGGCCGTATTCCTCGAAGTCGCGCGAGCCGCCGCGGAAGTTGTACACGGCATCGACGTACGGCTTGATCTTGAACGCGCCGAACTCGAACTTGACGTCGCCGGTGAAGGTGCCTAGGAAGAGGTTGCGCGTGGCGTTGGCCGCGTTGAGGGCGGCGGTGTTCTGCAACACGTTGCCCGCCTGGCCCTGGCCGTTGCCGGCCCCGGTGAAGTTGGCTCCGGTGGTGAGGGCGGCGGGCGAGTTGGTGCCGCCGTTGTCCAGGTAGCTCATGAAGCCTGCCGCGGCGTTCACGGTGAACTTGTTGCTCGGCTTGAACACGGCCATCGCCTGCCCGTAGAGCAGGTAGGAATCGGTGTTGTTGTTGCCGCCGAGAGGGCCGGCCGCGGTCCCGGTGGGATTGGCGGCGGTGACCGGGGCGGCGACCGTGTTGCGCAAGGCGTTCTCGTTGTTGTCGTAGAAGATGAATTCACCCGCGGTGAACGACAGTTCGAAGGTGGACGAGAGCGGCAGCTTGACCTGCTGCACCAAGCCGGTCGGGCTGATGTCGGCGTCCCAGAGCAGCTCGGTGTCCGAGTAGAACGGGTTGGGCACCTTGCCGATCATCAGGTTGATGTTGTCGTTGGGCTTCCAACCCACGAACACGCGCCACAGGTAGAGGCTGTAATTGTCGAAGCCTTCCGAGAAGGTGGTGTTGCCGCTGTCGGCCGCGATTGCCGTCTGCACGGCCACGCCGGCGTAGAGGTTGTCGTTGAGCTTGTAATCGGCGTTCAGGCGGAAGCGGAAGCGCAGGCGGCTGGTCTGCCCCTCGGTGTCGCGCGCCGCGGCGGTCGGGATCTGGCTGTCGGCGTTGTCGTACTCGTAGCGGAAACGCACCTCGCCGGTGATGACGAGTTCGCGGACGCTCTTGTTGCCGGCTTTGAGGAAGGTGGGCACTTCGGTCTCTTCGATGTTTTTGCCCTTCTTGTCCCCTTCCATGGTGTTGAGTTCGCGTTCCAGGGTTTCGACGCGGCGCTCGAGGTCGGTGTCGTACTTGTCGGCGGCGCGGGCGCTGCCGGCGAGCAGCGTGCCGGTGGCGGCCAACAGGGCGGCGCGCTTGTAGAATCGTTTCATGATCAGGGTGTCTGTTTCTGTGCGGTTGGGTGCGGTTAAGGTGGGCGGCGCTGTCTGGCAGACATTGCGCAGCCGCGCCTGTTATTTTGGTTTTCCGTCCCGGCAGCCACCGATGATTTGCAACGAATTTGTGACATGCCACACCCGCCGCACTTTCCAAGCAGGCGGGAAAATGCTCCGCGGTGGATGGTGCGCTCCGCCGCGCCATTGGTTGCAACGCGGCGCAGCCGCCCGATCCCTCTGGACGGCATTGCCGCAAAGGAAGCAATGGCGCGGCGGAGCGCACCATCCACCGCGGAGCTTTTGCACCGGGACCCTTTGTTACGGACACTTAGACGCGCTCTCCCGGCCTACGGCACCGTCTCGACCTTGATCAGGTTGGTCCGCCCGCTGACCCGGTACGGGGTCCCCGCGACGATGACCACCGTGTCGCCGGACCGCGCCCCGCAGCGGGCGGTGGCGGTGGCGAAGGCCAGTTCCACCATGTGCCCGGTGCCCCGGAGTTCCTCGGTCAGCTCGCTCTCCACGCCCCAGATCAGCGCCAGCCTGCGCCGCACGCGCTCGTCGGAACTCAGTGCCAGGATCGGCATGCGCGGACGATGGCAGGCCACCCGCTTGGTCGTGGTCCCGCCCGTCGTGTAGGTCAGGATCGCCCGCGCGCGCAGGGTCCCGGCAATCGCCTGGGCCGCCCGCGCCACCACGCTTTCCGGTTCGCCGCTTTCCTGCAACGGCGGCGGGCCGGCCAGCTCGCCGTCCAGCCACGCCGTTTCCGCCCGCCGGGCGATGGCCGACATCATCGCCACCGTTTCCACCGGGTATTCGCCCACGGCGGATTCACCCGAGAGCATGACGGCGTCCGTGCCGTCGAAGATCGCGTTGGCCACGTCGGTCGCCTCGGCCCGGGTCGGCTTGGGCGCATGCGTCATGCTTTCGAGCATCTGCGTGGCCGTGATGACCGGGCTGGCCGCCTGTCGGCACACGGCGATGATGCGCTTCTGCGCGATGGGCACCTCCGGCAGGCTCATCTCCAGCGCCAGGTCGCCGCGCGCCACCATGACGCCGTAGGCCGTGCGCGCGATGGCCTCGATGTCGTCGAGCGCGCTCTTTTTCTCGATCTTGGCGATGACGGGGATGTCCGAGCCGCGCGCGGCGAGCTTCGCCTGGAGTTCGCGCACGTCGCCGGCGCTCTGCACGAAGGACAACGCCAGGAAATCGAATCCTTCCGCGACGGCGAAGTCGATGTCCGCCTCGTCCTTGTCCGTGAGGCTCGGCAGGCTGACCCGCCGGCCGGGCAGATTGATGCCCCGGTTGCTGGAAAGCGTGCCGCCGCGTTCGACGTGCGCCAGCACCTCCGGCCCGCGCACCTCGCGCACCCGCAGGACGAGGTTGCCGTCGTCGAGCAGCAGCACCGCCCCGGATTCCACGTCGCCCGCCAGCCGCGGAAAGGTCGTGCTGATCCGATCCGGGTGGCCCACGCACGGCTCGGGTGTGAGCACCAGATCCCGGCCCGCCTCCAGCGTGATCGCCCCGCCGGTCATCTCGCCCACGCGGATGCGCGGCCCGCGCAGGTCGCCCATGATCGCCACGGGCGTGCCGCAAGCCCCGGCGGCCCGCCGGACCCGCGCGAGGGTTTCCCGCAGGGGGTCGTGCCGGGCGTGGGAGAAGTTGATGCGCACCACGTTCATCCCCGCCAGGATGAGGGCGCGCAGGACATCCTCCCGGTCGCTGGCGGGACCGACCGTGGCGATGATCTTGGTGCGTTTACCCGGTGGTGTGCTCATCGGGAGCCGAGCAAAGCAGTTTGTGCGCGGCGAGGGAAGCTTTCTACGCCGCGGCGGCGGGATGGTGGCTGCGAAGCACTGCCTTCACCGCGTCGGTGACCTGGCGCGTGTTGGCCTTGCCGCCGAGGTCCGGGCCGTGGTTGGCCGGGTCGGCCAGCGTCGTCTCGATGGCCGACATCAGGCGATCCGCCGCCTTCTTTTCACCGAGGTGTTCGAGCATCATCACCCCGCTCCAGATGGTCCCGATCGGGTTGGCGATCCCTTTGCCCGTGATGTCGAAGGCCGAGCCGTGGATGGGCTCGAACATCGACGGGAACCTGCCCTCGGGATTGAGGTTGGCCGTCGGGGCAATGCCCAGCGAGCCGGCCAGGGCCGCCGCCAGGTCCGAGAGGATGTCCGCGTGCAGGTTGGTGGCCACGACGGTATCCAGCGTGGCGGGCTTGAGGGTCATGCGCGCGGTCATCGCGTCCACGAGCATCTTGTCCCAGGTCACGTCGGGGAACTCCCGGGCGACCTCGGCGGCGATCTCGTCCCACATGACCATGCCGTGACGCTGGGCGTTGGACTTGGTCACGACGGTGAGCAGCTTGCGGGGCCGGGCCTGCGCGACCTGGAAGGCGTAGCGCATGATGCGGGTAACCCCCGCCCGGGTGAAGATGGAAACCTCCGTGCCGATCTCCTCGGGCAGACCGCGGTGCGAGCGCCCGCCCTGGCCGGCGTACTCGCCCTCCGAGTTCTCTCGCACGATCACCCAGTCGAGATCCTTGTCGGCGACGTTGGCCAAGGGGCTCTTGATGCCCGGGAAGATGCGCGTCGGGCGCACGTTGGCGTACTGGTCGAAGGGCTGGCAGATCGCCAGGCGCAGGCCCCAGAGCGTGATGTGGTCGGGCACGTCGGGCGCGCCCACCGCGCCGAAGTAGATGGCGTCGAAGGCGCGCAACTGCTCGCAGCCGTCGGCGGGCATCATCACGCCGTTCTTCCGGTAGTAGTCCGAGCCCCAATCGAAGTTCGTGGTTTCAAGCCGGAAGCCGCCGTCGCCGGCCGCGCAGGCGTCGAGCACTTCGAGGCCGGCGGCGATCACTTCGATGCCGATGCCGTCGGCGGGGATGGCGGCGATCTTGTAGGTTTTCATAGGGGGTAAGGGGGGTCTTGCAGGGGAACGTGCTGCAACCCGGGGGATTGAGCAAGGTGGCCTGTGCCCGGCAGATTCGAGGCGAAACATCCGGGGAGTCCCACGTTTAACCCCGTTCAATGCTATAACAGCTTTTGCGAAGCTGACATAAGATTTTACTTTACACCTTTCGTCCGTGAAATAGATTGAAGGTGTTATCAACAAGGCGCATGGCGTACAGCCCGCTCAACTGGTGGGCCAGCCCATCCCGCCACCAACTATAACCATATGCTCACTTTACTTGCTCTGCTGCCGACACAACCCAAGGCCGCTTCGACCATCCCCACTACCTGGGTGAATTCCGGCTTCAGCCCGCTGTGGCTGGTTTACCGCGCCGCCACCTTCCTGATCAAAAGCACCAAGGCACTCTGGTCGCGGGAGATCGTTCTTCCCTCCGCACCGCTCTGAAAAGCGGTTTGACGAGGTCCGGCAGCGCAAGCTGGCTGCCGTCCGACCCGCAGAGTCAGAAGCCGGAAGAAAGGGCAGGCAAACGCCTGCCTTTTTGTTTTGAGACGACCGTCTGGCCGGTTATCGACGGTTTAGTCTCACCATGAGCAAAGCCACCGGTTACGCCGCGAGTCATTCCTTCACCAGCCTCAAACCGATCACGTTCGAGCGCGACGAGCCCAAGGCCAACGAGGTCGAGATCGAGGTGCTCTTTTGCGGCGTCTGCCATTCGGACGTTCACCAGGTCAAAAACGAGTGGGGCAACACGGTGTATCCCTGCATGCCCGGCCACGAGATCGTCGGCCGCGTCACCCGGGCCGGCGCTGCCGCCACGCGGCACCAGGTCGGTGATCTGGTGGGTGTCGGCTGCATGATCGATTGCTGCCGGGAGTGCGAGCCCTGCCGCAGCGGCGACCAGAATTATTGCGAGGGACCCAACAGTTGGCTGGCCACCTACAACGGCCCCATGATGCCCTCGGCGCTGGCCGACACCGGCACCAACATGTACGGGCGCGACAACACGTACGGCGGCTACTCCAGTTCCGTCGTCGTGCCCGAGGACTTCGTCCTCAAGATCCCCGCCGGGCTCCAGCCGGAAGTGGCCGCTCCCATCCTCTGCGCGGGCGTGACCACCTACTCGCCGCTCAAGCATTGGGGAGTGAAAGCGGGCGACAAGGTTGGCATCATCGGCTTCGGCGGCCTGGGCAACATGGCCGTCAAAATCGCCCGGGCGATGGGCGCGGAGGTGACCGTCTTCACGCACACCAAGGAAAAGCTCGCGGAAGCGGCCAAGCTCGGGGCGACCGGGGTGTTGGAGAGCGACAAGGACACGCTCAAAACCCTCAAGCGCAGCTTTGACTTTCTGCTCGACACGATCCCCCAGAAACACGAGATCGATCCGTACATCAACCTGCTCAAGCGGGATCGCGCCCTGGCCATCGTCGGTGCCCTGGAACCGCTCAAGGCCGTGAACAACCAGACGCGCGCCATGCACCGTACCAGCGTGGCGGGCTCGATCATCGGCAACCTCGCCGAGACGCAGGAAGTGCTCGACTTCTGCGCCGAGCACCACCTCGGCCCGGACATCCAGGTGATCCCGATCCAGGAGATCAACGACGCGTACAAGGAAGTGATCGACGGCGACGTGCGTTTCCGCTACATCATCGACATGGCCTCGCTCAAGCACGACGCGGCGGAATAAAAGCTCCGGGGTGGATGGCGCGCTCCGCCGCGCCATTCCTTCCCCTGGCGGCAACGCCGCCCGGATAGAATTGGGCAGTTGCGCCGCGCGATGTAACTAATGGCGCGGCGGAGCGCGCCATCCACCTCAGAGATCTTGCACCGAAGTGCTTTGTTGCGGACACTAGCGTCCATTCTTTTTTCCCTGTGTTGACGACGAACTGGAGATGGTGGGCGCTCGGCTCGGCGGGGTTTGCTGCGCTCACGGCCATCCTGGCCAAGGTGGGGGTGGCGGGCGTCAGCTCGAACCTCGCCACGGCGATCCGCACCGGTGTGGTCCTGCTTTTCTCCGTGGCGTTGGTCTGGATGACGGGCGAAGGCCAGGGCGTATCGCTCTTCACGCCGCGCACCTGGATCTTCCTCGGCCTTTCCGGCCTGGCCACGGGGTGCTCGTGGCTGTGTTATTTTCGTGCGCTCCAGTTGGGCGAGGCGTCGCAGGTCGCTCCCGTGGACAAGCTCAGCGTGGTGTTTGTCCTCGTGCTGGCGGCGGTGTTCCTGGGCGAACGGCTGACCTGGCACCAATGGGTGGGCGGCACGCTGATTCTGGCCGGTGCCATCGTCATCGCCCTCAAGCCGGCCTGAAGCCGGATCCCCCCCCCCTCTTCTTCCTTTAATCCGGTGCTCACTTATTGTTGGATCATGCTCGGCGGCGGCCTGGGCAGCATGGCGCGCTTCTGGTTGTCGGGCTTCGTCGCCGACCGCTTGGGAGCCACGTTTCCCTACGGGACGATCCTGGTGAACATCTCCGGCTGCTTCGTGATCGGGCTCGCCGCCGGCCTGACGGGTGCCGATGGCCGGCTCATCGTCCCCCCGGGCTTCCGGACATTTTTCCTGGTCGGAGTGTGCGGCGGCTACACGACATTTTCCTCCTTCAGCTTGCAGACGCTCGAGCTGGCCCGCCTGGGCGAATGGCTGTGGGCAGGGTTGAACGTGGTCGGTTCCGTTGTGGGCTGTTTGCTGGCGGTGTGGGTGGGGCACGCGGCCGCCCTGCTGCTCAACCGGCGCTGACGCCGGTGCTCTAAATACGCCGGGCTGATTCCAAAATTGAACCTGGAAACGAGGAGAAAAGCCGCGCGTTCCGCCCTCACCCCGCACCGCCGCCGGCCAGTTGCAGGATCTCGGCTTCCGGCAACTGCTCCGGGGCGACCAGCGACCGGGTCGCCGCCAGGCTCTCGACCTGCCCGGCGCGCACCAGGAAGAACTGTCCCGCTTCCAGGCCGGGCAGTTTGGCGGCGATGTCGGTGCGCGCTTCCTTGAGCATCGGGCGCATCTTGCTGAGCGCCGTGTTCTCCTTCACCTGCCCCACGAACCAGTTCCGCACGTTCTCGCGGCATTTGTAGTCGAAGTCTCCCGGGCTCTGCGTCGCCAGCATCACGCCCAGCCCCGCCGAACGCCAGCGGCGCAGGGCGTTCTCCATCGGCTCCTTGGTCACGGGTTTGCCCGTCGCCGGCAGGTACAGGTCCGCCTCGTCGAAGAGGACCACGCCCTGCAACTGCCCCGGGCTGGGCCGCTTGGCGGCGAACCGGCCCATCTCCAGCAGAAACTGCGCGGTCCAGAACAACGCGCTGGCCGTGTCGTCGAAGAACCGGGTGCTGATGATACTCAGGCGGGTCTTGCCGGCGGGCGCGGCATCGTCGCCGTCCGCCAGACCGAAAAGCCGCTCGGCCTTGACCCGCTCACCGCCCGGCGCGAGCAGATGGCCCTTGAGGAATTGAAAGGAGGCCAGATCATCCAGGAGCTTCTTGAAGTGCTTCGGCTCCAGGTGCCCGATCGCGTTGACGAGGCTGTTGTCCTCGCTGGCGACGAAATCGGCCAATCTGGGCAGGGTCATTTCGGCGTCCGGCTCCAGTTCGGCGAGGATTTCGATGGCCTTGCTCAACACGGCCAGCCGGGGCGCGGTGGCGTTGGTGCGGTAGCCCAGCATTCCACCCAGGGAAGCGGCGGCGGCGCGGGCGGCGGCCTCGCGTTCCGGCCCGGGCAGCGCGCCCGCCCCGCGCGGCAGCAGCGAAATGCCCAGCGGACGCCCCCCGGCGGCGCCGGGCGTGAAGAGCCGTACATCGACGCGCTCCCGCAGCCGCGCGCGGCGCGCCTCCGCGTCCGGGCCGTGACCCACAGGCAGGGGAGCGGTCCAGCTTTCCGGCCGCGCGTAGCAGGCCAGGTCGCCCTTGCGGTCGAGCAGGATGGCCGGGATGCCGCGCAGCAGAAGGCTTTCGATCAACGCCAGCGCCACGGTGGTTTTGCCGCTGCCGCTGCCGCCCAGGAAAGCCGTGTGCCGGGTGAGATCCATGGGATCGACCGCCACCGGTTTCGGGACGGCCTCGCGGGTCCGCCCGATGGAAACCGGCCCGGTCTCGGGATCAGCCGGGATAGCCGGGGCGGATGTTATTTCCTGGGTTGTCTGGGTCTCAGGGGATCTATCCACCACCGCCGGCTCCACCACCACCGCCGCCGCCGGCAAAGGGGTCACCCGCCCGGCTCTGGGCAAGGCGTCCACGCGCAGCAGCTCCCGCAGCCCGGGCAGGCGCGCCAGCGGCCGTTCTGCCGCGCGCCAGGCGTCCGTCGCGGCCGGGTCGGTCTGCCGGGGCAAAAACTCGCGCAACGCCTGGATCGTGCGCCACTCGGCGTCCTCGATCACCACGCGCCGCCCGCCCTCCTTGATCATCGCGGCGAACTGCTTGGCGATCTGGCTGCCGGGCGTCTTGCCCGGGTACTCCGTGGAGCGCACCGCCACCGGGACGCGCGCGGGTTGGGCGCCGCGCGCCGCGGCGGTCAGATCCGCCACCTGGCGGCTCAGCTTTCCGCCCGACGCGCCGGCGTTGCACACGCCCGCCTGCCAGCGACGCGGCAGATCGGGAATGGACGGCGTCTCGATCTCCACGAACGTGTGGTTGGCGCGCGCGGCGTAGCGTTCCCCGCCGGTGGGTAAGGCCACCTCGGCGTTGACCTCCTCCACGGCCCAGGCCAGGAGGGACGCCAGGGCCGCGCCGTCTTCCGGCGGCGGGGCGGTCAGGCCGTTGCGGAAGTCGTTCCAGCGGGCCTCCATCTCCGGAGCCGCCGCGCCCTCCGGCGTTGCCCCCGCTGGCGCTTGCACCGCTGCCGGAGCGGGTTCCTCGCCGATGCGTGGCGGCTCGCCCGTCCGGACGCTGCGTTCCCGCGCCACGCGGCACTGGTAGAGCACGCCGCGCGGACGCAGGTTCGCCAGCTTGGCCACGTCCTCCGGGGCGAAAGGAAACAGCGGCTCCCCGGGACGCAGCTCCACGTCCTGGCTCTGGTAGAGCGCGTCGAGCCGCTTGGCGATCAACTGCTCGACCTCCGGCTGGCTGCGGTTGGTCTGCAACAGCACCGGCACGGGCGCTTCCTTCTCGATGCGGTCGAGCAGGGATTGATCCGCCGCGATCAGGGCCTTGAGTTTCTCGTAGTAATCGTCCAGGCAGGCGACGACCACCAGCGCGCCGGGATGCTTGTCGGTGAGCGCGCGCAGGGCTCCCATGGCGTCGCGGAAGCGCTGCCGGGCGTCGTCGTTGTATGTCCAGATTTCCTCCAGTTGGTCCAGGCACAGCACGAGTGCCTGCCGCTCGAAGAGGTGCGTCAACCGCCCGATCTGCACGAGCATTTCCAGCGGGTCTTCCGCCGCCGTGCGCCCTTCGAGGCCGCACAGGTAGTCGCGGTCTCGCGGGGTCAGCGGCTCGCAGCGCAGGAACTTCACCGCCCGGCTGGAAAAGGAAGGCTCCCGCCGCTGGAAAAACAGCACCGCGCTGAGCACGTCGGCCTGCACCTGGCCGCGCACGATGTGCGGATCGTTGATGAGGTATTCGGTGATCTCGGGGACCAGCCGCGCGCCGTTCTCCGACTCGCCCTCGCGCAATTCGTGGCGCAGGTCGGCGGGGACGCTCGGGTGTTCCACCAGGAAATTGGACAGGCGCAGCCAGCCGCTTTCCGCCGCGCCGCTGCTCAGGTCGTAGGGCTGGCTGAGGCTTTCGACGAGGTTGCGCAGGATGTAGAGCGGGTAATGGCCGATGCTGGTGGTCATTTGCAGGTAGGCGAACCAGCCCAACCCGCGCGAGTGCAAGGCGTGCCGGAAGGCGCGCAGCAGGTGCGTCTTGCCCGCGCCGCTCTCGCCGCGCAGCAGGAGGATCTTGCCGGCGTTGTCTTCCGTGCCGGGACGTGCTCGTTCCCCCGCGGGGTGGCCGATGCGGTCCACCGTGCGGGCGAACACGTCGCGCGCCTCGGCGTGGATGCCCTCCACGTCGAAGGGATCGGCCTTCCAGATGTCGTGCGTGGAGACGACCGAGTGGAACACCTCCGGCCCGTCCGGCGAGCGGAACGCCAGCCAGCGGGGATCGTCGTCGGCGATGGTCAGTGGCGGGAGCGATGACATAGGAAAATGCTTGGCAATTAATTTAGGTCGCTTTGTCTTGGGAGGGACCCGCTCCGTCGGGTCCGCTGCTGGCAGAGTGGCTACGGCCACGGACCCGACGGAGCGGGTCCCTCCCGGCAAATGGGAGATCAAAGTTGGCTTCAGTCCAGGCGCACGAAGTGGAACTTTTCCCCGAGATAGCTGATCTGGGATTCGCGCACGTCGGCGGGGTCGTGCGCCCCGGCGAGGTCGGCCCGGCTCAGGCGCAGCAGGCCGGCGGTGTTGGCGCGCACGAGTTGTTCCTTGAACGCGGCCGCTTCCTCGGGTGCCGCCCGCCCGCCCGCTCCCCGCCACTCGCGCCAGACGTGGGAGATGAACACCTTGTTGTCGCCGAAGCGGCCCGTCGGTGAACGGCGGGCGGCGGCGAGCGCGTGTGCCGCGAAGACGGGCAGGTCGGCGGCGAGACCACCGCCACCACCATCGCCGCCGGCGGCAGAGTTGGCGGGTGAAGCCGCCGCTGGCTCTGGCGCGGCCTCTTGTCTGGCCCGGTCTCGCAGGGCCGCTTGGCGGAACGCCCTCAGACCGGGTTGCGCCACCTTGAGCCGCTGGGCCAGCAGCAGATCGACCAGGCCGGACAGGCTGCCGGCACCGGCCGCACGCGCGGGGAGTTCCGGCAGGAAGAAGCGCCGCAGCAGCGCGGCCCGCAAGCCGTTCGCGGTCGCCGCGTCCTCGCTGTCGAGCGCGAGCGGCACCGCGTAACGGTCGCGCCACCAGGCCCAACCCGTTTGATGGCGGTGAGCCGGCGACTCCCCGGCGAGGCGAAAAGTGGCGCGCACGCGGCTGCGTCCCTGGTCGGTCAGCCGCAAACGCGCCCCGCGGCGTCCTTGCGCCGTCAGGTGCCCCGCCTTCTCCAACCGCTCCAAGGCCGCCGTGAACGCCGCCTGCCAGCTTCCCTGGCCCTGTGCCGGGTCAGCCGCCACGGGGCGCAAATCGGCGGCGGCACGCGAGCGGGTTTCCCCGTGTGCCGGGTCCGGCGCGGCCCACAGGCGCAGCAGTAAAAGATCATCCCACATGCCCCTGAAATTTCACCACAGCGGGTCGCTGACCGACAAGCAGAATTTTCAGGATAATAGTTTCCCTTGACGGATTGCTGCCGCGCAGCGGCTCCAAACAAGGTAGGGACTCGCTCTCCGAGCGATCCGTGGTTCGCCCAGTCCGGCCTTTGAGGGCAGCCTTGTTCCTTCTCCAACGCTGAAAAGTCGGATCGCTCGGAGAGCGAGTCCCTACCTTGGTACGACCTTGTCAAGCCCCGCCCGTCGCCCGCCGGAACGCCACCATCATGCGAATTTCCTGCAGGATCTCCTCCAAGCGCACGACCACGTCTTCGGCCAGGCAGCGCAGCACCAGGTAGCCCTGCCGCTGCAACAGCGCGTCCTTGCGGCGGTCGCGCCGGTAACCCTCCGGCTCGCGGAAATGATGAAACCCGTCGATCTCCAACGCCAGGCGCAGCCCGCGCGCGAGCAGGTCCACCTCGGCGGGCATCGGCCCGAAACAAAACTCCAGCCGGCCGTTCAACTCGAAGAGTCCCGCCGTTTCCGGCAGCTCGTTGAGCAGGTCGAACAGGAAGCGTTCCGCCGCGCTGCGGGCGCGGTCCGCGGCCTCGGGTTGCGCCGCCGCGGGCGACTCCGCCGCGCGCAGGGCCGTCACCGCGGCGTCATAGCTGACGGCAGTTTCCGGACGCAGGTCCCTGCCCGCCAGCGGAGAAATCGCCACGCCCGGACCCGGTTGCCGCCCGGCTACCGGCACCGCCTCAATCCCGCCGCCACCAGCCGGCACGGTGGGCGTTGGCGTTTCCTCGGCCGACGGCAGCAGGATCACGCCTTCGGCAAACAGGGCCCGGGCGCGGCTGTAGCGTTCTTCGCCGTGCAGGTACGCCTCGGCTTCCGCCGCTCCCACCGCGAGGGCGACGATTCCCTCGGATGGCACCGTGCCCGGCGTATCCAGCGCCCGGCTGAGGCGTTCCACCGTCGCGACCAGGTCCAGCGGGCCCTTGCCTCCGGACGCGCTCCCGCAAAGGTAAAGCACCGCGACACCCGGCAAACGCTCCGCGGGTGCCGTCCCCTCACTGGTCATCCACCAGGCATCCGGGGCGAGCGGTTCCAAACAAACCGGCGTCCACCCGATGGCCGCCGTCCAATCCGCCCACGCCGCCGTCGCTTCCGCCTGTACGCCGACCAGAACGCTGAGCGTCGGCACGCCCTGCTCGCGCCGCCGCTGGTGCCGCTCGAGCGCCTGCCGGACCGCCGCCCGGTCCTCCGGTGGTTCGTGCGCGGATGAGTTCATGAGGTTGCCACGTCGGCTGCTTCTTCTAGAATTATTTCGCCTCCGCCCGCCCGAGGGTTTTATCGAGTAAAGCCGCCGCTTGCGCCAGCCAAAACGGCAACCTTCGAGAAATCATAGAATATTCTTGGTGGTCAGACAGCAAATGTCCCACCTCGAATGTAACACTGCCTCCATGCACAAAGGACCTTCTGGACTATAGGGTAGGCGTTCCACCCATTGAAACGACCGCCCATTGGCAGGCGAAGCACCTGCCCTTACAATCCAGAAGCATTTACCACCTAAGCAATTCGATCCATTTTAGCGCGCCTGCCGTGAACTCCAACCCGTTTTCTCTGCCCTGAGAAGCTGCCCCACACCGATCAAAAAACCCAAATTGTGTGTTTCCTAGCGAGCACGGGTCGTATATCTCTATCTGTTCCGATGGCTACCGAAGCTCACGAATCTTTCGATCAGTTCTTTCAGCGTGTCACAGGAAAAACGGCTCCCTTCGACTACCAGCGCCGCTTAGCGGAGGGCGATGGGAAGACCTGCGTTTCCCGTCTTATCGACGTGCCTACAGGATGCGGGAAAACAGCAGCGGTCGTGCTGGCGTGGCTCTGGAATCGTGTGGAACATCCCGATTCCACTCACCGAGCTACCTGGCCGCGGCGACTGGTGTACTGCCTGCCGATGCGAACCTTGGTGGAACAAACGTACGAGGAGGCAAAGCACTGGCTTGGCAAACGTCTCTGGAGCGAGAAATCCGACCACAAAGACAAGGTAGGTTTACACCTCCTTATGGGCGGCGAGGAAGCCGGCGTTTGGGACACCTATCCCGAGGCGGATGCCATCTTGATCGGCACTCAGGACATGCTGCTTTCCCGCGCCTTGAACCGCGGCTACGGCATGAGCCGCTACCGCTGGCCGATGCACTTCGGGCTGCTGAACAACGACTGCTTGTGGGTCATGGACGAGACGCAGTTGATGGGCGTTGGCGTGGAAACCAGCGCGCAACTCGATGCATTTCGTCAGCGGCTGGGCGTGCAGGCCCCTAGCCATCATTGGTGGATGAGTGCTACGCTGGAATCCAGCCGGCTCGCAACGGTGGATCATCCGGCACCAATTGGTGGTTGGTCTCTAATTGCTTTGAACGAAGGGGAACGCCAGCAAGGCGAGGTGCAGAAGCGCTACCAGGCTCGGAAGATTCTCGCTCCCGCTCCTGTCACTTTCGCGTCCTCGAACGCTGATGATACCAAGCGTTACCAAAAGGATTTGGCTGCCTTCATCGCCGAAAAGCATGTGCCGGAAACGTTGACTCTGGTGGTCATCAACCGGGTTCCTCGTGCGCAGGAAATTTATGAGCAGCTTGCCAAGTCACCGCCGGAGGGTGCCGCCATCGCGTTGATCCACTCCCGCTTCCGCCCGGATGACCGGACAGCCCACGAGACCATCCTCTTCGACAAAGGAAAAAGCCGCATCGTCATCGCGACACAAGCCGTGGAAGCCGGCGTGGATGTCTCCGCGCGCACGCTCATCACGGAACTGGCTCCGTGGTCTTCACTGGTTCAGCGTTTCGGCCGTTGCAATCGCTACGGCGAGTGGAACGACAAGGGCGGTGCCGAGATCTTCTGGGCCGACCTGCCAACAGCGAGCGACAAGGACACCACACCTTACACCAAGGCGGAACTGGACGCCGCCCGCGAAGTGCTGGAAACGCTGGCCGCTGCCGGGCCGCAAAGTTTGCAAGGCATCGGCCCAGCAGAGAAGCCGGTGGATCGGCCCGTTATCCGGCGGAAGGACTTTATCGATCTTTTCGACACCACTGCGGACCTGTGCGGAGCTGATCTGGACATTTCCCGCTATGTTCGCGACGGGGACGATACGGACGTTCAGGTGTACTGGCGGGAGATCGGCGCGGAGGGACCTTCGCACGACGAGGAATCTCCGGACCGCAAACAACCGACGCGAAAGGAACTTTGCCGCGTGGCGGTGGATCGTTTCAGCAAGTTCTTGGAAACAAAGTCTCCCCGCATCTGGCGTTGGAATGCGTTGGAGGAACGCTGGGAGGTGATCCGTTCCAAGCAGCGCGCGATTCCCGGTGCCATCTATCTCCTCGCTACCGATCAAGGTGGCTACAATGAAACACTCGGCTGGACGGGTGTACCCAAGCATTGTCCGGCCGCTTTACCGCCAAGCGATTCGGAACTGGGTGCCTACGGCGGAAATCGGTCGAGTTTTAGTTCACGCCGCTGGATCGAACTGCGCGATCACGTCGATCATGTCGTGGCTGAAGTAGACCGTCTCAGCGCAGCCCTGTCTCTTCCCGCCGGGTTGGCTGGTACGCTGCACACGGCTGCCGAGTGGCACGATGCAGGCAAGGCGCACGAAGTTTTCCAGACCATGCTCCACGCTGGCGCACCGGAGCAATGGCAGGACAAACTGCTCGCCAAATCCGGGAACAACTCCGGTCATTGTGAAAGGACAGGTTTCCGCCACGAACTCGCCTCTGCACTGCTCTGGCTTCAACTCCGCGCCGAAACGCAGCCCGACGGCGACTTGATCGCTTACCTGATCGGAGCGCACCACGGCAAGGTTCGCCTTTCGATTCGTGCTCTTCCTGGCGAAGAACCAAAGCCGCCGCGCCGCGAAGACGGCACCGAGCGGCTGTTCGCACGGGGTGTCTGGCAGGATGACAGGCTGCCGGCGTCAAGTTTCGGTTCTATGGAGATCGCTGGAGAGCGAATCCCCTCCACGGTGCTTGAGCTTTCCTACATGCGCCTCGGGCGTGACGAAGGACGGGGTGACTCCTGGCTGGCACGCATGATCCGTCTACGTGATGCCACCGAACTCGGCCCCATGCGGCTCGCTTACCTGGAAACCCTCCTGCGCGTTGCCGACTGGCGGGCTTCCTCGAAAGAAGGGGAAATTCCATGAAGACCGGACGGCGTTCACTCGAATCGAATGTTCTTCGGCGAAGGGTCAACCATGAAGATGCCCAGAGCCTGCAATCGAATAAGCAAAATTTGCACGGTCTCCCAACGTTCTCCGAACTGCTCGTTTTTCTCCGCTTCCCACTCCTCCCAGACGTCGGCTGGAAATTCCGGGGCGGCATTGAGATAGGCACCGGCAAAGTCCAGCAGGAACGGTGGCGACACGATGGTCATTTCAATCGCCCGCAATCCATCGTCCCAACGGATCAACTGAGGGATGCGGAATCCCAGGATGCTTTCGACACGTTCATCGCGCAGGCGCTCGTAGATCTGCCGCTCGCGCAGGTAAGCCTCTGCGTTGTGAAAAACTTTGAGCGCCGTGCTGGCCGAATAGGCGTTGCTTTCAACTACGCAGACGATACCGTGAATCCCGAAGCCGAGTTGCTCGATAACCTTCAACTGGTATCTGGCAGCGTAAGCTTGAGCACCAGCTATCAAATCTTCGTCGTCCATGATTTCCTCCCTCGGTCAAAACGGACATTCCGCCGACGTGAGCATGTATCTTCTGGTCAACGGTTCTTCGCTGCCCATCGCGCAAATGGGGCCGGACTTTCTGTTGTTGGACAACGGCATCGACCATCCGCCGGACCGTGCTGGTATCGTCCTGCGCGTGGACAGCAGCGAGCGACGCTGGGAGGTGCTGCTGCCGGACGGCATCAAGGCTGGCGGCGCACGTGTGAACATCGTCCGCGCAGCATAAACGCGGGTTGTTTTCACAGACA
Source organism: uncultured Chthoniobacterales bacterium (assembly GCA_964245965.1). GTDB lineage: Bacteria > Verrucomicrobiota > Verrucomicrobiia > Chthoniobacterales > SZAS-18 > CAWCJJ01. The sequence continues at coordinate 85,022 of CAXTOP010000006.1, forward strand.
AGGCTTCCCGCGGGAAACACATTGGCCTTTCAGATCTTCCTCGACGATTCCACCTGTTCAAGGAAACTACCGAGCAGTACCCCGGCTTGCCCCGCGTTTTCCTTTTCTAATGCGGCGCGGGGAGGCCAGCTTCAATGGGGCCGGACTCGAGAAAGCCCGGAAATGCGTTTGTTGCACACAAACAAAACGCACGAAGTCGTGCTTCAATGGGGCCGGACTTGAGATGCCCGGAGAAGTGGTTGACGACATCGTAAGTTTTCTTACTACCTTTTCTTTTAAGAAGCAATGAGAAATCTATTAACGCATCATCTACTGGTACTCTGCACAAAACAGCCCTGTCGGCTTAGGACCAACAGGGCTGCAAAGGGTGCGGTGGCAGAGAGGCTGAATGCAGTCGACTTAGGATCGACAAAACCGGGCCAGGTTTCATGGGTTCGAATCCCATCCGCACCGCACCGCACCGAATCTAGAAATTTGGTAGCGAAAGTAAAGGGTTAAAGCCGAGTTTACATGGAAAACTCTCCTTTAATCTTAGGTGGTTGCACGCCTGTACCGCTCGCACACTATCTCAAGGCGCTTGGCAGTTTAAGACTGGTTACTGAGCAAACTCCCGAAAACCAAGTACGCGGAGCTTGGCGTAATGACGTTTTTGTTCTGGAGGGAGACTTTGATGAAGCCTCGCTGACACACTTTTTCCTGCGAACCTACCAACCGACGCCGATCATGGCGCCTTGGAACGGTGGCAGCGGGTTTTATCCGAGTGACAATCGCGAGGCGATCTCTGCGTTGGAAAACTCGACCGCTGATCGCCTCGCACCTTACCGCCACGCGATCATTGCTGCCCGTGCTTGCGTCGATGGTCTCAAGCTGACGGACAAGCCAGACAAGGAAGCCAAGGAGAAGCTTCTGCTGGCCTGCCGGAACCGCTTGCCGGAGGAAGCCCTGGCTTGGCTGGATTGTGCTTACGTCTTGACCGACGCGGGAGCCAAATTCCCGCCGCTCCTCGGCACCGGTGGCAACGATGGCCGGTTGGAGTTCACCAACAACTTCATGCAGCGGCTTACCGAGGTGTTTGATCCCGATGGTAACCCAACGAAAGGTTCTGCGAATTGGCTGCAAAGCGCACTCTTCAACAAGAACACTGACCAGACGGCTTACGGCGCTCCCATCGGCCAGTTCTTTCCCGGCGGCGCGGGCGGCTTCAACTCCGGCCCGGGTTTTGTCGGACGCGGCATGGTCAATCCTTGGGATTACATCCTGATGATGGAAGGTGCCATCCTGTTCGCTGCTGCCAGCGTCAAGCGTCTTGGAGCCACCGGGGATGGCACGCTGGTGTACCCATTTTGCGTCCGCCAAGCCGGAGTCGGCTACGGCAGCGCGTCGGCTTCCGATGAAACGGATGCCCGTTGCGAGATGTGGATGCCGCTCTGGGAACGTCCGGCCAACCTCGCCGAACTCCAGGCGTTGCTCAGCGAAGGACGCGCTCAGGTAAACGGTAGGGCAGCACGGACCGGCGTGGATTTTATGCGTGCCGCCGTCTCGCTTGGCGTGGATCGGGGCATCGTCGGATTTCAACGCTACGGCTTCCAGGTTCGCAACGGCCTCGCCTACTTCGCCACACCGCTGGATCGGGTGACCGTCCGGCGCAACGAAAAGGTCGACTTGCTCGCCCATGTGGAGAAATGGCTGGATCGTTTCCGCTCCAAAGCCGCTTCCACCAACCCCGAACCTCCGAGTTCTGTTGCCACTTCTCTGCGCGTGCTGGAAGACGCGATCTTTGGCCTTTGCCGGTCCGATGAACCCGCCAAGGTGCAGCAACTTCTCATCGCGCTCGGGCGTTGCGAAAAAGCGATGGCCCGCAGTTCGCGGTGGAGCCGCGAAAGTGCTTTTCTTAAACCAATCACCGGTCTTTCCACCCGCTGGCTCCACGAGGCATATACGGACTCCGCCGAGTTCCGCCTGGCCTGCGCCCTCGCCACCACCGCAGGCCGCTACGGCAAAGACTGGCTGCCGCTTCGCGCTCACCTAGAGCCGGTAAGTGGCGGCATCGGGAGCAAAACTTGGTTCAACTGGCTGGATGTCGATTCTAACGATGTACTCTGGCACGAAGGCAGCCCCATCGACGTGCTGAACGAAATCTTTGCCCGGCGTTTGGTGCGGGCGGAGCAGTCCGGCCTCAACGCTTTGCCTGATCGCTGTCAAACACCCGTTTACCTCGCCGACATAGCCGCCTTCATCGAAGGCCAGATCGATGGCCGTATTTTCGATGACGGCTTGTTCGCCGATCTGCTCTGGGGCTGTTCGCTGGTCGACTACAGCCAGCCGTTTGACCCTCCCCGTCGCCGCACGGTCGATGACGGCGACCTGCGTCCGCCGGCGTTCTTCGCCTTGCTGAAACTCGCCTTCGCGGGACGACTCGAAGACGGCATCCGCATCCCGCTGCAACCCGCCATCCACCAGCGTGCCTCATCCGGAGACTCTCTCCAAGCATCCGAACTGGCTGTGCGTCGTCTTCGTGCCTCCGGGCTTGCTCCTGCCATCGCAAGGGCGCCGCTCAGTCGAGGAATGACTCGCCGCGCCGCCGCTGCCTTGCTGTTTCCGCTCGGTCCTGAACAGCTTTCCGCGCTCAGGAAAACGGTCACCCGTCCTGCGCTTTAACCTACCACCCGAAATTCAAACCCGAGTACTTCACGCGATCATTTATGAACACTGTTCCGCTCAACACTGCGCCCCGGCTTCTCCTCGAGGCCAAACTCACACCGATCCAAGGCACCCGTTTTCAACCCACGGGCTTTCCCGACCTCGGTGCGGCGACCTATACGCTGCATGATGGCACGGCAATGCTCCTCGTGGAAAGTGCGCAGAGCATGGCCAACCGGCTCGAAGAAGTTTGTTGGGACAAGCCAGCGGCGGATTGGGTCCCGCCGCTGCGAGGATTGCCCTACGTCGCCGTGCTCGACAAGAGCGGCAAACAACTCACCAACTCCGTCCTCGAAGCACACCGGCTCAACAGTCCGTATATTCTAGAGGGCAAGGACAAGTCGTTCAATAATACCCTCAAAAGCCAGCTCGGCACGCTGGAGAAAGGGCTGATCGATCTCAAGCTGCTCGCAACCCTTTTGCTCAAGTACGACATCAACGCACTCATTCACGGCGTCTTTATCGCGAAGAGCGATATTGCGGGGGGCCGTATGCGCCTGCCGCGAGCGTTGACCGCCTTCATTGAAGCACGCCACGCCGCTGCGGCGTCCAGCGGGGGCGTAAAGTTTGATCAGGTCAACCCCGGAGGGGACGCCAAGAAGGGCTTTGGCCACGTTCCGTTTCACCGTGATGAATACACCGGCGAGGTCACCGCTTTCTTCAACCTGGACCTGGCCCAACTCCGTGGGTACGGCTTCGAGCAACCCGTGACCGATCTGCTGATTGCGCTCTCGCTTTACAAAATCCGCGCCTTTCTCGACCGCGGGATGCGTCTGCGCACGGCGTGCGATTTCGACCTCGACGGAGAAGTCACGGTGAAAAAGCCCGCCGGCTTTACCCTGCCTTCCAAGGAAGAACTGGAAACCGCACTGCCGGGACTCATCAAGGCTGCCAGGGGGAGCTTTGCCGAACCGGTGCGCACCGATGTGACCTTCGAGGAATAAGCCGCAATGATTGTCATCGAACTCCGCTTTCCCACGGGCCGCTTCCACGCGACGCCCTGGGGCAGGCACGTCAATGAAGGGGCGGTCGAGTGGCCGGTCGAGCCGTGGCGGCTGCTGCGTGCTCTGGTGGCTACGTGGTTCCACAAAGCACAGGCGGAGGTGGACAAAGACACCCTGGTTCGTCTGATTACGGCACTGGCTGAAAAGCTGCCGCGGTATCATCTGCCTGCCGCCAGTTTGGGGCACACCCGGCACTACATGCCCTTCAATGAGGGCAAGAACGAGAAAACCACCAAAATCTTCGACGCATTTGTGCACGTCGCTGACGGCGAAGCAATCCGCGTCGCCTGGGAGATCGACCTACCGGATGCCGAGCGGAACGCGCTCGCGCTCCTGCTCGATCGTTTGGGTTACCTAGGTCGCGCCGAAAGTCTGGTGGAAGCCGCCTTGCTCGACGGGGAAGCCGGCGAATACGAAACTCACCCGCTCCCCGCTGACGAGACGACGACCGATGACGAAGAACTCGTGCGCGTACTCGCCCCATTTTCGAGCGTGGAATACGGAGCGTGGCGGCAGGGTTATTTGCAGAATCTTTCGAGTGCCAGCCCCAAGCGCAAAGCCAGGAAGGCCGGTACGGACGAGTCAGTCCCACCAAACCTATTCGAGTGTCTGCTCGCAGATACCGGTGTGCTCAAGGCTGCCGGGTGGAACCTGCCGCCCGGCGCGCAGCGTGTGCCTTATGTTCGCCCAGGCAATGCTTTCAAGATCAGCCCGATGCTTTCCCGGCGTCACACCGTGACAAAGCCGACGGTTGCTCGTTTTGCTCTCGCCAGCAACGTGCTGCCGTCCATTACTTCCGCTATGTCCGTCGGCGACCGCGTTCATCAAAGACTCGTCTCTCTTTCTAATGGTCATCCTACCTTTACGGGCCACGATGCGGCGGGCACTCCGCTCAAGGGCCATGGACACGCCTACGTTTTGTCCGAGTGCGATCTGGAAAGCGACCGCATCCGCTTTCTCACCGTTTCTGCCATGGACGGGTTCGATGACAAAGCCAAGCGTGCATTATCCAACCTGCGGTCCGTCTGGGGACATGGTGGGCACGACATTCAACTCATTCTCCTCGGGTTCGGGCAACCGGAAGATTTTGGAGGCATCAACGCGGGCGCTGGTCAGTCGCTGATTTTGCGGCATTCCACCGAGTGGGTTTCACTCACTCCGTTCGTTCCGACCCGACATGGAAAAATGGGAGCTAACCACACGCCGAAGCTCGACTCCGCCGGCTTGCAAATTGGTGGTCCGGAACATGACTTCCGCCGTTTGCTGCGTCTCCAGATGCCAGATGCTGAAGCAGTTTCTGTCACCTTGGAGAAGAACGCGCCTACCCGTCGCCCTCTGCGCTGGTTGCAATTTCAACGCCAGCGAAAAACCGGTGACGGCCTGCGGGCTGGAGAGTTTGGATTCGGGTTTCGGGTGCGATTTTCCAGCGCGGTTTGCGGACCAATCGCGGTGGGTTACGGGGCACACTTCGGCTTGGGGTTGTTCCAGCCCGCCTCTGATGAAGAGGAATGAAAAGCTCGGGTGTCGTCGATCAATCCTCTCGTTTTCCTCTCGTTCCCAAACTCCAGTTTGGGAATGCCTCTTTTCTGGGGAAATCTGTTCCCATTTAGACGTCATCAAGGGAACAGAGTTCCCCAAAAGCTGACATTCCCAAACTGGAGTTTGGGAACGAGGAAGCAGGAACGAGAGGAAAAGTACCCGGCGCGACAGATCTTGCTTGTTCGGTGGGTCGGTTCTCGCTAAAACTCCCACCGGCGCATGACAGGGGACGATGATGAAGAACCGGCGGTCACCGGCGGAGGCGGCGAGGGATTGGCGGCAGCCGATCCGCTCTCGGCGCGGATGCTCAACGAGTTCATCTACTGCCCCCGGCTCTTCTACTACGAATACGTGGACGGCGTCTTCGCCCACAGCGCCGACACCCTGCGCGGCGCGCAGATCCACCGCCGGGTGGACGGCGGCACGGGCAAGCTGCCGCCGGCCAGCAGCGGCAGCGGCGGCGTGGCTCCCGGCGCAACAACGACCAGCGTTCCCGAGGCCGCTGCTCCCGGCAGCGGCGGCGGCATCCCTGCGGACACGGCCGCTACCGCCTCCGCCCCGGCCACCCCCGACGCCGAACTCGCCGCGGCGCGCGAACGCGGCGAGGTCATCCACTCGCGCTCGGCCGCGCTGAGCAGCGAGCGGCTCAACGTCAACGCCAAGCTCGACCTCGTCGAATCCCGCCACGCCAGCACCGCCGATGGCCGACGCTCCGTCGTGCCCGTCGATTACAAGAAAGGCGCGCCCCGCCAGGGCGAGGACTCCAACGAAATTTGGGACGCCGACAAGATGCAGCTCGGCGTCCAGATGCTCATCCTGCGCGAGAACGGCTACGATTGCGCCGAGGGCGTCATCTATTACCAGGAAACCCGCCAGCGGGTCCGGCTGCCGTGGACCGCCGACCTCGCGGCGTGGATCGAACGCACCATCGCCCAAGCGCGCGGCTGCGCGGCGTCGCGCACCATCCCGCCGCCCCTGCGGCAATCGCCCAAGTGCGTGCGCTGTTCGCTGGCCGGCATCTGCCTGCCCGACGAGACGAACCTGCTCGCCGACCCCGCCGTGTTCCCGTCCGCGGAGGCCGACCCCCACCCGGGCATAGCGGCGGTCCCGGTCCCCGTCCCCGTGCCAAGAGCGGGTTCGCCGGCCGACCCGGACGCCGTCGCTGACCGGCCCGCCGCCGGTCCCTCGCGGCCTCCTTCGCCGCCCCCGGGAACCGTGCGCCCGTTGATGGCGGCGCGCGACGACCGGCGCGCTCTCTACCTGAACACGCCCGGGTTGTGGGTCGGCCTGCGAAGCGAGCGCCTGGTCGTCAAGGAAAAGGACAAGGTCATCGACGAGGTGCGGCTGCGCGACGTCAACCACCTGGCGCTCTTCGGCAACATCCAGCTTTCCACCCAGGCCGTGCAGCAGCTCTGCGAGCTGGAGATCCCGGTGACGTATTTCTCCATGGGCGGCTGGTTCTACGGGCTGACCCACGGCCACGGCTTGAAGAACGTGTTCACCCGGGTCGCGCAGTTCCGCTGCGCGGCGGACCCGGCGGCCTCGCTGGCGCTGGCCAAGCAGTTCATCCACGGCAAGATCCGGAACCAGCGCACCCTGCTCATGCGCAACCACCTCGAAGCGCCCGACATCGCGCTGTTGCGGCTCAAGCAGGCGGCGAGGGATGTCTTCACGGCCCGGTCGGCCGGCGAACTGCTGGGCATGGAGGGCGCGGCGGCGGCGATGTATTTCTCGCACTTCGGCGGCATGATCAAGACGGGCGGCGGCGACGGTGGCCGCACGGGCTGGACCGGGGACGAGGGCGAAGGTGGTGGTGACGCTGGTGCCGCTGGTGGCGGCGGGGGCGGCGTTGGCAAGGGGCAGCCGGACGCCTCGTGGTGTACCTTTCATTTTCACGGGCGCAACCGGCGTCCGCCGCGGGATGCGGTCAACGCGCTATTGTCGCTGGCGTACAGCCTGCTGGCCAAGGATTGCGCGCTGGCGGCGCTGGCGGTGGGGTTTGATCCGTACATCGGGTTCTTCCATCAGCCGCGGCCGGGCCGGCCCGCGCTGGCGCTGGATTTGCAGGAGGAGTTCCGCCCGCTGGTGGCGGAGTCGGCGGTGTTGACGGCGCTCAACAACCGGATGCTGGAGCCGGGAGATTTCGTGCGGGCCGGGGAGGCGGTGAACCTAACCAAGTCGGGCCGGAAGAAGTTTTTCGATTGCTACGAGAAGCGGATGAATGACACGCTGCGGCATCCGGTGTTCAACTACCAGGTGAGTTACCGGCGGGCGTTGGAGTTGCAGGCGCGGTTGCTGGCCAAGGCGTTGACCGGAGAGATCGCGGGCTACCTGCCGCTGATGACCCGGTGACGGCAGGCCGGATCAGCGGGTGTGTGTGAGGCGGTTGGGAGGGAGAGAAGAAGGAACGAGCACGGAAAGAACGATTACGGAAGATCATGCGCACGACCTATCTTGTTTGCTACGATATCAGCGACGACAAGCGGTTGCGGCGCGTAGCGGAGGTTTGCAGTGATTTCGGGGTGAGGTTGCAATATTCCGTCTTCGAGTGCGACTTGAACGCGAGCGAAAAGGTGGTGATGGAAGGAAAGCTGAAGGAGGTCATCGACCAGGAAAAGGATCAGGTGTTGTACGTGAGTCTGGGACCGGCGGAAGGTCGCGGTGAGCGGGTGATTACCGCCTTGGGTCAGCCGTATGCGAAGATGGCAGCGGCGTGCTATGTGTTTTGAGCCGGGGGGGGTGGGCAGGTGAAGAGAAGGAGGGGAGAGACGTCTTGGAAGGATTGTTTTGTGACAATTGAAGATGCGAGCGGGTCGGTGGTGCGATGCCATCCGGGCGCGCTCGCATCCGTTGCGAGACAACGACTTATGTTAAAAGGTGTGGTGGAACAGAGCTGGTGCCGGCTTCCGGCAAACGGCAAGACCGAAGGCTGCTCGCAAAAGGTGGTATTGTGTGTTGGATAAGAGTGGGTTAGGTAGTGGCGGTTTCCAGGCCCTCCGGGGTCTGGCTCCATTGAAGCCCTGCGACCAGGGCGACTCCGACGACCACAAGGGCACGTTTCCAGGCCCTCCGGGGTCTGGCTCCATTGAAGCTTGAACAGGTCTATTTCCGTCCGTGGCTGATCAGTGTTTCCAGGCCCTCCGGGGTCTGGCTCCATTGAAGCGTTGGACCTGACGCCACGGCCGCCTATATCGCCGAGTTTCCAGGCCCTCCGGGGTCTGGCTCCATTGAAGCCTTCTCGGGATGACGCTCTAGGTAGGCGGTGCGTAGTTTCCAGGCCCTCCGGGGTCTGGCTCCATTGAAGCTGTATCCCAGTGAAGATGAACGAGCCGATGCTCAGGAGGTTTCCAGGCCCTCCGGGGTCTGGCTCCATTGAAGCACCGACCGGGATGGGAGTAATGACGACCATGGTGTGTTTCCAGGCCCTCCGGGGTCTGGCTCCATTGAAGCAGGACCTTCTTTATGCAGTCCCCACAGAACGCGTCCGTGTTTCCAGGCCCTCCGGGGTCTGGCTCCATTGAAGCACGGCTTCTTTGAACTTCGCTCCAATTTCTTCGATGCCGGTTTCCAGGCCCTCCGGGGTCTGGCTCCATTGAAGCGGCGAAGGATGCCGGAGATAAAAGGAGCCGGGGAAGTTTCCAGGCCCTCCGGGGTCTGGCTCCATTGAAGCCCTCGTTTCAACCGGGCACGCACAGACCGATCTGGTGGTTTCCAGGCCCTCCGGGGTCTGGCTCCATTGAAGCGTTTCTTGAGGACCGCCAGTGTGGATCAGCGTTTGGGTTTCCAGGCCCTCCGGGGTCTGGCTCCATTGAAGCTCGCGGCGGCATCCTGGAAACGGTTGTCCAGTAGCAGGTTTCCAGGCCCTCCGGGGTCTGGCTCCATTGAAGCCT
>CAXTOP010000006.1:94254-158446 GCA_964245965.1 uncultured Chthoniobacterales bacterium
CGGTTGTCCAGTAGCAGGTTTCCAGGCCCTCCGGGGTCTGGCTCCATTGAAGCCTCTGGTCCTCCCCATACAGCTTGCGCATGAATTGGTTTCCAGGCCCTCCGGGGTCTGGCTCCATTGAAGCTACCCGAAAGAAACGCCTGGAGATCGGACTCAGGGAGGTTTCCAGGCCCTCCGGGGTCTGGCTCCATTGAAGCCTGACAAGGCGGACGCAATCCTCCATCAGATCGATGTTTCCAGGCCCTCCGGGGTCTGGCTCCATTGAAGCCATTCCACTCCGGGCGCATTGGCTTGCAAGCGCAGCGTTTCCAGGCCCTCCGGGGTCTGGCTCCATTGAAGCACGGGTAGGAACGGGAGCCGCGCCCGCTTCCGCCTGGTTTCCAGGCCCTCCGGGGTCTGGCTCCATTGAAGCCGGGTAGTTGGATGAGAGAAAGTCCCGCGTCCGACAAGGTTTCCAGGCCCTCCGGGGTCTGGCTCCATTGAAGCTTTGTTCTTGGGACATGTATCCGGTATCCAGAAGCCTCGTTTCCAGGCCCTCCGGGGTCTGGCTCCATTGAAGCGGATTCGCCGGGCGAGTCGCGCGAGGAATGAGGTTAGTTTCCAGGCCCTCCGGGGTCTGGCTCCATTGAAGCCGTTGGCAGAGTTAACCAAGGAGACCTCAACGGCATGGTTTCCAGGCCCTCCGGGGTCTGGCTCCATTGAAGCTATATAGACAAGGAACGGGCCGCCGCTTCGCGGCGGGTTTCCAGGCCCTCCGGGGTCTGGCTCCATTGAAGCTTAGTTCTTGTTTCGTTTCCATGATTAGAAGGTACTCGGTTTCCAGGCCCTCCGGGGTCTGGCTCCATTGAAGCTAAAATCTTGATATGCAGGGCCAGGCGATAAAGCTCCTGTTTCCAGGCCCTCCGGGGTCTGGCTCCATTGAAGCGTTGGTTGCTGCCGGGTGTAGTCCCTGCCGAATGTCGTTTCCAGGCCCTCCGGGGTCTGGCTCCATTGAAGCTAGGCGACCTGGATTTCGCCCAGGAGGGCGGTCAGCAGGTTTCCAGGCCCTCCGGGGTCTGGCTCCATTGAAGCAACCCGCCTGAATCGGATACGCCCTTCCCTGATAAAGTTTCCAGGCCCTCCGGGGTCTGGCTCCATTGAAGCATCGTGGGGAATGATGTTCCCAAAGCGCGGCTGCCGGTTTCCAGGCCCTCCGGGGTCTGGCTCCATTGAAGCGAAGATGATCCAGGACAAGCTCAAGCAATGGTCGAGCGGGTTTCCAGGCCCTCCGGGGTCTGGCTCCATTGAAGCACGCCCAGTTCCTTCGTTGGACTGTCACCAGCATCAGGTTTCCAGGCCCTCCGGGGTCTGGCTCCATTGAAGCGCCCTGGAAGCGCCGCTGCTGCTGACGCTCTCCGAGAGTTTCCAGGCCCTCCGGGGTCTGGCTCCATTGAAGCGACGGTTCGCTCTACGCCGAGGGTGGCGGAGAGGTGCGTTTCCAGGCCCTCCGGGGTCTGGCTCCATTGAAGCGTTGCCGTCGCGAGTGCCGAACACGTGCTCGGCCCGCCGTTTCCAGGCCCTCCGGGGTCTGGCTCCATTGAAGCCGAGAGCGTGAAGCCGTATTCCTGTGCTACCAGGAAGGTTTCCAGGCCCTCCGGGGTCTGGCTCCATTGAAGCGTCACTGACCAGCGCAGCAAGCAGCCCACTGGCCAGGTTTCCAGGCCCTCCGGGGTCTGGCTCCATTGAAGCCACTGCCAATCATCCAGTCTTTGACTCACGCGCAGGGTTTCCAGGCCCTCCGGGGTCTGGCTCCATTGAAGCACGTAGGCCACGGCCTTGGCCGCGTCCTTGGTGGCCACGTTTCCAGGCCCTCCGGGGTCTGGCTCCATTGAAGCCAGCGGTTGGCCGCAACCCGGGGATGTTCGCAGCGGGTTTCCAGGCCCTCCGGGGTCTGGCTCCATTGAAGCACCCGGACGATGATGGAACAGCCCCGCCGCCACCAAGGTTTCCAGGCCCTCCGGGGTCTGGCTCCATTGAAGCGGCTGTCGTCGGCGGCGCGGCGGCTGAGGGATGGTCATGTTTCCAGGCCCTCCGGGGTCTGGCTCCATTGAAGCGCGTTTATCTGCTGGAACTCCCAGCTTGTCGCGGGGGTTTCCAGGCCCTCCGGGGTCTGGCTCCATTGAAGCGGCAGCAAGGGCTTCGGTTCTGGTTCCATATGGCCGTTTCCAGGCCCTCCGGGGTCTGGCTCCATTGAAGCGCGTAAACCTTTCGCGGGCCTTGATCCGGGCACTTTGTTTCCAGGCCCTCCGGGGTCTGGCTCCATTGAAGCTTGTCGAAGATACCGCGTTTGCGATGGCTAAACCCATGTTTCCAGGCCCTCCGGGGTCTGGCTCCATTGAAGCGTGTGTCAGCCATGGTCAGTGGCTGGCATCCGAGCTAGTTTCCAGGCCCTCCGGGGTCTGGCTCCATTGAAGCCATTGTGGCGGTGCCCGAGCCGTCCACTTGGGTCTGTTTCCAGGCCCTCCGGGGTCTGGCTCCATTGAAGCACGTGGGAAGAGTGCATGCTGGTGCATCCCGCAACCGGGTTTCCAGGCCCTCCGGGGTCTGGCTCCATTGAAGCCATGGAACGCCTCTTGCGAGCGTTTTGTGAAAACAACGTTTCCAGGCCCTCCGGGGTCTGGCTCCATTGAAGCTGCGCGAAACCAGTAGCTTTCCAAACCAACTTTGCGAGTTTCCAGGCCCTCCGGGGTCTGGCTCCATTGAAGCATTTTCGACCCCAACGACACGGTGCTCCTCACGCAGCTTGTTTCCAGGCCCTCCGGGGTCTGGCTCCATTGAAGCCTGAGCAGTCGTACTTTGACGCTCTGCGAAAGAAGGTAGTTTCCAGGCCCTCCGGGGTCTGGCTCCATTGAAGCGGCAGTGCCGTTACCTACGCCCGTCGCTACGCTCTTCAAGTTTCCAGGCCCTCCGGGGTCTGGCTCCATTGAAGCGACGCGTGGCCGACAACCTCAACACCGAGGCAGTCCAGTTTCCAGGCCCTCCGGGGTCTGGCTCCATTGAAGCTGTTCATGATGGTTTTACGTCGCGTGCAGGTGCTGCGGGTTTCCAGGCCCTCCGGGGTCTGGCTCCATTGAAGCTACAACGAGCTGCGGCCCGAACTCTGGCGTGTGCTCGGGTTTCCAGGCCCTCCGGGGTCTGGCTCCATTGAAGCAACCCCTTGGATGTCACGGCCTTTGGCTGCACTTCCCGTTTCCAGGCCCTCCGGGGTCTGGCTCCATTGAAGCCCGCGGGGCAGGCCGATGAGGGCCAGCTCGTTAAGGTCGTTTCCAGGCCCTCCGGGGTCTGGCTCCATTGAAGCACGCGCCGCGGCGGTTGGCCCAGCACGAGCAAAGAGAGTTTCCAGGCCCTCCGGGGTCTGGCTCCATTGAAGCTATAGTGGCTCTCGTCTTCGACGGTCAGATCCACAATGTTTCCAGGCCCTCCGGGGTCTGGCTCCATTGAAGCTTGCTCTGCGGATTCGAGTTGCGGAAGATAGATAACCGTTTCCAGGCCCTCCGGGGTCTGGCTCCATTGAAGCCAAGTCCACGCCGACCGCAGGGAGCAAGGCCGCGGAAGTTTCCAGGCCCTCCGGGGTCTGGCTCCATTGAAGCTTTACGTGGAACAATCGAATCATACTTGCCGTACCCTGTTTCCAGGCCCTCCGGGGTCTGGCTCCATTGAAGCTGGATTCGGCGCAATGCCGTACTCTGGAAGAGGGAGGTTTCCAGGCCCTCCGGGGTCTGGCTCCATTGAAGCATCCCGCTGGTCAAAGCCAGCAAGACCGACACCGTGTTTCCAGGCCCTCCGGGGTCTGGCTCCATTGAAGCTCCCTTTTGGATGCCACAGCCACCCGCGCCCGTTGCGGTTTCCAGGCCCTCCGGGGTCTGGCTCCATTGAAGCGCCTTGAGCCGAGTCGCCTCCTCGTCGAGCTGGGTCGTTTCCAGGCCCTCCGGGGTCTGGCTCCATTGAAGCAAGCGCGCGCCGGTGTAAAGGGCCATCGCAGGAACCCGTTTCCAGGCCCTCCGGGGTCTGGCTCCATTGAAGCCCCATGGCAACGCGTCTCTGGCTGGGTGAACTGGCCTGTTTCCAGGCCCTCCGGGGTCTGGCTCCATTGAAGCACCGCGTGCATCATTGATGCACACCCGCGAGCCGCTAGTTTCCAGGCCCTCCGGGGTCTGGCTCCATTGAAGCCTGTCGTAAGCGAGCCGCGCGTAGTCGAGTTGGCTGTTTCCAGGCCCTCCGGGGTCTGGCTCCATTGAAGCTCCTAAACCGTTGGTGCGATGGCACGCTTCTGGGCAGTTTCCAGGCCCTCCGGGGTCTGGCTCCATTGAAGCTGTCAGTCCCCTTGCCGTGGCGGCATCGGCGGCCGGAGTTTCCAGGCCCTCCGGGGTCTGGCTCCATTGAAGCTTGCCGATGGCAGAATTCGCGCCCTGTAGATCGAGCGGTTTCCAGGCCCTCCGGGGTCTGGCTCCATTGAAGCGTCGCGGCGTCTTCGCCAGCAAGGCACCGGCCTGCACGTTTCCAGGCCCTCCGGGGTCTGGCTCCATTGAAGCGTCCCGTGGGTTGCGTTTGCGCTTGGCCGCCAACGCAGTTTCCAGGCCCTCCGGGGTCTGGCTCCATTGAAGCTCCATCCCGGTTCTTAGCGGCCAAGAATTTGATGGTGGTTTCCAGGCTCTCCGGGGTCTGGCTCCATTGAAGCGCCCTTGCAAGCTAACACCGTTGCTGGGCGGGAGCGAGTCCGCACGAGCGGGAGTCGAAGGACTTTCCGCCGCCGGAGGCAGAAAATCGTCACCGGGGTGACCCGTGGAGCTTGCGGCCCTCTCTTTGGCTGCCGCCGGCCGGAAGGTCCTTCGACTCCCGCTCGCGGACTCGCTCCTGCTCAGGATGACAGACAAGGAAACGCCGGGTCAACCCCGAGAGATAGTATCACATCCCTTATGGGGTTGAACATGGGAGAGAAACTGGTTCCCACGGCTTGCACCGCAGGCTGAGTTCTTCCGCCCCAGCCGGGGCTGGGAGGTATTTTTTCCGAAATCGGGCACGGAGCATGCTTTTTGTTCAAAACCATACCTCACGCGAAAATGATGCCTCTTGCCACACACGCCGCCCTTCGAGCGGCCAGGAACCCGGTTCGTGCCCTCTGCTGCTCTCTGCTGCTCGCCCCCGTGCTGGCGCAGACCGTCGGCGCGGATTTGATCACGGACGGCTACTTCAACGCGGTGAGCCGCACTGCGACCACGCCTACCCTGACCACTTTGTTCGGCGAGTTCGGTACCGGCACCGGCGCCACCCTGACGGTGGGAGGGTGGAGCACCTCCGGATACAATTTCGTGTTTGCACCCGGCACGGCCGACTCCGGCACCAGCACCGGCGCGAACTCCGGCCAACCCAACGAAGCGCCCGGCCAGTACAATAATACTTCGGCGGGGTACGGCACCACGTACCTCTGGGGCAAACAAAACAACGCCGCTTCGCCCACCATCACCAATTACCCCGCGCCCAACGGCACGACCGCCAACTTCCTGGCGGCGGACGGCGCTTTTCAAACGGGCGCGATCACGCAGCAGATCACCGGCTTGACCATCGGGAAGACCTATTCCCTGCTTTTCTATTGGGCGGCGTCGCAACAGCAGAGCTTCACCGGTGCCTTGAGCGAGAACTGGTCGGTCTCGCTGGGCAACCAGACCTTCGCGACCAAGACCTACGCTTTGCCCAGCCAGAGTTTCTCCGGCTGGATGCCGCAGACCTTTACCTACACCGCCAACGCGGCTTCCGAGACCCTCTCCTTTCTGGCGGTCGGGTCCAACGCGGACGGCACGGCCACCAGCGAACCGCCCTTTCTCCTGCTCGGCGGCGTGAGTCTCAACGCGGTGCCCGAGCCTTCGACCTGGGCGCTCTTCGTCGGCTTCGGTGCGGTGTGTCTCGGCCTGGAAGTGACGCGCCGCCGCCGCCGCCGCGCCGCGCTTGACCTGCAGCCGGATTAAAGAGAGCATCTTCGCAGCCTATGCTTCAGCAACTCCTGGGACACACCTCCGGTTTTCTGGCGAGCGTGGGACGGCTGGTGCTCTGGCTCGTCGTCCTGATCGCCATCTTCGTCCCGCTGGAGCAACTGGCGGCGCTGCACCCGGCAAAAATCTGGCGCAAACAGATCGGGGTCGATCTCGGCTGGTATTTCATCAACAGCCTGCTGCCCGCCGCCCTCCTGTCGGTGCCGCTGGCGCTGGCCACCGAGGCGATGCACTCCTGGAACCCGGGCGGGTTTTATTCCGTGGTCGCGTCCTGGCCCTTCTATGTGAAAGTTTTTCTGGTGCTGCTGGTCAGCGACATCGGGGCGTATTGGGGGCACCGCGCGATGCACTCCCATCTGTTCCTGTGGCGGTTCCACGCCGTGCACCACAGCCCGGAGGAAATGGATTGGCTGGTCAACAGCCGGGCGCACCCTTTCGACACGATCTTCGTGCGGGTCGCGGCGCTGGTTCCCGTCTATCTCCTGGGCCTGGCGCAGACGGCCGGACCAACCATCGACCCCGTGGTGGCTTTCCTGACGATCTTCGGGACCCTCTGGACTTTCTTCATCCACGCCAACACGCGCATCCGCCTGGGGCCGTTGGAATGGCTGATTTCCTCGCCCGCTTTCCACCATTGGCACCACACCAACGACGAACACCGGGACCATAACTACGCGTTCGTTTTCCCGCTGATCGACCGCCTGTTCGGCACGGCCTGGCTGCCGAAATACTGGCCTTCCGCCTACGGGATCAACGCGGAAATGCCGGCCTCGATCGCCGGGCAGTTTTTCGACCCCCTGGATCCTCCCCGCCGTCCGGCGAAGGCCCTGCGGCCCGAGGCGGCGAAAGCGCCGGCCAAGGCTGGCGATGCGGAAGAGCGCACCTCGCTTCAATACCAGGCCAGCGCGCACACCAGCACCACCACGCCGTAGGCCAGTCCGGTGATGACCGCCGCCTTCCAGCGGAAGGCCGAACGCAACAGCCAGCTGATCTGGTCGCGCAGCATGTGCGGCAATCCGATCCAGATCATCCCGAGGACGACGTACACGTACGCCAGCACCACCACCAGCAACCGGCTGACCGGCGGCTGGAGAAAGGCCGCGTCGAGGATCGGCGCCGCCGCCAGCAGACCCAGGATCCCCAAGGCGCGCACCGCGAGAAATTCATCCACGTAGCGGATCGTCAGGTAGAACGCTACCGGCAGCAGGGCCAGCATCGGGGTCCGCAGATAGTAGAATTCGCCCCAATCCATGTTGATCATCAGGAAAAAAGTCCAGATGAGATCCACGGTCAGCACGGCCACCCCGAAGGGGAACGAACGCGGCAGCGCGGTCAGCCAGCGCCGGGTCGTCCCTTCCCGCAGCAGCGCGAACACGTGGCTGCCGATGATCAGCAGCGCCAGCACCACGCCGACCAGTTTGAGTGAGAGATCGTGATAGGTCATAAGGAAGAAAGTTGTCGTGATGAACTCGGTGTTAAACGTCCCGGGAGGGACCCGCTCCGTCGGGTCCGAGCAGCCGGGGCAATGCCACGGCCGGGTTGCCCCGGCTCGCCGGACCCGACGGAGCGGGTCCCTCCCGGGGACTGATGGAGCGACGCCGCGTTCATTAATCTATAAGGAAAGTTCGGCATTGGCGGCCACGTACTCGCGCACGGCTTCGATAGAGGTGGCGGCGAGGGCGGCTTCCCCTTCCTCACCGGTCGCCTCGCCGTAGAGCGTGAAGCCGCTGGAATGCACCACGTTCAACTCGAAAATCTGCCCGACGTGGCGCGGACGCCCCTCGAAGACGACAATCTTGTTGGTGGGCGTCCGGCCGCTAAGCCGCTGCGCGTTGGTCTTGCTCGGGCCTTCGCAGAGGATCTCGACCCGCCGGCCGACCAGTTCCGCGTGCTTGCGCCGGGCGTGGGCGTTGACGACTTCCAGCAGGTCCTGGTTGCGCGCCTCCTTGACCTCCTCGCTCAACTGCCCGTCCAGGAGCGCCGCCGGCGTGTCGCGGCGCGGCGAGTAACGGAAGACGAACGCGTTGTCAAAGCCGATGCGGTCGGTCAACTCGCGCGTCTGCCGGTAATCCTCGTCCTTCTCGCCCGGGAAGCCCACGATGATGTCCGTGGTGATGGCGATGCCCGGCCGGGCCGCGCGCAGTTGTTCGATCAGGTCTAAGTAACGCGCCGCCGTGTAGGGCCGGCGCATGGCGCGCAGGATGCGGTCCGAGCCGGCCTGCATGGGAAAGTGGATGTGCGGCATCAACCGGGGCAGCCGCGCGAAGGCGTCCACCAGGTCGCGCCGGAAGCCGATGGGATGCGGCGAGGTGAAACGCAGCCGTTCCAGCCCGTCGATGGCGTGGACGGCGTCGAGCAGCTGCACGAAGGGGCTGCGGCCGTCCTCCGTCTTGGGAAATTCGTGCCGGCCGTAGAGGTTGACGATCTGCCCGAGCAGGGTCACTTCCTTCACCCCGCCGGCGACCAGGGCGCGGACTTCCGCCACGATCTCGGCCAGGCCGCGGGAACGCTCCGCGCCGCGCGTGTCCGGCACGATGCAGAACGCGCACCGCATGTTGCATCCCTGCATGATCGACACGAACGCGCTCGCCTGTCCGGGCCGCAGGAGGTGTTCGCGGATGGTTTCCTGCGAGCCGGCTTCCTCTGCCACGTCCACGATGGAGGCGCGCAGGTCGTCCCGGCGCAGCCCTTCGGCGGCGCGCAGGCGCCGGGTGGCGAGGATTTCGTCCACGTGGTCGGCCACACGGTGGAACTTCTGCGTGCCCACGACCAGATCGACGCGCGCCGCCTCTTTGAGCAGGCTGTCCCCGCGGCTCTGGGCCATGCAGCCGAGGAAGCCGAAGATGACCTCCGGGCGGTCGCGGTGCAAGGCGTTGAGCATGCCCATTTTGCCGATCGCTTTCTGCTCGGCCTGGTCGCGCACGCTGCACGTGTTGAGCAGCACGACGTCGGCCTCGCCTTCCAGGGAAGTCAGCTCGTAGCCGCGCGCAATGAGCTGGCGGGCGACCTGCTCGCTGTCGCGCTCGTTCATCTGGCAGCCGTACGTTTTGAGGAAGACCTTGGCCAAGGCGGAAAGAAAAGGAGGAAAGGTGAAGGAAGCGGGACGAAGCCGGAGCCGGAGCGGAAAAGACAAGGACCATACACGCTTTCCAGGCGGTTCCGCAATCCCGGGCCGGGCTGCAGGATCAAATAGGGCGACCGTAGTATCTCAGAAGCCAGAGGGTCAGCAGGTAGGCAAGCACCGTGGTGCCTCCGGCTATCAGCATCGCGGTCGGGAACGAAAAATGCCAACGCAACAGCAGCGGCGGCAGCAGCGCGAAAAATACCAGGGATGGCAGCACAAGCCAGAATACCCCGCGACTGAACTCGGCCAGCTTCACGGGATCGCCGGTGTCGCGGTAAAGCCAGACCATGGCGAGGATGGACACCAGGGGCAAAGAAGCCAGAAGACTCCCCACGAGAGCGCTGCGTTTGGAGGCCTCCGAGATCAGGAAGATCAAGACGGCGGTGACGGCGATTTTGAGCAGGGCAGGCATGTCATAAGGTCTAGCGTCTGCCTTTGGCGAAGCAACCGCTTCTTCATCGGCACCGGACCGTTTACTACTACTCCGTTATGTGGTGTAAGTGCCTCACCCACAACATCTGTTTTGCTGGCGATTTTTGAGCATTTCGACCTTTTTCCCAGTGGTCGCCTCTGTAAACACCGGCTAGGTCAGGCAAGAGCCGAACCACGTAACGGAGTAGTAGTAAGACGGGAATACAGACCACCTTACGTCCCGGACGGCTCCGCCGCGACCGCCCGGCCCGCGCCGGCCCAGCGCTTGCCCAGCGCGATGGCGGGCTGCTCCACCCAGCGGTACACGGCGGCGGCCAGCGCGACCGAGAGCGCCGCGCACACCAGCAGGTCCAGCCAGAACGGGGGCAGCCACCCCGTCGCCGTGCGGAGGGAAACCAGCAGGTGCGCGGCCGTGTATTTCACCACCGGGTGAAACAGGTACAGCGAGTAGCTGATGACTCCCAAGTAGGTCAGCACGGAGTGGTCGATCCGCAGCCAGGCCACCCACAGGGTAAAAACCACCACCCCTAGCACCACCGACGTGTGGCCCGGCAGCGGACCCGGCCGCACACCGAGCAGGACCCATTTGGTGTTCGGGTCGGGCACGTCGATGAGCACGATCGCCAGCAGGAGCGTCAACACGGTGCTCCAGCGCAGGAACGGCCCCCGCCGGAAGCCTCCCGTCTCGTCGTAAGCCATGCGAAACACCGCTCCCCAGAGCATCACCGCCAAGCCTAATACCAGCGTGGCCTTCCCGAACGACAGGGCGTGGTGCGTGCCCCGGGAGCGATCAAGTACCCGCAGCAGCCGGGGCAGCCACACCAGCACCAGCGCGATGGCCGCCAGCAACCACGGACGATCCAGGCAACGCGTCCAGTACAAGCCAAGGCACAAGCCGTAGAAGATCAGTTCGATCTCCAGCGTCCAATACACCCCCAGCAGCGCCGGTTGCCCGAAGAGCAGCGCCGGGGCCATCGTCGCGTTGGCCGGCAGCGTCAGCCACGTCAACGGCTGCCCCGTCAGCCAACAGACCAGCAGGCCGCCGGGCAGCGACACCCAGAAGGCCGGGTACAGCCGGCAGAAGCGTTTGATGACAAAGCGCCGTCCCCCGCTCTCGCGCGGACCGCCGAAGCTGCGGCAGATCACGAACCCGCTGATCGCGAAAAAAATCATGACCCCCATGCGGCCGAGGTCCACCGTGCGCGGCAGGGTGTGCAGGAACCCGAGAAGCGCAGGGTCCTTCCCCGCGAGGGGCGTGAGCATGAGCGTGAGATGAAACCAGATGACCAGACCGGCAGCGACCGCGCGCAGGCTGTCCACGTGACGGATGCGCAACGGCGCGGCGGCGGCAGGAAGCTCGGCGGGAGCAGCGTCAGGAGTGGGAGTCCGAATCTCGGCGAGCATGGCGGGGGGGATACAGGGAAGCCGCTCACTGGAAGGGCATACAGAAACTCACCTTTTCCCTCCCTCTTTCTGTCATCCTGAGAGCGCGTATAGATAATGCCTTCGCGGCTCCTTGTTTGTCATCCTGAGCGCAGTGAGTCTGCGAGCGCAGTCGAAGGACCTTCCGGCCGGCGGCAGCCATAGCTCCCTTCCAGGCTCAAGCTGCCTAGCCCAAGGGCCGTTACCTCCGGCGGCAGAAGGTCCTTCGACTCTCGTTCGCGGACTCACTGCGCTCAGGATGACAGAAAAGACCGGGCAGAGCGGATTATCTATACGCCCTCTCGGGATGACAGAAAAGGGGAGAACCGGGTGCTTTCAGCTTTACATGCTCTGAAAGCAAAAGTCTCTGGTAGGAGCCTCATGCGTCCTTGCCAAGCCAGAACTCGTCCGGCAGAGGCGCGTCGAAGCCATCAGCAACTTCCCAGGCTCCTGCGTGCATGCCTGCTTGAGGTATCGGTGCGGCGGTTTCAACTAGAGCCTGGTTGCCAGTTGCAAGGTCTTGCAACGCCCTGGCCACCTGCTCACGTTCTTCGGTGGAAAGGAGTGGCAGTTCCGCGATAATCTCTTGCGTGCTCATGACGCCGGAAGTTAATCGACGGTTCTGGAACGGGCAAGCAAACTCAAACAGACCCTAAGACAAGCGGGGTCCCTTCCCCTCCCATGACCCCGAAATCTTTCCTCATCGGCGACCGGTGGATCACCACGCCACAAACCGCCGAGGTCCACAACCCATTCACCGGCGAGGCGGCGGCCGCGTTCTGCTTGGCGGACAAGTCGCACCTGGAGGACGCGCTGCAGGCCGCCGCCGCGGCCCACGCCGGCCCGGTCCGCGCGCAGACGCCCTTCGAGCGCGCCGCGGTCCTCGAACGGGTCGCGGAAGGCATCCGCCGCCGCGAGCGCGAGTTCGTGGAGTTGATGATCTCCGAGGCCGGCAAACCCGTCGCGCTGGCCGAGGCGGAAGTCGCCCGCGCGGCGCAGACGTTTCTCTTCGCCGCCCGCGCCGCCGTCGAGCCGCCCGGCCACGGCGTACTGGAACTCGCCGCCAGCGCCGCCGGCAAAGACCACACAGGGCTGGTGCGGCGTTTCCCCCTGGGCGTGATCCTGGCGGTGACGCCCTTCAATTTCCCGCTCAACCTGGTGGCCCACAAACTGGCCCCCGCCCTGGCCGCCGGCAACGCCGTCCTGCTCAAACCCTCGCCGCGCACGCCGCTCTGCTCGCTGCTGCTGGGCGAGGTGCTGCTGGAAGCCGGGATGCCGCCCGGGCAGGTCTGCGTCGTCCCCTTCGACCACACGCTGGCCGCCGGCCTGCTGGCCGACCCGCGCGTCAAGATGCTCTCCTTCACCGGCAGCGCCGCCGTGGGCTGGCAACTCAAGCAGGCGGCCGGACGCGCCCGGGTCACCCTGGAGCTCGGCGGCAACGCCGCGGCCATCGTCCACGGCGACGCCCGCTGGCGGGAGGCCCTGGGCCTGTTCGCCGCCGGGGCGTTCGGCTACGCGGGCCAGTCCTGCATCAGCCTGCAACGCCTGTACGTGCAGGGTGCCATCTACGACGAGTTCAAGACGGCCTTCGTCGCCCATGTGCGCGACCGGGTCCGACACGGCGATCCGCGCGAGCGCGACGTGACCGTGGGCCCGCTGATCGACACCGACTCGCGCGACCGGGTCCTGGCCTGGGTCGATGAAGCGATGAAACTCGGCGCGCACCTGCTCACCGACCTGCGCCCGCGGGCGGCGGACCGCGTGCTGCCGCCGATCATCCTCGAAGGCATGCCCGCCGATGCGCGGATCAGCCGCGAGGAGGTCTTCGGCCCCGTCGTGCTGCTGGATCGCTACGATGATTTTGAAGACGCGCTGGCCAAGGTAAACGACTCGCCCTACGGCTTGCAGGCCGGGGTGTTCACGCAGGATATCGACCTGGCCTGGCGGGCGTTCGACGCGCTGGAAGTCGGCGGCGTGCTGATCAACCAGGTGCCGACGTTCCGCGTGGAGAACATGCCCTACGGCGGCATCAAGAACAGCGGCCTGGGCCGCGAAGGGGTGCGTTTCGCCATGGAGGAGATGACCGAGCCGCGCAGCCTGATCTTTCACCACGGAGCGATCCCTTACAGCCGTTTTCATGACGGTTGAGAGTCGGGAGGGACCCGCTCCGTCGGGTCCGAGAGAGCCGGGGCAACCCGGCCGTGGCGTTGCCCCGGCTACAGCGGACCCGACGGAGCGGGTCCCTCCCGGCATGTCACCTGTTTCCATTTCTCGATCATTTCGCAAACAGCCGTAATCCGCGCTTCATCCGTGGCTGATTTTCCTTCCCTGAAGCCTGAGACCAGCGCCGTCGAGTTGCGCGACGTCACCAAACGCTTCGGCGGCACCACCGCCCTCGACGCGCTTTCGCTCACCGCGCGCGCCGGCGAGTTCCTGACGCTGCTCGGCCCCTCGGGCTGCGGGAAGACCACCGCCCTGCGGCTCATCAGCGGCCTGGAACAGCCGGACGCCGGCGGCGTCTATCTGGCCGGCGCGGACGTGACCTCCTTGCCGCCGCACCGGCGCGAGGTCAACCAGGTCTTCCAAAGTTACGCCCTGTTCCCGCACCTGAGCGTCTTCGACAACGTGGCCTTCGGGCTGCGCATGAAAAAACTTCCGGCCGGCGAAATCCGGCCGCGGGTGGACCGCGCGCTGGCCCTCGTGGCCCTGGACGGACTGGAACGCCGCCGGCCCGCGCAGCTCTCGGGCGGGCAACGCCAGCGGGTGGCCCTGGCCCGGGCGCTCGTCTGCGAACCTCGCGTCCTGCTGCTCGACGAACCCCTCAGCGCCCTGGACGCCCGGTTGCGCGCGCAGGTCCGCGAAGAACTGCGCGCCCTGCAGCGGCGGCTCGGGTTGACGTTCATCCTCGTCACGCACGACCAGGAGGAAGCGCTGGCAGTTTCCGACCGCATCGCCGTGATCCACCGCGGCCGCGTCGAGCAGATCGGCGGCGTGGAAGACATCTACCATCGCCCGTCGAGCCGGTTCGTGGCCGGGTTCGTCGGCGAGGCGAACCTGTTGGAAGCTCGGCTGACCGGCAACAGCGGCGATGGCGACGACAGTGGCGGCCGGACCTGGTGCCGGCTCGAAGCGGGCGGCCAGCTTCTGGCGTTGTCCTCCCCACCACTCCCGGATGGGCCAGCCGGGAAAACGTTCACGCTGCTCATCCGGCCCGAGCACGTCCGTCTGGCGGAACGCGGCGCGCCGGGGCAGGAAGCGCCCAACACGTTCGACGCCGTGGTCGAGGAACGCATCTTCCAGGGGGCCAGCGTCACGTTGCATCTCCGGGTCGGGGAAACCTTGCGGCTGCGCGCCTTTCATCCGTCAGGGGCCGGCCCTGCCCCGGCGGCGGGTACGCGCGTGTCGGTTCATCTCACGCCATCCGATTGCGTGCCGCTGCCGGGCTAAACAAGCGGGAAGTTGTTCCGCGGTGGATGGTGCGCTCCGCCGCGCCATTGCTTCCTTTTGCGGCATAGCCGCCTGTTCCGCGGTGGATGGTGCGCTCCGCCGCGCCATTGCTTCCTTTTGCGGCATAGCCGCCCAGAGGGATCGGGCGGCTGCGCCGCAATACGACCAATGGCGCGGCGGAGCGCACCATCCACCCCGGAGCCTTTGCTCCGGGGTACTTTGTGTCGGCCAGGACGATGCTGTGGAGCCACCCGCGAAAAACCTTTTGGAAAAAAGAGCCGGTTACCTTAATCTGTGCCTGCTCTTTTCCATTCCGACTACGTTTCCTGCTCCTCGTCCTCCCATGCCTGACGTCGCCGCCTCCCCACCCGCTATCGCGTGGCACACCGCCGTGCTGGATTGGGTCCGCGCCAACCCGGTGCCGACGGCGATCTGGATCACGCTGCTCGCGACCCTGGAAATCTTCTACGCCCAGGTGCCGCTCTTTTCGCGCCACACCGTTACCACCCTGGGCTGGGCCTGGGCCGCCTGGAACCCGGAAACCCATTACGAACACGGCCCCCTGGTGCCGGTCATCGCCCTGGGCCTGGTCTGGTTCGCGTGGCCGCGCCTGCGCACCCTGCCCGCGGAACCGGACAACCTCGGGCTGGCCCCGCTGATCTTCGGCGTCTCTCTCTACGTCCTGAGCGCGCGCACCCTCCAGCCGCGGATCGGGCTCTTCGCGCTGCCGTTCATCCTGCTGGGCATCGTGCTCTACCTGTACGGCCGCCGGACCGCGCGGCTGTTGCTCTTCCCGCTGGCGAGCCTGTTCTTCATGATCCCCGTGCCCGGGGTGGATCAGGCCACGGTCAGGCTGCAGCTCTTCGCCGCCAAGGCCGCCCAGCACATTTGCAGCCTCATCGGCCTCAAACTCGCGGCGGTCGGCACCTCGCTGACCGCCTCGGACGGCGGCTTTTCCTTCGAGATCGCCGAGGGCTGCAGCGGCATCAACTCCCTGATGGCCATCACCCTGATGACGGCCGTCTTCGCCCACCTCACGCAGGATCGGTTGTGGAAAAAGCTGGTGCTCTTCGCCGGCTCGATCCCGGTGGCCATCATCGGCAACATCGCCCGGCTGGTCTCCATCATGGTCGTGGCCAAGGTCTTCGGCCAGACCGTCGCGGGCGGCTGGTTCCACGACATCTCGCCCTACCTGATTTCCTTCCCGTTCGCTTTCGGCTCGCTGTGTTTGCTCAACAAGATCCTCAACTGGCCGGTCCACCGCACGCACGCCGGCGACGGCAGCGACGGCAGCAGCGGCCAGCCGGCACTCCCTCCTTCCTCCCGCGCTCCTCTTCCCACCTATGATTACTAAGCGAATGCTCACGTTGCAGGCGGTCACGGTGCTGGGCTTGAGCAGCGTGTTCCTGCTGCCCCAGCAGACCCGGCCCAGCCAGGCGGGGATCAGCCTGAAGCTGCCGGGCGACGTCGGGATGTGGACGAGCAAGGAGCAGCCGATCAGCGAGAAGGAGCTGACCATCCTTTCCAAGGACACCAGCTTCGCCCGCCGGCTGTACACCAACCCCTTCGGCGACGAGATCCTGGTGAGCATCGTGCTCAGCGGCGAGGACATGAACAACAGCATCCACCGCCCCGAACGCTGCCTGCCGGCGCAGGGCTGGACCATCGAGCGCAGCCAGCGCGTCGCCGTGCCCATCGGCCGCAACGTCCAGCCGCTGGAAACGACCCAGTTGCAAGACGTGCGCGAAATCGCCGTGTCGCAGACCCAGCGCATCGCCCTGCACAACGTGCAGTATTACTGGTTCATCGGTTCGCGCGACCTGACCGCCTCGCACCTCCGGCGCACGATCATCGACGTGCAGGACCGGCTCGTGCGCGGCGAGAACCAGCGTTGGGCGTACGTGACCATCGCCTCCAACGTCACCGACAACCTGCGCCGCTTCGGCCGCTCCGAGGCCGACACCAGCAAGATGCTCGAGGAGTTCATCGGCCAGATCGTGCCCAAGCTCGAGAAGCCCGACGGCAGCGCCACCACGACGCTGGCCACGGTGGCGAGCCGGTAGAGGGAAGGCAGAAGGTAGAAGGTAAGACCAGTGTTGACATCCCGGGAGGGACCCGCTCCGTCGGGTCCGCAAGAGCCGGGGCAACGCCACGGCCGGTTTGCCCCGGCTCTTGCGGACCCGACGGAGCGGGTCTCCCGGGATGTTTAACACCGGGTTCGTTATTGGCCCCGCAACTTTCTCTTCATTTTTCCGCCTTCCCCGATGGAACACTTCGACTACCTGATCGTCGGTGCGGGCTTCGCCGGCGCGGTGCTGGCCGAGCGGCTGGCCAGCCAGCGGGGCAAACGCTGCCTCGTCGTCGAACGCCGGCCCCACGTGGCCGGGAACGCCTACGATTATTACGACCGCGCCGGGGTGCTGGTCCATCAATACGGGCCGCACTACTTCCGGACCAATTCCGACCGCATCCTGCGCTACCTCGGGCAGTTCACCGACTGGCTGCCGGCGCGGTACAAGGTCCTGAGCTGGACGGACGGGCAGTTGTGGCAATTCCCGATCAACCTCAACACGTTCGAGCAATTCATCGGGCGTCCGTCGGACAGCGAGGAAATGGAGGCCACGCTGGCGCGCTGGCGGGTGCCCATCGCGCAGCCGCGCAACTCCGAGGAAGCCGTCCTCGCGCGCATGGGCCGTCCGTTGTACGAGAAGTTTTTCGAGAATTACACGCGCAAACAATGGCGGCGCGAACCCCGCGACCTGGACGCCAGTGTGTGCGGGCGCATCCCCATCCGCACCGACCGCGACGACCGGTATGTTTCCGAGCGTCACCAGGTCATGCCGCGCGACGGCTACACGCGCCTGTTCGAGCGGATGCTGGCGCATCCCGGCATCGAAGTGCGGCTCGACACGGACTACCGCGCGGCCCGCACGCAAGTGTCCTGGGACCGCCTGGTGTACACCGGGCCGGTGGACGAATACTTCGGCCATTGTTTCGGCCCGCTGCCCTACCGGTCGCTGCGCTTCGAGCCGGAGACGGTGGAAACGGAGTTCTTCCAGTCCGCCGTGCAGGTCAACTACCCGAACGACCACGAGTTCACGCGCATCGTGGAGATCAAGCACGTCACCGGCCAGCGGCTGCCGGTGACCACGATCGTGCGCGAGTACCCGCAGGACTACCTGCCCGGACGCGAACCCTACTATCCCCTGCCCGCGCCCGACGCCCGCGCGTTGTACGTCAAGTACGAGGCGCTGGCCGCGCAGGAGCCGAAGGTGAGCTTCATCGGACGCCAGGCGACCTATCGGTATTACAACATGGATCAGGTGGTCGGCACGGCCCTGGCGGAGTTCGAGCGGTTGGACAACAAAGTTTGACGCGCGAGACCGGTGTAGTTGCTCCTCGTTCTCCTCGTTCGAGCTTCTGATTGTATGGCCAGTCTTCCGGTGCGGCGGCTATCGGGATTTCGTCTTCTTAGTCGCAGCTTCGACTTCTTCGTCGCTCATCCATTGCATCTTCGTTGACGAGCTTTTTTGAGGGTAAAGTTCATCGATGGTTTTCATCGGAATAGGTCGTGGAAGTTGATCGGCACCAGAATCAGGCACCTGAACAAGTTGAGCTAAGTTGACTGCCTTGACCCATTTTATCGCAGCGCCGGGCGGTTGGTTGAGAGTATCGATCTGAACGATGAAGCGGCGCTTAATCGAGATCCGCAAACGTTCTGCGCCTTGGCCCAAGGGTACCATCGTGGCTTGAAAGCCATTCAGCATCAGTTTTTCGCCGGCGGCGGATTTCTCAGGCGCGAACTGCTCGAAATCACCGCTCAGGATTGGATTGTATCCCGTATCCATGATGCGGATACGCAGAATCATGGGAGGCGCAGGTGTCGCACTCGACCCCGGTGCAGCCCCCGAAGGCGGCAAAGCGGGATGGGTGTACTCACGGAATCCTTCCGTGCTAAGCCATTGGGTGAAAGCGTTTGTCGCCCGCGATTGTTTCAGTTCCCAAGTGTCCGGAGTAGGAGGCATCAAGGGAAGTATATCCGCGGGTGCAATGGGTAGAATTGGTTTATGTCCAGTTGGAGGAACAGATTGGGCCTGGAGCCCAAGAGCCGTGACAAGAAGGTAGGCTGACGCCACGATGATCTTGAAAGGGAGGCTCATAAATTGGTGGTGTTGATGTGATGGTTGCACGTGCCGGGAGGGACCCGCTCCGTCGGGTCCGAGTCTGGCAGAGTGGCTACGGCCACGGACCCGACGGAGCGGGTCCCTCCCGGCACGTCGCCAGCAACAACAAGTCTAGCACCACCCATAAATCAATTATCAAGGTAGCGGAAGCTAACCACCCGGTACTTCATTGTTGGAGAAACCGGATTAGTTGCGTTTTCTGCGGTGCTGCTGGTCCAAGCTGCCGCGGCGTTCTTCGTCCAAGGACCAGGATTCACGCCACTTGGTGGATAGGTAGGCGCGCTGGGTCCATCGAGCTGTTCCCAACTACCTTCAGCATAACTCGGCGGCGATATGCCAGGGACGGATCTTGATGACGACAAACGGTCGTAAGTACTACCACTCGCCGGGACGTGACCGTTTCCGGCCGTACTATCGTTACCTTGCCAGACATAACGTTCAACCACCGCTTCAAAGCGTCTCTCACCGACAATCGAATCATCGGCGGCTGCACCGCCTGCTCTCGTCTCAAAGATGCCTTGGTTGGCCACGACGTTGTTGGCAGGATTCTTGCGGATGGTTTGCCCCACGCCCCACACGCTGAAGACATTCGAATGTTGTGTGATACTGCTGGCGAGATTGCGGATCAACACTTCTTTATCCCAATCCGTCGTTCCTGTGTCCGCTACTCCGGCGATCTCGCAGATTTCGCCAGGATAGTCGTACACCCCCGCCTTGCCCAGCACACCAAAGTCTTGTCCGCTAACGGAGTGATTGATGATGTTGGTGACGACCGAAGATGGAGCATCGCCGGTTGTACTGGTAGCGTTGGGCATGTTTTGGAAGAGCGCTTGGAGCGGTTGCCAACGTTGCGGGATTACGAACTTACCTGTATTTGGATAAACAGCGGCGTTGACGTTTAGTTTACCGCTGGTGCGGTTCATCAACGACATGCTGGAAGCATTGCTCAGGTTGGTAACGGAAGCATTCTGAGCCAGCAAGTCCAGCAGCAACCAATCAGGCAGGTTTTTCTTGTCAGGACTAGGTTGTAACTTGAGTGTCGCTCCCGGGATGCCCCGTTGCATTCCTGTCGGCAGCAAAGAGATCAGGCCAGTGGAAGGTGGACGCGAACTGGTGATCGTCGCTGGAGCGGTGAAATCAAGGTAGGCAAATTTATTGAGGTTCCATCCCGCTGTGACCGCTGCGGTGGTAGCCTCATTAACCGCTCCAATAGTCTCAATATCCAACGTAGTGGAACTACTGGAGGGCGGTGTAAGTTGCCACATTTTCGCCAACCCACCAAGTCGCGGGTCGGCGATCTCGAGGCTGCGCTTGATCGGGTTTCCCGCGGAGAGCTGCGAACCATCAACCGTAAAGTTAAACTCGATGTAATCTACTCCGTTGTTGTCGTCGGGTGGCGGCGTGAAAGCCGACACGGCATTGAGTGGGGTTGTAGGACCGCCCCAGAGCTGTGATGAGCCAACTCGCACCACCGGAACATGTGTGTCCCAAACCGGAATCATCTGCGTTGCGGCGAAGTTGGTGGTGTCTGTGACAGTACCCGAATAAAGCCGCATTTTGAAGTTGATCGTGATCGGTCCGCCGGTGGTGTAGAAGCCTGGTCCTGTCTGGTTGCCGAAGCCGCTTCCATTTCGGATGTGGAATGTGCTGCCGGTACCTGTCGGGGTCACCACTACGTAATCACCAGGATTAATCGTGCCAAAATCAGATCCTAGATTGGCGGCAAGCACTTTGATACCATTCATTTCGCCACTACCATCACCACGATACTTCGTATCCGCTTGAGTGGCAGTGATAGCACCTTGCTTGACCGTGTACTCGAGGTGAGTTAAACCAATGGTCATCGGGTGAGCAGGTGCCAGCGCGCAAGCCGAATACCCGGGGGGAAGCCACAGTTCAGTCTGGAGGGAGACTTGCAAATCGTACTTGCCAAGTGTCGGCAAGGCCACAGGCGTAATCACCAAACATACTTCATCCACCAGTGGTGCAGGATACAAAGGCAGAATCGCTTTACCAGACAGACTACCTAATTGCGCTGACGCATTTGGTTGATTTGCCGTCCCGACCCACTCTGGCCCGGAAGTCGTTCGCGGTTGAACATCCACGTAGTCCATCCATCTCGCTGTCGGGGCACTACTAAAGCTGTTGTCGGCGAAGTGCCCCAAAGTTACCAGATTCCAAGCGAACTGGTCGGCTTCGCGAAAGCCGACGCTCAAAGGAGGGAGCTCGTGAGGAATGGAGTTCGAACTGGCATCTTTGTCCCATTTGTCCACGAAGCTTTTGTTTGGCATCCCAGGCCAATTCCTGCTGTTCAGGAGCGACGAAATACCCTTCGCTGTATAGTAGAGTGAAAGAATATCACCGCCGTTCTTGTTCTCATCGGTTGGAAAGTAGATGGGTGCGTCAATGTCACGGTAAAACTGTGAGGACGGCATATTTACTCCCAACTGCCCAAGCATCTTCCTGGTCTGGTAGAGGCGCGGCTTGCCAAACACATTGAACTCGGGGTCGTTACTCCAGGCGGTCAGGTTGAACTTGTTTGAATCGTAGAAAGCGCCTGTATCCCCAGCGGTCACGTACTGCTTGATCGCCTCTGGATTAGTAAAGCCTCCGCTGGTAAGCACACCATTGGCCAGACCGGGTAAGTCCAAGCTACCGAGCAGGTCCAAGTTGACCGAACCGGGATGACCAAGCGGGTAGGTGCCGCCACCGTTACCGCCAATGGTGACAACACCGGGTGTCACCTTGGAGAAGTCCATATCCGCTTGCTTGGGCTTACCCGCAGCAGTATTTATGTTGATCTTCGCGCTCTCGTCGTCGATCCAGAAAGCATACCGGCCAACGATCTGATTAGAAGCAGTTGCCGTTTGCGAAGGGTCACGCAGCAGCGGCACCCAGGCGACCCGCATTTCCTGAGACCCCGGCAGTATGCTGTTGCCAGCTCTGGTCACCAGCGGCGGGTTCAGATTAGCATCTGTCGCCGTGCTGGTGTAATCGCTCGCGCCTGGAGCGGGGGTCGGGTTGGAACTAAGCGGAATGCGCGTGATTGTAGGCACCGTCGTAGCATCAGAGTTCCCTTGCACCAAGGTCAACATGCCCGGACTGACAATCCAGTTCGTTGGATCAACTATTACCCCTCCCGGTGGCACGGGTTGCGGGATGTACTTGTTGAGCAATGAAACCGCGTGTGCCAGCGCGCCCTGTGCCGCCACGGCGGCACTCTGCGATCTGAATATCGCATTGGAAGCCTGCCGCTCCGTGCGCATGTTGACGGTGAAACCCACCACCAGAACAGTGATGAGAACAATCATCGCCAGGACGATCACTAACGCGATGCCACGGCGAGCCTGCTCAAAAGCTGAATGCTCTAACATAAGGAAGTTACCTCGTGCCGATCTGTACACGCGTAGAGAAGATACGGGCGGTCTTGATCCCGTAGGTCTTCGTCAGATAGTTGCTGTGACCGGTGACGTTCCCTGGTAGGCCCATTGGTGCCACACCGCTGGTCGCATTATCGACAATCGCCGACTGTCCAGTAGTGTCCGCAAGCAGCCTTTGCTTCAACCGGTCGTAGGTAGAACGATCCACCGTGAGGATGTAGAGTTCCACCGAGTACGGCAGCAGGTAAGCTTGAGCAATGGGAGGAGTAGCGGCAGGATCGCTGATCGGAGCAGGATAAATGAAACTTGTCGGGTTCTGCGATGGATCATTTGGATCGGGCAAGCGCACGCCTGGAATGGCCGGCTGAAAGGCATCAAGTGAATTATATTGCACGTCATTCCTCGCGTAGGGTATGGGGTCGCCGTTGATGTCCAAACATCTCGTCCAGAAGCCTAACACTCCATTGGAGACAGTGGTTGAAAGCTCAGGGTAACTGGCAACGTACTTCGTCACCCACGGCGCACAGACCTTGGGATCCGCGGAAGTTCTTCGAGGTCCGTCGCCGGGATCGAAGATCTTGTAGTAGTCACTGGTCGGAGGGACAAAAAACCGCTTGAGTTCGTATTTGTCAGTCAGGTAGTAGCCGACTTCGCTGAGGCTGCCTTTCGTGGTAGAACCGAGGTTTGCCTGCCAGAAGATGCTGCTCGACTGCGCAAGTTGACCCTGGGTATCCAACGAAGGGTTTTGGATGAACTGCAGTTTGGACGACATCGCCGCATGACGGAGTTCGCGGGCAATCAACTCCAGAATCGCCCGGCCATCTTGAGAAACTTCGGTCGCTTGGTCGCCTCTCCGCCAAGCGAGGTTGACCGAGTTTGCCAATCCGGCCAATAGCACAAGGATCAAGCTGAGCACCACCATCGCAACCAGCAGTTCCACCAGTGTGAACGCTGTGTCGCACTGCCGACTGCGCTTGGATCGAAGCACCCACGTCATGGCTTCGCCAAAAGGAAAGTAAACGCGGTCTTCACCGCATTCTTCTTGATGTGGTTGACGACCGGACCAACCACCTTGCCATCCTTGACCGGTTGTGTTGGCCAGCCGATCTGCACGGACACAGCCAGCACGGGATAGTCCATGCTCGGAGCACTACCCGTGGGAGGAAGGTTCAAGCTGGCATAAGAGACCACATCCGCCGTCGGACTGGTCGGCGGCAGCGGGCGGATATAAATGGCCGCTTTATAGTAGTTCTCGATCTCCGCACCGCTGGTTGCTTCCCGAACGAAGACCCCTTCTCGACTGTAGTAAGCATTGGCCGTCTCCCCCGGTTGGTTTGTCTCCGGATCAAGCGGCAGTGTACTATTACCGATTGTTGTATAACCCGGTTGCTGCGTAAAGAAGGGATTCCAGCGAAAGTCGTCACTGGTGATGTCCACCGGGACGCCTGTGGTGTCCGCCTTGGTAAAAGCGCCTTTCATGGAGGCGACTTGGGTCCGTACCCGGTCGGCGACATCCTGCGCGATGAGGCCCATGACCGTATCATCAATACTGTCGCGCGAGGCACCCACACCAATGCTCATCAAGCCCAGGATGGCCGTCAAAGCAAACGCGATGAGACCCACAGAGATGGCAACTTCTATCAAGGAAAAAGCGGCAGTGCGGCGCGGCAAAAGGCGAGCGATCATTGGAGGGGAGATTCCGGCCGGCCAACATCGATCCGCCCAAACAGGTTGTTTACTCTGATATCGAGCCAGTTTGCGGCCGGATAATCTCCGGAGGCAAGGCGCCGAGTGTAATTGATTGCCGTGGGACTAATTAGATTACCCTCCACCAGCCTCATACGAATTGGGACCGGATAACCAAGGGGAGGGTTCTGCTCAATCAGTGCGCCAGCAGAAGAAAAGGCGATGTACATGGTAGGCACCGTGGTCCCGGCGAAGGTCAAACTGCCTTCATCGTCCAACGGAGGATTGGCACCAGCGGCAAAAAGATACACACTGCCATCAGATGGCGGATTAGGAGGGTCCTTGATTTCAAACACCACTCCATCGGCAACGGTCTCCCAAGCTCCGATCTGCCTGTAAGTGTAAGCTGTGCCGGCTGGGTTCAACGTCGCGGCTGTCAATGTAGCCTTGCGGTAGCTGAAGGTTGGGTCGGGCCAAACCGTCGCCACCTCCACTCGAACTACCGTGCTGCGGGCGATCGCTTCCGAGCGTGCGACGGACAAGAGGTTGATGAACAACCGTCCGGCGTTGTTGAGGGAGCTGGATTTGTTGATCGAGATGAAGGCAGGGACGGCCAAGGCGAGCAGCACCGCGATGATGGCCATGACGACCAGCATTTCCACCAGCGTGAACCCGGAGGTCAGACGCCGGCGGGATGGCGGTTGGGGGCACAACATCTTGCTCACGTTGACCTCTTCATTCGCGCCAAGCGTTTGCTTGTTCTTCGGCGTGGCAGGTCGCTGATCTTCCCGCGAACGAAGCAGAGGAAATCCCGACACCGAACCGGGAACGATGGAGGAGGGGCAGGTGCTTCATCGGAGTTCGGAGCGGATTTATGATCTGTGTCAGCCGAGGGAGCAATGACAGGTATGTGAATTTGTTGTTACCAGAACATCTCTCGTCGGGGCCGCTGGCCACAACCACCTTCCGACCTCGACCGGAGCGGCGCTCTACATCTAAACTTCTGCCACGCGCCATTCTGCACGTGGCATGCAGGCCCTCCAGCGCGAAGGTCGGCACTCCGGCAGGTTGACTGCCAATACCCTTATGCCAGAGAAGATCTGGCGACCGCCGAACCCGCTCCAGAAGTCTCGATGGAGGCTAATTATCTGACGCGAAACCCTTTGGCAAGCAGGAAATAAATCGTCAAAGGGATCAGGTCTAAAGTATCGACAGTCTTCTTCCGTAAACCTCTCCATCCCGCCCAGCTACTTTAACTACTCAGATCTAGCCCTTTTTCTTTGCGGAAGAAAAAGGAAAGCCTGTCCGGGTGTTTCCACGGGGACAGGCTCGCGAAAAGACCCAGGTTGGTGCGGCGATCAGGCGCGGCGGGCGCGGGTGCGCAGGACGACCACCAGGCCACCCAATGCGGCCAGGCACATCACGTAGGTGGAAGGCTCGGGCACGGCCCCGGCCGCGGCTACCGGCGCGAAGTCCAGGCCACGGAAGAGTTCGTTGGCTCCGGCGGTGGCCAGGGTCGTCGCCACCGAGGCAGCCCCGGTGTCGGTGATCGTGATCAAGCGGTCGGCCGTCGCTTCCGCGGTGGTCGCGAAGATGACGGGGTTGGCGCCGCTGAAGTCAACCGCCAGGCCGCGCGCGCCGATGTTTGCCACACCGGTGCCGAGCGTGTAGGTCAGGGTGAACGTGCCGCCGCCGTTCAAGTCGAAGCGCTCGATGCCGCCGGCCGCGCTGGCGCGGTCGTCCGCCACGTACAGGATCGTGCCCGTCGAATTCAGGGTGAAGTCGTACGGGCTGGAACCCGTGCCGGTCGCGGCCAGGAGCGTCGGGGCCGTGGCGGCGGCCGGGTTCGAGCCCAGGCTGTAGATGCCCGCTCCCGCGTTGCCGGTGGCCGAGCCCGTGGAGAAGTACAGGTTGCCGTTGGCGAAGTTGTTCACCCGGGTATTCGCCGTTTGCGTCTGGGCAGCCGTGCCGGCTCCACCCCCGTTGACGATGACCGTGCCGCTGTTGCCGCCGCCCGCGTAGTAATTGCCGTTGGCACCCGACGCCGCGGTGCGGATGTTGTTGGCGCTGAACGCGGTGGTCGGGGTGACGAAGCTGTAGCCGCCAGCCGCGCTGACGGTGCCCACCCCGCGGGGCACCGCGGCCGAAGTGGCGCCGGAAACGGAGACGGTGGAAGCCGTGACGGTATTATACCCGGCGACGACCAGTTGGGTGCCATCCTGCGAGAGGGAAAGCGCCCCTTCGGAACTCGCCGTGCCGCTCTGCACCAGGGCGCTCACTCCGGTGAATGGGATGCTCACGCTGGTGCCGACCGCGGCACCGGTCCGGCTGAACTGGTCGATGAACACCGAGTTGCCGGTGTTGACGAGGGTCTGGGTGCCGTCGCCGACCCGGTCAACGACCAGATCACCGGCGACAAATTGGGCCTGGGCGTTGTGCGCCAGCGCGGCGCCGCCGAGCAAGGCGAGGAGGATGGATTTCTTCATGGGGACTTCCGGATGGGACTCTGACTGCTTGGGATGGTTTCTGTGCGGCGGGACTTTGCGGAGATCGGATGCCGGTCACAACGCCAAGTTGGTGACGGTTTTGTTACAATGATCCCGACGCGTCGCACCTGCCGGTAAGCGAAAAAAGGTCGGTCAACGTCGGTTGACCCAGAGACAGTACTGTCGAGGAGACGTTGAAGGACACCTTTGACTTTCTATCCTCGCGGTATGTCCTAGAAGATCATCAGTCTTAACTAGTGTTAGAAAACAGTTGATTCAGCGGGGGGATAATCATCAACGGCGATCCTTACTGCCACGCACCGTGCAAATATATGCCGGTTACGCATAAAAAGTCTTGTGTCGCTGGGTGGATGCTGTCATTCCACTGTGAAACGCAGCACATGGAACGTGGGATGGCAGTGGTTCCACAGGTAACGAGAACGTCACACCGTGGTACTGGCAAGCCGGGCCGGACAAACGAGAAGGGATGTCCGCAGGGAATACTTACGTCGAGCAAACGCAGATCATCATGATAAAAACGAGGACCATTGCGACAGACGACTGGACGGCTGCATCTGAAGCCAATCAAACTCGTGAGGTTTGAAGCGAGCACTGGGCGCGAGAGATTTACAAAAGCGTTATCTAAATCATCGACAACCCCGACCAACTCCCCTAGGCCTCCACTTGCCGATCGGTAGGCACCTCCATTTTCGGAGTGCGGGGGATTAACAAGGCAGCTTCGGCAGTCACAAAACGACGGTAGCAAATAGCCCAAGCAATCTGCACGATAGCACTCCTTAGCGAATGGGTTCACGCGCCGGCTGAAGCATTTGCTACGAGAATCAACCTATACCTAACACTTCTTACCACCAAAACCTCATACTCATGATCAAAAAAGTACTTTTAACCGCCTTTTGCGCACTCGCCTCCTGTGCTGCTGTAAAAGCAGACGTTGTAGGGCTTTACAGTTTCGCCGCTTCGTCTCTGGCTTCTTCAGACAGTAATGCAGATTCCGTTGCATCGGCAATCACTGCGGGCTCGGCGTTTGCCAATGCCCTACCTGCCAACACGACATACGGGAATCCTACTCCGTCACTTGCCGTTGTTTCGACTTTGACGACCGCTAGCACACAAGGCGCGGCGGTGACGGCTAACCAATACTTCAGCTTCACGCTGACGCCGAATACCGGCACGCCTTTAAACCTGAGTACCTTGACGTTTGACTACGCGAATTATTCCACGGACATGACGTTTCCAACGGAGAGTTTCTTCGTCAGATCGAGCGTAGACAATTTTGCAGCCAACACCGCCGCCGCCGTCTCTTCCTCAGCCACTTCAGCGGGTACGTTCGCCACCTCCACGGTTAGCCTCGGTGCGGCAGGGTTTCAAAATTTGACGGCGGCAGTTGAATTCCGTGTGTACATCTACGATGGTACGACTCAACCAACGAGAGGCGCAGTCCTCGACAACATTGTAGTCAGTAGTGTCCCCGAACCGTCTACTTGGGCCATGATGCTCGCCGGGCTCAGCGGCTCGGTTGCGATGGCCGTCCGCCGCAAGCGTATGGTCTAGACCGTCCCTTTCACAAAGCTCGGTCGCCAATTGGGGCAGCCTCTCTAGGCTACCCCTGTTTGTTGCTACGGTCATACACTACTCATCCCACAGATCCTCATCCACCAGGGAGCCAGGTGTACGTTGGTTCTCCAGCCGCTGGCGGAGCGGGGCAGGTAGCATTTCCTGAATTTCGGAGTGGGACTCGGCCAGGCGTAACAGGTCGCTTTCGTCCTTCGAGCGCTTGGACTCCCGGCGCGTCGGGTCGCTCCAGGCCCAGAGCTTACCTTGCACCACGTCTTCCAAGGCTGCCACCGGCACGTCCAGCCCGAACACCGGGCGCAGGACGGCCCGGTCCACGAAGGACTGGTAGCGTTCGGGGCGGGTGAACTGGACCAGCAAACGGCTGACCGGCCGGCCATCGGCACGGCTGCCGCGGCGTTGCGCGTTGATCGAAAACGGAAATTCCTTGATCCGGAAGTCCGCCGCGCGCAGGTCGGACAGGACGGCTTCCAACTCCCCCGCGACCACGACGAGAGCCACGTCGGCGGTGTAAACGGGCTCGGCGTAGGTGTTCACCGCCAGACCGCCGATGACGCACCAACGCGCCTCGTGCCGCCGCAAGGTCTCCACGACGAAGGCGAAATCGGTGGTGCCGTTCATGATGACCCCGTCGTAGATTTCCCGCTCGGTCGTACGCCATTGCACCAGATCCCGGACCAAAGAGCAAGCGGGTATCCGCGGCCGGGCAAACGCATCCAAAGCTCTGTCATCCTGAACGCAGCGAGTCCGCGAGCGGAGTGAGCCAGAAGGATGATAGAACCAAGCAAATAGGCGGGAAGATGTTCCGGGGTGGATGGTGCGCTCCGCCGCGCCATTGCTTCCCTTTGCGGCGCAGCCGCCCAATCTCTCTGGGCAGCGTTGCTGCAAGGAGGAGTAATGGCGCGGCGGAGCGCGCCATCCACCCCGGAGACCTTGCGCCGAGGTACTTTGTTGTGGGAATTTGGGCGGCAGGCTGGATGATCTCTACGGCCGCTCAGGATCACAGAGCTTCAACCATCACCTTGTTGGATGCGTCCGCCCCGGGCATCCCCGGCCGGGGCGGCGGCGGCGCTTCGCCTCCGCGTTTGCTCAGCGTCCGATCCGCGGCTAAACAGAAACCCGAAAAACAACGCCGCCGACGCCCGACCACCATGCCAGACGCCCCCCTTCCCTACCGGCTCGCCGCCTTCGATCTGGACGGCACCCTGCTCGGCCCCGACAAAAAGATCAGCGCGGCCAACCGCGCCGCCGTGGATCAGTTGCGCCGGCGCGGCGTGACCGTGGTGCTGGCCTCCGGGCGGCGGCACCAGAACAGCATCCGCTTCTACCGGGAACTCGCCCTCGACACCCTGCTCATCTCCTGCTCGGGCGCGATGGTCAAGAGCCCCGTCACCGGGGAAACCCTGGGCGAGCTGCTGATTCCCGCCGACCTGGCCGGCACCCTCGTGGCCGACGGGCTGGCGGCCGGTTACACCGTGGTCTATTACCACCGCGACCACCTGTACGCCGGCGGGCCGGACCAGTGGCTGTCGCTCTACGAGGGCCGCGTGGGCGAACGCGCCGAACGGCACCCGGACCTGCGCCAGCTCCACGGCGGGGCCGCCTTGAAGATCGTCTGGTACGGCGAGCCCGCAGTGCTCGCGGGCCGGCGCGGCGCATTGGAGGAAAAGTACCGGGATCGGCTGGGCATCGTCGCCACAGACCCGGAAAACCTCGAATTCTCCAACGTCCAGGCCACCAAGGCGACCGCCCTGAAACTAGTGGCGGGGTTTTACCACGTGGGACCAGGTGCCGTGATGACCTTCGGCGACGGCGAGAACGACGCCCCGATGCTGCGCTGGGCCGGCCTGGGCGTGGCCGTGGACGGCGCGAACGACGCGGCCAAACACGCCGCCAGGGTGGTCAGCCCGGCGGGTTGCCCGGAGGAAAGCGTCGCGCGCGCCGTGGAGCAGATCCTGGCCGGCAAGTGGCAGCCGGGGGAGGCTGGCGCCGCGTAGCGGCATCCAAACCAAGGTAGGGATGGCTCTCCGAGCGATCCGTGGTTTCGCCTGGTCCGGTCTCTTGAGGGCAGCCTTGTCTCTTGCCGAACATTGAAAAGTCGGATCGCTCGGAGAGCGAGTCCCTACCTTGTTACGAAGCCGCTCCGTGGAGGAGCCTCCTACTTGTTGAGCGATTGCATCGGGTTCTTCGAGAAACGGATTTTCACCTCGATGCGGCGCGTGTCGATCTGGGTGCCGTTGGCGTCCTCGATGGCCTCGTTGATGGTCAGCAGGACGTGGTCGGCGTCGATCGGCAACTCCGGCGGGTTGTGGACCGTGATGTTGACGCCGCCGATCCGGGTGGGGCGCAACGACGGGAACACCAGCCCTTCGTTGCTCGTCCAGGTCGTGTAGGAATCGGGCTCCTGGGCCACGGGTGTGTCCATTTCCAGGCGCAGGCGGTTGTTGTCCGCCGGTTCCTGCGCGCCGTGGAAGAAATCGCGCCGCGCCAGCAGGGCCTTGTAGAGGATCGTCTGGCTGGCCTGCGTCATGAGGATCTCGCCGCGCACCCGCGCGACGCCGCCCTGGGTGACGACCGTCCACATCCGGGCGTACACCGGATCATCGAAGACGACCTTCTGGCGGGCCGCGGAAAGATCGAGCAGGAACGGCAGGTCGTTCACGCTGAGCGGCAGGTTCTCGGCCCGCTGCGCCAGGAGGCTGCCGCCCGGCCACAGGAGCAGCAGCGCGGCCAGGAGGAGGCTTTTCACGATGACACCAAGCGCGCGGCTTCTGTCCGGATTTGCGGATTCGAGGCTCGCGGCCCCGATCGCCGGCGCGCCTACTTCTGGGCGCTGACGTTGATGCGCTTGGAAAGGGCGTTGAGCTTTTCGTCCGCGCTGATGACCTCGCTCAGGCTTTGTTGCAGGAGGCTGGCCGCCTCGTGGTCGCCGAGCAGTTCCGCGTACGTCCGCGCGCTGCCGTAACCGGCCACCTGGTAATGCTCGGCGTGCTGCGCCTCCATGATCAGGCCGGCATCCATGACGTCGTGCGTCGCGTCCTCGCCGATCCAGCCGCTGGCTTCGGAAAGGATGCCCTTCATGCCGTTGCAGGTGTAGCCGGTCAGCGAAGTGCCCAGCTTGCTCCCGATGGTGTCCAGGCGGGTGATCTGGTTTTCCGTCTCGCGCAGGTGGCTCAGGAACGCCTGCTTGAGGTCGGGCGCGTTGGCGGCGTCGGCCTCCTTGGGGAGGGCTGTGGTGAGCTGGTTTGCCGCGCTGT
Organism: uncultured Chthoniobacterales bacterium; assembly: GCA_964245965.1. Taxonomy (GTDB): domain Bacteria; phylum Verrucomicrobiota; class Verrucomicrobiia; order Chthoniobacterales; family SZAS-18; genus CAWCJJ01. The sequence continues at coordinate 125,292 of CAXTOP010000006.1, forward strand.
AGAGATCCTTGAGCAGATGCACGTAGAGATCCTTGAGGGTGTTGAATTTTTCGCCGAAGCCGAAGAGTGACATAAGTTTTTTGGGTGGTTTGGGGCTGGGTGCAGCCCCGGGGTTGTCCCCCTTTGAATCGGTGGAGGTCCGGGGCGGGGATGGATTTATCTGTGATCGCCGCGCGAACGGCCCGGCCCGGAAGCAAACTCGCGTCCGAGTGTCCGCAACCAAGGCTCCCAGCGCAAAAGCTCCGGGGTGGATGGCGCGCTCCGCCGCGCCATTGGTTCCATTTGCGGCATCGCCGCCCAGAGAGATCGGGCGGCTGCGCCGCGGAGTGACCAATGGCGCGGCGGAGCGCGCCATCCACCCCGGACCAATGGCGCGGCGGAGCGCACCATCCACCCCGGACCAATGGCGCGGCAGCGCGCGCCATCCATCCCGGAATATTTTCTCGCTTGCTTAGATAGCTTAGGCGCGTCCGTTTACCTGGCGAAAGCGAACAACCTTTTCCCATGCCCTTCCAACCGCCATGCACCTGACCCCGCCCGTCCAATGGGGCATCGTGGGCTGCGGCTGGGTGGCGTCGGACTACGTGGCTCCGGCCATCCTCCTCGACGCGGCCCCCACGGCGCGCCTGGCGGCGGTGTGCGACCGCGACCCGGCGGCGCTGGCGCGCATCGTGCCCGGCGCGTCCGGCGTGTCGCGCCATACCGACCTCGACGCCTTCCTGGCCACGCCCGGCCTGGAAGCCGTTTACGTCGCCACCCCCAACCACCTGCACCGGCCGCTGGTGGAAGCCGCCGCCCGCGCCGGCAAGCACGTCCTTTGCGAAAAGCCCATGGCCACCACGCTCGCGGACGCCGAGGCGATGGTCGCGGCCTGTGAGGGGGCGGGTGTGCGCTACGCCACCGCCTTCGACCAGCGTTTCCAGGCCTACCACCGCCGGCTGCGCGAGATCGTGGCCGCGGGCCGGCTGGGCGAAATCACGGCCGCGCGCGTGCATTACGCCTGCTGGACTCCGGCCGACTGGATGCCGCCCACCGCCACCGGCGGACACGACAACTGGCGCATCGACCCGGCCCGGGCCGGCGGCGGGGCGTTCATCGACCTCGCGCCGCACGGGCTGGACCTCACGCAGGTGCTGCTTGGCGAACCGCTCGTGGAGACCGCCTGCCTGCTGCAGCGCCGGGTCTTCGACTACCCCGTGGACGACGGGGCCGCGCTCATCGGGCGGTTTCGCTCGGGCGCGCTGCTGCTCATGAACGTCGCCTACAACTGCCCCGACCATTATCCCCGCCGCACGCTGGAATTGATCGGCACGCGCGCGATGGCCGTGGCGCACAACACAATGGGCCAGACGCCCGGCGGCTCGCTGCGGCTCATCGACGCGCAAACCGGCGCGGTCGAGGAAATCACGGTCCCGGCGGACGAGGACGTGTCGCCCTTCGCGGCGGGCGTGGAGGAGTTTTCGCGTTGCCTGCGCGCCGGGGAGGCGTTCCCTTTCCCGCCCGCGCACGACCTGCACACCATGCGCCTGCTCGCCGCCGCCACGCACGGCCAGAACCTTGTCCCTTCTTTGTGAGTTTCACCGCCTACGTTTGTACCAACTGCGGCTTCTGGCAGCGGCATTTCGCCGTGCCGGCCACCTGCCCGGTGTGCCTGGATTTCCGGCACACGCCGCCCGAGAATGGATTCGAGTTCTGGAGCGAGGGGCAGGCCCGGGAGCGGGTCACCACCGCCTGGCGCGAGGACGAAAACGGCGTGGTCATCCTCCGCAGCGAACCCGGGCTGGGCATCGGGCCGAACGGGTACCTGATCCCGTTGCCCGGCGGCGGCAACCTGCTTTTCGAGAGCCCCGCCTGGTACTCGGACGACGCGCTGGCGATGATCGAGGCGCGGGGCGGCGTGCGCTGGCTGGCGGCGTCGCACCCGCACGCCTACGGCGGGATGTGGCAGGTGCAGGAACGCTTCGCGCCGGAAACGCTGGCGATCCAGCAGGAGGACCTGCCCTGGACCAACACGCTGCGCGTCAACCATCCCTACGGCGAACGCCTGGCACTCGCCCCCGGCGCGGAACTCATCCACACCGGCGGGCATTTCGCGGGGCACGGCGTGCTGTTCCTGCGCGAGCGGCGGATGCTGTTCGCGGGCGACATGGTCAAGTTCCACCTCACTGATACACCGCCGGGTATCTCGACGCACAAGGGTTACAACCGGCGCATCCCGATGAGCCACGCGGAGGTTCGCCGTTACCGGGATGTGGTCGCAGGGTTGGATTTTGCGGAGGTTTACACGACGTTCGAGCACGCGCCGGCGGGCGTCGGCACGCGGGAGGCCGTGCTGCGGCTCTTCGACGCGCAACTGGCCGGCGCGCCCTTCTTCGGACCGCTGGCGCTCGGACTTCTCTCGGGAGGGACCCGCTCTGTCGGGTCCGTTTCTGGCGGAGTGGCTACGGCCATGGACCTGACGGAGCAGGTCCCTCCCGGGGCACGTAATGCTGAGGACGCCAGGGCGCTGGACGCCTACCGCGCTTCCTACGCGGCGGCGCTGGCCGAAGGGGCGCGCTGCTTCGAGTTCTCGCAAACGCCGATGGACCGGCTCGGCCTGCCCCTGTGGACGGTCGCTTCCGTGGACGCCGACGGCGCGCTCTCGGACGGCTTCGGGTACGGCCCGACGCTGACCGCCGCGCAGGCGAGCGCCTGGGGCGAAACGGTGGAATGGAACCACGCGCGCGCCTGGCTGCGCGACGCGCCCCGCGTGCGGGGGACGTTCGCCGCGCTGCAACGCGAGGGCCGGCCGGTGCTCGATCCGGTGAGCCTGTGCCTGTCGGCCGGCAGCGGGTATTCGCACGCGGAAACCTCCCTCGAATGGGTGGAAGGCCGGCGGCATCCTTCCGGAGAACCGGTGCTGGTACCGGTGGAATTCGTCGCGCCGCGCTTCGCCGATCTCGGCGCGGGCTTTGACCGGGCCGCGGCGCTGGCGTTTCCCATCACCAACGGACTCGGCGCGGGCACGACCTTTGCCCACGCGCTGGCGCACGGGATCATGGAACTGCTCCAGCGCGACGGCAACAGCGTGCATTACCGCGCGATGGACCGCGGCCTGCTCATCGAACTCGGACCCGATTTCGCGCGGGTGCGCGACCCCGAGACGCGCCGTCTGCTGCGGCACCTGGATGAAGCGGGCGTGGAGATCCTGGTCAAGCTGGCGGACGACAGCTTCGGGTTGACCAACCTGTACGTGGTCGGCTACGACCGCGAGCCCGGCCGCGCGCCGCAAGCCATCGCGCTGAGCGCGTGCGGCGAGGCCGTGCATCCCGACCGCGAGCGCGCGCTGGCCAAGGCGTTGCGCGAATTTGTCTCCGCGCGCGCCCGGAAAGCGTTCAACCACGGGCCGCTGGAGCCGGTCCGCGCGGTGGCTTCGCCCGGTTATTTGGAGGCGTTCGGCGCGGGGGCGTTGCGCAGCGAGGACGAGCGCGCCCTGAGCGGGATGCAACGCTGGATGCGCCTGGATCACACGGCCTATTTCGAGGAGATTCGCCACCCGCTTTTCGACGTGCGCGCGCGGCTGAATTTCGACGCGTTGCCGACGGCGGCGGTGTCGGACGCGGACGCGCTGCTGTCGTTGTTGACGGACCGGTTATCCATGTCCGGGTTGGAGGTGATTTATGTTGATTTCACGCCGCCCGGTTCGCCGGCGGTGGCGTTGAAGGCGATCGTGCCGGGGCTGGAAGTGGAAACGATGACCTACCAGCGGATCGGCGCGCGCAACCTGCGGCGTCTGCTGGCGCGTGGTTCACGGCTCGTAGGGATAGGTGGTGGCGACGCGCGGCCGGAGGGGGCGTTGCCGGTGCGGCTGACCCCGGAGGCGGCGGCGACGTTTGACGGCGAGCCGTGGTTCGACCCGGCGGAGCTGGGGCGGATCATCGGCCCGCTGTACCCCCTTTACCGCGAGCCGGGCAGGCACGTGGTGGGGATCCTGGAGGAGCAGTCACAGCCAAATGCTACAAACATTTTATAGGTTGATCTTACTCATAAATGCTCCGGGAGGGACCCGCTCCGTCGGGTCAGGAGAGACACCCTACAACTCACCAACCTACCTCACCGAACATGGACGCTGCACCACTCCCCGACAGGAATCATCCTGCGCATACCTCAAACGTCAGCCGCTTCAACCAGGCAACGATCGTGTTCTTGACGGTTTGCGCTAAAAAGCGGAAACCGCTTTTCGCGCGAGAGCAGGCGATGCACTGCCTGAAATCCGCTTGGACGCAAGCCTCTAACGGTTGGCTGGTGGGCCGCTTCCTGTGCATGCCGGATCACCTTCACCTTTTTTGTTCGCCTGCGACCTTGCACGAACAAACCTCGTTGGAACGTTGGGTGTCTTATTGGAAGAGCCTGTCCTCCCGCATCTGGCCTTGGCCGGATGAGCAACCAATTTGGCAACGTCATTTCTGGGACACGCAACTTCGACCCGGCCAACATTACTCGCAGCGCTGGGACTATGTAAGTCTGAATCCGGTACGTGCCGGGTTGGTTGAGCTTCCCGAAGAATGGCCGTTTCAAGGTGAACTTAACGTGCTCGTTTAAACGCTAGAGAGTTTTCCTGTGTTGCGGCATCACCCATCTGACCCGACGGAGCGGGTCCCTCCCGGCACATCATCCGACTAGCGGAACAATTTATAGTCATGCGCATCTGCTTCTTCTCGCGGCGTTACTTCCCGGCCATCTCCGGGATGAGCGTTTACGCGCAAAACCTCCTCCACGAACTCGTCGCCCTGGGCCACGACGTGACCATGATCTCGCAGTACCGCGGCGACGAGGAAGGCACGCGCGTGTACGGCGGCGGCCCTCCGCCCCCGGTGCCCGGCGTGCGCGTCGTGGCCCTCGAAGCGCTGGGCGAACAGGAAAAACCCGTCGCCAATTTCGAGCGCGACATCGAGACGATGGTGCAAACCGCCGCCGCCGAACACGCCCGCCGGCCTTTCGATCTGCTCCACGCGCAGTACGGATACCCCACCGGGTTGGCCGCGCTGGAAGCCTCCAAACGCCTCGGCCTGCCCAACGTGGTTTCCATCCAGGGCGGCGACGGCCACTGGGTCGGCGTCAACTGCTGCGAAAACCACCGCGAGGCGATGCGCACCGTGCTGGATCACGCCGGGGCGCTGCTCATCGGTTCGCGTTCCTTCGCCGGGGAAGTCCACGAAAACCACGGCACGCCGCTCGAACGTTTCACCGTCGTGCCCGGCGCGGTGGAGGCGACCCGCTTCCGTCCGCGCGATGGCTGGAACGGGGACGCCGGCCAGTGGATCGATCCGGCGCACCCGGTCATCCTCTACCACGGCCGGGTGGACCGCCGCAAAGGCGCGCTGGATCTGCTCGACGCGTACGCGGAACTCCTGCGGCGCGGCCATCCCGTCGCGCGACGCGCGTGGCTGCTCTATTCGGGCATCGGTCCGGACAGTGCGGCCGTCGCCGAGCGAGTGGAAGTGCTAGGCTTAAACGAGCAGTTTACAAGTTTGGGTTATGTGAACTACGACGACGTACCGGCCGTGTACCGGCGGGGCGACATTTTTGTCTCGCCCACGTACTCGGAAGGTTTTTCCAACACGATCCTCGAAGCCATGAGCGCCAGCCTGCCCGTGCTTTCGTGTGAGGTGGTCGGCGTGGTCGATTGCCTGCGCGACGGCGAAAACGGCCTGCTCGTGCCGCCCGGCAACATCCCGGCACTGGCCGACGCCCTGGCCCGCCTGCTCGACGACGCCCCGCTGCGCCGCCGGCTGGCCGCGTGCGCCTACGCGGAAGCCCATTCCATCTACTCGTGGCCGGTGGTCGCGCGGCAGATCGTGGGCGTGTACGAGCGGGTGCTCGCCACGCCGCCCGACAACGTCTGGACCCTGCAAGCGCCGGCGGACCCCGCGTGCCGCTACCGCAGCGCGCCTCACCTGCTCTAGCATGCCCACCGCTCTCTTCCTGTCTCCGCACCTGGACGACGTCGCCTTTTCGTGCGGCGGCGAGCTGCTGCGCCTCACCGACGCCGCGGGCTGGCGGGTCGTGCTCTGCACGCTGTTCACCGCGTCGGTGCCGGACCCGACGGGATTCGCCCTGCGCTGCCAGACGGACAAGGGCATCGACCCCGGCGTGGATTACATGGCCCTGCGTCGCGAGGAAGACCGCGCCTACGCCGCCGCTTCCGGCGCGCCCGAACTCCGGCACCTGCCCCACCGCGAGGCGCCGCACCGCGGCTACGATTCGCCGGCCGATCTGTTCGACGGCCCCCACGACGACGACCACGTCTGGGAGCCCTTGCGCGACGACATCGCGGCGCTCGACGCCGAACTCCAACCCGACGTTGTCTATGCTCCGCAGGGCCTGGGCTGTCACGCCGACCACCTGCAAACCATCCGCGCCGTGCTTGGCGTTTACGAGGTGGAAGACGTTTACTGGTACCGCGACACCCCCTACGCCATCCGCGAACCCAAGGCGCAGCCGTGCCGGATGCTGGCGTCGGATAAATTATGTATCTGCCAGTCACCGTTGCCGCCCAAGGTTCTGAAGCGCAAGATTGCCGGGTGCTCGCTCTACGCCTCGCAGATCGGCTTTCAGTTCGGCGGGCCGGAAGGCGTGCGCAAAAAACTGACCGCTTTCCACCGGGCCGAATCCGGCGGCGGACTCCTCTCCGGCAACCACTACGCCGAGCGTTTCCTGGGCGATTCCTTTCTCTTCTGGTCCGAGCCTCTATGACTGACCATCATCACATCGGTGCGGACGTGCCGGGAGGGACCCGCTCCGTCGGGTCCGCTTTTGGCAGAGTGGCTACGGCCACGGACCCGACGGAGCGGGTCCCTCCCGGCACGTCCGCACCGCATCCAGCACCGTGCCTATGACCCCTTCCACTCCCCTCGCCCAAGCGATTGATAACTACCGCCGCGCCTTGCCCCGAGGCCGGCTCTTCGAGTTCTCCCTGACGCCCCTGGACCGCCTGGGCATTCCGGTCACGGCGCTGACCCTGTTCCCGGAGATCCACCCGGACAACCCGCCGATGGCCTGGCAGCTCTGCGAGGGCATCGGCTACGGCCGGACGGAGGAGGAAGCGCGCGTCGGGGCCTACGGCGAGCTGACTGAGGAAGTGTCCTCCACCGTGGCATTGGCCCGGCTGCCGCGCGTCACCGGTTCGTACCGGGAACTCGTCGCGCAACACGGCGAACGCGGCGTGATCGACCCGGTCTCCCTGTGCCTGGAAGCCGGCGGCGGCTACGGTCCCGGCACGACCCTGGAATGGGTCGAGGCGCAACGCTGGTCCACGGGGGAAACGGTGCTCGTGCCCGTGGAATTTGTCGCCTGCTCCGGCATGGACGCCCCGCCGCGCGAGGGCACCGCCAAGTTGATCACGCCCATCACCAACGGCCACGGCGCGGGCGGCACGCGGGAGATGGCGCAGGTCCACGGCCTGCTGGAACTTTTGCAGCGCGACGGCAACAGCGTCCATTACCGCGCGCTGGCCGGCGGGCTGGCCGTGGACCCGGCGACGGTCACCGACCCGGTGGCGCGCGAACTCCTGGCGCGCTACGACGCGGCGGGAATCGAGGTCGTCATCAAGGTGGCCGCGACGGACTTCGGGTTGGTCAACCTGTACGTCGTCGGGTACGACCGGGAAGAATCCGCCGGCGGGTTGCCCGTCATGGCGGCGGCTTGCGGCGAGGCGGTGCATCCGGTGGCGGAGGTGGCGTTGCGCAAGGCGCTGCTGGAGTTCGCTTCCTCCCGGGGGCGGCTGGCGCTTTTCCACGGGCCGCTGGAATGGATCCGGCGCGTCGCACCGCCCGGCTATCTGGAAGCCTACGCGAAGATCCTCGATCCCGCCGGCGAGGAACCACGCGGGTTGGCGGGCATGCAGCGTTGGCTGACTTTCTCGCCGGAGGAGATGCGCCAGGTGCTCGCGCCGGTGTTCCGGGTGGATCAGCGCCTGGCCTTCGGCGACCTGCCTTCCGTGTCATCGACGGCGGCGGCGGAGCCTGCCTCCTCCGGTGACAAAGACGCGTTGCTGCGCGACATCGTTTCGCGGCTGGAGCAGGAAGGTCTGGACGTGCTGACGGCGGACCTTTCCACGCCGGGAGATTCCGGCGTGTTCGCCGTCAAGATGATCGTCCCCGGCCTGGAGGTGGAAACGATGACCTACCACCGGATCGGCGCGCGCAACGTGCGGCGTCTGCTCACCCGTTCCCAGGCGGACCCGGCTTCCCCCGTGCTGGCCGGCCTGGGCAACCCTCCGGAGGGTGCGCTGCCGGTGCCTTTGACGGAAAAGGGCCGGCAACAATTCGGCGCGGACGCCTGGCTGGATGTCCGCACGCTGGACGCGATCATGGAGGATTTGTACGTCCTCTACCGCGAGCCCAGCCGCCACGTCACCGCGCTGGCGGCGGGAGGGTAGATGGCTGTTCTGGAATGGTAGGGCGACGGTCCCCGTTGCCGTGGAGTGTGTCTTCCCTGGCCACCGGGACGGTCGCCCTGCAATCCAAGGAAGCGATCCGTTATGGTGCTACAGGGGCGCGGAGTGTGCATACTCATCCACCTTGGCAAGGCTGTAGGCGGAAAGGATGTTCTCGACTGAAAGGTCCTCGTCCAGCGCCTCCCAATGCAGACCTAGTCCGCGTCCAATTAGCTGCCAGTGCTCACGCTCAAAGGCTGGAGCAGCCTGCAAACGCGGAAAGCAGCTCAAAGCAACGGCAATACTGCGCCCGTCGGAAAACGTCACAGCCATCGACTCGCCAGAGAAGGATACGTGATGAATTCGAAGGTCACTCATGGCTCCAATGTCCAAATTGGCGGTACCATGCTTGCCGGAACTCGTCCAGGTGCATTTCGGTCAGGCGAAGAACCTCGTTGCACTCGTGACGGCGAAAACCCTCGACGAAAGCAAACTCCAGTGGATCGAGCCAGAGCTTGGCGGCGCTGTCACCGTGCTGCACGTGGATGTGCGGCGGTTCGAAGCGGTCAGCCATGTAGAAAAAGAAACGGTAGCCTCGCTCGCGGAGGATGGTTGGCACGTCGGCATCGTAGCGGTCAACCTACGGATTTCAAGAAGCACGCTTCGGGTAGCCTGACACCCGCCAGCTCACGGCAGGCGGAGCACCCGCCCTACAAGTCGGCAGGGCACCACGAGGCTCAAGACCTCAGGACTTCACCTTCCTGGCCTCTTCCTCCAACGCGGCCCACTCGCTTTCCTCCAGCTTCAGGCCGGCGGCGGCGGTGTTCTCCTCCAGGTGCCCGATGGAAGAGGTCCCCGGGATCGGCAGCATCACCGGCGAGCGGTGCAGTAGCCACGCCAGGGCCAGTTGCGCCACCGTCGCGCCGTGGCGTTTGGCGGCTGCGTCCAGGGGTCCGCCGGGCTTGGCCAGATCACCCGCGGCCACGGGAAACCACGGGATGAATCCCAGGCCGTGCTTTTCACAGAACTCCAGCGTCTTCTCGCTCTTGCGCGTGCCGATGTTGTACTCGTTTTGCACACTGACGATCGGCAACACCTTTTGCGCCCGCTCGATCTCCTTTGGGGTCACCTCCGACAAACCGACGTGCCGGATCTTGCCCTGGCTTTGCAGGTCCTTGAGCGCGCCGAGGGTTTCCTCCGCCGGCACCTTGGGGTCGATGCGGTGGAGCTGGTACAGGTCGATCCGCTCGACCTTGAGGCGGCGCAGGCTCAGCTCGACGCACTGCCGGAGGTACTCGGGACGCCCCACCGGCAGCCAACTGCCCGGCCCCTGGCGCGTCAGGCCGCCCTTGGTGGCGATCAGCAGGCCGGCGGGGTACGGGTGCAGGGCTTCGGCGATCAGCCGCTCGTTGACCTCCGGACCGTAGGCGTCGGCGGTGTCGATCAGGTTGACGCCCAGATCCACCACGCGGCGCAGGACCCGGCGGGCGGATTCCGGGTCGGCGGGGTCGCCCCAGACGCCCTGGCCGGTGAGCCGCATCGCGCCGTAGCCGAGCCGGTTGACCGTCAGATCGCCGCCGATGGAAAACGTGCCGCTGGCCGCGGCGGAGGGAGTGATTGTGCTCATAGGAAGTTGTCCATGAATCGGCATCCGCCCGGCGCGAGCGCGTATTGGGGGTATGTCTCCTTCAAGGCGAGTGCATCTTCGAAGTCTGTCCTCCTGAGCGCAGTGAGTCCGCGAACGCAGTGAGCCAGAAGGACCTTCCGGTCGGCGGCAGCCAGAGGTTCCAACCAGGCTGGAGCCACCCCGTGGAAAACACACTTGCCTCCGGCGGCGGAAGATCCTTCGACGGCGTTCGCGGACTCACTGCGCTCAGGATGACAGACAAGGCGGCAGAGTGGATGATCTATCCACCCTCTCAGGATGACAAAGGATGATCTATCTACCCCTCAGGATGACAAACAAAGAAGATGCGCTCATCCCGACGCGACCCGTTGCCGAGGCGCGGACCGCACCCGGGTCCCGGCCCCGCCATCTGCCCCTTGGACGGCAACCCACTTCGCTGCTCTATTCGTAGCACTCTCATCATGGATCACCTTTCGACCGTCCCCGCCCGTCCCGACCTGCCGGAAGCCCGCGGGGCCATCGGCGGCATCGTGGCCGTGAGCGCCGCCGCGTCCGGCTTTCTCTTCTGGCTGCTCTACTTCCGCAAGGCCCCGCCGCAGTTCGCCCAGAGCCTGACTTTTCTCCCGGCGCTCAACGCCGTGCTCAACGGCTGCAGCGCCCTGGCGCTGTGCTGCGGACTCTACTTCATCCTGCACCGCCGCCCCGTCGCCCACCAGCGCGCGATGGCGAGCGCCTTCGTTTTCTCGACCCTCTTCCTGCTCAGCTACATCGCGCACCACGCCCTCCACGGCGACGTGCATTTCGGCGGCGCGGGCACGCCCAAAACCGTTTACCTGCTGCTGCTCGCCAGCCACGTCGTGCTGTCGGTCGTGGCGCTGCCGATGGTGCTGGTCACCTTCTTCTTCTCGCTGAGCGGCCGGTTCGCCTCCCACAAGAGGCTGGCGCACTACACGTTTCCCATCTGGCTGTACGTGTCGGTGACGGGCGTCATCGTGTACCTCATGCTCCGCGCCTACGCGCCCATCGCCGCCTAGTTATTGGTTCAAGATGATTCCCCTGCCTAACCCTCCGGTGTCCCGGGAAAAGGACGAGCTGCACCAGTTCGCCGTGTTCCTCGCGCACCGGCGCGAGTGGATCACCGCCCGGTGGATGGAAGAGGTGCGCCGCAGCCCCAAGGTGGCATCCGCCGCCGGCTTGGATCACCACGAATTGGCCGACCACCTGCCCAAGCTCTTCGAGGACCTGGCCGACGGCCTGCTTTCCCGCGGCGTCTTCGAACGCGAAACCCGCGCCGACGCCGAACACCACGGCCAGCACCGCTGGAGCCAGGACTACAGCCTGGGCGAGATCCTGCGCGAGCTGGGCATCGTGCGCCACATGGTGCTCGTTTACGGGTTGGACGCCTTCGAGGACGCCACGCCCGGTCTTTCCCGCGCCGGGTACCGCAAGATCCGGGAGTGCATCCTGCGTTTCTTCCAGGAGACCGCGGCGGGCAGTTCCGAGCAGTTTGTCGAAGCGGAGCACCGGCAACTCCAAGTTCTCAACGATCGCTTCCTCGAAGCGGGCCGCTCGCTGGAAGCCGCCAACGCGCGGCTGCACACGGCGGACGCCTCCCGGCTGCAACTCCTGCGCACGGTGGCCCACGAACTGCGCAACGCCCTCGGGGCGCTCAACGGCGCGGTCATGGTGCTCGGGCTGGACGGCATCGCCGACGCCGAACGGCAGAAGATGTTCATGATCTGCCACCGCAACTTCGCCGACATGAGCCATCTGCTCGGGGAGTTGACCGACTACGCGGTGCTGCTGGATACCCACACCCGGGCCACCGTCGAGACCTTCAGCCCGGCGCTGCTCTGCGACGAGCTGGCGGCGGCCTTCCGCCCCGTGGCCTCGGTCCAGGGGATGACCTTCGAAGCCTACTCGCACCCCGGGCTGGGGGAAGTCGCCACCGACCGGCTCAAGATCAAACAGGTGCTCACCAACCTGATTTCCAACGCCATCAAATACCGCCAGCCGGGCGGGCGCGCGCCGGGCCGGATCAAGCTGTCCTTCCTGCCCGCGGAGGACGCCGGCCATTGGGAGATGGCCGTCGAGGACGACGGCATCGGCATCGCCCCGGAGCATCTGCAGGCCGTCTTCGAGGAATTTACCCGGGTGTCGCCCGAAAACACGGAGGTCCAGGGCGCCGGGCTGGGGTTGGCGATCACCCGGCGGCTGGTGAAGCTGCTGGGCGGGGGGATCAGCGTCACCTCGGAGTTGGGTCAGGGCAGTTGCTTCCGGGTCGATCTGCCGAAGGTGCTGATGGGGTGAGGTCTTTCCATTCTTCTCGTTTCCAGCGCATGGCAGCGCGGAGCGCCCGGTGTTTGCTTGCCGGGAGGGACCTGCTCCGTCAGATCCGCCTGCCGGGGCCGCACCCGGGTGATGTGTACAGCCTTTTTCGAAACGATTGAGAAATGGAAGGACTGGCGACGTGCCGGGAGGGACCCGCTCCGTCGGGTCCGAGGAGCCGGGGCAACGCCACGGCCGGGTTGCCCCGGCTCCAACGGACCCGACGGAGCGGGTCCCTCCCGGCTCTCAACAGTAATGAAAACGGCTGTAACCAGTCGCCAGAGCGGACCCGACGGAGCGGGTCCCTCCCGGCAAGCAAGCACACGGAGCCGCAACTTGACTAAACGCTACCGGGTGCCGGCCCTACAATGGGTCCATCAACGTGGCAGATCCAACCACCTGCGGCAAGGAAGCTCGCTGGTTTCCCGTTCTGGATGGACCGTCGCTATTCCGACCCGGCATTCGGCTCCTCGGCTGCCAGCCGGGCCAAGTGACGCTCGTGGTGGAGGCGGTCCAGGTTCAGCCACGCGATGGCGAGATCCTCGTTGGCCTCATACACCTTCAGCCAAAGCTGGTCGAGCGCGGCCCGGGATTCCTCCCTCAGCCGCCTGGTTTGCTCTAGGGTGCGTAGTACATCCGCACGCCTGTCTTCCTGCCTGCCGTCCGCGGAGAGATCTGCCGGCATCGCCTTCCAACCCTCGCTTCCTTCCTAGCCACATTACCGATTATCCTGGTCACGGGAAGCTGTATCTCAAAGTATTTTGCCCGTCATCCTTCGACGGCGGCGTTCAGGGGCAGCGTGATAAATCCCTGACGATCCGGAGGTAATCCTTGAGCGCCTGCGAGGGATTGTCGGCGCGCCAAACCACCGTCGATTCGCGGCGCAGCGGCGGGGAAAGCGGGCGAAAGGCCACCCCTTCGTGCCCCAGCCCCGCGATCTGCTCGGGCAGCAACGCTACGCCCAGCCCGTCGGCCACGAAGCGCAGCGCGATCGGTTCGGTGTCCGCTTCCTGGAGGATCTTCCCCGCGTAGCCCGCTCTCCGGCACGTGTCCAGCAGCCACTCCCGCGCGCCGGGATGCGTCCGGGCCGACATGCCCACCAGGAAATCCCCGGCGAGACCGGACAACGCGATGGCCGCCCGCTTGGCCAGCGGATGGCGGCTCGGCAGCGCCACCAGGATCGTGTCGTGCGCGACGCACTCGTAAAGCAGATCGTGGCCGGAGAGCGCCGGGTGCAGGCCGACGAAGCCGAGGTCGATTTTGTGCGCGTCGAGCGCGTCGAACTGCTCGGCGCTGTTCAGATCGAAGAGGTTCAGGGCCACGTTCGGGTAGAGCTTGCGAAAGGCTCCCAGCGTGGCCGGCAGCATCCCGTAGTGGAGGTTGGCGATGTAGCCGAGGTTGAGCTGCAAATGCGCCTCGCGCCCTATCCGCTGGGCGGCGGTGACGTTGGCGTCGGACTGCGCGAGCAGCCGCTTCGAGTCGAAGAGAAACAGCCGCCCTCCTTCGGTCAGCGCGACCCGGCCGTTGGAGCGGTCCAGCAGCCGCACCCCGATTTCGTCCTCCAGGTTGCGCACCTGCCGCGTGAGCGACGGCTGGGAAAGCCGCAGCACCTGGGCGGCCCTGGTGAAGCTGAGAGCCTCCGCCACCGCCACGAAGTAGCGCAGGTGGCGAAGCTCCATCCGCCTAGGGTGACAGGATCGATGCCGATAGTCACCTCATAACGTAAGGTTTTCTACTTTAGCGGCATAAGCAATTGCCCCGAGGCATAGCTTCCTGCTATCACTTATAACCGGAGAGGCATTGGCCGGGCCGTCCGCCGCGTCCTACCATGAGGCCATGTTCCGTGACCTGAAAGCCGACCCGTCAGGCCTGCGTCCCGGAGCCTTCCACGCCACCTGGATGGATCAGGCCGGCGCTCACACCTCGCCGCCGCCTTCTTCCGCCGGCGGCAGGAGGTCGGCATGAAGACGAAGAAGGCCGCTGATCTAACGGAGAAAATCTCCAGCGGCATCGAGGGCTTCGACGACCTCACCGCCGGCGGCCTGCCCCGCGCCCGCACCACGCTCCTGCTGGGCGGCCCGGGCGGGGGCAAGACGGTACTCGCCCTTCAGGTGCTGGCCCACGGCGCGGCGCACCTCGGGCTGCCGGGCATCTTCGTCGCCTTCGAGGAGGACACCGACCGCCTCCAGGCCAACGCGCAGAGCTTCGGCTGGAGCCTCGCCGCGCTGCGCCAGAAGGACCTCTTTTTCCTCGACGCGCGGCTGAGCCCCGACACGGTGAAGTCCGGCGGGTTCGATCTCGTCGCGCTCCTCGCCGGCCTGGAAGCGAAGGCGCGCGCGATGGACGCGAAGCTGATCGTCTTCGACGCGCTCGACGTGCTCCTGGCCCTGCTCGACGATCCCGCCGCCGAGCGCCGCGAACTCTACCGTATCCAGGAATGGCTCGGGCGCACCGGGCTGACGGCCCTCCTCACGGCCAAAGTGGACGCGAAGGAACCCGACACGGTCCAACGCACCGGCTTCCTGTCGTACCTGGCCGACTGCGTGGTGACGCTGCGCCAGCGCGTGCTGGAGCGCGCCGCCGTGCGCGAGATGCGCGTGGTCAAGTACCGCGGCTCCGCCCACGTGCTCAACGAGGTGCCCTTCGCCATCGGCCCGGCGGGCATCGAGGTCGGCGCGCCCACGGGCCACGACCCCGAGCCGCAGCCCTTCCAGGAGCGCGTGTCCAGCGGCATCGCGCGCCTGGACGAGATGCTCGCCGGCGGCATCTACCGCGGGACCAACGCGCTGATCACCGGCAGCGCGGGCGCCGGCAAATCCACGCTGTCGGGCTTGTTCGTCGAGGCGGCCTGCCGGCGCGGGGAAAAGGCGCTCTTCGTCACCTTCGACGAGAACGCGCTGGACATCGTGCGCGATCTCGCCTCGGTGAGCGTGGATCTTACTTCCCACCTCAAGAGCGGGTTGCTGCGCCTGGAGGCGGTCCGCACGGAGTCGGCCTCGGCGGAGGAACACCTCATCCGCATCAAGCGCCTCGTCCGCGAGCACCGGCCGCAGTGCCTGGCCATCGACCCGTTCTCGGCCCTGGTCAACGTGGGCGGCGAGCACGCCGCGCGCACGGCGGTGGAGCGGCTGGTTTACCTGTGCCGCAACGAGCGCATCACGGTCGTCTTCACGAGCCTGCACGAGACCAACGACGACACACCGGCGGCGATGCCCCTGCACGTCTCGGCGCTGGTGGACACATGGATGCAGATCACCTACGCGTTGCAGGGCGGCGAGCGCAACCGGGCAGTCACGGTCATCAAGTCGCGCGGCTCGAAGCATTCCAACCAAGTGCGCGAGCTGATCTTCAGCGACGCGGGCGTCACGCTGGCCGACCCTTACACCGCCGGGGGCGAGGTGCTCATGGGCACGCTGCGCATCGAGAAGGAAAACGCCCTGCGCATCGAGCACGAGCGCCTGTTCAGCGAGGTGGCGCAGAAGCGCCACGAAATCCATCTCATCGAGCTGGACCGCGACCTGCGCATCGAGGCCGCGCGCCGCGAGGTGCAGACGTACGACGAGCAGCTCGAGCGCCTCAACCGCGTGCACACGGTCACCCGCGCCCAGGGCGCGCTGCGCAAGGACGAGGTCGTGCGCGAACGCGACAGCCAGCTCGTGCGCAACCAGAGGGGCGGCGCCAAGCCGGACGGCGGCTCGTCCCGGACCCCGCCGCCGGACCAGACGGACGGCGCGGGGCCCGCCACCGGCACGGCCCGGACGCCGCGTTCCAAGCCCCCGAAGCCGTAGAGCAACCCGCGCATGAGACCCTCCGCCGCCCACGCCGCCGACGCCCCTCCGCCGGGCGCGTACTTCTTCCGGATCTACCTGGCCGGAGGCGCGCCCAATTCCGTGCGGGCGCTGGCCAACCTGTACGCGCTCTGCCGCAAGCACTTTCCCGACAGCCACCGCATCGAGATCATCGACGTGCTGGAAGAGCCGATGCGCGCCCTGGACGAGCTGATCCTCGTCACGCCCACGGTGCTGAAAATCTCGCCCGCGCCCGCGCAACGCCTCATCGGCAACCTGAGCGAGGAGGACGAGGTCCTGCGCGCGCTCGGCCTGCCCAAAAAGGAGAACGGATGAACCCGGCCGCCCCCATCACCACCCCTTTCCCCGGGAACTGCGCCGGCCAGACCGCCGTGCTGGCGCTGCGCCTGGCGGCCGCCGAGAACGCGCTGCTCACGCTGACGACCGGCCAGGTCGATGCGGTCATCGACGCCACGGGCAAGACCTACCTGCTGCGCCCGGCCCAGGAACAGTTGCGCGCGAAGGAAAGCCGGCTGCGCGCGGTGCTCGGCAGCATCGGCGACGTGATCGTGGCGGTGAACCGCTCGGGCGTGATCCTTTCCCAGAACGACGCCCTCACCCGGGTGCTCGGCTTCCAGGCGGACGAACTGGAAGGCGTGGCGATTTTCCGGCTGATCCACGCCGAAGACCTGCCGGACCTTCACGCCGCGTTCACCCGGATCGCCGAGGGCTACGACGAGCGCATTACCGCCCACTTCCGCCACCGGACAAGCGACGGGTCTTTTTTACCGGTGGAGGCCGTCCTGGCTCCCCTGCGTGGCGCGCGCGAGGAGGCCGGCGTGGTCTTCAGTTTGCGCCCGGTTACCCCTCCGCCGTGGCCCGCGCCGCCGGGCACGGCGTGAGCCGGTCATCTTTTTGATGGTCATGGACAGTACGACTCCCCCTTCTCCCCCGCGCGACGGCGCTCCGCCCGCCCTGGCGGCCTCGCTGCTGGCGCTGGCCCCGCTGTACCTGCCCAACTACCGCCAGGATCGTTACCAGGGCGACGATGTCTGCATCCCCCTGACCCGCCTGACCCCGGGCGACCAGGCGTCGCTGCGGGATCTCTACGATCAACTCAACGCGCTGCTCCACACCATCGCGGACACGTCCACCGACGACGCCGGCAAATGGCGCGGCGTGGTGCGGTGGACGCAGCAACAGCCGCTCGACCGGCTCATCGACCAGGTGCGCGAGATCGGGATGGCCTCCCACGGCCAAAACGGGAGCGGAGAGCTGTCCAAGGCGATGCACGACGTGCGCGGCGGCGGCCTGAGCGCACTGCTCGGCCGGCTGCAACTGCTCGACCACCTGTCGCGCACCGAGGATCAGCTCAAGACGCTGTTCATCCTGGCGCGCGACCACCTCAAGATCATGCGCAGCGCCGCCACCGGTCTGGACGATGCCCGGCGCGACGCCGACCGCCGCCCGAAGAGCCACGACATGGCGCTCATGCTGAACAAGTGGCACCGCTCCGTCCTCAGCCCGCCGTCGCGGGAACAGCCCCTGCGCATGATCGTGGATTGCCGGTACGCGGGCACCCTGACGGAATGCTGCCTGGAGAGCGCCGCCGTGGACCGCATCTTCTACAATCTGGCCAACAACGCCCGCCGCCACGCCGTGGGCGACCGGGTGACCATGACGATCTTTCCCGTGCCGGAAGCGCCGGGCGACGGCCTGCGTTTCGTGCTGTGCAACGAGGTCGGCGAAGAGGACGCCGCTTTCCTGGGCGGCCTGGCCCGGAGCGGCGGGAACGGCGGGGCGGGCGAAAGCGGCGACACGGGCAAAGCCGTCTGTCTGGACTTGCCGGCGCTGTTCGCCCCGGCGGTGTCTTCGACCGGTTCCGGCTTCGGGCTGACGGTGGTGGCGGATTTTGTTTCCAGCGCCTTCGGTCTCAGCAACAGCCAGGAAGCGTTGCGCGAGCGCTACGCCGGCGCGAAACTGGAAGGGCTCACGTTCCGGGTGTGGTTTCACTGGCCCCTGGCCCACACCGCGCACCTGCGCCCGCAGACCGACGATTTCCACCGGCCGCAGGACAGCCTGGACGAACCCTGACGCCCACGGCCCGCCCCGGCTCATCGGACCGACCGTTGATGAACCAGCCGGGTTCTTACTTGCCCTTTTTCTTCCCTGCCGCCGGCGTCGGCGTTGGCGTCGGCACCGGCGCTGACGCGTCGGGAGCGGCGGCGGCATCCTGCTGCATGTTTTCCTGGAGCTTTTGCATCAAGGGCCCCATGCGCTGCTGCATGGCCGCCATCGAGTTCTGCATCACCACGGGCATTTTGTTGATGACCGCCTGGCCGCCCGGCGTCTTGTAAAACGCCAGCATGCTGTCCACTTCCGACTGCGTGAAGGAATCCCCGTAAATTTGCAAGTACATGGGTTCCAGTTTTTCCCAGCTCAACTCCCCCTTGAGGAACTGCACGCTCTTGGCGGCAGAGTTATCCATGGAAGCCTGCATCTGCGGGGTGATCGTCTGCCCCTGCGCAGCCTGCTGCATGGAGGTCTTCATGGCCCCCTCCATCTGCGCGAACATGCCGTCCGTCATCGTACGAACGTGGGTGACTTCGAGCAGTTCGTGCAGGGAGGCTTCGGTGGGTTTGCCGTCCCCGGCCGCGTGGCCGAGCGACGCGCAGGACAGGAGGAGAATCAGCGGAAGGTACTTTAGCATCCGCCAGCTTGTACCTGCGCCCGCCGGTCGGCAAGACCAAAGTGGCCGGCCGCCGCGCCCGCCCGATCCCTCTGGGCGGCGGTGCCGCAAAGGGAAGCCATGGCGCGGCGAAGCGCGCCGTCCATCCCGGAACACCTTCCCGCCTGCCTAGTTGACGTTGGCCGGTTTGGAGATCGACAGGCCGCCCGAAAAGCTCGCGCCGTCGTCCATGGCGAGGCGGAAGGTGCTCAGGTTGCCCTGGATGTGGGCCGTGCCCTTGAGCATGGAGCGTTCGGACACCTCGACGTTGCCCTCGACCAGGCCGGCGCTGGTGAAGTTCTTCACGCGCACGACCGCCGCGCGGATCTCGGCGTGTTCGCCGATGATCAGGCTGTCGCCGTCGATGGCCTCGCCGGTGAACCGGCCCTCGAAGAGCAGTTCACCCTTGAATTTCATGGTGCCGGTGATCTCGACTTCGCGGGCGACGACGCTGGTAGGTGGTAACATAAGAATGCGGGCAGACTAGCGAGTGTTTCCCGGCCCGTCAAACGCCGCCGTCATCCGGTTTCGGCCCCGGAGGAAACCCCGGGGATTCAGCTCTTGCGCAGCACCGCGGCCAACTCGGGGTCGTTGCGCGCGATGGCCCGGTGCGCCGGGTTGAGCTTGATGGCCGCCCGCAGGTGTTTGCGCGCCTGCTCCAGGTTGCCCAACTCCGTCTCGTAGCGCGCCAACTGGTAGAGAATCTCCGCTTCCCCGGGAAAATGGCGCCGGGCGCGCAGCAGCATCTCGCGCGCGGCCTCCACGGAATGCACCTTGTGCATGGCGTGCGCCGTGCAGATCGCCCACTGCGACTCGTCGGGCTGGACGCAGGCCAGGTAGCGGGAAAGGTCGAGCATCTGGTCCCAGGAACCCAGCTGCTGGCAGATCGTCACGCGCAGAGCCAGCACGCGGCAGTCCTGGCGCTCCGCGGCGTCGAGCTGACGCAGTTCGTCCGCCGCTTCGCGCGGCATCCCCAGTTCCACGTAACCCGTGGCTACCGTGATGTGACGCTCCAGCTTTTCCATAGACAACAGGACTTCAACGACCTTGGATGGCCAAAATGAATCAGAGGATTTCATTTGACAAGCTTTAAAAGTGCTTTGGCGGGTGTTTCCTTCCGGCGGGTGGCGCGGGGGAGTCAATTCATCGCGCAAAAAGATCAGGAAAGCTTGAAGATCAGCCATCTCCTCTTTAAAAGGAGCCGGAGGGCGGATGAAAATCGTCTCTGGAAATCGCGTTTCGCGAGTTTATGCTGCCGGCATGATTACTACTTTGATGTTGGCCATGATGACCCCGATCTTCGCCGCCGCTGGCTGGGCGTTCCTGGTGTACCTGTGCGGCGGCGGCTTCGGCATGGCGGTGCTGGTGTTCATCGTGCTCAAACTGCTGGGCAGGTAGGAAGAAAAGGCAGAAGGCAGAAGGCAAAAAGAGAGCGACCTGCCTGGAATACCCCGGGCGGGCCGCTCTTTTTTGTTTTCCCCTTCATCTTTCTGCCTTCTGCCTTCTGCCTTCTGCCTTCTGCCTTCATCCTTCCACCTTCTGCCTTCCCTGGTAGCTTCGCCGGGCGGCGTCAACCGCCAAGGCGAACTCGGGCCGGCTGTGGATCCAATTGAAACCGGTCCGCGGACAGATGCCGTTGCACAGGAAGGCCTTCGAGACCGGCACGCCCTGCTCGATGTCTCGGCAGATCGCGGCGCGCAGTTCGTCACAGTAGCGGGTGGGCTGTCCCCGTCCCTTGCCCGGGTTGGCAACGTCTGATTTCAAGAGAGCGATCACGCAGATAGTTTCTCAAAAAATCCCGATGTTAGATAGGGGTGGAGTTGTGCACTTAATGCAAGTATTCAGAGGGCGGCGCCTGCTGTTTCCAAGCCTGGCAGAGGCGTCATATCATTTCGTCGGATCACTCCACCATCACTCCCGCCCGCGTTCCCCTTCTGTCATCCTGAGAGCGCGTATAGATAATGCCTTCGCGGCTCCTTTTCTGTCATCCTGAGCGCAGTGAGTCCGCGAACGCCGCCGAAGGATCTTCTGCCGCCGGAGGCAACGGCTTTTGGGCCGGGCAGCTTGAGCCTGGTTGGAACCTCTGGCTGCCGCCGGCCGGAAGATCCTTCGGCTGCGTTCGCGGACTCACTGCGCTCAGGATGACAGAAAAGACCGGGCAGAACGGATGATCTATACGCCCTCTGAGCGGAAGCGAGTCCGCGAGCGAGAGTCCAAGGATGCAGAAGGGGAACATAGGAAGGCGATGGTGGGGTCGATCTAGCGAGCTGTCGTAAAGAACTCGGCACTCGGTATTATCCGCGGATAAAAACCATTCTACTGTACGGCCTTTTTTTTCGCCGCCTCATCCCCCGCCCTCCCCCGGCTCTTCCTCCAGCGCAGGAACTCCTCGCGGGCGAACGCCGGCACGGCGGCCCAATCCCGCCACGCGGCGGCGGCGTACTCCGGGGCCTGCGCCTTCCACGCCGCGAAACCTTCCGGCAACGCCTCGCCCCCCGTTCCCGCGGCCGGGCCGTTACCCGGCCCAGGGTCGCCCGCGCCGGCGGGCAGACGCCAGCCGCGCTTGCGCCAGAAGGCCCGGGCGCGGTCCAGCTCCCCCGGCCAGTGGTTGAGCAGCGTGAGCAGGTCCCGCCGCCGGATGTCTTCCGCGGCCGGAACGTCGGCGGCGTAGTAACGCTCCATCAGGAGCAGGTCGTTGGCGTCCAGCGGGAAAAGCGCCGCCACGGCCGAACGCTCGCGTTCGCTCCACCGGCTGCCCGGCCGCCGCCGCATGATCGCGCCGACCCGGCCGCCGAGCGCCGCCAGGTCCAGCGCGGGCGGGGGGATTCTTTCCGGTTCCCGGTCCTGATCCGGATCCTTGTCCTGATCCGTGTCCCGTTCCTTTTCCTTTTCCTTTTCCTTTTCCTTGTCCCTATCCGCAACCCTATGCCATAGGGGTTCGGTCGGCTCGGGGCCGGCGAGGAGATGTTCCACTTCGGCGAGCAGACGGTGTTTCTCCAGGCTGCGGATGATGTGCGTGTGCGCGCGGCACTCGCGCGAAAGATGGCTGTACTGGAACTCGCAAAAGCCTGTCAGCCAGATCTTGCCGCCGGGCAGCGCGCGCACGCGCGCGCCGAACACGGCCAGCGAGGCCGCGGTGAAGGTTTCGTTGATGACGAAGCTGGCCAGCCGCCAGTTGGGTTCCCAGACGCCGGCGGCGTCGCAGTTGTCGCACAGGTAGTTCCACAGGCATTTTTGCCCGGGCGTGAGGGACTGGAACCAGTCCTTCTGCCATTTCTCGGTGGCGGTGAAGCGTTTCATAAAGGGGCGGGTGGAAAAAAGGTTTCGGGGTGATCGCCGCGCGGGCGCACTGACCCTGGCAAGCCAGGGTCAGGGAAGCGTCCGAAAAGGGCTGGCGGCGGGGTTAAAGGGGAAGGATGTCCTCCTCCAACCGCGGGCCTGCCACGCGCGCCCGCGTCAGCCGCGCCGGCGCGGGACAACACACGCCGACCTGCGCGGGATCGCTGACGTAGTACAGGACGCGGTTGCGGTCCGGGTGCCGGCCGCCGCGGCCGTCGGGCCGGCCGGGTTCGACGCCGATCTTGCACGTGCCGCTCTGGCCCTCGCACTGCGCGGGGTCCAGGCTGCCCAGCGCGTAGCAGTCCTCCAGGCCGACCGCGCGGGTGAACTGCCACAGGCGCTCGGGGTCGTCGGCGGGCAGGCGGTCGTCCACCAGGCGGTCGGTGGAGCCGCCGCCGTGGTAGCCCGGGCCGTCGTCGCCGGGCAGGTGAATGCGCAAAGTCAGCCGCAGCCGCGCCCGCCCCCGGCGGCTGGTTTGCTCGACCGCCCGGGCAACGTGGAAATCGTACAAGCCCGCGCGCAGCAGGGGCCAGCGGAGGGCGGCACGATGGTGCCGTTCGTCGTCGAGCGCAGCGGGAGCTTTGGGAGTGAAATTCATGGATCGATGGAGCAGGAAAAGGCAGGTTCAGGTCTGGCGAAAACCATCCTCTCATCCAGCATAAGACAAGGCATGTCCAAGGTCTAAGAATATTCGTGAAATTATTTCATTTTCATGAAAAGCTTCCTTTTCTGAACCGAATTTGGTAACGCCAGGAGAGACCATCCGACCTCATCCGCCGTCCATGATCCTCTTTTCCCTCCTCCCCTGTCGGTCCCTCGCCCTCGTGGCGGTCCTGCTGCTGACTTCCACCCTCACCACCGCAAACGCCTCCAAGCCGGACACCGCCCCGGGCGGAGCGGACAAGGACCCCTTCCTGCAAGCCAGCATCAAGTACCGCCACGGCGACCTCGCCGGGGCGCTGGCCGACTGCAACCGCATCCTCGCCCAGGCTCCCAAGAGCAGCAGCGTGTACCTCCTGCGCGGCGACATCGAACGCGGCCAGAACAACTTCGACGCCGCCCTGGCCGACTACAGCCGCGCCATCGACATCGCCCCGCAGGGCGCCCTCCAGTACGAGATGCGCGGCCTGGTGAAAAAGCTGCAATCCCACTACGCCGACGCCGTCACCGACTACGACCGCGCCATCGCCCTCAACCCGCAACGGGCCGACACCTTCGTGAACCGCGGCGACGCCAGGAGACACCTCGATGATCTCGACGGCGCGCTGGCCGACTATCGCCGCGCCCTCGCGCTGGACCCCGGGAACGCCGGTGCCCACGTCGGCTTCGGCAACATCAAAGACACGCGCGGCGACCGCCCGGGGGCCCGCGCCGAATACGAGAGCGCCCGTGCCCTCAACCCGAAGCTTGTGGCCGCCTGGGGCGACCTCGGCCGTGTCAAATCCCTCGACGGCGACACCGCCGGAGCCCTGGCCGATTTCAACCACGCCCTCGCGCTCGATCCGCGCGACGACAACGCGCTCCACGGACGCGCCAACGCGGAACGCAAACAGGGAAGCCTCCACCGCGCCCTGGCCGACTACGACCGCTCCATCGCCCTGAACCCGCAGGATGCCGGCCACTGGCTGTCGCGCGGCCGGTGCAAGGAAGAGATGCTGGATTTCCGAGGCGCGCTGGCCGACGACAACCGGGCCGTCGCCCTCGATCCCAAGCACGAGGGCCTGTACGAAACCCGCGGCTTCCTCCACGCCCAACTGCACGACTGGAAGAGCGCGCTGGCGGACCTCAGCCGCCCCGGCGGACTGGCCGGCGTCCATCCGGAGTACCGGCCGATCTATCTCTGGGTTGGCCGCGCCCACCTGGAAGGGACGGCCGCCGCCGACGGCGAGTTGACGGCCTCCTTCGAGCACTCCGCCCAGGCCGTGCCGGCGGACGCCTGGGTGCGCCGGGTCGCCGGCTTCCTCACCGGCAGCATCACGGAGGCCGACTTCCTCGCCGCGGCCTCTTCGTCCGACGGCAAGAAAGACAAGGAACAACACTGCGAGGCCTGGTTTTACGCCGGGGAAAAGAAGCTATTCGCCGGGGACAAGGCCAGCGCCGCGGAAGACTTCCGCCGCTGCCTGGCGACGGACGTGAAAACGTTCCTCGAATACCGGCTCGCGCGCAGTGAGTCGCAGGCGCTCGCACCTGTGAAACCTTGACGGATGCACAACCAGTTGCGTTTTCCGCCATTCCGAGGCATGAAGCGCGGGGCGATGATCCCGGACGCTTTCTTTTCCGCTCTCTTGCTTTCCGCCATGACACTGCCCCCTCCGCCCAAGCCCTATTTGCTGCTGGTGGAGGACGACCCTTCGCAGTGGGCGTTTTTCTACGAGGTGCTGGAACCGCACTACGACGTGCAGGTGGCCACCAGCGGCACGCAGGCCTGGGAAATGGCCCAGGCGCGGTTGCCGGACATCGTTCTGTCGGACGCGATCCTGCCCGGATTGGACGGCTTCAGCCTGGCCCGCCGCCTGCGCGACCACCCGGCGACGGGCGGGGTGCCGGTCATCCTGCTGAGCGCGAGCAGCAAGATCGAGCTGCTGGTGCGCGGGTTGCAGGCCGGCGCGTACGACGTGCTGCTCAAGCCGGTGCCGCTGCCGGAGTTGTTCAAGGTGTTGCGCGAACGCCTGGAAGCGCGCGAAGGCCAGTGAGCCGGCCTCGTCCGGCCGCGCGCGCCGCCGTCCGCCGGGGCGCGTGGTTGGGCGGCGGCCCTTACGGCAGACGATGCTGCCAGTAGCCCGGCTCGCGGCTGTAATGGGCCACGGCGACGATCAGCACATGATCGGACTCGAGGGTATAGAGAATACCGTAAGGGAACACGCGGGCCGAGCGCGGCGTACCTCGCGGCCGGCGAAGACGCGCCAACGTTCGGGTGCTTCGCAGATCAAGGCGATGGCGTCCTCGATACAAGCGATAAAGCGCCCGTCCAGATCGGGCTGCTGAGCGGCGTAATAACGGGCCGCCTCCTCGTACTCGGCCAGTGCCTCAAGATCGAACCGATGGGGAAGGCGGCTCATCGGCCCACGGCGCGGCGCACCCTCGCGGCAGCCTCCTCGCCGGAGACGGTCTGAGCACGCCCGGAACGCACTTCTGCCAGCCGGCGCTGGGCCTCCGCCGCCCAAAGCTCATCGAGGTGGCTGGCGGGAGAGGAAACATCCAGGCTCTCGACGAGCTGTTCAGCCAGAAGCGCACGTGACTCGCTGGGCAAGGAAAGCGCCTCGGCAGCAAGCTGTTCGATGGTCATGGACATGGAAGCGAGCCTACCAAAAGCGTAACGTGGGCACAAGCGGAGGTTGCGCGGGAAAGCGCAACACGAAGGATTTCCCGGCGAACGATCCCGGCGTATGTTTCCCCTACGAGGTGGGACCCCGGAGCGCCTGACGCATCAAGACCCTCCAGAAGAATCCCAGCACCCGGCCGGGCAGCAGCAGAGCGGTGGCGAGCACGGCCAGTCCAACGCCGTTCCAGTGGAAGGAGAGCACGAGCCAGAGACAGAGCGCCACGCCCATCCCGACGCTGCCGCAGTAAACGGCCTTGTATTGGGAGGTTCGTGACATCGCGCTCGCTCCTAACGTGCCCATGCTCAGCGACGGCGGGAGGAAAGGCGAACTCAGGAGCCCGGCAGAACCGCCGTCCGCGGCAATGCCCGGTTAGGCGATTCGGTGCTTCCAGTAGTTGGGTTCACGGCTGCAGTGGGCTACGGCGACGATAAGCACGAACCCGGGCTCAATCGTATATAGGATGCCATAAGGAAATACCCGGGTGAGGCAGCGGCGCACGTCCTCGTCGAAAGGACGCCACCGATTTGGGTCTTCACGGATCAGCTTGATGGCTTCCTCCACGCGAACGATGAAGCGCAAGTCCAACCCGGGCTGCTGCCGGGCGTAGTGGTAACCGGCCTCGTTGTACTCGTCGAGTGCTTCCGGATGAAACTCATACCTCATGTCCCAGCGAGCGTCGAACGCGTGCCAGAGCTTCATCGCCGGGAACCGTTTGCACGAGACCTTGGCGAACCTCATCGCGGCGGCGCTTGGCCTCGGTTGCCCAGAGTTGGTCGAGGCGGCTCGCCGCGACGGCATCGAGACTCTCCACGAGGCGGTCCGCCAGGAGGGCGCGTTCTTCACTTGGCAACGAAAGTGCCTCTTCGGCAAGCTGGTCGATGGTCATGGGCATACGCACAGGATAGATGGCGGCTCCCGATCTTCAAGGCTTTGGCGTCTGTGTCGCGAGCCGCGTGGAAGCGCAAGACCCCTCTCGCACCCGGGCGGCGGCGGAAACGATCACGGTTCGAGGCGGCCAAAGGGGTCGGCGGCCAAAGGGGTCAGGGGGCAGTCCGCGGCGGCCAAAGGGGTCAGTCTGTGCAAGCGTGCAAGAAGCCACTTTGCACGCTTGCACGGACAGACCCCTTCCCTGACACAGGCTCACTGGAGCTCTCGACAGGGGCGGGACGCCGGGGAGGCGAAAGCCGCCTTTCTCACGCTGGTTGATCAGGGAACCATCGGCCTGAAAGCCGCCCTGGCGGGCACGCCCTGCGCCTGGGCCATCCATCCCGGCTCGCTGAGGCTGATCTTCCTGATCATTGGAGCGTCAACCGAAGAACCCGGCTTGACTTGCAAAAGCGGCCGTACCGCCTGCTCGCAGCGTATGCCCTCTATGAAAACGTTTTCGCGTGGCGTCGTTCTGCTCCTTTGTCTGTGTGGTGCTTTGGGCGTGGGCGCATGCGCCGGTGGCACGGGCTCACCCATCCGCAGCAGCGGGCGCTCCGGCTGCAACAACATTAATATGAGCACCGCCGACCTGCGCGACGATCCTTCCAACGGCTTGCCGCCGCTCCCGCATTGACGCCACTGCTCCGCGGCCGGCACCACCCCGCCGTCCGCCAGAGCGACCTCGTTAGGCCCCGGCGACCACCGCCGCGGGAGGCACGGAAACTCCCGCCGTCAGCCGCCGTTCGCTGCCCGCGCCGTGTCAGGCGTTTTCGGTGGAAGGTGGCAGGCGATGCAACCAGTAGCTCGGGTCGCGGCGAGAGTGCCGGACCGCGTAGATCACGACGCATTCCTCGCCGCTCGAGACACCCTGCTCAACAACGTAGTGCATGACATACGGAAAACGCCGCAACGGGTAGCGCCGTATTCCGCGCTCATTGGCTGCTCGCGCCTGTGGAGAATTCTGGACGGAGACGATGGCTGCCTCCACCGCGGCGGTAAATGCCTCGCCCAAGCCCCGGGCGCGTTCGCCGTAGTAAAGGCGCAGCCTCCCGGTATTCGGTGAGAGCCTCCCCGTGCAGCGAACACTTCATGCGTGCTGTTGAGCGGCCAGGGCCTCGCGCACCTGACGCAGGGCCTCCTCAGCCGGGATCAGCACAGCAGTGCCCGAGAGAAACTCCGCGCGGCGACGGTCCACCAAAGCATCGTCAGCCTGGACAGGGGAACTCACGCTGGCTACCAACTCCTCGGCAAGAAGCAACCGGGAGTCGTCAGGCAAAGTGAGCGCCTGTTGGAGTAGATCGTCTAGGATGGCAGGCATGGGACAAGCATAGCGTCCCGCCGCAGATCGGCAAGCAAGCGCGTTGCCGGGAAGAAGGCGGGACGGCGTCTAACGACCTAAAGTTGAGCGACGCATGCCGGCAAAGCCACCTGTGGGATGTACGGAAAGCCCCGGGCCGTCAGCCGCCGTCCGCTGCAGCGCGTGTCGCGGCCAAAAGGGTCAGTCCGTGCAAGTGTGCAAAAAGCCAATTTGCACACTTGCACGGACTGACCCCTTTCCTCGCTCGGATGGATTCTGTGAATTTCTGCTCGCTCGTAGTGGCCTAACGGACCCAATCTCAGCAGCGGCGGTGGCTGCAACCACAAAGACGGGAGCTACCTCCGCCGTTCGCTGCAGCGACTGGTCAGGCCGGGTCACGGCGAGAGAGATTGGACCGGTGAGAACGTCAAACAGGCAAACCAAACCACCAAAGCCCATCCCCAGAGCACGCCAAGATAGATCAAACGGCGCAGAGTGGTCGGCCAGGCTCGCTGCACCAACCAGGCGTTGGTGGCGCCCGCGAGCAGGAACCCCAGCGACCATCCCATGCCCACCCCGATGATGGCTGGCCAAACCCAATCCCCACGCCAGCGATCCTGCGGCGGAAAGCGTAGAAGCAGCACCGGGGCGACGGGGTAGTAGAGCGCGATTCCAAGGAAGCCCATGCTGAGTAATCCGAGCGCAAGAGAGGCTCCAAACGCGATGGTTGAGCGCCTGGTGATCCGCATCCAAAACCGGAACGCGTTGATCATTTATGCGGAGGTCTAACGGACCCAAGCTCAGCAGCGGCTCATGGCGCGATGGAACCTGAAAAGTTTTCGTCGGAGCGGATGGTCAAATCGTAGCTCATGGGAGAAGGATAGCTCAGAAATGCCTAACGCCTCCAAGCTCAGCGACGGAGGCTGGCGAAGTCAAGCGTCAAGGTCCGAGAAAACCCTGCCGCCAGCCTCCGTTCGCTGGAGCGCGTTGTTAGGCGTTGCGGCGCTCAGATGGCGAAAAGTGCTCGTAGTCGCTGGGCAACCTGACTCTGAATACCGGGTGCAAGAACACCGAGTTTCCGATGGATGATAGTGGCTGAAATCGTCACTACACGGTGGGGCCTGAGAGCGGAAGCGACTCGCAGGCCGGTACGGGCGAACTCCGGCATCGTAGGGATCAGAAGCACATCGCTTGGCTCTGGACTGGTCGGTAGTGTGCTGGTGATGAAGGCGAGTACGACATGACGATGCACGCCAACAAGGTCGGTGAGGCAAACGGCCGGTCGCACCTTCTGGCCGGTGAGGTCATCGAAGGGGAAGGGCACCAGGACGACGCTATAACGCATGGCTGAGAGGCTCACCGTCCTCGGGCGAGTAAATGTCCTCGGCGGGATCGGCCAGAAAAGAGAAAGCCTCGTTGGAGGCGACGGCACGCAGCCATGCTTCCTCAGAGTCCGACTCCGCGTGAAAGGCGGCAGGGAGCAGCGTGACCATCAGCGGTGCGTTGGCGGGTAGATCGAACGGCTCATCCAAGACGATACGCTCGCCGTCGAAGTGAGCCTGAAGGGCAACAGTGGGCATGAGCAAGAACTACACCTTGGTGATCTTGCTGGCAAGCGATCACTCTGGAACGCCTAACGGACTCAAGCGCAGCGGCGGAGGCTGGTGAGGTCAAGCGTAGAATACAGAGAAGGGCTGACCGCCACCCCGCCGTTCGCTGAGGGTAGGTGGTGATGAGATGAAGTTCAAGCTGGACGAAAGGCGCAGCCGACGCTCGCTTTTCTCCTGGTGGAACTGGGCAACAGAACCACAAGAAGAAACGCGCCACCGGCCAAGGACTCGGTCGCTCCATCGTGACGTTTCCACGTTCCCGTTTATCGCTCAAGTGAGTCTTGACGGATGAACCCTCGCGAGGTGCCCCGGTCCTCCAAAGATCAGGCAGCCTCGGAGGTCTGCTTGTTGTTTAAGGCATCTGTCGGAACGGCTTCGGCTGCGCCTTTCGTCCAGCAACACACAAACACGCAAAAACAACCCAATCCAACATGAAAGGCATACTACCATGAGCAAAACTCCGAGTCGAGCCGCCGCTGTCGTCGGCCTCGACGTTCACCCAGACACCTTCGCGGCTGCTATCCTCTGCGGGCGTGATCCAGCCACGGCGAAGGTCACCCGCTCTTCCACCCGTGTGCCACTCGATCAACTCAAAGCCTGGACGCTGCGCCACACCCAGGAGAGTGACACCCTCGTCCTCGAAGCCAGCGCCAACTCCTTTGCCGTCGCCGCCCGCCTGCACGCCAGCGGACGCACGGCGCTCATCCTCGACAGTCTCAAGATCGCGCGCATCCACTTAAGCGGGCTGGCGGCTGAAGTCTGGCAGCCGGACCCGGAAACCCTGGAACGGCGCGAGGGTTTTAGCGCCTGTCAGAATGTCGTCAAGGAAGCGACCCGTCACAAGCAGCCGAGCCGCGCCCTACTCAACGAACATTGCGTGCGCCTGCCGGCCGGCTTCCGGTTGGCGCATCACGCCTCCATCGCCTGCTTGCTCAAAAAATCAAGGGGTGGAGTCCCGCCCGGGCGATGCTCCTGGAACAGATGCACGCCGGGCTGGTGGCAGCCCGTGCTCGCCGCACCCGCCTGCGCCGCCACATGGCAGAAGAGATCCTCGCCGATGAAACGCCGCGGCGGCTGGCGCGGCGGCGCGGCATCGGCGCGGTGACCTGCTTTGGGCTGGCGGCAGCCAGCGGAGATGTCACCCGGTTCGCCCAGAGCAAGAAGCTGGTGGCCTACCCTGGGCCTGAACCCGAGCGTGTGCCAGAGCGGTGAATGGGAAGGCGGCGGCAAGCTCATGCGCCACGGACGCGGACCCATCCGGGCGCCGCTCGTCCAGTCGGCCAAGAAGCTTTTGGGTGTGGACAATCCCTTGCAGGGCTGGGGCCTGGCGGTCGCAGCGCGGCGCGGGCGCAACAAGGCCGCCGTCGCCGTGGCGCGCAAGCTCGCAGCGGCGGTGTGGCACGTGATGATGGGCCACGTCATCGGCGCGTTGGAACCACTTGCCCGCCTGCAAGCCAAGCCCTTCAAGCTCGCCACCGAGAGCGGCGTGCCCGCCCTCGAAGCCGCCGGCTACGAGAGCAAGGAAAGCTTCATCGAAAAGAAGCTCTACCAACTCAAAAGCTACCCTTGACGACACTAACCACATGTCTGCAGCGCCTGGTTAGGCCGGGCGTCCACCTACAAGAGAGAGGCCAACTCCGTGAAGTAACCAGCGGCAGGGACCTGCAAGTCGGCCATGTGCCCCTGCCAAACCGGACGCTCTGCCCGGCCATAAAGTACCAAGTGCAGGCTGCCACCCTCATAGATCACCCGGCGCGACGAGCGCGGGGACACTACGCTCCAAAAGCCGGCTGCCTCTGGATGGTACTCGCGGTGCCAAGCTCGGCCTCCGTCGCGTAGTAGCGGATGGCCGCATGATACTCGGCCCGTGCTTCCGGCTCGAACTGGTGGACAGTCGGCATGTGCGGGGCTGCCCTACTCAGCGAGCCTGCCGCTCGCCAGCGAGGCTGGCCAACAATGCGCGCCCTTCGGCCAAGACCTGCTCTCCGGGAATGAGATGCACCTCGCCTGCTTCGACACGCGCCATGCGGCGATGCACCTCGTCGAGATGGGCACGCTCGATCTCGGGAGGGATGGCCTCAGCGGAACTGGCGACAAGCCGGTCGGTCAAATCAGCACGCGCTTCGGGCGGAAGGGACAAAGCCTCTAGGAAGAGCTGGTCGGCGGTGGCAGGCATGAGAAGCAAACTACGCAGTCCCACGGTGAGTGGCAAGCGCAGGATAGACGAGGCACGTCCAACGAACTCAAGCTCAGCGACAGAGGCTGGCGAGGTCAAGCGTGAAGGTCCGAAAAGAGCCGACCGCCAGCCTCTGTTCGCTGGAGCGCGTGGTTAGGCAGCGGGACTCGGAAGGGCGACCGACAAAGTGATGAGGTTCTTGGAAAGCGCGAACTCAAACAAAGCTTTGAGATCGTCTGGAGTAAGAGACACCTTGCCTTTGCGGTTCATGAACTTCGCATGTGTTTTCGCGCTGGAACTGATGACGAGCCTCCCACCCGCATCGGTCTCGGTGCCACGGATGACCAATGAACGACCCTCTACCTTGAGATCGAGCGCGGAAAAAGCCATCTTGCGCGGCGCGGCACTGCCTCTGCCGGGCGTGGAAGCAATCTCGTCATGTGTTTGGATTTCGATTCTCATAGTGGCACGGTGCGCGTAGCTGCCTAACGCCCAAAGCTCAGCGACGGCGGCTAGCGGTGCAAGGCTCGACTACGAGAAAATGCCCAACGCCAGCCTCTGTTCGCTGGAGCGCATTGTTAGGCTGCTGGTGAGTGGGACTACCGCCGCCCGAACAGCCACCAAACGATGCTGAACGCACCGAGAAAGAGCAGCAGCCAGAAAAGCGGTGCCTCGGGCTGGTTGTGACGACCCGCCAACAGAAAGCCGCCGGTGTAGAAGCTGCCGATCAGGAAGGAGGGCAAGGCAAAAACCGGCACGACCCAGGAACGTCGGTGTCGGGTGAGCAGAAGCATAAACGAAGTCATGCCCATCACCGCAGCTCCAAGGATCGCGCCGAGGAGAGGTAGCAAGAAGGGAAACATGGCGAAACCGCCTAACGACCCAAGCTCAGCGACGGCGGAGAAAAGGCAAGCCATCAAAGCCGGACGTTCCCCCGCCGTTCGCTGCAGCGACTGGTTAGGTGTTTTGGTTGGTGTGCGAGGTAAGGAACAACTCGCCTTGGGCTTGCCGCTCCCTCCTGTAGCCGGCTTCGTAGTCGACGCTACCGCAGGCTGCCGCATGTGCCGCAAGGCTGGCTGCCGCCGTCCAGTTGCCGCGACAAGCATTCAAAGCCGCTCCTGCGGCCCAGACGGACGCATGCTCTGGAGCATGGTCGTCGACGCTTTTGGATAGACGGAAAGGTGCCCGCAGTTCAGCCCTGATCGATTGTGCGAGCGCCAACGCGGATGCGTGTTGGGTTTCTGTAGCCTCACCGATCTCGTAGCGTTCACGGGTCTCCACCGCACGCCGACTGGCTTCCGGGAGTAACGTCCAGATGCGACGGCAGCAAGCGCAACCAAACAACCTGAGGCGGGAAGTGTCGCCAGAAGCGGTACGCTGGAGAAGTTGTTCAGGATCAACCTCGTGGAGGTGTGGTGGATTCATGATCAGCGCGTGCTTCTGCACCTAACGATCTCAAGCTCAGCGACAGAGGCTGGCGAGAACGGACATGATAAACAGAAAAGAGCCGAACGCCAGCCTCTGTTCGCTGGAGCGCGTTGTTAGAGCGCGTCCAGAAAGCCGAGTTTTGACGAGTTAGAGGCGAGATGAAAACGC
>CAXTOP010000007.1:0-150041 GCA_964245965.1 uncultured Chthoniobacterales bacterium
TGGTATGACATCTTGATCACTCCCGCAACGGGAGGATATTAGCAGCTACTTCCCTTAGGTTAGATTCAGGTCAATTTGCCGCTCCGAGTTTGCAGCCACCGCGGTCACTTTGCAGCGCGGTGGTTGTCGCTTCCTCGCCACTCCAGCACGGCTGGCGAGCGGGCGTTCGCGGCTGCCGTGACGGGCGTAAACTCTTTGCGCCTCGCGTCGGGCAAAGTCCGTGTTGCGAATGGCTCCCAAACGTTCACGCGCCTGAGCATAGACCGTCGCGTGATCGACTACCGGTGAAGGATAGTCTCGGCCGACGTGGCAGCCGGCTTCCTCTTGCATGGAAGCAGGCATCAAGTGTGGCTCGGCCAGAAAGGCAGCAGGGACACGCGTAAGCTCGGGTACGAACCGGCGAATGAAAGCTCCTTCTCGGTCGTTATCAAAGACTTGTTTCGAAGGGGAATAGATCCGGACGGAGTTGATCCCTGTGACACCGCTCTGCATTTGGAACTGGGGATAGTGGATGCCTGGTTCGTAGTCCAGGAAGTGGCGTGCCAGAAAGACGCTGGTGGGTCTCCAATCAAGCCACAGGTGGTAGGCCGCGAACGAAGCCAGCATGGCCCGCATCCGGAAATTGATCCAACCGCTGTGATGCAAAGCACGCATACAAGCGTCGATCATGGGGTAGCCGGTGCGGCCCTCGCGCCAAGCGGCAAAGCGTTCCTCGCTGAACTCGTTTTCGCGCAATCCATCGTACGCACGAGACAGATTGCGGCTCTCCAGGGCAGGCTCGTCCTCCAGCTTTTGGAGAAAGTGGCAATGCCAGCGCAAGCGGGATTGAAACGACGCCAGTGACCGGGTCCACCGTGGATCAAACGGGATGCCAACCTTCTGAAGTTCCTGGAGTTCCGCCTCGCGTTCCCGGGTGGTCTGATACACCTCGCGCATCGAAACACAACCGAAGGTCAAATACGGACTGAGCCGGCTACAGGCCGTCCAAGCCGGCTGCGGCGAGGACATCGCGCGGCGATAATCCACTCCTCGCCGCTCCAAGAACGTATGCAGCAGCCGCCGCCCGTGCGATTCACCACCCGGCTGAGCAAGGTCTTTGGCACTCACGGGCAGACCGAGATCGGCGGGGGACTGGATCCGGCCGGGATCGATGGCTGGAATGGTGCAAAGCTGAGAAGGCACCGGTGCAATGGGCTCGCTCATGCGAGCGGTCCATCGCTCTGCCCAGCCATCCCGACTGGGGTGTGGACGAAAGACTCCATGCTGTGGAATCTCCGTCCACGGAACCGCTTGGGCTCGGCACCAGGCTTTGACCCGGCGGTCCCGCGCGTGGCTTGCGGCGTTGCCGGTCTCCTCGTGGCTCCACAAACCGGCGATGCCATGCTCCGTGTGCAGTTCATCAAAGACATCGGGTAACCGACCGACGCGGCAGGTGAGACGGCCTCCCACCGCACGCAGCCGGGTATCCAGCTCCGCCAGCGACTGGTTGATGAAAACGAGGTGGGAGGAATCGAAATCATCCGCGCCGGTGATTTCAGGCTCGTAAACGTACAGCACCAACAGCGGTGCTCCCAGACGAGCCGCATCGTGCAAAGGCCGATGGTCTTCAGTCCGCAGATCACGTTTTAACCAAACGATTTGCAGCGGGGATCGCACTACACAGCATCGTCGAAGATGGCGGTTTTATCAACCGTTAGAGCCTTTCCCGTTTGGGTAAGCCTTGGACAAATTGGGAGGGACCCGCTCCGTCGGGTCCGTGCCCGGTGCCGTGTAGCCACGGCTCCCCGGACCCGACGGAGCGGGTCCCTCCCGGCAGGCTTTATCAAACGGGAAGGGCTCTAGTCGCCTCAGGAAATGACCGTCTCGATCTCGAAACAAGGGATGTTCGGCGGTGGAATAGAAGCCTGACATACAAAGTCAAAGTTCGGGCGGCCGTGCCACCAAGGGGCCGTGTCCCGATGGAGCGAGCCATCCATCTTGGTCTATCCTCTCTTGCTCAGCAGGCTTCCTGGCCGTGGACCCACTCGATGGCGAAACGGACCAGTTCCGGCGCGTTGCTGAGCTGGAGCTTTTCCTTCAGGTGAGCGCGGTGGGTTTCCACCGTTTTGATGCTGATACAGAGTTCGCCAGCGATCAGACGGGTGCTCTTGCCTTTGCCCAAATGCTGGAGCACCTGCAATTCGCGGTCGCTGAGTGAATCCACGATTGATTGTCCAGAGGAAGGGGTGGTTCTCCCAGAGGCAAACTTGTGGACCATGCGAGCGTTCATCGATTCGCTAACGTAAAATCCGCCGAGTAGGAGACGTCGCACCGCGGTGATAATGTTCTCGGTTGTCTCCTGCTTCATGATGTATCCACGCGCCCCCGCACGCAAAGCGCGCTCGCCGTAGATGGTCTCGTCGTGCATCGAAAGCACCAGCACAGGCACTTTGGGTAGAAAGGCCCGCAAGTCCTTCACTAAATCCAGTCCGCTGGAGCCTTTCAGCGATAAATCCACGATTGCCAGGTCCGGTTCGAGGCTGCGAGCGCTGGCAAGACCTTGAGCGGCGTTGGCCGCCTGACCGCAAACGGTGAGGTCGTCCTCTTGAGAAAGGATCTGGGCCAAGCCTTGCCGCATCACGGGATGGTCATCCACGATGAGCAAACGGCTTTTCATCTGGTGCGAGACGGCAGGGCGTTGTTTGACAGTTTGGGTCAAAATGTAGTGGCGCAGACTAATACGCTCTTTTTACCCGACACGGCCTTATTGGATTCCCTTCCCCGCGACTAGGGTTGTGTCCCCTGGTTGAAGGCCGGCTACAACCTGGTGAAGCACAGGTCCAGAGTGCCGAGCAGGAAGTCGGCGTCGTCGCGGGTCAAGCACATCGGCGGCTTGATCCGCAGCACGTTGCCGTGGTAGCCGCCTTTGCCGATCAGCAATCCGAGATCCTTCGCCGTTTCGAAGACGCGCAGGCACTCCGCCTTGGCGGGTGTTTTGGCCGCTCGGTCCGTGACGAGATCGACGCCGATCATGAGTCCCTTGCCGCGCACGTCACCGATGATCGGATGTTTATCCGCCAGACTGCGGAGACCATCCAGCAGGTAATTGCCAACTGCCAAGGAGTTCGTCTGCAAGCCTTCGCGTTCGATGACTTCGAGCACTGCCTTCCCTTGGGCACAGACAACGGGGTTGCCTCCGAAAGTGTTGAAGTGGATGCGTGACTTCAAGGCCTGCGCGATCTGCGGCGTCGTGACCACGGCCGCCAACGGCACGCCGTTGCCGATCCCCTTGGCCATCGTGACGATGTCGGGGGTGACGCCCTGGGTCTCGAAGCCCCAGAAATGGGTGCCAGTCCGCCCGAAGCCGGCCTGCACCTCGTCGGCGATGCACAGACCACCCGCGGCCCGCACGTGGGCGTAGGCTTGCGACAGGTAGTTATCCGGGAAGACGATCGTACCGCCTACACCCTGAATGGATTCCGCGATGAAGCCCGCGATGTTCCCCGAAGTGGCGTAGTCGATGACGCTCTTAATGTCTTCCGCGTATCTGCTGCCGGCTTCCGGATCATCGTACCCGAATAAACCCCGGTAAGGATCAGGCGCCAGCGCGTGGTGAACGCCGAAGGAGTGCGGCACGTTGAACTTCCAGGTGGAATGCGCTGTCAGCCCCATGCCGCTGCTGTTGCCGCCGTGGTAGGCGTTGCGCAGGGCGATCATGTCGTAGTTCTGGGTGTACGCGCGCGCCATGAGCAGAGCCAGATCGTTGGCCTCGGAACCGGAGTTGACGAAGTAGCACACCTTCAAGTCACCGGGCATCTTGGCGGCGAGCGCTTGAGCGTACTGGGCGATGTTCGGGTTGAGGTAGATGGTCGTCGTGTGCTGAAGCAGGGCGTTCTGCCGGTTGACCGCTTCTAGGACGTGTGGATGGCAATGGCCGACGCTCACGGTCACGATCCCGCCGAAGGCATCGAGGTAGCGGTGGCCCTTCTCGTCGAAGAGGTATTGCGCTTTGCCCTCCACGATCATGATCGGCCGCTCGTAGTAAGCAAAGATCGCGGGACTGAGGAATTGCTGGCGCAGTGCGAGGACTTCCTCCGCGCTCGGTCCGGTGTAAGGCTGCGGCTGATAGTCGAACGCGGGAAGCTGGGGCGAGATCATAGGGGCGAAGCGATAGCGGTCGGGGCGGCGGGAGCCAGCCCGCCGGCGGGAACAGGAGAAAGTTTGCGGAAGATGAGGTAGCTCAGGAACGCGAGCGCGAAGCCGATGAACCACGAGTAGCTGTAAAGCTCGACCAGCAAGGCCGGAACGCGTCCCCTGGGTAACCAGTTCACGGTGACCAGGAAACCGGGCAGGTTCGGCAGTGCGCCGAGCAGCAGCGCACCGATTCCCGCCAGGCTGTAACCGCGGTGGAAGCGGTACTCGCCTTCGGTGCGGTAGAGCGCCAGGACGTTGAGCCGCATCCGGCGCACGACGAAATAGTCGGCGATCATCACGCCCGCGATCGGACCGAGGAGCGCGCTGTATCCCACCAGCCAGGTGAAGATGAAACCGCTCGGATCAGCCACCAGTTTCCATGGCATGATCGACACGCCGATGAGGCCGGTGATCAGGCCGCCGGTGCGGAAAGAAATCTGTCGCGGGGCAAAACTGGCAAAGTCATTGGCCGGACCGACGACGTTGGCCGCGATGTTGGTGGCGAGAGTCGCCAGACAGAGCGCCAACATCGCGACGATCAGGACCGCCGGGTTTTTGAAGCGCGTCAGTACGTCCACCGGGTCCCAGATCGTCTTGCCGTAAATGATGGTGGTAGCCGAGGTGACCGCGACACCGATAAACGAATACAGCGCCATCGTCAGCGGCAGCCCGACCGCCTGGCCAGCGATCTGGTCACGCTGGCTGCGGGCGTAGCGGGAGAAATCCGGGATGTTCAGCGAGAGGGTAGCCCAAAAACCGATCATGCCGGTGAGGGCCGGGACAAAGAACGTCCAGAATTGCCCGTGCTTGGGTTGCCCGGGTTCGAACGCCGAGGGTTGCGACAGGATGGGGCCGAACCCGCCGGCCTGCGTGTAGGCCCACGCCAGCAGCGCCAGACCGAGCGCGATGAGCAGCGGCGCCTTGATGCTCAACAGCACCCGGATGGAATCGATCCCCCGGTAGATGACCCACATGTTGACGCCCCAAAAAAACAGGAAGCACAAAAACTGCGCGAGGTTGATGCCGAGCGCGTTGGTCGCGGGCGCAGTGGACGCGAAGGCCGGGATGAACACACCGAGAATCTTGTAAATGGCGTTGCCGCCGATCCAGCTCTGGATGCCGAACCAGCCGCAGGCGACCAGAGCGCGCAACAGGGCCGGAATATTCGCCCCCCGGATGCCGAAGGAAGCACGGCAAAACACCGGGAAGGGGATGCCGTAGCGCGTGCCGGCGTGCGCGTTGAGCACCATCGGGATCAACACGATGACATTGCCCAGGAAGATGGTCAGGATGGCCTGCGACCAGTTCATACCGCCGCCGATGAGCGAGGAGGCAAGCATGTAGGTCGGGATGCAAGCCGACATGGAGATCCACAACGCGGCAAAGTTCCAGAACGACCAGGTGCGCCGGCTCGCCGGGACCGGAGCGAGGTCTTCGTTGAAGAGGGAACTGTCTTCCAAACCGTAAGTCTGATTGTCCATTAGAAGTGCGTAGGTACTCGCTGCAAGAACTTCCCCCGGCCCGGTGTGCCCACGAATTTGCCGTCGCGCACGGCCACCTCGCCGCGGACCGTGACCACGCCGGGTCGGCCTCGCAGCTTCCAACCTTCAAACGCGCTGTAATCCACGTTCATCGTCTGGGTTTGCGCGGAGATCGCACCGCGGTAAGTGGGATCATAGACCACCAGGTCGGCATCCGCGCCGGGTTGGATCGTTCCTTTTCGCGGGAACAAGCCGAAGAGCTTGGCGGCCTGGGTGCTAGCCGCGTTGACGAAGGTGTGCAGGTCGATCTTGCCGGTCAGCACCCCGTAAGTGTAGAGCAGGTTCACCCGTTCCTCCAGCGCCGGGATGCCGTTGGGAATCCGGGTAAAATCGTTTTCGCCCATCGGCTTCTGCCCTGCGAAATCAAAGGGAGCGTGGTCGGTCGCGACGGTGTTCACCAAGCCGCTCCGGATGGCGTTCCATAAAACATCGCGGTTACGCTTGTCACGCAGAGGGGGAGACATGACGTACTTTGCGCCTTCGAAGCCCGGCTGCGCAGCGGCGTCCTTGTCCAGCAGGAGATACTGGATCAGGGTCTCGATGGACACGCGCACTCCCCGCTGCCTCGCGGTGACCGCCTCTCGCAGAGCTTCCTCGCAACTGAGGTGGACGATGTAAACGGCCGTGCCCAGCAGTTCCGCAAACGTCATCAGATGATGCACGCCCTCCGCTTCCACGATGGGCGGCCGGCTCTCGTGATGCTGCGAAGGGTCGGTCAGCTCGGCAGCGATCAATTCCTTTTGCCGTTCGGCCACCAGGGTTTCGTTCTCGCAGTGCGCCGCGACGATGACGCCGAGTTCCCTGGCCAGCTTGAGCGTGCGGTAAAGCTCGGTGTCATCAATGCCGAACGCTCCTTTGTACGCCAGGAAGATCTTGAACGAGCTCACCCCGCGCGCCACGATCTCGCGCAGTTGCGCCTCCGTGCCCGCGTCAAAACGCGTCACGCCCATGTGGAAGCTGTAATCGCACGCGGATTTGCCGCTGCCTTGCGCGTTCCACGTTTCGAATCCGGCCATGGCTTCCTCGCCGCGCGAGGGACAGCACATGTCGAAGATGGTCGTCGTCCCGCCGATCAACGCCGCCCTGGAGCCGGTCTCGTAGGTGTCCTTGGCGAAGGTGCCCATGAAGGGCAGGTAGATGTGCGTGTGCGGATCGATGAACCCGGGAAACACGTATTTGCCCGTGGCGTCGATCACTTCCGCGCCTGGCAGGGGAGGGATGTCGCGGTCGATCCGCGTGATGGTCTCACCCTTGCACCACACGTCGGCCACGTAGCGTTCACTCGCGGTGACGATCTCGCCGTTTTTGATCAACAGAGACATGGTTCGCGCGTGCTCCTTATTTTTCGGCCCGGATGCTGCCTTCCTTTATCCTCGCGCCAGTGCGTCGGACTGCTGGACGAAGGCATCACTGCTCCATTCGCCGTCGGCGGTAATCATTTTCTTCGGCGCGGTGGACGCGGCGGCTCTGTGGACGGCTTTGCGTTCGGTCTGCAGGCGCACCAGTTCCGCGTGGGTGGTGAAATAGTCGAGGCTCTTGCCTTTGAAGTCGGCCAGGGTTTCGAACCGGTGCTTTTCCATGAAGGCGAGCAATTCGTCGCACATGGGTTTGACGCACTCGTAACCGAACTTCATCACCCCGGTACACACCTGCACGGTATCCGACCCCAACAGGATGAACTGCGCGGCGTCCCCGCCGCTCTCGATGCCGCCCAACCCGGAAACGGTCCGTCCCGGGAACTCGCGCCGGATCATCGTGGCGATTTCCATGACCATCCGCAACGCGATCGGCCGGACCGCCTTGCACGAGTAGCCGCCCGGGGTGCTATAGCCTTCCACGGTCGGCTCGGGCCGCAGGGTTTCCAGGTCCACGCCCATCACGCTGCGGATCGTGTTGATGGCGCTGACCCCCTGGCACCCGGCTCGCAGAGCGGCGCGGGTCGGGTCTTCGATGCGCGTCACGTTGGGGGTCATCTTGGCCCAGCAAGGCTTGGTGGCGGCGCTCATGACCCAGCCGCAGACTTCCTCCAGGATCTCCGGGTTCTGACCCATCGCGGCTCCCATCTTGCGTTCGGGCAGGCCGTGCGGACAGGAGAAGTTCAGCTCGAAGGCATCCACCCCGGCGGCTTCGCAGCGCTCGACAATCTCCACCCAGGAATCCTGGTGGAACTCTTCCATGATGGAGGCGATCAGGATGCCGTCGGGGAACTGATCCTTGCACTTCTTGAACTCGTCGAGCCAGATCTCGAAGCGGCGATCGCTGATGAGTTCGATGTTCTCCCAACCGATGACCTCGGAGCGATCGGACGAATACAACTTCGCATAGCGCGGCGAGACGTTGACGACCTTGCCGGCGTCCAGGCTGACCGTCTTGGCGATCACCGCGCCCCAGCCCTCGCGGAAGGCTTTGGTAATAACGTTCAGATTCGTGCCGGGAGGGCCGGAGCCGATGATGAACGGATTCGGCAATTTCAGCCCATCGACGGTGGAGGCGAGTGTCGGCATAGAACCTTCTTAACGTGTTCTGCCAGCGGATTCCCTCGGTGCCGGCAACAGCAAACGGCCAGACTCTCAAAAATGCGTTCCGCGCGTCAATCCTCTATTTTCACAATCGGAACACTCCGGCAAAGAACCGCGGGCATGACGCGCAAGCAACTGCTTGTCGCCGGGGGCGATGCCGCGATATTCAACTTTGCTGCTTCAGCAAAGCGTCGATGTCGCTCCTCAGAGGCATCGCTGGAGCCGTCCCCGCGCGTGTGACCGAAATCCCTGCGGCTGCATTCGCGAAACGCGCGGCGTCCTGGATCTTGTCCGGCCCGAACCCAGCGAGTGCGGTGGCGAATGCGCCCACGAAAGCGTCGCCTGCACCGGTGGTATCGACGGCGCGGATTCCGCGTATGGCCGGTACGAGATGGTAGCCGTCTGGAGTGGAGAGGAAACAACCCCGGACGCCAAGCGTCACGATCATCGTGCGCACCCGGAACCGCCGGCAGAGCGCGTGCAGATCCTCCTCGTTCATCGAGGCCAGATCGTGTTCGGTGAACGGCGTGCTACCCAGCGCGCCTTGTGTCTGCGGCAGGAGGTTGACCAGTGCCGTGAACTCCGTTTCGTTGGGGATGAGAATGCCGACATCGTTGAGCAACGCGGCGTCGAAATCGGAACGCATCGGCGCAGGATTCAGGATGACGATGGCTCCGTTGGCGCACGCCAGTTGCATCGCGTAGGCCGTTGCCCCGAGGTTGGCTTCCAGTTGGGTAACCATCACGGCAGCGGAACGGACCACATCGGCATTCGTGTCGATGTCGGCCGAGGCCAATTCGCCGTTGGCACCGAGAGCGACCACGATCTCGTTTTGCCCGTGTGAGTTCACCAGGATGCCCGCGGTGCCGGTTGGCCATTCGGATTTTTCGGCCAGACGGCAGTCGATGCCTTCAGCCTGCTGGAAGACGCGGGCCCCGGCCCCAAAAGCATCCGTCCCGACCGCCCCGATGTAGGCCACCCGTCCACCCGCCCGCGCGGCGGCCACCGCCTG
The DNA here is from genome assembly GCA_964245965.1 of uncultured Chthoniobacterales bacterium. Taxonomy (GTDB): domain Bacteria; phylum Verrucomicrobiota; class Verrucomicrobiia; order Chthoniobacterales; family SZAS-18; genus CAWCJJ01. The sequence goes on from CAXTOP010000007.1 coordinate 9,246, forward strand.
GTTGGAACCTTTCCCGCCGGGGCCGGTGATGAATTGTCCGATGATCGTTTCGCCGGGGCGAGGGAACTCGGTACAAAGGAAAGTCAGGTCTTGCACAAAGCTGCCGACCACGAGGACTTGGGGGAAATTCATAGCGGGCGAATCTAGCGAATACAACGCCGGCCTGTCTAGGTGTTCCCGCCGGCCCGCCGCAGGTCGGGCGCTGTGCGATGTAGGCTCAGATAGATGGCCGCGCGGCAATCTCGCAGCGAACGGCGCAGCGCCAGGCTGTCGGCCGCGATGATGCGGACCACGTGCAATCCTCCGCCAGCCTGCGTTGTGCCTATCCAATGATCGGCCGCGTCCGACGCGAGATCGCGCAGGTCGCCCGTGAGCGCCGGGGAAACGACAAAGATGCTGGTATAGTACGCCGTCGGGAAACGCCGCCGCAACGCCGCGAGCGCACCGTTCTTGGGCGTGATCAGAAAGCGCTCTCGCACGAGCAGATGACCTGCCTGCCACACATCGGTCCTCCAACGCAGTTCTTCGTAGGCGAAGGCTTCCCCGAACGCGACCCGGCCCGGTGCGAGCGTTTCCTGGAAGATGAGTTCGGCGTTTGGTTCCAGCTCGATCCGGGTGTGTTGAGCGTAACGTGCGCCAGCCTGCGGAATCAGCATCTCGGGCCACCATTCCAGGCTTCCGCCGGACGCCACGCAGAAGCGTTGCGTCACCTCGGCACGGCCTCCGCGCATGGTGTGAACGCGCGACGCGCTCGGGGTCGTCAGCAGCAGGCGCGCGCCTTGTTCTACGTCCACGTCGATCCTCAGGCGATCGCCGTCGAGCAACCCGGCGGTGGGATTGACGACGTTGAGGACCAGAGTTCCCGCTTCCTGATGCCCTTTGCCCAGGTGAACCGGAGCCTGGAAGAACTGGTGTCGTAAAAACGTGTTGCCGCGCGCGTCCATGGCCGCGGTGAGTTCCAGGTGACCGCTCAACCGGGTCGCGCCCGGGATCGGAGACACGGCAGCGTTCACGTAAAGAGCACCGCGTGCCGCAACCAACCCAGGACCTCGTCCATGCCCTTGCGCGAACGCAGGTCGGCAAAGAGGAAAGGACGTTCGCCGCGCATGGTCTTGGAATCGCGCGCCATGACTTCCAGGTCGGCTCCGACGTAGGGGGCAAGCTCGGTCTTGTTGATGAGCAGCAGGTCGCTGTGCCGGATGGCCGGGCCGCCTTTGCGCGGGATCTTGTCTCCTTCCGCCACGTCGATGACGTAGATGAACGTATCGACCAATTCCGGCGAAAAAGTCGCTGATAGGTTGTCGCCGCCGCTCTCGACCAGGATCAACCGGAGGTCAGAGTGCTTCGCCTCCAACTCTCCGATGGCCGCCAGGTTCATGCTGGTATCGTCGCGGATGGCCGTGTGCGGGCAGCCGCCGGTTTCCACGCCGATGACGCGGTCCACCGTGAGCGCGTCGTTGCGCACAAGAAATTCGGCGTCCTCGCGGGTGTAGATGTCGTTGGTGACGACGGCCATGGAAAATTCGTCGCGCAGGCTCTGGCAGAGGCGGAGCGCGAGCATTGTTTTCCCCGAACCGACCGGACCGCCGATCCCCACGCGTATGGCACGTTGTTTCATCGGCGGGATTGTAGCAGGAAAGGCCGCGCGGCTCACGAAATGAATAAGCGTTCGTGCGCGTGTTCGTGGCGCATGCTCGCAATTTCCAGGAGCGGGCTAAACCAGCCGGCATCTTCCCGCGCCACCGTCAGGGACTCACGGATGGCCTGATCCGCGCCGAGATTCGTTTGGTAAACCGCGCGTTGCACTCCGTCCTGGCCGATGCGGATGAGTTTCAGCGCGGCGCTCCCGCCGGCGGCTATCGATTGGTAAAAATAAGCCGCCAGCGCTGCTTCCAGCGGTACGTTGGCCACGGCCGCCTGCACTCCGCAAATGATGGCATGCTGCCCGCTCATCGACCCGGCTTTGATCGCTTCGTCGCAAGCTCGCAAACGGGCATCCTCAGGTTGGAGCACCCGCAAGGCTTTCAACCGCCGGACACCCAATTGCGCGCTGGCGGCCCGGGTCTCACGCGCCGGTTTGGCGGCTCGCACCTCGCCATCCAGTTCCGACAGCAAGTGCATGTCGTCAGTTTGCGCTGCGGAAAACGCCAGGCGCAGGTAAGGCAATTCAAGGTGCGTCAGCGCGGGCGCAATGTGCTCTTGGAGAAACTGGCGCAAGGTTTCTTCATCCTGAGCGAGGCCCAGACGCACACATTCTTCGAAGCCCAAGGAGTGAGCGTAGGCACCCGTCGGGAATAGGGCGTCGCTGGTTTGCAGCAACAGTGTGACCCACGAGTGAGCAGGCGGATCACCCCGGGTCTCAGTGCGAGTGGTGTCCATGCGAGTGGCCACTACTCAGCGGACGGAATACCGCTTGCACGACTCGGTAGGGGATATGTTCGCGGTTGAGCAGTTGCACGATCGCAGGATCGTCCGGCGCATGCACCAGGCCACCGGCCACGGCGATACGGAAGTGCAGATTGCCCAGGAGCCAGCCCAGCCGGGCAGCGTCGGTGGCATCTGTGAGGGTGACCTCCAGCACGGTCTCGGCGGACTGTGCGAGGCGGTATAAAGTAGTGTCCGTCGCGAACACCGCATCTCCGCTCGTTAATGGACGTTCCAGGTCGAAGCCGAATTCCCGACCATCCGCCGCCACGCCACGCCACCGCCGCTTGGCAAGCGTGAGGCGGTCAGCAGGAATAAGAACTTCACTCGGTGGCAGCCGGTCCGACGAAGTTTGTAGCGGGGCAGTGATTAGTTCCATCGTGTGACAGCAATTAGTTGCCGCCGATGAGCCGGGAGGGACCCGCTCCGCCGGGTCCGCTTCTGGCAGGATGGCTCCGCCACGGACCCGACGGAGCGGGTCCCTCCCGGCTCATCGGCACCGAGTTCATCACCAAATTTGCGGCATGGCAAGAGACGCGCCTTTCAAAATAGGAAATACCTTTGTGCCAAGGGTAGTATCTTCGCCGGCTCGCAACGCAACTCCCGCCCATCCGCTTTGACGGTGTACGTTTCCGGATCAACCTCGATTTTCGGCAACGCGTCGTTCCAGAGCAGGTCGTGCTTGGTGACGTTGCGGGTGTTGCGCACTGCGGACAATCTTTTGGACAGACCGAGTTCGCCCAGGACGCCGGAACGCAGCGCGGCATCGCTGACAAAGGTCAGGCTGGTGGAAAACTTCGCGCGCCCGTGCGCCGCGAACTGCGGACGGTAGAACGTGGGCTGCGGCGTCGGGATGCTCGCGTTCGGGTCCCCCATGTTGGCGCACGCGATCAGACCGCCCTTCAGGATCACCTCCGGTTTGACGCCGAAGAACATCGGCTTCCACATCACCAGATCGGCGAGCTTGCCGACTTCGATGGAGCCGACCTCGTGCGCGATGCCGTGCGAAAGCGCCGGATTGATCGTGTACTTGGCCACGTAGCGCAGCGCCCGGAAGTTATCCGCCGCGGCGTGCCCGGCCGCCGCCTTGGGGGCGTCGAGCTTACCGAACTGCGTCTTCATCTTGTGCGCCGTCTGCCAGGTCCGGGTCACCACTTCGCCGACGCGGCCCATGGCCTGCGAATCGCTCGACATCATCGAAAAAGCTCCCAGGTCGTGCAGCAGGTCCTCCGCCGCGATGGTCTCCGGGCGGATGCGGGATTCGGCGAACGCCACGTCCTCGGGGATCTTGGAATCCAGGTGGTGGCACACCATGAGCATGTCCAGGTGCTCGTCGATGGTGTTAATCGTGAACGGTCGCGTCGGGTTGGTGGAGGAGGGGAGCACGTTGCTCTCGCCGCACACCCGGATGATGTCCGGCGCGTGCCCGCCGCCCGCGCCCTCGCTGTGGAAGGTATGGATGGTGCGGCCCTTGAACGCGGCGATGGAATCCTCCACGAAACCGCTCTCGTTGAGCGTGTCGGTGTGGATGGCCACCTGCACGTCCAGCTCGTCCGCCACGCCCAGGCAGCAGTCGATGGCCGCCGGGGTCGTGCCCCAATCCTCGTGCAGTTTCAGGCCGATGGCTCCGGCCAGCACCTGCTCGCGCAACGGCTCCGGGGTGGAACAATTGCCCTTGCCCAGGAAGCCGAGGTTCATCGGGTACTCGTCGGCGGCTTCCAGCATGCGGAACATGTTCCAGCGGCCCGGCGTGCAGGTGGTCGCGTAGGTGCCGTGCGCGGGGCCGGTGCCGCCGCCGAGCATGGTGGTCACGCCGCTGGCCAGGGCGTGCTCGATCTGCTGCGGACAGATGAAATGAATGTGTGAGTCGATCCCGCCCGCCGTGACGATGCAGCCTTCGCCCGCCAGCACTTCCGTCGCCGCGCCCACGGTCATCCCCGGCGTGACCCCGCTTTGTATCCCGGGATTGCCTGCGTGGCCGATGGCGCTGATGCGTCCGCCCTTGATCCCGATGTCGGCCTTGATGACGCCCTGCACGGCGTCGAGGATCAGCGCATTGGTGATAACCAGGTCCAGCGCTTCGGCGTCCCTCGCCGTGGGCGACTGGCCCATGCCGTCACGGATGACCTTGCCGCCGCCGAACTTGATCTCGTTGCCGTAGCCCGCGCCCTCGGCGATCAGGTCGCGCTCGACCTGGATGAACAATTCGGTGTCGGCCAGGCGCACCTGGTCACCCACAGTTGGGCCATAGGTTTCCGCGTACTGGCGGCGGGAGATTTTCAGACTCATAGCTTGCCGTTGATTTTGCCGTTGAGGCCGTACACTTCCCGGGTTCCGGCCAGGGCGACCAGCGGCACCTCGCGGGTGTCGCCCGGCTCGAAACGGATGGCGGTCCCGGCGGCGATGTTCAGCCGGAAGCCGCGCGCCTGTTCGCGCTCGAACTTGAGGGCGGTGTTGACCTCGTAAAAGTGAAAGTGGCTGCCCACCTGGATCGGGCGGTCGCCGGTGTTCGCGACCGCGAGCACGCGGGTTTCCAACCCCGGGTTGGCGTCCAGGTCAGGACCTTCGGCGACGATGATTTCTCCGGGGATCATGGGTGGGAAGAGGAAGAGAGTCAGCGGATGGGATGATGCACCGTCACGAGTTTGGTCCCATCGGGAAAGGTGCCTTCGACCTGCACCTCGCCAATCATTTCCGGCACGCCTTCCATGACGTCGGCCCGCCGGAGGATGGTCGCGCCGAAGCTCATCAACTCGGCCACCGATTTGCCGTCGCGGATGCCTTCCAGGATTTCGAAGGTGATCACGGCCACGGACTCGGGATGGTTGAGCTTGAGGCCGCGGGCTTGCCGGCGGCGGGCGAGGTCGGCGGCGACGACGATGAGAAGTTTCTCCTGTTCGCGAGGCGAGAGGTGCATGAGACGGCAGCAGATTATCCGGTCCACCCGATGATGCAAAGATTTTACCGCGCGAGATTCAATGGTGTTGTGCGATTCAGCCCGCTGTTGTAAAACCCGGCTTCATGCACCTGGACGGCTCTTTGTTTCGATCCGCGCGACGACCCTGGTTGATGACGTTGCTTGTCGTGGCCCAGTTGCTGCCGTTGGCGGCGTCCGCGGCGGAGCGGCGCAAGGTCATCATCAGCCAGGATTCGCGCGGTCCGGCGACCTCCGACCTGCAAGCCATCGCCCTGCTGCTCCAAGCACCGGATGCCGACGTGCTGGGGATCACGGTCGTCAGCGGCGACGTGTGGCGGGACGAGGGAGTGGCGCATGCTTTGCGGTTGGTGGAAATGATGGGCCGGACCGACGTGCCAGTGGTGCCGGGCTCGGTTTACCCGCTGATCCACACCAAGGCGGAAAGTGATCTATGGGAAAAATCCTACGGCAAACAGGTCTTTACCGGTGCCTGGCTCGATCATCCGCCGCTGTTTACGTACCACGAACCGGACAAAGTGCCCGCGCTCGCCGAAGGCGCGCCGACGACGAAGCCCAGCACGGAGAGCGCGGCCAACTTCATGGTGCGGCAAGTGCGCGAGCATCCCGGCGGAGTCACGATTATCTCGGTCGGACCGATGACCGACGTGGCTTTGGCGATCCGCCTCGACCCAGAGTTCCCCAAGCTGGCACGGGAGTTGGTGTTCATGGGCGGGAGCTTCAGCCCGCCGCTGGATAACTATTTCTCCGCCGAATACCAGAACAACCCCCGGCACGAGTTCAACATGTGGTGGGACCCGGAAGCAGCCCGGATCGCCCTGCGTGCGCCGTGGCGGCACATCGTCTGCACGCCCGTGGACGTTTCGCTGAAGACCAAGTACACCGCCGAGGCCGCCGACCGGATCGCGGAGGCTCACACGTCGTTCACGGATTACCTACGCAAGTACGCCGAGCTGAACTTTCCCATGTGGGATGAACTGGCCGTCGCCGCCTGGATCGACCCGTCACTCATCACCCGCCGCCAGCTACTCTATATGGACATCGACTGCGACCACGGCCAGGCGTACGGCGACACGCTGAGCTGGACCCCCGGCTCACAGCCGGGCTTGGGTGAGCAGCCGATCGAGGTCAACGCGGATCTGGACGACGAGCGTTTCGTCAAGATGTTCGTGGAGGCGATGAGCCGGCCGACGATGCGTTGATGTTCTAGTTTGGCGACGCTGGATCCTCCTGATATGTGGCGAGAATTTTTGAGGGAACTCCCAGGCACCTGTGAGTTCCATCCTGCCGCTGACGGCATTGCCATCAGTACAGCCCAAGATGTTTTGGGAGTCCGCTTCCCTGCGGACTTGATCGATCTGCTTTCCGAAAGCGACGGAGTTACGGGCGAGTATGGTCTGGGGCTAGTTTGGCCGGTGGAACGTATTCTCAATACGAATCTTGCCTTTCGCTCCAACGATAGCTTCCGCGATCTTCACATGCCCTTTGATCATCTCTTGTTCTTTTCCGACGATGGTTGCGGCAATCAATTCTGTTTTGTTCTGAACGGGGGTGTTGTTCGTCGACCTGACGTGTTTGCCTGGGACCACGAAGACGACAGTCGCTCTTGGGCTGCTCCATCGGTGCGTTTATTTCTGGACTGGTGGCGTACTGGCCGCATCAATTTCATCAATTTCTAATTTCAACCGCTCTGCCTGAACGTGCGCAACGGTGAAACAATCAGCAGGGCCCGTCCCAGCGAGATTTGCTTTCTCCTGCTACTACCGAGCTAGTGTTGTTATACAATTTCCCACAGTCGGCCTGGCATCCTCGGAGGTCTGTCATCCTGAGCCGAGTCTTGCGAGGTCGAAGGATGACAGACCTCCGAGGATGCCAGGCCGACTGTGGGAAATTGTATTAGCTCCTATTTAATGCTTCTGCGGTGATGTTCTCGCTGTGGAGGTTGCCGCTTTTGCCGAAGGCTTCCGCGATGCTCCGCTCTGGATGCGACGCACTGTCTGCCAACGTGCCGTCATTCTCGGCACTTGTGGCGGCGTCTCTCTTCGCCAGGCGCACCGCCACAAGCTTGCTCACTCCAGCCTCTTCCATCGTGACGCCGTAGAGCACGTCCGCCCGGGCGATGGTGCGCTTGTTGTGCGTGATCACGATGAACTGGCTCTGGGAAACGAAGCGGTCCAGAATCTTCAGGAACCGCGAGATGTTCGACTCGTCGAGCGGCGCATCCATCTCGTCCAGCACGCAGAACGGACTCGGCTTGACCATGTAAATGGAAAAGAGCAGCGCCACGGCCGTCATCGTCTTTTCACCACCGGAAAGCAGCGTAATGGACTGCAGCTGTTTGCCGGGCGGACGCGCGATGATGTCGATGCCGCATTCGAGCGGTTCGTTCTCATTGGTGAGCAGCAGATTGGCTTTGCCGCCGCCGAACAACTCGGTGAACATCTCCTGAAAGTTGACCCGGACCCTCTCGAAGGTTTCCGCAAAGAGCGTGCGCGTCGTCGCGTTGATGCGCGCGATGATCGTCTGGAGTTCGTTCTTGGCGGCCAGCAGATCGGCGTGCTGGGCTTCGAGGAAGCGGTGCCGCTCCTCCAGCGCATCGTACTCGCCGATGGCATCGAGGTTAACCGCACCGATGTTGTCCAGCTTTTGCCGCAGCGCTCGCACGATGGTCTCGACACGTGGCCAGTCCAGGAAGGCGTCGGGCTCGCCGAGCTGGGCGGCGTAAACCTGTTGGAAGGCGGGAAAGTCCGGGCGGAAATCCCTCAGGTCAATCTGGTAGTGGGCCAGGATTTGTCCGTGCAGATTCTCCTGGCGCAGGCCCACCTGGGTCTCGCGGATCTCCTGGCTTGCCCGCCGCTCGTGCCACGTGGAAAGTTCCTGGCGGTAGTGCCGTAAGCTCGCCTCGGTTTGTTCGGAGGCTTGCCGGGCGGCGGTGCATTCCTGCTGCCGCACCTGGATTTGCGCCTCGCCTTCCGCCAGTCCAACGCGCGCCGTCTCGATTTCCTCTTCCAGGCTTCCCGCTTCGCCTTCGTAACGATCGATCCTCGCTCGGTGCTCGGCTAGCTCGCTGCGGCGGCGCTCGATGAGCGCAGCCAGTTCCGTCCGACGCGCGTCCATCGGCTGGCGCTGGCGGCGCAGGCCCTCGTGGCGCTGTTGTTCGGTGGCAACGTTCAGCCGGACCTCGTTGAACGTGGCGTTCAAGGCGGCTTCCGCATCGCGCGCGGCTTCCACCGCTGCGGCGAGGTCATGGCGTTGACCCTGGTGTGCCTCGAACGTGGTGGCCTGCTCGTCCAGCTGGCCTTGCACGGCGCGGACCTGGTCGGTGGCCGCTTCGCAGCGGCGGGTGGTCTCCACGTGTTCGCGCCGCAGGTTATCCGCTTTGAAGGTGATCTCGCGCAGTTCGCGTTCGAGCAAGCCGAGCTGACTCTGGAGGGTCGAAGCCTGCACCTGTACCGTCTGCAGGCTGGCCCGGATCTCAGCGACCGCGACGGCGGCTTCCTGCACGCGGGCGGCAGTCTTCTGCCGAAGCTCGGTGGCTTCGGCGACCTCGCGCTGACCCGCCGCGGCCTCGCCTTCCAGAGTTTTGATCTGGGCCTGGCGTTGGAGAAGTCCCTGCCCGGCGTCCTCGCCTGACTGCGCCCCGGCTTGCCAGAGGCCATCCCGGCCCAGCCATTCGCCCGCCAAGGTGACGATGCTGTGGTCGCGTGAAGAACCTCGCAACGTTTGAGCCGCCGCCAGCGTTTCCGTGATGAGCACCCCAGCGAGCAGACGGTGGATCAATTTTTCCGCTGCAGGCTGGGCTTTGACCACGCCAGCAACCCACCCGATGGCTCCGGCGGGAACCCCGGCAGGCGCGGCCGCCGATGTCCCTTCCGGAGAAAGCGCCAGGGTGGCGCGCCCGAGCTTCTTTCCAGTCGCCAGCGCTTGCAGGATGGCGGCGGCCACTTCCTCGTCGCGGATCAGAATCGCCTGAAGGTTGCGTCCTAACACAGCCTCTACTGCGGGGATAAACTGCTCTTCGACCTCGATCAGCGTTCCTAGCGCGCCGACGATCGCCGACTTGAAAAGGTGCGGTTGATCCAACCCGCGCAGGACCGCTTGGGTCCCCGCCGCCAGGCCGGTGCCCGCCTGGTTCAATTGGCGGAGCACATCGAGCTTGGAGGTCCAGGCCGCTTGATTCCTCTGCACGGAAGCAAGCAGGATGTCCGCTCCCGCCAATTCTTTTTGCGCGGCAGCCTGCGTCTCGTCCGCCGCCCGGGACTCCTGCCGGCGGGTGTCGAGGGTTTGCGTGCTTTCAGCCAGTTGCGTGCGCGCTTCCGAGGCCCGGGCCAGCAGATCGTCCCGGGTGGCCTCGAAGCGGGCCACTTCCGCCGCGAGCAGGTCGCGGCGCACCTCGTTGGTTTGCTGCTGGTGGGTGAGTCGGGTGAGTTCCACGCGCAACTGGGTCACCCGCGCCTCCGCCTGGTTGGCCGCCTGCTGCGTGTTTTGCAGGGACCGCTCCGCGTCGGCGCGCTGTTTGCGGGCGTCCTGCACCAAGGCTTCCTGCTCCTGCAGCCGGACGCGGCCGGCTTCCAGGAGAGCCACGGCGCTGCGTTGCTCGTCGTCCGCCGCCAGCAGTTGTTCCTCCTGCAGCCGGAGACCTTCCACAGTAGACGAGAGTTCCGCTTCGTAGCGCCCGAGGAGCGATTCGCTTTCGGCGGCACGTTCCTGGTTGAACTCCAGCCGGCTCTCCGCCTGGCGCAGACGATCCTTCCACTCCTGCGCTCCGGCCCGCGCGCCGTTGAGCCGGGAAAGCAGCCGCTCCAGCGTCGCCCGCTGCTCGGCCAGCTCGGCCTCGCCTTCTTCCAGGTGCCGCTCCAACAGGGCTTGGGAGGTACGGACGCGCGCGAGTTCTTCGCGGGCATGGCGGCGTTCGCCTTCGAGCTGGTTGTACTGCTCGCGGCTCAGGTGGGTGTCGAGCAGGCGCAGGTCGGTGGAAACCGCCTGGTAGCGCCTGGCCTTTGCGGCTTGCCGTTGCAAAGCGGCCACCTGGCGCTTGACCTCGGCGAGGACATCGCTCAGCCGCAGCAGGTTGCCGTCCGTTTGCTCCAGTTTGCGGGTGGCCTCGCGGCGTTGGGCTTTGTACTTCGTGATCCCTGCCGCTTCCTCAAAAATCGCCCGGCGGTCCTCGGGACGGGACGAAAGGATCAGGTCGATCTTGCCTTGTTCCATGATGGAGTAGGCACTCCGGCCGATGCCCGTATCCATGAACAATTCCTGGATGTCGCGCAGGCGGCACGCGGTCTTGTTGAGCAGATATTCGCCCCGGCCGTCGCGGTACACCCGGCGGGTGATGCGCACCTCGTTGTAATCCGTGCCTAGATCGGCCTCGCAATCAGCAAAGGTCAGTGACACTTCCGCGACGTTGACCGCGGCGCGCGAGTCGGTCCCGCTGAAGATCACGTCAGACATCTCGCCGCCGCGCAACGCCTTGGCGGACTGCTCGCCCAGGCCCCAGCGCAGGGCGTCGAGGACGTTGCTCTTCCCGCAGCCGTTGGGACCCACCACGGCGGCGACCCCGAGCGGGAAGTTCAGCTCCGTCTTTTGCGCGAAGGACTTGAAGCCGAAAATTTCCAGTTGGCGAAGGTACATCAAACCACGAACAGTAAGAAAACTTGCGACACCTACCGGGAATATCCCCTAGTGGCAAGCAGAACCAGCCGCCCGCCGCGCTTATTCCCCACAGACACTTTATGAAAGAAGATGCCGCCGTAGAAGACTTGCTCCAACTCCTCCGCTTCCCCAGCGTATCGACCGATCCGGCCCAGGCCGCGCAGGTGCAAGCCTGCGCCGATTGGGTTGTGGCGAAGCTCCAGGCGATCGGTCTGCGCGCCGAGAAACACGAGACTCCCGGTCACCCGGTGGTCACCGCACGCAATGAGCATCGCGAGGGGCGGCCCACGGTGATGATCTACGGGCACTACGACGTCCAGCCCGCCGACCCCGAGGCCTTGTGGGATTCCAAGCCCTTCGAGCCGCGGATCGCCGACGGGCGCATCTACGCCCGCGGTTCCACCGACAACAAGGGCCAGTTCCTGGCGCACATTCTAGGTGTCGGGCAGGAGATCGCGGAGAAGGGCGAGTTGCCCGTCAACCTCATCTTCCTGATCGAGGGTGAGGAAGAGATCGGCAGCGGCAACCTGGGTGCCTTTCTAACCAGGGAACGCGAGAACCTGCGTTGCGACATCGTAGCCATCTCCGACACTGGCATGGTGGGGCCGGGCCGCCCGACCTTCACCTACGGGCTGCGCGGCATCGCCGCGATGGAGGTCATCGTCCACGGCCCGTCGATGGATCTACACAGCGGCGTGTTCGGTGGCGCGGTGCCGAACCCGGCGACGGTGCTCGCCCGGTTGCTCACCACGCTGCACAACGAGGAGGGACACGTTGCCATCGAGGGCTTCTACGATGGCGTCCGCCCGGTGCAGGATTGGGAGCGGGCGGCTTGGAAAGATCTGCCCATGACGGACGACGCGCTGCTGTCACTGACCGGCTGTGCCGCCACTGCCGGCGAGGAAGGCTACACGAGCGTGGAGCGCACTTCCGCGCGGCCAACCGCCGAGATCAACGGCCTCGGCTCCGGCTACCAGGGCGAGGGAACCAAGACGATCGTCCCGAGCAAGGCGATGGCGAAGCTGACCTTCCGCCTCGTACCCGACCAGGACCCGGAGGCCATCCTCGACAAGGCCGAGGCGCACCTGCGCGCCCACGCGCCGGAGAGTGTCCGTTTGGAAATAAAGCGCGGCCATTCCGGCCAGGCGTACATGACCGACCCGCACTCCGCCGCCGGCCAGGCCGCGCAACGGGCGTTGCGCGAGACCTTCGGCGGTCAGGAACCGGCGCTCATCCGCGAAGGCGGCAGCATCCCGATCGTGCAGACGTTCAAGGAAACGCTTGGCGCGGACACCCTCCTGCTTGGCTTGGCGCTGCCGGACTCGCGGGTTCACTCGCCCAACGAGAACTTCCCCATCCAGAACTTCCACGACGGCATCCGGCTCAATCGCGCTCTGCTGCGCGAGTTGGCCAAAGGGGTCTGAGAAGGTCGGGAGGATCAAGCGTTGTGCTGCCCGCTGGGAAATACTATCTGGTAATAGATTTCCTCCAGCGGCAGTTGGCAGTCAATGCCCCGCAGGTGCAGCAGATCAGTGGGCCGGTCATATTCTGTTAGTGCCCAAGAATTGCTGTCCTGCCGCACATAGTGCTCGATCCGCATCAAATCCGAGGCAACCAGCACATAATCCACCAGAGACTCTACACGGCGGTAGCGGGCGAACTTATCGCCTCGATCAAAGGCTTCGGTGCTCGGTGAAAGCACCTCGAAGATCGATTGCGGATTGGTTAAGCTCTCCGGCTTTGATGAAAAATCGAATTCAGGTTTACCACAAAGCGCCGCTACATCCGGGTAAGTGTATAAGTCGCTACGTTGCGCCCGTACACGCATGTTGCTGGTAAAGATGTTGCAGGCTCTGCCACGCAGGCGATTACGAAGTTCACCGATAAGATTCGTCTCGATGAACACGTGCGGAGACTGCGCACCTGACATCGCAAATATTTCCCCGGCGACGTACTGGCTCTTGTACTCGGCCCTTTCTTCAAGAGCCAGGTATTCCTCCGGAGTGAAGTAGCGTTTGGGCAGGGCGCTCATGACCATCCAGATTCAGTGACAGGCGACATCGAAGTCAAGCGCTGGATACACACATGGTTCATTTGCTACGTGGCCGTTCCGAGCCGGGGAGTCGGCGGGCGAGAACCTCGGCGAGGATAATCATCTCCGCGGCTTCGGGCTCCTCGAAGTGCAACCGGCAGCTCTGCCGCCACTGCGCCAGCCAGATCTCGAAGTATTCGGGCCGCAAGCTCAGGGAAGCATGCGCGTGCAGCAAACGCCCCCGGAACTCCGATGGCCCGCCGGTCTGCAACGCCCAGAACTCGGTAAGAGTAGCGTAGTGCGCCGGCCAACTCCCGACGTGTTGCGCGAAGATCGGACCGAGCACAGGATGGATCTGCAAGCTGGAGTAAAAGTTGCGTACCAGCACCGCGATCTTGCGATGCCCGCCAATGCGTTCATAAAGGGTGGAGATAGAGGCCGGCATCGTTGTCCTGCAATCGTACTTCGCCCGCCCGGCGGCGGTCGGAACCGGAACGCCGGTGGGCAACGATTCCCTCCACATCCCCATGAAACACCTCTGTTGTACCCTGTTCCCAGGCCTCCGCTTGGGTGCCGCTATTGTTGGATGCTGGACGCTTGGGTCCTCTTCGCTTCGGGCGCAAACCTCCACCCACCACCACAAAAAAGCCCCCGTTCAGGACACGGACGATGCGCCTTCTCCTTCGCCGGCCGTGCCACCGACTCCCAGCCCAAAGCCGGAGAGTGTTAAGCCGTCCTCTGCTGACGAAGCCGCGCCTTCCAAGGCGTCGCCCGACGCCAAAACGATTTCATCCACCAAGAATGCGGCTGGTTCCGCCGCGGTCTCCACGATCGAACCCGGCGAGATCGAAGGTTTCGACAACCAGTCCGAACCTATTCGCAAACTGCTGACCTCCGCGCTGGATCTCACCCGGAAGAACCTGACCTACACCTACGGATCGACCGACCCGGCCAGCGGTGGGATGGATTGTTCAGGCACGATCTATTATCTGCTCAAGCAAGCCGGCTTCGACGATGTGCCGCGACAAGCCAGCGAGCAGTACGAGTGGGTGCGTCAGAAATCGCATTTCTATGCCGTGCTCAGCAAGAAACAGGACAACGCCGAATTGCGGGAGATGCGTCCAGGCGACCTCTTGTTCTGGACGGGCACCTACCGTGTGGATCGCGACCCACCCGTCACTCACACCATGATCTATCTCGGCAAGCGGAAGAGAGATGGCCACCGACTCATGGTCGGCTCCAGCGACGGGCGCCCTTACGACGGTCAGCGGCGAAACGGCGTGAGCGTTTTCGATTTCAAGATGCCCGCTGCGCGCAGCGGCGACGCAGCTGACGCCGCCACCAGCGCGGTACCGGACAACGCGCCCGATTTCGCCGGTTACGGCCCGGTGCCCGGGATGAGCGATGTCAGCGATATTACCAGCCGCCAGGCGACCGCCGCCAAGGGCACGGCACCTTCAGAAAACGATCGAAAAGGCTCCGACGCCTCGGACCCCGACTCCTCACCCACGCCGGGTACGAAGAAAACGCACCGCAAACACTTCACATCGGAGTGACCAAGCCTGGCTACTTCGCCGGTGCCGCGGAAGCCGACCTGACGTACTCGAGCATCTTGGTCTCATCTCCATCAACCACCCAGGTGTGGCGCAGGAAATCAGCGGGATGAAGGCCGCGCTCACGAAAGAATTTGCGGTCCCCGGCGCAGTCGTACATCAATTCGTCCGGCATCTCGCCGCGCAGCTTCGCCTCGGCTTTTTTGATGGCGCGTCGCAGCCACGGAATTCCCCCGAGTTGTTCGCTCTTGGCCGGGAGTTCGTCCATAGACACCAAGGTTTTCGAGCGTTGGCCGTGCTGAACCGTCAGAAAGTAGTCACGGCGTGCGGCACTGATAAGCAGCACGGTTTCCCAATCCGGGTCGCCGTCGTAGCGGGTGTGGTCGTCGGCGAAGTCGTAAATTTCTTGAGGAGTTTGTCCGATGGACGTCAGGAAGGCTGTCTGATCGGGCGTGAAGAACTTGGCGGGATCATCCTCGCCTGTCCGGCAACGCTCCAGGGCGAGGACGAAGAGGTGCTTGAGTTCGTGGTGCCAGCGGTACCGGCCCGGTGCCGGGGAGGTGGGTGTCGTCATGGGAGAAGGTTACCCTACGATCCCTCGACTGCCAGCGGTGATCTGGCAGTCCAAGAATCAACTTGCCTAGAAACCCCATGAGCTTTATAGACAATCAACTTCTGTGAGGTTGCCCATGCATGCTTTGACTCTCCGCCCCGGGATGAACACCGAGGAAATCCGCCAGGTCGCCGCGCAGTTGGAGGATCAGCCGTTGGAGTCTTTGTTGCACTGGTGTTGGGACCAATTCGGCGCGCGGGCGGCGGTTGGCACGAGTTTCCAAGGGGCCGGCCTGGTGATCCTTCACCACGCGAGCCGCTTGGGGCTGCCGCTCCCCGCGTTCACGCTCGACACCGGCCTGCTCTTTCCCGAAACCCTGGAGCTGAAGGCACAAATCGAGCAGCGTCTGGGCATCCACATCGAGAGCCTGCACCCGGAGCTGACCGTGGAAAAACAGGCCGAGGAAAATGGCCCCGCCCTGTGGAACCGTTCGCCGGATAGCTGCTGCACGTTGCGCAAGGTCATGCCCCTGCAGAAGAAACTGGCGGAACTGGACGTCTGGATCACCGGCCTGCGCCGCGAGCAGTCCGACACCCGGGCACGGACCGAGGTGCTGGAACGCTACCAGTTCGACGTGCTGCGCGACCGCACCATCTACAAACTCAACCCGTTGGCCGGTTGGTCCCGACCCCGGGTGCGGGCTTACCTCGCCGAGCACAACCTGCCGTATAATCCCCTGAAGGATCGCGGCTACATCAGCATCGGCTGTCAGCCGTGCACCCGCGCCGTGGGCGACGGGGAAGGGGACCGGGCCGGCCGCTGGACCGGTTTTGACAAAGCCGAGTGTGGAATCCACACTTTTCTTGGGTCCAACATCTGAGCGGAGCCCGCCGTTTGCCTTTCCGCCCCGACGCGGTAGCCTGCCCATCCGCCCGTGCGCGACCGAACCGTTTTCCTACCTGCCACATCAAGCGAGTGACCACGAAGACCGACTATTCCCATCTCGACGCCCTGGAAAGCCAGAGCATCTTTATCCTCCGCGAGGCCTTCCACAAATTCGAGAACCTCGCCATGCTCTGGAGCATCGGCAAGGACTCCTGCGTGCTCCTCTGGCTGGCCCGCAAAGCGTTTTTCGGTCACGTGCCTTTTCCCTGCATCCACATCGACACCAGCTACAAGATGCCGGAGATGATCGATTTTCGCGACCGGCTCGCCGCGGAATGGAAGCTCGACTTGGTCGTCGGCGAGAACCGGCCAGCCCTCGACGCCGGTCTGACCTACCCCAACGGCAAACTCGACCGGGTCAGCTGCTGCTCCACCCTGAAGCGCGACCCTCTGCAAGCCGTCATCGCCGAACGCAATTTCCAGGCGGTGATCCTGGGCATCCGCCGCGACGAGGAGGGGACGCGGGCCAAGGAACGGTATTTCTCCCCGCGCGACAAGAACTTCGAGTGGAACTTCAAGGACCAGCCGCCCGAGCTGTGGGATCAGTTCAAGACGGACTTTGAACCCGGGACCCACCTGCGCGTCCATCCGCTGCTGCACTGGACCGAGATCAACGTCTGGGAATACATCCATCGCGAGAGCATTCCGGTCGTCGGCCTGTACTTCTCGCGGGACGGCCGCCGCTATCGCAGTCTGGGTTGTGCCCCGTGTACCAGCGGGATCGATTCCGAGGCGCGGACCGTGCCGGAGATCATCACCGAATTGCGCCAGACCAAGGTCGCCGAGCGCAGCACCCGCGCCCAGGACCAGGAGAGTGAAGACGCCTTCGAGCGTTTGCGGGCCAGCGGCTACATGTAGGCCGAGCGTTTTGATCCGGTCAGTCTGTACCTGCTTACCCGCATGCAAACAAACTCCTTGGACGAGGCGATTCGCCGAGCCCCGGCAGCCACCTCGCGACCGTTGCGCATCGTCATCGTCGGACACGTCGATCACGGCAAGAGCACCCTGGTCGGACGCCTTTTTCACGACACGGGCTCCTTGCCAACCGGCAAGCTGGAGCAGATCGAAGCAACCTGCCGCAAGCGCGGGGTGCCCTTCGAATGGGCCTTTCTGATGGACGCCTTGCAGGCCGAGCGCGACCAGAACATCACCATCGACGTTTCCCAGATCTGGTTCCGCACGAGTCAGCGGCCCTACGTGTTGATCGATGCGCCCGGGCACAAGGAATTCCTCAAAAACATGATCACCGGCGCCGCTTCGGCGGACGCGGCGTTACTTCTGATCGCCGCCAACGAAGGGGTGCGCGAGCAGAGCCGCCGGCACGGGTACATGCTGAGCCTGCTGGGCATCAAGCAGGTTGCCGTGGTGGTCAACAAGATGGATCTGGTCGGTTACTCCCAGGAAGTATTCCACCAGATCGAGACTGAGTACCGCGCCTTCCTCAAGGAAGTGGGCGTGGAACCGATGGTCTTCATCCCGGTGTCCGCGCGGCAGGGCGATAACCTGGCTATCCAGGCCAACCACTCCATGCCATGGCACCCCGGACCTACCGTGCTGGACGCTCTGGATACCTTCGAACAGCCAAAGGCTACGGATGAACTGCCCTTGCGCCTGCCAATCCAGGACATCTACCGCTTCGACGAACGGCGCATCCTGGCTGGACGGGTGGAGTCAGGCACGTTGCGGGTCGGGGATGAACTGGTGTTCTCGCCGTACAACAAGACGGGTGTCATCGCGACCATCGAGCAGTGGCCCGGCGGCGACAGGTCCGCGCCGCGAACGTCGGCCGGGGCGGGGGAGTCCGTGGGTATCACGCTCACAGAGCAGATTTTTGTGGAACGCGGCCACGTGGCCAGCCACCGGGAGGATGCGCCCATCGAGTCGAACCGAATCAAGGCCAACCTGTTCTGGATGGGCCGCAAGGCGCTGGCGCTGGGTGGCCATTACAAGATCAAGCTGGCGACGCAGGAGATGGATTGCCAGATCACATCGATCGACAGTGTGATCGATGCCTCCACCCTGGAAGCGCCCGCCGGCCGCGATGGCGCGGACGGTGCGGCAAGCGCCGGCCCCATCACTGCGGTCCAGCGCAACGACGTGGCCGAGATCACCCTGCAACTGCGCAAGCCGCTGGTGATCGACAACCACAATCGTATTCCGCCGCTGGGCCGATTCGTGCTGGTCGATGAACGGGAGGTGAGCGGGGGCGGCATCATCTTCGGCGGCGTCTACACCGACCGGCACCGTATCGTGAGCCAGCACATCACCTGGAGCGAGAGCGAGGTGACCAACACCGACCGCGCCCGCCGCAACGGCCACAAGGGTGCGGTGGTCTGGCTGACCGGTCTCAGCGGCGCGGGCAAATCGACCATCGCCAAGGCTCTGGAGCGCGATCTGTTCGAGCGCCGTTTCCACGTGTACGTGTTGGACGGAGACAACATCCGCTACGGACTCAATTCGAATCTGGGCTTTTCTCCCGAGGACCGCTTGGAGAACATCCGCCGGGTGGGCGAGGTTGCGCGCCTCATGGCCGACAGTGGCACGGTGACAATCACCGCCTTCATCTCGCCCTACCGCGCCGACCGCCGCCGCGCCCGTGAGATCGCCTTGGAAGGTGGCTGCGAGTTCATCGAGGTCTACGTCAATGCTTCTCTCGAAACATGCGAGCGACGCGATCCCAAAAATCTCTACAAAAAAGCGCGGGCGGGGGAGATCAAGCAATTTACCGGGATTGATGCGCCTTACGAAGCGCCCGAAGACGCGGAGATCATCGTTCCGACGGATCAACAAACGGTGGCCGAGTCAGTCCGCGTGATCATGGAGCAACTCCTGCCTCGCTTGAACGTCGATGAGCCTGTTTGAAGGGCTAAGGGGTGGAGGTTTTCCTCGAAGAAAAAGAGTGGGTGATGGAAGGTAATCAAGCGATGTAAATTGTTGTCCTACAACGACTCCGGTGAAAAACGCACCTGAAGGTGGTGCCGCTTGTGAAATATTTCACAAATAGAACTTGCCAGGGAGGGCATCCGGTTCTTTCATATGCGGCGAAACCCCTTTGTCCCTTTTAAGGTGCCGCCGCCAATCGGAACCCCCGTTCCGCTCCGTAGCCTGGCACTGGCTTGAACGTTGTGCAAAGGGCCTTTCGTCGTCTTTTCCTACCCCAGCATCCCTGCCGTCATGACAAGCTTTCTGGCCCAGATCCCTCTAGAAGCCGAGCGCCTTCCCGCTACACAGTCGATGGGTTGGTTCGGTCAGGCTTTCACCAACTCTATCATCGTTGCCGCCGTGGTTGCCGGGATCATCCTGTGGCTGGCGCGGTCGGCGACCCGTAAAATGGAACTCGTCCCCGGCAAGGTGGGAACGCAGAATGCCTTCGAAATGATCGTGGAAGCGCTCTACGACATGGTGGAGGGCATCGTGGGCCGTCACATGGTCGCCAAGGTGTTCCCGCTGCTGGCGACGCTGTTTATCTTCATCTTGGTCTCCAACTGGTTCGGCCTGCTGCCGGGTGTCGGCACCGTCGGGTTCGGCGAGGGACGCGGCCCCTTCTTTTCGCTGAAGCACCTGGAAGCGCCGCTGTTGCGCCCCGCCAACGCCGATCTGAACCTGACGCTCGGCATGGCACTGGTTTTCTCGGTCTTCTGGCTCTTTTGGAGCTTTCAAGAACTCGGCGTCGGCGGGTTCATCGGCCACATCTTCGGCCCCAAAGGCGGCGTAAAAGGTTGGCTCGCCTATGGCCTGATGCCGATCTTCATCTTCGTCGGCTTGATCGAAGTCGTGTCCATCGCCTTCCGCCCGGTGTCCCTCTCGTTGCGGTTGTTCGGCAACATCTACGCCGGCGAGAACCTGATGCACACGATGTCCACCCTGGGCGACAACTTGCCCGCGCCGTTTCCCATCATCCTGGCGATCTTGGTTCCAATTCCTTTCTACTTCCTGGAACTGCTCGTCGGCGTCGTCCAGGCTTTGGTTTTCACTTTGCTTTGTGCGGTTTACATCCAGTTGACCACCTCGCACGAAGGTGGCGAACACGCGGCGCATGATGCGCATCTTGAGGCGGAGGCCGGCACTCACGGCGCGGCCTCTGGTGCCCGGCCGGCCGCGGCGCATTGAGGCGCTGGCGACAACGAATTTTCCCGCCGGGACCATCCAAAGAGAGTGGGCGGCGGGATGTAACACCAAAGCAGAAAGCAGACACACCTAAAGAAACCTGAATATGATGATGGATTTCCTCCTCCTCGCCCAAGCCACCGTGACGACCGCCGCTCCCGAAGTGAAGAGCCTCGGGCCGACGATCGCCCTGGCCATCGCCGGTCTCGGCGGCGCGCTTGGCGTCGGCATGATCGGTGCGAAGGCCGCCGAAGCCGTGGGCCGCAACCCGGGCGCGTTCGGCAACATCCTCACGATCAGCATCATTGGCATGGCTCTCTCCGAAGCTATCGCCATTTACGCCTTGATCGTGTTCTTCCTCTACAAGTAAAACCTTTTGCATTGGCAGGGTCGGTTTCCCCGACCCTTGCCAACGCGACTTTCGCACTCAGCAGCAGCAGGCTTATGCAAGAAATCCTTCACAGCTTCGGCGTTTCCTGGCCGGCCTTCTTCGCGCAGTTACTCGCCTTCACGGCGGTATTTTTCATCCTGAAGACTTACGCGTTTCAGCCGATCATCAATGTGCTGGAGGAGCGCCGCCGCCGCATCGCCGAGGGGCAGGCCAACGCGGAAAAGATCAAGCAGCAGTTGACCGAGTCCGAAGCGAAATACCGCGAGATGCTTGACCAGGCCAACGCCCAGGCGCAGAAACTGATCAATGAAGCGCGCGCCAGCAGTGATTCGCTCGCACAACGCCGCCAGCAGGACGCTATTACAGAGGCCGAGCGCATTGTCGCGCGCGCTCACGAAGCGACCGTCTTGGAACACGACCGCGTTCTCAACGAGGTCAAGCGGGAGCTGGGCCGGTTGGTCATCGACACGACCGCCAAGGTCACCGGCAAGATTTTGACGCCTGAGGATCAACAACGCTTGAGTGAGGAAGCCTCGCGGCAGGTTGCGTGATTTGCACTTTCGTACGCAAACCTTATAGAACCCCCCGCCCGCCACCCGCCATGAAAATCACCAAAGAAGCCCGCCAGCTTTCCCGCAAGCTCTTCCGCATGAGCTTGACCGACGACAAGCTGGACCGCGCCAAGGTCAACGCCGTTGTCCAATCTGTCTTGGCGGAGAAGCCCCGTCACTACATGGGGGCTCTGGAAACCTACCAGCGCCTCGTGCGCCTGGAACTTGCCAAGCACCACGTGGTCGTGGAAAGCGCGACTCCTTTGAGCGAAGAGACGAGCACGTCGATCCTTTCCAACCTCAAGCAGAAGTACGGTCAGGATCTGACCTCGGAGTTCACCGTTAACCCCGAGTTGATCGGCGGCATGCGGATCAAGCTCGGCAGCGACGTGTGGGATGGCAGCGTTCGCACGCGGCTCACCAACCTCAACGACAAACTCTGATCAGCCGCCCGATGGTGGCGGCCCTTTTTCCACTCAAACGATCCTTTTTTGCAGCACGCCCATGAGCACGATTCTCCAAGACATCGAAACGCAGATCGCCAGCCTGAAAACCACCACGACCAAGAGCAACGTCGGCATTGTCCGTGAGGTCGGCGACGGCGTGGCCAAGATCGAAGGTTTGAGCGACGTGATGCTCAACGAGGCCATCGAGTTCCCCAACGGCGTGCTCGGCCTAGCGCTCAACCTGGAAGAAAATGAAGTCGGCGCGATCTTGTTGGGCAACTACGAGGGAGTGGTCGAAGGATCGGAGGTTCGTACGACCGGCAAGCTCCTCTCCGTGCCCGTAGGCAAGGGCCTGTTGGGCCGCGTGGTCAACGGCGTCGGACAGCCGATCGACGGCAAAGGGCCGATCAAAAGCGAGACGAGCTACCCGGTTGAAAAGATTGCCCCCGGCGTCATCAAGCGCAAAAGCGTCAGTCAGCCGGTGCAGACCGGCATCATGCCCATCGACGCGATGATCCCGATCGGTCGCGGTCAGCGCGAGTTGATCATCGGCGACCGCGCCACCGGCAAGAGCACGGTCGCCTTGGATACCATCATCAGCCAGGCAAAGATCAACATGGCTGCCGAGAAGGCGGGCACGAAGGATTTCCGGCCGATGTATTCGATCTACGTCGCCATCGGGCAGAAGAACGCCAACGTGGCGCGCGCCATCGCCATTTTGGAGAGCGCCGGTGCCATGCAGTACACCACCGTGGTTTCCGCGCCCGCTTCGGAGACGGCAGCCAACCAGTACATCGCTCCCTTCGCCGGTGCGGCGATGGGCGAGTGGTACATGGATAACGGCATGGACGCGTTGATCGTTTACGACGATCTCAGCAAGCACGCCGTGGCGTACCGCCAGGTTTCCCTGGTGCTCAAGCGCCCCTCGGGCCGCGAGGCTTACCCGGGCGACGTGTTCTATTTGCACTCGCGCTTGCTGGAACGTTCCGCTCGTGTGGAGGAAGAGTTCGGTGGCGGCTCGCTGACGGCTCTGCCCATCATCGAGACACAGGCCGGCGACGTGTCGGCGTACATCCCGACGAACGTCATCTCGATCACGGACGGTCAGATCTACCTGGAAACCGATTTGTTCTACCAGGGCGTGCGCCCGGCGATCTCGGTCGGTCTCTCCGTGAGCCGGGTAGGGTCTGCCGCGCAGATCAAGGCGATCAAGCAGGTGGCCGGTTCCATCAAGCTGGATTTGGCGCAGTACCGTGAGTTGGCGGCTTTCGCGCAATTCGGCAGCGACCTCGACGCGAACACCAAAGCCAAGCTCGAGCGCGGCCAGCGCGTGGTCGAATTGTTCAAGCAGAACCAGTACAGCCCGATTCCGGTCGAGGAGCAGGTTGCCGTGCTCTGGACGATGAAGAACGGTTTGTTGGACGACGTGCCGGTGGATCGGGTCAAAGACTTCCAGAAGAAACTCCAGGAGTACTTGACGACGCGTAAGGCGGACGTTCTCCAGTTGCTCCGTGACAAGAAGACCGTCGATAAAGAAACCGAACCGGTGCTCCGGTCGGCCGTGGAAGAGTTCAAGAGCACGTTCCGCTAAGCTTCAGCTTCGTATCCCTTCCTTTCCCCGTGGCAAACACCCGTGACATCCGCCGGCGCATCAAGTCGGTGAAGAACACTCAGCAGATCACCCGCGCTATGCAGACGGTGTCGGCGGCAAAAATGCGTAAGGCGCAACAAGCTGCCACCGCCGGTCGTGAGTACGCAACGGTCCTCACGCGCGTGCTCGTTTCGTTGCGCGAGCGGGTGGAGCAAGATAGCCACCCTTTGCTGGCTGAGCGGCCCGTAAAGAAAGAACTGACCATTCTTATCAGCACGGACAAGGGTTTGTGCGGCGCGCTGAATACCAACCTCTTCCGTGAGGCTGGCAATTTGAACCGGGAGACCACTGATTTCATCGCCACCGGTCGTAAAGCGGTGCAATATCTCGCACGCACCAAGCGGCATCTGGTGGCCGATTTCGTGGTGAAGGATGCCGCCACCCTGCAGGAGACCCGCCAGATCTCGCGCTTTGCTCTGGAGAAGTTCCTTTCCGGCGAGGTTGACAAAGTGAACGTGGTTTACAGCCGATTCGTCAACACGCTCAACCAGCAACCGACCATTCAGACCTTGCTGCCGATCAGCCCGGCCAGCTTACCGACCGGGAGCGAGCCGGCGTCGGTCAACCCGTCGATGGACCCAAGCAATCAGTACGGCTACATCTTCGAACCCGATGCGACTTCGGTGCTCGACGCCATTCTGCCCGAGTACGTGCATTTTCAGGTCTTCCAGATGGTGCTGAACGCCCGCGCTAGCGAGCACAGCGCCCGGATGGTGGCCATGAAGAATGCCACTGACAACGCCAAGACGCTGATCAAGGATCTTACCCTGGAGTACAACAAGGTCCGGCAGGCGGCGATCACCACCGAGTTGCTCGAGATTACCACGGCGCAGTTGGCCATGAGCTAACGCCTTTTTGCAGTACCCGAACCTAATTTCTTAGATCCTCAATCCTCCTATGGAAACAGTAACCGCGCACCACACAGGCACCATCGTGTCGATCATCGGTCCCGTCCTGGACGTGGATTTTTCCGGGAGCGGCGATCTGCCGAAAATCTATGACGCGCTCGAAATCGAGTTCGACGTCAACGGCGTCGCCGCCAAGCTGACCTTGGAGGTGCAGCAGCACCTGGGCGGCGGTTTGGTCCGGGCGATTGCCATGAGCACGACGGAAGGTTTGAAACGCGGTACCACCGTGAGTAATACCGGTGCCCCGATCTCGGTTCCCGTGGGCGAGGAAGTGCTGGGCCGCGTCTTCAACGTGACCGGCGATCCCGTCGATAACCGCGGACCGGTCAACGCGACCAAGCGTTACCCGATCCACCGCAAGGCTCCCTCGCTGATCGACCAGGATACGAAAGCCACGGTGCTGGAAACCGGTATCAAGGTCATTGACCTGATCTGTCCCTTTACCAAGGGTGGCAAGGTTGGAGCTTTTGGTGGTGCGGGCGTCGGCAAGACCGTCGTCATCATGGAGTTGATCAACAACATCGCCAAGGGTCACGGCGGCTACTCCGTGTTCGCCGGGGTTGGTGAGCGGACCCGCGAGGGCAACGATCTCTACAATGAGATGAGTGAGTCCGGCGTCATCGACCAAAAGGATCTTTCGAAATCCAAGGTCGCGCTGGTTTACGGCCAGATGAACGAGCCTCCCGGCGCCCGTCTCCGCGTCGCGCTTTCTGCCCTCTCGATGGCGGAATACTTCCGTGACGAGAAGAACCAGGACGTACTCCTCTTCATCGACAACATCTTTCGTTTCAGCCAGGCCGGTGCCGAGGTGAGTGCCTTGCTTGGTCGCACGCCGTCTGCGGTCGGTTACCAGCCGACGCTGGCTGCCGAGATGGGCGATTTGCAGGAGCGGATTACCTCCACCACCAAGGGCTCCGTCACGAGCTTCCAGGCGGTGTACGTGCCGGCGGACGATCTGACCGACCCGGCTCCGGCCAACACGTTCGCCCACTTGGATTCGACGATCGTGCTGGAGCGTTCCATTGCCGAGTTGGGTATCTATCCTGCCGTTGATCCCCTAGCTTCTACCTCCAAGGCGCTCGCACCCGACGTGGTGGGTGAAGAGCACTACGCGGTCGCGCGTGGCGTGCAGCGTGTGCTGCAACGCTACAAGGACTTGCAGGACATCATCGCCATCCTGGGTATGGATGAACTCAGCCCGGAAGACAAACTGACGGTGTTCCGCGCCCGCAAGATCCAGCGTTTCCTCAGCCAGCCCTTTCATGTCGGCGAAATTTTCACCGGTATTCCCGGGGTTTACGTCTCGCTGAAGGACACCATCCAGGGCTTCAAGGAAATTCTCGACGGCAAACACGATGACGTCTCCGAATCAGACTTCTACATGAAGGGCGGCATCGATTCGCTAAAGAACGCCAACAAGTGATCGACGGGGTAACTCTACCGCAATCGCATGGCAACGATCCGACTTGAAATTGTCACTCCCGAAGCGAAGACGTTTTCGGAGGATGTGGACATGGTTACCATCCCGGGGATCGACGGCGAACTGGGCATCCTGCCCATGCACGCGCCGCTGATGACCCAGTTGAAGCCCGGTGAGTTGAAAATCCTTCGTGGCGGCCAGGAAACTCGCTTGGCGACCGGCGGAGGCTTTGCCGAGGTGTTGCCTGACCGGGTTTCCATCCTCACCGACTCGGCGTTGACTGAGAATGAAGTGGACGAAGACGTTGCGCAGGCGGCCATCGATCGTGCTAAAGCCGCTTTGGCAGACAAGAACTTGCCGTCTGAAGAGCAAGCGATGGCGGAGGCCGCCATATCCCGGTCGATGGCGCAGCTGCACTTGAAGCGCCGTCACCGTGAGGGAACGGGCAATCCCGGCATCCGATAGGGAGTCGTTCAATCTGCGGTCAAACACGCCGGTGGTCTTCATTAGCTCGAAGTGATGAAGCCACCGGTTTTCTGTTGGCGAACTTCTACAGAGAAACCATGAACGAGGGAGAATGGCTCGAGACGGATGTGCCAGCGCGTCTAGACCGGCTGCCCTGGAGTGGCTGGCACTGGTTGATTGTCAGTGCTCTCGGTGTAACCTGGATCCTCGATGGCTTGGAAGTTACCCTTGCCGGAGCCTTGGGTGGCATTCTGGTGGATCCCCGCGCTCTGGGTCTCAGCATCACCCAGGTTACTTCGAGCGCGACTTTATATCTGGCGGGCGCGGTCCTGGGTGCGTTGATTTTCGGTTACGGCACCGATCGCATGGGGCGAAAGAAGCTCTTCTACGTCACTCTGATCGTTTACCTGACCGGCACGGCATTGTCGGCGTTCGCGTGGAACTTTTGGAGCTACGCGATCTTTCGCGCTTTGACGGGGGCGGGGATCGGCGGTGAGTACGCAGCGATCAATTCCGCCGTGGACGAGCTGATCCCGGCGCGGGTCCGCGGGCGGGCGGACCTGATCATCAACTCCACGTACTGGATCGGCGCGGCGTTGGGAGCCGTGGCGACCTACGTGTTGCTCGATCCGCAAAGGTTTCCGGTGTGGCTCGGGTGGCGCTTTGCCTTCGGCATCGGTGCGGTCCTCGGGTTGGTGGTGCTGTTCTTCCGGCATTGGGTGCCGGAAAGCCCTCGCTGGTTGATGATCCACGGGCGCAAAGAGGAAGCCGAGAAGACGATTTCCGACGTCGAAAAGAAGGTCACAGCTCACCCGGAAAGCCTGCCCAGACCCGCAGGTCCAAAAACCCGGATCCGTGTGCGTGAACACACCCCGTGGATCGAGATTTGGGATGCCATCGTCCATCAGCATCGCCGCAGCAGCTTGCTGGGCTTGGCGCTGATGATCGCTCAGGCGTTCTTCTACAACGCGATCTTCTTTACCTATACGCTGGTGCTGGAAAAGTTCTACGGCGTGCCGCCCAGCAAGGCGAGCGCCTACCTCTTGGCCTTCGCTCTGGGTAACGCGCTCGGTCCGATCGTGCTCGGCAAGCTCTTCGACACGGTGGGCCGCAAGCCGATGATCGCGGGCACCTACGCGCTCTCGGGAATTTTGCTCGCGGTCAGCGGCTGGATGTTCAGCCACGGGATGCTGACGGCCACCACGCAAACCGTGGCCTGGATCGCGATCTTTTTCGTGGCGTCCTCGGCGGCGAGTGCGGCTTACCTCACCGTGAGCGAGATCTTCCCGCTGGAGATCCGCGCGCTGGCCATCGCCATCTTCTACGCGGTTGGCACCCTGGTGGGCGGAGTTGGTGCTCCCTGGCTGTTTGGCCTTCTGATTGCCACCGGTTCCCGCACCGCTTTGTTCTGGGGCTACGTCCTGGGTGGCTCCCTGATGGTGGGGGCCGCCGTGGTGGAAATCCTCATCGGCGTCAAAGCCGAGGGACAATCTCTGGAAAGCATTTCTGCACCGCTTTCGTCCCGCGAATGATTTTCCCCTATAGGGAAAGCAGTTTTCGTCGCACCTTCCTCTTGTGATTAGGTAGTGAATCCTTTAGGGTGGCTTTTCCCGCACGATGACTGGTTACGAGCGTCCAGACGAGGATTATCAACCCCTGACTTGGTTCAGGGGGTACCCGATCCATGCCACCCATCTTTTGGTGGCTGGACACGTGGCGGCGTTGTTGGTCACGACACTCCTCCAGATTGCGGCCCCGCACGCCAGCATCGTCGGCCCGCTCATGTTCTCGACCGATCAGGTCGTCCATCATTTCGCCTACTGGCAGCTGTTGACGTACGCGTTTGTCCATGATTTGAGCATCAACTTCCTGTTCGGAATGCTGATGCTTTTCTGGTTCGGGTGGGAGACCGAGCGGTTTCTGGGCCGGCGCATGTTTCTTATCCTCTACGGGATACTGATCCTCGTCGCCCCGTTCACGCTTCTGCTGGCAAGCGCGGCGACACACACTGACTTGAGTTATGCCGGCAGCTTTGCGGTCGATTTTGGAATCTTCATCGCTTTCGCGGTCATTTATCCCAACGTCCAGATTTTCTTCAGTCTGATCACCAAGTGGGTCGCGCTTGTCCTGGTAATTTTCCACCTGTTGTATTTTGCTTCGTTGGCGCGAGTGAGCAGCCCGGCGCCGTTGCTGGTGTTCGTGGCCAGCATGCTGGTGGCGTATTTCGGCGCGCGCTATGCGGGTGCCGGCGGGGGGTTGGCTTTCCTGAGTACTATCCGGCAGAGCTTTCCTCGCAAAGGCGGCCCGTCCGGGATCAAGCCGCGACTCAAGCCGCGCCGTTTGGTGGAAAGTGGCCCGACGACGGTGTCAACCAACGCCTCTCCCTCCCGGTCGAGCAGCGCTTATGGCAGCAGCGGTGAACTGCATGACTCCATCGATCCTTTGCTGGATAAGATCAGCAAACACGGTCTGGCCAGTCTCACCCACAGTGAGCGCGCTGCTCTGGAGCGGGCGCGGGTGTCGCTTTTGCGCAAGGAACGTGGCAGCAGCTAAGGTCTTTGCCTTCGCTCCTGCCGACCGCCCTTTTGCATGAAGATCAGTGACCTCCCGACGGAACCGGTCGAGCGCCTGCGCGCCATTGTCGCTGGCCTGCGGGCACCGGATGGCTGCCCTTGGGACCGGGAGCAGACCCACGCGTCTTTGCGCGCGGCGCTCGTTGAAGAAGCGTACGAGGTTATAGCTGCCATTGATCACCGTGATGATGCCAACCTCAGCGAAGAGTTAGGCGATTTGCTTCTGCACGTGGTGATGCACGCGCAGATCGGCTCCGAAAGGGGGACTTTCGATTTCGACGAGGTCGCCCGCCGCGTGGGTGACAAGATGATCCGCCGGCATCCCCATGTCTTCGGGGACGGCAAGCTGGCTGACAGCAAGGCGGTCCTGCAACGCTGGGACCGGATCAAACGCGAGGAAAAGGGCGGCGCGGACCACGCGGTGATGGCCGGATTGATGGATTCTTTGCCCGCGCTGATGCGTGCCCAAAAGGCGCAGGAGAAAGCCGCGAGAGTGGGCTTTGACTGGCCGGATGTAGCCGGTGTGGTGTCGAAGGTGCGTGAGGAGATCGCGGAAGTCGAAGCAGAGACCGGCGATGGACCCGGCCACAACGCCGAAGCGGTTGCCGACGAGATCGGTGACCTGCTCTTTGCCACGGTCAATCTGGCACGCTGGCACAAGCTGGAGGCCGAGGACATCTTGCAGCGGGCCACGGATAAGTTTGTGCGCCGCTTCCAACACATCGAAACCGCTCTCAAAGCCGCCGGTCGCCGCTGGGAAGACGCCTCTTTCGAAGAACTCGACGTTTTGTGGGAACAGGCCAAAAAACCGACTGCCGCCTCGCCGGTTTGATGAACAAAAGACCGGTAATATGGTCTATGTTTAGGAACCAAGATGCCGTGAGACGGCACAATAAAACATGTTTCTACTCCTCATTATTTTCAGCTTCGCAATTTCTGGCGTGGCGACCCTTTTTGTAAAAGGACGCATCGCCAAGTACAGCAAAGTACCAACTTCCAGCGGCTACACCGGCGCGGAAACAGCCCAGGTCATCCTGCGCTCGCGCGGGATCTCCGATGTCAGCGTCCGCGAGTCCGACGGCATGATGGGCGACCACTACAATCCGCTCAACAAGGAACTCGTCCTCTCGTCCGACGTGTACCGCAGCAACTCGACGGCGGCGGTCGGCATCGCCGCTCACGAGTGCGGTCATGCCATTCAGCACCAGCAGTCTTACGTATTCCTGCAACTGAGGTCAGCCGCCGTGGGCTTGACGCAGTTCAGCAGTTCGCTGTTCATGCTCCCATTCCTGTTCATGTTCATGGGTATTCTTGCCCCCCATACCGGTTACATGGTGATGGCAGTGCTTGCGAGCGTGGTGATGCTGTTCAATCTGATTACCCTGCCGGTGGAATTTGACGCGTCGGCCCGGGCCAAGGCGATCTTGCCTGAATTGGGAATTATCCGTACCCAGAGTGAAGCGGTAGCGGTGAGCAAAGTGCTCAACGCGGCGGCGATGACGTACGTGGCAGCTTTCCTCGCTTCTCTCGCCAACGTGCTCTATTACCTGTCGCTGGCCCGCGGCGGCCGGCGTTAAGCGGATTCAAAGTCCCATTTGCCGGCCAAGCCGGTTCCGTTTACCCTGCCTTCCCGTTTTTGGGGAGGCAGGGTATTTCTTTTTTAAACGTGGGAGCAAAGCATATGTCACAGCAGCACACCAAGACCGACGCGGAACGCATGGAAAAGATCGTGAGCTTGTGCAAGCGGCGCGGCTTCGTCTTTCAATCGAGCGAGATTTACGGGGGATTGAACGGCTGCTGGGACTACGGTCCGCTAGGAGTCGAATTGAAGCGCAACCTGAAGGATTTCTGGTGGCGTCGGATGACCCGCGACCGTGACGATGTGGTTGGCTTGGATGGTTCAATTCTCATGAACCGCAAAGTTTGGCAGGCCAGTGGACACGAGGGAACCTTCAGCGACCCGATGGCGGACTGCCTGCTCACGAAAAAACGCTTTCGCGCGGACCAGATCGAGCCGCAGAGTGGGGTTGTTTACCGTTACACTGGAGCAAGATCTCCTGTGAACTGGCAAGAGGTAGAAACCCCCTACGCTGTGCTTACAAAAAAAGGGGAGAATGTTGAGCGAGCACGCAAAATCGCGCGTCAATTCTATGCTCAGGGGCCGCTTCATCTTGCGGGCCAAACGCCCGAAGGAATTGAACTTCATGGCGAACACTCTGAGATTGTAGAAGGAAGCTACCGGTTTAATCCGGAAAATGGCAGTCTGCTAACTGAGCCGCGCGCGTTCAATCTGATGTTCAAGACGTACGTCGGCGCGACGGAGGACGAAAGCTCGATCGCCTACCTGCGTCCCGAAACGGCGCAGGCGATCTTCGTGCAGTTCAAGAACGTGCTCGACACCGCGCGCAAGAAACTGCCGTTCGGCATCGCGCAGATCGGCAAGGCGTTTCGCAACGAGATCAACCCTCGTAATTTCACGTTCCGCTCCCGTGAGTTCGAGCAGATGGAACTGGAATACTTCTGCCGGCCGGAACAGGGTATGGATCTGCTCAACTACTGGTTGGAGGAAAGATTGCGGTTCTACGAAGAGATTGGTTTGTTGCGAGAGAACCTCAAGGTGCTCGATGTGCCCGCCGACGAGCGTGCCCATTACTCCAAGGGAACCTTCGACATCGAGTACAGATTTCCCTTCGGCACCCAGGAGCTGGAGGGAGTTGCTTACCGGGGTGACTACGATCTCCGGCAGCACCAGGAACACAGCGGCAAACCCCTGGAGTATTTTGACGAGGAAACCAAGGAAAAGTTCATCCCGCACGTCGTCGAGCCGAGTGCCGGCGTGGATCGCACCGTGTTGGCCTTATTGTGCGCGGCCTACGACGAGGAAACGGTAACCGACGAGAAGGGCAAAAATGAAACACGGATCGTGCTTCACTTTCATCCGCGGATGGCACCGGTGAAGTGCGGCGTGTTCCCCTTGCTCAAGAACAAGCCCGAATTAGTGGAGAAGGCCCGTTCGGTGGCAGCCTTGCTCAAGCCACACATGAACGTGGTTTACGATGAATCCGGCGCGATTGGCCGCCGTTACCGCCGACAGGACGAAGTCGGAACGCCTTTTGGTGTCACCGTCGATTTCGAAACCCTCGGTGAACGGGGCGATGAACTTAAGGATACGGTCACGCTCCGGCATCGCGACAGCATGAAGCAGGAGCGGATCAAGATCGTTGATCTGCCGGCTTACCTGCTGACACGGATCGCCTAGCCCACGTCGTCCGGTTCAATCCCGGCGGCACGCAGTTGCGCGGTGAGACGCTCGGCACGCTGAGCGTTCTGCTCCGCCACAAGACCGGACTGCTGAACCCGTCTGGTCAACTCGTAGTAAGACTCGAAGCGTTTACCATCCGGACCGAATAATTCCATCACCCCGTCGGGATCGTGGCGGAAGGTGATTCCAAGACGAGGGCTGCGCCATCCATCCATCTTGTCGATCTCCGAAAATTCCTCGGTGGTGGATTCGCGGTGCCACCCGGACAAGTCAGTTCTATGCGGCTCGTCCACCAGATCGCCCGGGTCGTAAATGTAATATTCCATCACACCGTGCCGGTGATAGAAATCGAACTTCCGCACCATTTCCGCCCCGCGGTTACCCGGGGACAGAATCTCGAAAACCACCTGGAACGGCAGTCCGTCTTCCTTCCATTGGAGGTAAGACCCGCGGTTGCCCTTCGGACAGCCGAAGACCACCATCACGTTCGGTGCGGTGCAGATCTTCGGTTTACCTTCGACCGGGTACCACAAGAGGTCGCTCGCGATGAAAACCGTCCGGATGATCCGCAAACAAGGCATCCAGGCCGTTTTTGACGAGGACGATCCATTCCCATTGCAAGGTATTCTCCGCCATCGGCTTGCCGTCACTCCACGGGTAGAGGACCGAATCGTTGATGATTGGTGCCCGCGAGATAGGTTGCTGGACGACCATAGAGATGGCTTACCACCTTCCACACGTTGAGGCAGTCGCCGAATGGTCCGGCAACCGCCTACCCAGAATCCGCCCTCAACCAAACCGGCCGGTGATGTACGCCTCGGTCTGTTTCTCGCGCGGGTTGTTGAACAAGGCGCGCGTCGGCGCAAACTCGATGAGTTTGCCCAGGTAGAAGAAGGCGGTTTGATCGGCCACGCGGGTCGCCTGTTGCATGGAGTGCGTGACGATCACGATCGTGAAGTTGCGCTTCAGTTCTACCATCAGTTCTTCGACCTTGGCCGTGGCGATGGGATCGAGCGCCGAGGTGGGCTCGTCCATGAGCAGGACCTCCGGCTGCACGGCGATCGCTCGGGCGATGCAGAGACGCTGCTGCTGTCCACCCGAAAGACTGATGCCGGGCTTGCCGAGGTCGTTTTTGACCTCTTCCCAGAGCGCAGCTTTGCGCAAGGCATCCTCCGTGCGCTCGCGCAGAAAGGCACGGTCGCGGATGCCGTTGAGCCGTAAACCGACCGTCACGTTGTCGCCGATGCTCATCGTCGGGAACGGGTTGGACTTTTGGAAGACCATGCCCACTCGTCGGCGAACCACGGTGGGATCGATCTTCGAAGCGTACAAATCGTCGCCGTTGAGCAGGATTTTGCCCGTCATGCGGGCGGCTGGAATCAGTTCGTGCATCCGGTTCAGGCAACGCAGAAACGTGGATTTGCCGCAGCCGCTTGGCCCGATGATCGCCGTGACCGAGCGCGAAGGAATTTGCAAGGTGGCATCAATGACGGCGTGTTTCGTTCCGTAGAAGATGTTTACCATCTGCGCGTCCACCGCCGTGACGGAGGTTGCCGACGCTACCGGTGGAGGGGCAGGATTTTGTGGAGAGTTCACGTAAGTCACAGCGGCGGGAGCGGGAGCAACCTTGCCGGGAAGGATGGGAGCAGGATTATCAGAAGGCATGGCTGGTTCCAGGTGAGAGATCAAGCTTGCGAAGAAGCGGCGGCACCACCCGTCAGAGCCGTTGTGGCGGCACCGGCCGGGGATGGTTCCGCGTTCTTCTTGCCCGGTTTACCGATGCCGCGTTCGCGGGTCAGGTAACGCAGACCAACGTTAAGGGTGAGTACGAGGAGAAGCAGCACGAGCGCCGCCGCCCACGCCTGGCGGTTCTCGTCGGCGTACGGAGAAATGGCGTAGGTGTAAATCTGTAGCGGCAAGGCAGCCATCGGGTCCTTGAGGCTGTGACTGAACCCACTGTTGCCGAGTGCCGTGAAGAGCAAGGGAGCGGTCTCGCCGGAGACGCGCGCCACCGCGAGCAACGCACCGGTGAGGATCCCCTTGGAAGCCGTTTTCAGGACGATGTTGAGGCTGATCTTCCATTTGGCGATGCCGAGCGCGAGAGCCGCTTCACGGTAACCGCCGGGCACCAGAAGCAGAACTTCCTCGGTCGTGCGCAAGACGAGCGGGATCATGATGAACGCCAGGGCCAGAACACCTGCCACCGCGGAGTAGCGCCCAACGGAAAAGGGCGAACCGCCCGGCAGCACCAAAATCGCGTACGCCACGATGCCCCACACGATGGAAGGTACGCCGTTGAGCAGATCGGCGCAGAAGCGAACGATCGACGCGAACCGCTGGCCGGCGTACTCCGTGAGGTACAATGCGCCGAAGATACCGGTCGGAAGGCCGACGAGGGCCGCCAACACGACGAGGATAAAGCTGCCCAGAATGGCATGGACCACCCCACCGCCGACTTCGCCGTGAGGGACCGGCAGCTTGGTGAAGAAATCCAGGTTGATTGAGCCCGCGCCCTTGATGACGAGGTAGGCAAAAACAAGCGCGAGCGGCGTGACGACGATGATCCCGCAGATCAGGCACAGGCCTGAGACGAACGCGCTCTTGGCCTTGCGCCAGCGCCGCAGTCCCTCGGACACTTGGCCGATCCGCAAGCCGCTCGGACCCGTTTGCCGGGTCGGTGCGGGTGAAGGGGAGGAAATGACGGTCGTGGCGGAAGACATGGCGTTAAGAAAAGAGTTGTCCTACACCGCGCCGACGTCCGTGGTGCCGAACTTCAGAAGCAGACGCGCACAAAGATTGATGATCAAGGTGATGCCGAATAGCACCAATGCGACAGCGATGAGCGCGTTGCGGTAGGTGTCGCCGGAGGCCTCGCTGAACTGGCTGGCGATCACGCTCGCCAAAGTGTTGCCGGGCGCGAAGAGAGAAGGAAGGATCTGGTTCGCGTTACCGATGACCATGGTGACGGCCATGGTTTCGCCTAGGGCGCGCCCCAAGCCGAGGATCATGGCACCGAAGATGCCCTTCTTGGCGTAAGAAAGCACCGCGATGCGCGTGACCTCCCAGCGAGTCGCACCCAATCCATAGGCCGCTTCCCGCTGGAGATCCGGGACGGAGCGCAGGATTTCACGAGACACACTGGTGATGATGGGCAGCACCATGATGGAGATGATCAATGCGCCCGCCAGGATCGAGTATCCACCAATGGATACGCCGGAGAAGAACGGTAGAAAATTGCCAAGCGTGTCGTTCAAGAAAGGGAACACGTTCTCGTTCAGAATGGGAAGGAGCACAAAAATTGCCCACAGTCCAAGGATGACGCTCGGGATCGCCGCAAGCATCTCGATCAGAAAAACAAGCGGCTGCCGTATCCAGTTAGGAGCCAACTCCGTCAGGAACACGGCCGTGGCCACCGCCAGCGGGGTTGCGATCAGCAAACCAAGAATGGAAGTGACCAGCGTGCCATAGATGAACGGCAGGGCACCGAAGTCTTCCGCGTTAGGATCCCAATTGCTCTTGGTGAGGAAGCCTGCCCCGAATTTATGAAACGTGCTGCCGGCTCCTTTCCAGAGTTGGTAACCGACCAGGGCCACGAGCACCAAAACGACGGACGCCATAAACAGACACAAGCCGCGAAAGATCCACTCGCTGACCTGACTAACCGGCTTCATGCGCTGGGTAGCCGTGACGACAGGTGGCGATTCCAAGGTGGCGAGGGCGGGCATGTCCGGAGAGATAATGGATCAGAGACAGGGTCTGGAATCTTGGCGCGGCAGCGATGAAGGAAGTCCTTGAAGCGCCGCGCCAAAACTTGGAACGAAAGGCCTTGGCGATTGCAGATCAGGATTTGATCGAGTTGATGCGATCAAGCACACGCTTCTGCACTTCTTCGGGCAGGGGAGCGTAGTCCAATGCCTTGGCCTGCTTCTCGCCTTCGGTGATCATCCACTTCAGGAAACCGACCAACGCTTTGCCCTTGGCAGCATCTTTTTGCTGCTCGTTCACGAGGAGCCACGTCGCTCCGGAGATAGGATAAGAATCCTTGCCGGGAGCGTTGACCATCGAGAAACGGAAATCTTCCGGGATGGTCGCCGTGCTCATGGCTGAGGTCACGCCTTCAAGCGTGGGCTGGAGGTAAACGCCTTCCGCATTCTTGATTTCCGCCACGAGCATCTTGTTTTGGAGCGCGTAGATCAACTCGACGTAACCGATGGAACCCACGGCCTTCTGGACGATGCCCGCCACGCCGTCACTGCCCTTGGCACCTACACCCGTGGGCCAGTTCAGGGTCGTGTTCTTACCGACTTTGCTCTTCCAGTCGGGGCTGACCGTGCTGAGGTAATCCGTGAAGATGTAGCTGGTGCCGGAACCTTCCGCGCGATGCACCACGGCGATGGCGATATCGGGCAGCTTGACGCCGCTGTTCTGCTTGGCGATGGCCGGATCGTTCCACTTTTTGATGGTGCCCAGGTAGATGTCGGCCAAGGTGGGACCGTCAAGCTTGAGGCTCTTGACCGTCGGCAGGTTGTAGGTCAAAGCCACTGCTCCGGCTACGGTAGGGATATGAAGAATCTTTGAGGAAGCCTTGGCGAGTTCCTCGTCGCTCATGGGGCCGTCGGACGCGCCGAAGTCCACGGATGAGGTGGATTGGCCTTTATCATCCTTGGTGCCGATGATGGCATTTTTGCCGGCGCCCGAGCCGTTGCCCACGTAGTTGAAAGACGCGGAGGCATCGACCTTTTTATATTCCGAGAACCACTTGGTATAGATAGGTTGCGGGAAAGTCGCGCCGACGCCCGTGAGGTCGGTTGCGTGCATGCAAGGGACGACGGAGAGAGTCGTGCCGACGGCGACGAGGGTTAAAGCGAGCAAGGAGTGTCGTTTCATAAGTCAGGGTTTATTACTACCGGCGATGACTGTGCCAAGCCGTAAACCGGCCTGCGAGCGCAGGATGCCACCGGGGTTGCGACCTGTCCCCGGCGGAATGTGTAACGTTTTTGTCACACGTGAAAACGGGTTGGCAAGTTGACACCATCCCGCCGACGATGAAGACAAGCTACCAACCAATCCCATATGCCGCCCGACTCCGCCAACGTCCATATTCTCGGCTCCTTTGACGAGGCTTTGTCCACCCTGCGCAACAACGCGCTCATGATGGCCAGTCTGACCGAGCGCAGCCTGGCGCGGGCTTTCAGCGGGTTGTTCGAACGCAACAGCGAGCTTTGCAACGTCGTCATCGCCGACGACGAAGAGGTGGACCTGCTCGAAAAGCAAGTGGACAAGGACGGGATCGAGATCCTGATGCGTTTTCAACCGGTGGCCGGCGACCTGCGGGCGGTGATCGCGACGATGAAGTTGAGTGCAAACCTGGAGCGAGTGGCCGACCAGGCGACCAGCATCGCCCGGCGCGCCCGTAAACTGAACCAGAACGTCTCCCTAGCGGAAGCCCACCTGCTAGAACGCATGACGACCGAGGTCACCGGGATGCTCAAGGATAGCCTCCGGGCGTTCACGGACGGCGACCTTGACCTGGCCATGACGATCAAGCCGAGGGATCGCCAATTGGATCAGGCAAACGCCGAGGTGAACCAGCAGTTCACCGAGTTCGCCCAGAAAGACCCCGAGCAGATCAAGAGCTACCTGGACATGATCTTCATCGCCCGCAGCATCGAGCGCATCGGCGATCATGCCGTCAACATCGCCGAGGATGCGGTGTACGCCGAAGCCGCGCAGGACATCCGGCACCAGTACGCTGCGAAAGCTTGAACCTTACGCTTCCTTCGGCACGTCGGCTCGGTCCTCAAAGCGGGTAAATTCCTTGAGGAAAGTCAACAGGACTTCGCCGACCGGTCCGTTACGCTGCTTGGCGATGATCAGCTCCGCTTCGCCGCGCACCTCCTCGCGAGCTTCTTCGTCCTCGGCGTAGTACTCCGAGCGCACTAGCAAACCCACCACGTCGGCGTCCTGCTCGATGCTCCCCGACTCACGGAGGTCGCTCAAGCGGGGCTTTCCTCCGGTACGGTCTTCGGCTTTACGGTTGAGTTGCGCCAGTACAATAATCGGGAGTTTGAGTTCCTTCGCCAGTGCTTTGACCCCGGAGCTGATCTCCGCGATTTCGAGCTGACGGTTATCCTGTGCCCGGCGGCTGGTGGACTTGAGCAGCTGCAGGTAGTCGATCACGATCAGCTGAATGTCGTGCATCTGCTTGAATCGGCGAGCCTTGGCTCGCAGCTCGAGGATACTCAAGCCCGCCGTGTCGTCGATGAAGATCTTGCTCTCGGCCAGCTTACTGGCGGCTTGGGTAAGATTAGGAAAATCGCGCTCGCTCAGAAAACCATCGCGCACCTTTTGCAGATTGACGCGGGCACGCGAGCACAGCAAACGCTGCACGAGCTGTTGGCTGCTCATTTCCAGACTGAAGATCGCCACCGGGTGTTTCGCCTCGAGTGCGACGTGCTCGGCGATGTTCATCGCGAAGGCGGTCTTGCCCATGCTCGGGCGAGCGGCGATGACGATCATCTCGGCGGCGTGTAAGCCACTGGTCATCTGGTCGAGTTTCTTGAACCCGGTGGGCAGACCAGTGAGGGCTCCACGGCGCTCGTAGAGCTTCTCGATCGTCTCAATGGCTTCCATGACCTGATCCTTGATGTCGGGAATGGAATCTCGGAAACGGCTCTGGCCGATAGCCAGCACTTCGCGCTCGACGTCGTCAAGCAGGGTGGGGACCTCGCCTTGTTCGTCGTAGGCGCGGCTGGCACACTCCGTGCAGGTGCTGATGATTTGCCGCAAGATGAACTTCTCGCGGACAATGTCGATGTAGTACGACGCATTCGCCGCTGTCGGCGTGAAGGTGAACAAGTGCGTGATAAACGCGGGTCCGCCCACGGCGTCCAGCAAATTTCTGTCTCGCAATGCCTGCGTCAGGATGATGAAATCCGCCGGCGTGTTGTTGGTCCAGAATTCGACCAACAAAGAGTAAATTGTCTGGTGCGCCGGAAGGTAAAACGCCTTCTCGTTGATGCGCTCCACGCACTCGCCGATCACGTCGGACGGCGAGATCAACATGGACCCCAGGACCCCTTGCTCAGCCTCCAGGCTGTTCGGCAAAGACCTGTGAATATCCGGTGAACTACTCTGTGAATAACTCCCGTTTTTACTCTGACCCTTCCGGTCCTTGGAGCCCGCTCTGCCTGGGAGCCGCTCCGTGTTCGAGGACGCCGGCGAGTCGGAAGGCATTGCGGTGCTACTTCTTCTTGACTGCGCTCTTCTTCTCGGTCACGGGACCCGTTGCGGCGGGTGCCGCTTCCGCAGGAGCGGGTTCGCTGGCGGACTTCACATTGACCTTGAGAGTCGCCGTGACGTCGGGGTGGAGCTTGACTGGCACCTCGTGCATGCCCGTATCCTTGATCGGCTTTTCGAGCTGGATGGCATGACGCTCGATGGTCACCTTTTCACCCAATTCCTTCTTGAGCGAGTCTTCGAGGTCCTTGACGGTGATCGAACCGAATGCCTTGCCGGTCGCACCCGTTTCCAGGGTCATCTGCAAGGTCATCTTGTTGATGCGGCGGGCAATCTCCTCGGCGTCGTTGCGCTCCTTGCCCTCACGCTCGGCGCGTTTGGCCTTGAGCTGGTTGATGCGGCGCAGCATGACGGGCGTCACCTCGTAGGCTTTGCCGGCCGGGAGCAGAAAATTGCGGGCGTAACCGCGCTTGACCTTGACGATGTCCGCCTCAGCGCCGAGGCCGCGGATGTTTTCGGTGAGGATGACTTCTGAAGTAGGCATGGAGACGAACAGGTAAAAGGTTGGAAGCCCCGGGCGGGGTCACGGATGGAGTTTCTACCCCGGCCCGGCGGCGGTGTCAAGGCTGCGTGAGGTTTGTGGTGATGTCCTGGTTCCGGCAACCGGAATTGCCGTTCGACTTCCCCCGGCACCTTCTTTAGACTCGCTTCCATGACGCCCGCCGCCGCGACGCACCGCATCCTGATCGCCGACGATCAGCCTGCCATCCGCGAGGCTTTGCGGCTGCTGCTGAAAAACGAGGGCTATCCGACGGAGCTTTTCAGTTCCCCCGACGAGGCGTTCGCCGCCCTTCAAAAACGGGAGTACGCGCTGGCGTTCCTCGACCTGAACTACACCCGGGACACGACGTCGGGGCAGGAAGGACTGGACTTGCTGACGCGCATTCAGGCGCTCGAGAGCGCGCCCCCGGTGATCGTGATGACCGCCTGGGCCACCATCGATCTGGCGGTGGAAGCGATGCGGCGCGGGGCGGGCGACTTCATCCAGAAGCCATGGGACAACCCACGCGTGTTGGCCATCGTCCGCACCCAGCTCGAACTCGCCCGCACGCAACGCCGCAACCAGCACCTGGAAGCGGAGAACGATGCCCTGCGCGACGATTGCGGACGGGGTGCGGGCGGGGTTGCCCGGGTAAGCCACGAGTTTGTCGCGCGATCGGCGGTGATGCGGCCTGTCCTGGAGTTGATCCAACGGGTGGGGCCTTCCGACGCCAATGTGTTGATCACCGGCGAGAACGGCACCGGCAAGAGTCTCATTGCGCAGGCGCTCCACGCGGCTTCCGACCGCGTGGAGCGGGCCTTTATCAGCGTGAACATGGGCGGCCTGAGCGAGGGCGTATTTGAGAGTGAATTTTTTGGGCACGTCAAAGGCGCGTTCACCGACGCCAAAGCGGACCGCGTCGGGCGCTTCGAACTGGCCGACCAGGGAACCCTTTTTCTCGACGAGATCGCCAACGTCCCGATGGCGCAGCAGAACCGGCTCCTGCGCATGGTGGAGACCGGTGAATTTGAGCGGGTGGGCAGTTCCAAAACCCGCCAGGCCAACGTCCGCCTGATCTCGGCCACCAACGCCGACCTGACGGCGGAAGTCGCCGCCGGACGCTTCCGGCAGGATCTGCTCTTTCGGCTTAACACCATCGAGATCCACCTGCCCGCCTTGCGTGACCGGCGCGACGACATCCTCCCACTGGCAGAATATTTTCTGGTCCAGCACAGCCAGAAATACCGCAAAAAGCTGACCGGTTTCGAGGATCGCACCGGTGAAGCCTTGTTGAACCATCCGTGGCCGGGCAACGTGCGGGAATTGGGACACGTGGTCGAACGCGCCGTCCTGATGGCTGGCGGGAGCCTCGTTTCTCCGGGGGACTTGGGCTTGCAGGCCACGCGCGACGCCGCGCCCCGGCTGGACGACATGAGCCTGGAGGAAGTCGAGCGGTACCTGATCAAGAAGACGCTCGCGCGGTTCGGCGGCAGCGCCCGCCAGGCGGCGGAGGCGCTGGGACTGAGCCGGAGCGCTTTCTACCGCCGGTTGCAGGATTATGGGTTATGACCACCCCGCTCCCCGGCGCGAGGCGGCGCTGGACCAGCTCCAGCGTGGACCCCGGCTTGCGTACGACCGGTCTATCCAGCTCCTGGCCCTGCTGGCCGGTTTGCCGGGGACCCTCACGGCGTTGCTGATCCTCTGGCTGGGCGATTATACGCCCAAGGTCCAATGGACGCTGAGCACGCTCATCGTCGGATGTACCCTGCTGTGCCTGTCCGTGCTGCGGCAGCGGATCGTCTTTCCTTTTCAAACCCTTTCCAACCTGCTGGCCGCGCTCCGGGAAGGCGATTATTCCTTGCGCGCCCGGCAGGCGCGCCGGGACGACGTGCTCGGCGAGGTGCTTCACGAAATCAACACCCTGGGCGAAACGCTGCTGTCGCAGCGGCGCGTTTCCCTGGAAGCCGCAGCCTTGTTGCAGGCGGTGATGCGACAAATCCAAGTCGCAATCTTCACGTTCGACCAGGACGATCGGCTGAGTCTGGCCAACGCGGCCGGAGGCTTGCTCCTGGGCCATCCAGTCGAGCAACTGCGGGAACAGTCGGCGATCAGCCTCGGATTGGCCACCTGCCTGGCTGTTCCGGACGGAAGGGCGCAGACGATGCCGCTGGATTTCCCGGGCCGCACGGGCAGCCGGTGGGGAGTGCGATGCACGTCTTTTCGTCAGGACGGACGTTTGCATCGTTTGCTCGTGCTTACGGACCTGAGCCAGCCTCTGCGCGAAGAGGAACGCGTGGCCTGGCAGCGGCTGATCCGTGTGCTGGGCCACGAGTTGAACAACTCCCTGGCACCCATTCATTCCATCGCCGACAGCCTCGTGACCCTGATAAACCGCGCCGAGGAACAGCGTGCGCCGGACTGGCGCGAGGATCTCACCGGCGGTTTGTCGGTGATCGCTTCTCGCGCCGAAGTGCTGGGGCGGTTTATGGCTTCCTATTCCCAACTGGCCCGGCTGCCGCCGCCGCAGACGTGCTGGCTGGAGTTAGGCAACCTGATCAACCGTGTGGCCAGCCTGGAAACTCGCCTGGCAGTGGAGGTGCAACCTGGTCCAGCGATCGGGCTGGAGGTGGATGGCGATCAAATCGAACAACTGTTGATCAACTTGGTTCGCAACGGAGTAGATGCAGCCCGCAGCACCGGGGGCAGCGTGTCGTTGCGTTGGCAGGTCGCCTCTGACCAGGACGAAACCGCGGTGGAAATCTTCGTGGAAGACGAAGGTTTGGGCCTCGCGAACACGGCCAATCTTTTTGTCCCGTTTTTCACCACGAAGCCGGATGGGTCGGGCATCGGCCTGGCACTCAGCCGGCAGATTGCAGAAGCGCACCACGGGACGTTGACGCTGCAAAATCGCGCGGACCGCCGCGGGTGCGCCGCTTGTTTGCGGCTGCCGGTGAGTGCCAGGGAAAAAGGCTGACCGCTCAGCTCAGGACAGCGTCCATGGTGATCTTCGTGTTGAAAAGCTTGGAAACCGGGCAACTTTCCTTAGCCTTATTGACGAGCGTCGTGAAAGTGTCTTGGTCCGCGCCGGGGATGGTCGCTTTGACATCCAGGTGAACCAAGGTGATGCCGAAACCGCCTGGCACCTGTTCCACGGTCACGGCCGCGGAAGTCTCGATCTTGTCCGCCGTCAGCTTCGCCTCGCTGAGGAGAGCGGAGAACTGCATCGAGAAACACCCGGCGTGCGCCGCGGCAAGCAGTTCTTCGGGGTTGGTTCCCTTGCCGTGTTCAAAGCGGCTGGAGAAAGAATATTGGGTCTCCGAGAGAATACCCGATTCGCTGGAAACTGTCCCGTGGCCATCTTTGAGCCCGCCTTGCCAGACGGCTGATCCTTTGCGCTTCATATCTTTATGTTCTTTCTCTTCGTGGGTTTGGTTGGATGGGAGGTGATCTTACCGACCGACCGCCGTGGAACATGTGTATCGCTGGCAGGAACTAAGATGGACGCTTTGAGCTTTGAGGAATGAGGTAAGTAGTTCCGGCGGACGCATGGCAAGCGGCCAAATCGCCTGTGCCATACGGATAATATGATCTGCTTATGGCTAATGGATCTTCCTTGGGCGGCGACCCACCGAGTTCAATCAAACTACTGTTGGCTGACGTGGACGGGACGTTGGTCACCAAGGAAAAGCGCCTGACCGAACGCGCCATTGCGGCGGTGAAGCAGCTGCGCGCGGCAGGCATCGAGTTTGCGATCACCAGCGGCCGTCCGCCCAAAGGCATGCAGATGCTCATCGAACCGCTGGCGATCACGATCCCCATCGCCGCGTTCAACGGTGGCTTGTTCGTCAAGCCGGACCTTTCCATCGTCGAGGAGCACGTCCTGAACCGGGAGGTGGTAGAGCCGATCATCCAGATGATTGAGGGTCATGGCTTGGCGGCATGGATCTACCGTGGCAACGATTGGTTCGTCCACGAACGCCACGGCGCTCACGTGGACCGCGAGGAATGGACGGTCAAGTTCCCGCCCATCGTGGTGAGTTCCTACGAGGACAAGATGGACAAGGTCGCCAAAATTGTCGGCGTGAGTGACGATCTGGAAGCCGTGGCCAAATGCGAGAAGGCGGTGCAGGAGAAATACGCCAAGGACGTCCACAGCAAACAATCCACCCCTGGGCGTGATGACAACACGTCGACGGTTTCCGCCGCCCGTTCGCAGCCCTACTATCTGGACGTGACGCATCCCGACGCGAACAAAGGAGGCGTGGTCGGCACGCTCGCGCGAATGCTGGGCATCAAGCCCGGCGAGATCGCGACCATCGGCGACATGGCGAACGATGTTTTCATGTTCAAGAAAGGCGGCCTCTCCATCGCGATGGGCCAGGCGAACGACGAAGTGAAGAAGGCGGCCACCGAGGTGACCACTTCCAGCGAGGAGGAGGGATTTGCCAACGCCGTCGAGAAGTTCATCCTCAAAGTCAAAGCTTGAAGATCACCGGCTGGTTTTCCACATCGAACACAAGGAGCACAACATGCAAGCAACCGACCGCGTTAAGGAAATTCTATCCTGGTACGGCAGCGACAATCCCGGCACGCTGACCAACCTCGCCCGGATCATGAACCACGGCCGTCTCGGCGGCACGGGCAAATTCCTGATCCTGCCCGTGGACCAGGGTTTCGAGCATGGCCCGGCGCGCTCATTTGGCCCCAACCCTCCGGCCTACAGCCCACTTTATCATTTCCAACTGGCTCTCGACGCCGGCTGCAACGCTTACGCGGCTCCGCTGGGTTTTCTGGAGGCCGGCGCGCGTGAGTTCGCAGGGCAGTTGCCACTCATCCTGAAGATCAACGATCACGATCTGCTGCACGGTGACGATAAGGACCCGGACCAGGCTTCCACGGGCAGCGTGCAGGACGCTCTGCGGCTCGGAGCTTGCGCGATTGGCTTCACGATTTATCCCGGCAGTGAACATGCCCAGAAGATGTACGGCCAGATCCGCGCCCACGCCGAGGAGGCCAAGAAGCACGGACTGGCCGTCGTTATC
The DNA here is from genome assembly GCA_964245965.1 of uncultured Chthoniobacterales bacterium. Lineage (GTDB taxonomy): Bacteria > Verrucomicrobiota > Verrucomicrobiia > Chthoniobacterales > SZAS-18 > CAWCJJ01. The sequence continues at coordinate 53,936 of CAXTOP010000007.1, forward strand.
TGGAGCTACCCGCGAGGCTCGGCGTTGAGCAAAGAAGGGGAGACAGCCATCGATGTCTGTGGCTACGCCGCCCACATCGCCGCGCAGTTGGGTGCCCATATCATCAAGGTAAAAATCCCGACGGCTCACCTGGAACAGGAAGCCGCCAGAAAGATTTACGAGAAGGAACAAATCCCGATCGCCACCATCGCGGACCGGATCAGGCACGTGGTGAAATGCACCTTTGACGGTCGGCGCATTGTCATCTTCTCCGGCGGAGCTTCGGAGACAGATGACAAGCTGCTCGAGCAAATCCACGGCATCCAAGATGGCGGCGGCTTCGGCTCCATCATCGGCCGGAACAGCTTTACCCGAAAGAAAGAGGATGCCCTGAAACTCCTCGGGACCATCATCGACATCTATTCTGGAAAGTAGCCCCAGGCGTCACAGAGGCTTGGAGATGACTCGCCGCACGGGACGACGCTTGATCGCCGTCTCTGCGGTGCCACTCTCTCTTAACTGCAACCCGAGAACCACGAGTTCCGGTGGCAACGGGATGTTTGCGGACAGATGGAAATTGGTTTTGTCGCGCTTCAACTTGCGCAGGGTCACCTCCACGATGTCAGCCAGGGTATAGCGGTCGAGAACCGCAGCGATGGCGTTGCGCACGTCGAGCATCAACATCCGCAGGCCGCAATGCACTTCGTCTGGACACGTACACCGGGCGTAAGCCGAATGACTGACGCACGCAATCGGTGCGAGCGGCCCGTCGATCAGCCGGACCACCTGCCCGAAGCTGATCGCTGCCATCGGTTTTGCCAGCGAATAGCCGCCGTTTTTGCCGCGTTTGCTTTCCACGTAACCGGCTTCGCGCAGTTGAATGAGGATTTGGACGAGGAATTTCTCCGGCAGACGCTCCTTCTCGACCAGCTCACTGACCTGCAAGATGGGTCGCCCCAGTTCTTGGGCGATGCCAAGATCGATGAGCGCACGCAGCGCGTACTCACCCCTTTTGGAAAGCTTCACGCAAACAGTATCAAACGTCTAGGCACGGTTGACAATGACATTGCTCCGATGGGCATTCACAAATCCTGTCCGTACGCGATGAGTTGCCGGTACTCCCGCAAAATGGATTGCAGAGCCGCCAACGCCGCTTTGACCTGCAAACCGACGGGGGCCTTCTGCGGCGTCTCGAAGATGATCTCAAAGGGGGCAGGCCTCAACTCGCTTGGATCGCTCAAGACCCCTTCGTAGCACGCTTTGATGACCCCGTTGATCGCGGGGAATCCGTCGATCACCGGCGAACGCGCCCGCGGCAAAAACGCTTCGGCGGCGGTGAGCGCGGGTTGTACCAGGGCGTCGGTCAAGGTGGCACCGCGCGCGTAGGCATAGGTGCCGTCCGCGGTATTGTCCGAGTGCAGGGAGACAACGCCGTGGAACTGGATGACGCCGAGTTCGTGTTCCAGGCAGCGGACCTCCGGTTCCGCCGACTCCTGCCAAAATTCGCGGTTGAGATCCCGGCCGGAGTACGAGTGCCGCGTCCCGTTCTCGAATCCCGTCGGATTGCAAACCGGGTAAGCGTAAATCTCGTAGCCTCGTGCTTGCTCCAGATCCGCGGCCAGCCAAAGTAAAAGGTCCCGCAACGCCAGCGCGCCCTCGGGCTCGTCGCCGTGGATCGCCGCGAAGATGCCGATCTTCAATGGGTCGCCACCGCCGGGCGGACCCGACAACACAAACCGCGGCAGGGAATGGAGACGTTCCCCGTGGTGGATCTCGCTCACAGTAGAGTAACGCAGGGTCTTGTCCCGCGCGGACTGCTCAATCAGTGGCTGAATCAGCTCCTGAAGGGAATAGCCTGCCGGCGTCATCGTCACCCTCCCTGGTTCGTCGGGACGCAGGTCACAACTTGAGCAAGCCGGCAATTCGCTGGTCGAGGTCGTCGCCGTGCAGACCGGTCGCCACCACGTGCCCGCTCTGATCCACCAGCCACATCTCGGGAATGCCGCGTACGCCGTATTGCGCGGCCAAAGCGTTGTCCATGCCTTTGCCGTCGAAATACTGCGGCCACGGCATCGCGTGTTTCTTCGTGTAGGCCGTCAACGCCTCTTTGCTGTTGTCCGCCGAAACGCCGACGACTTCCAGCCCCTGCGCGTGGTAGCGCTGGTAGGCCTCGATCACCCTGGGCATCTCGCGGATGCAGTCGGGGCACCAGCTCGCCCAGAAGTCGATCAACACCACTTTCCCGCGCAGATGCTCCGCCTGAAAGCCGGCCCCGGAGACATCGGTGAAATTCCAGTCCAAGGTGGCTGCGCCGAGTGCCTGCTGGGCCAGACGCCCCCTCGCGCCGGCGGCGGTCTTTTCGTTGGCATCGACCGCCAGGGTGTCGAGCAAGGCGGCGGCCCGGGCGGGATCGACCTTGTTGAGCAGGTCCACGCGGCGCAGTTGCAGCCCAGACATCTTGGGGTCGGCGGGGTTCTTGTTGACCGCCGCTGCAACCCGCGACTCGAGCGCGGCCGCTTCGACGGGAGTGGTGACGAGGTCCAGGTGATCCATGTGTTCCCGGAGCACCGTCAGCTCCGCGTTGTCGCGCACGGCCGGCGGAGCGTCCGGTGACGACACGATGGCCGCAGCTTTGTGCTCCTGTTCCTCGAAAATCGGGCGGCGTTCAGCGGCGGGAGCGGGGAACCAGACCGTCTTGAGATCCAGCAAGGCCGCGTCCCAATGGTGGCTGCTCGCCGGGAAGTCTTTCGCGAAAGCACCCGCCGCCTCGTGCAGCTTCGCCTTGATCGGGGTGCTGTACTCGACCTCGTTCTGACCGGCCGGCGGATCAACGGACAATTCGTGCTGCCAGTTCACGATTTCGTCCCAACGCGCCTGCTCGTTCGTCGCGTCGGCGGCGTGGTTTATTCCTGGTGCAGCCGCCAGCAACCCAGCGATTGCCGCCAGGAGCGGCCAGGAGCGGCGAAAGGGAGCCTTATCAGAATGAGCCCTGAGGCACGGCGCGGAAACGGATGGAAGACGCATGGCACGGAAAAGCTGGCTGATAGTGGCATGAACTATGCCCCATCAAAACTTCTTCTGCCATGATCACACTAAAAAAGATTTCCGGCTGCGACCCACGCTTCTTCGATCTCCAGGGATCCAGCAGGCGATGGTCCTCAAAAGGACTGATCGGGGTTGAAATAAACGTACACAACGACGGCAAGTTTCTTCCCGGGAGGTGTACACATTTCCTGGACGAGCGCTCCGACCGCATTGATGGCTGCCCACTTCTGTTTTCCCCGGGAATCGAACAACCTCGCCACCCGCTATGTCCAAGGCTGCGCTCCGTGCATTCCATTTGGCACAAGCGCATCCCGGCAACCGCGAACGAGTAAGGATTGCACCTGGGACGCCGCGGCTCACCATGAGAGTGCATTCAAAATCAGATCCCGACAATTTCCATTCTTGATGAAACCGATCGAACACTCCTCTCGTTCACCCAAGCGCCGTCCGCAGACCGCTTTCCTCGCCGCCGGAATCCTCGCGGCAAGCTCGACACTGAGTCTCGCCCAGGAAATTGCTCCTGCTGCGACGCCCGAGGTCAAAGTGCCGCCGGCAAAGGTCATCGTCGACTCCGGCACCCTCCAGCGAAACCCGGTCGGCGGACCGTTTACGAGCTTTGCCCCGATCGTTGAGAAAGTCGCACCGAGCGTGGTCACCATCTACACCAGCAAGACGGTCAAGCGTGATCCCCGGGCGAACTTGTTCGACGAGGACACCTTACGCCGGTTCTTCGGCAACCAGGTGCCGCAAAATCCTCGCCGCACGCCCCGGAACAACCCGCACGATCAGGATGACGACGACAACGACAACGGCGGCGGTAGCAGTGGCGCGCCGTCCGAGAAGATGCAAGGCCTCGGCTCCGGTGTGATCATCAGCGCGGACGGTCAGATCCTGACCAACAACCACGTGGTGGATGGCGCGGACGAAATCCTGGTCCGGTTGGGTCAGAACGTGAACAGCAAGGAATACAAGGCGAAGCGGGTCGGCACCGATCCGAGCACCGACCTGGCCGTGTTGAAGATCGAGGCCAGGGATTTGCCGGTTGCCACCTTCGCCGACAGTGACAAGGCCCGGGTGGGGGACCTCGTGCTGGCCATCGGCAATCCGTTCGCCCTTGGCCAGACGGTGACCATGGGCATTGTCAGCGCCACCGGCCGCGGTGTCGGCATCGCGGACTACGAGAATTTCATCCAGACGGACGCCTCCATCAACCCGGGCAACTCCGGCGGTGCGCTCGTGGACGCGGAAGGCCGCGTGGTCGGCATCAACACGGCCATTTTCAGCCGTTCGGGCGGCAACCAGGGCATCGGCTTCGCCATCCCGTCAAATCTGGCGCGGGAGGTTTACCAGGGCATCCAGTCAAAGGGCCGCGTGGTGCGCGGCTTTCTGGGCGCTCGTATCCAGCCGCTGACCCCTGACTTGCTCAAGGCGTTCAAGTTGCCCGAAGACGTTTCGGGAGTAGTAGTCGCCGGGGTGGAGCAGGATAGTCCGGCGGAAAAAGGCGGCATCAGCCCGGGTGACCTCATTACCGCGGTCAACGACAAAAAGGTGGGTGATCCCGCGCAGCTTCGCCTGAAAGTGGGTGAGATCGCCCCGGGCACAAAGACGGATTTTACCGTGCTCCGCAACGGCAAGGAGCAACATTTCCAGATCGCACTGGCGGAGTTGAACGCTGCGGCCAACCGCGCTTCCAAGCGCAGCGGTGATCAAAGCGACCCCAACACGCCCGACGGTGGCAAGAGCAACGTGCTCGATGGGATTTCGGTCGGCAGCATCGACGCCAACACGCGCAAAGACCTGAACCTGGCGGCAAAGGGTCCGGGGGCGATGATCACGAACATCGACAGCGCATCGGCGGGCTTCAAGGCAGGCTTGAGGCAGAACGACGTGATTGAGGAAATGAATCATCAGCCCATCAAGGACGCCGATGAAGCGATCGCGCTCAGTGACAAGGTGGAGAAAGACGAAACGGTTCTCCTCCGCGTCCGCAACAAATCGGGCAGCCGCTACGTTGTCCTCGATCCGAAAGCCGAAGAATAGCCGTCAGCCGTGAACAGTGGCAGCCCGGTGCGTCAGCATCAGGGCTGCGATCCCCAACAGTGGCAGCCCAGCTCCGACGATGCAAACACCAGCCCACCCTGCGTGGGTCCAGGCGCAGGAGCCTAACGCGGAGCCGCCTGCGCCCCCGAGGAAATAGGCGACCATGTAGAGCGCGTTCAGCCGGTTGCGCCGGCTGGGGTCGAGAGCATAAATCCGTGTCTGGTTGGAAAGATGGCTGCCTTGCACACCGGCATCCATCAACACCACACCGACCGCCAGGATGACCAATAAGGAGCCGCCGAGTGCCATCAGCACAAAGGACAGGGTGATCAGGAGCAACGCGCCGCCATTGACCCAGCGGGCATCCATCCGGTCGGAAAGCCGGCCGGCGACAGGAGCCGCCAGTGCCCCCGCGACGCCGAAAAGGCCGTAGAGCCCGACCATTTCACTGCCGTAATGCTCGGGCAGCGTGTACAGGTGAAATCCCAGCGTGGTCCAGAACGCGCTGAACGAACCGAAACCGAGCGCGCCGATGAGCATGTGCCGTCGGAGCACGGGCTCGCCGATGAGTAAAGTACCCAGCGAACGCATCAAATGCCGGTAGGGCACGGCTTCCGCCGGTCGCTGGACCGGGAGCAGCCAGGCGAGAGCAGCCATCAATGCCAGCGTGATCACGACGGCCACCATGTAAACCTCGCGCCACCCTCCGGCGGCATGGGCACCGAGCCAGCCGCTGATCGTCCGTGAGCCGAGAATGCCGATGAGCAATCCACTCATCACCATGCCGACCGTCTTTCCGCGCTCTTCCGGAGCGGCGAGGCCGGCCGCGTAAGTGACTGCGATCTGGGGGGTGATGCTCACCGCTCCCAAACAGTAGCTCGCGGCAATCAGAAACATCAGGTTCGGCGACAGCGCAATCGCTCCGAGCATCACGGTGGTCGCCGCCAGACTGCACAGGATCAGTTTTTTGCGTTCCACGCTGTCGCCGAGGGGAATGAGCAGCAGCATGCCACTCGCGTAACCCAACTGGCAGGCTGCCGCCACGGCACTGATGGCCGCCGCCGTCACGTGGAAACTTCTTGCCATCAAACCCAGCAGGGGTTGGCAGTAATAGATATTGGCAACCGTCGCGCCGGCGGTGAGCGCCAGCAAGCCGAGCAAACCCCGCGTGATGGCGGCTCCAGAATCCCGTGCCTTGCTCGGGGCGAAAAGCTCGTTGCCCTCTGCCGGTTCTCCGAGTGGTAGGTGCAAAAGCGGGAAGTAGATATGCGCCCGGCGGGGGTCGAACCCACAACCTTCGGCTTCGGAGGCCGACGCTCTATCCAATTGAGCTACGGACGCGCTTTCTCTGCTCGGCGCACAAGGAATGCCACCATAGAAGCTCCGTTTTTGTTTTGCAACCGCTCATTCCAAGCTATGGGTAAAGCCCATTTTCGACCGGGATCATGGCTGAAATTCCTCACCGTATCGTCATCAAGCTCGGCACCGGGCTGCTCACCCGCACCCGGGGCGACGCGCTCGATCTGGCCCAATTCCGCCGTCTCACCGCGGAGATTTCCGCTTTGCAGCGCGTGGGGCATGAGTGCCTCGTGGTCACCAGCGGCGCGGTCGGAGCGGGGATGATGGTCCTGGGGGTCAAAGACCGCTCCGCGGGCCTGCCCACGGTGCAGGCTTGCGCGGCCATCGGCCAGTCGCGCCTCATGCGGGTTTACGAGACCCACTTCGCTCGCCACGGCCTGGCCGTCGCCCAACTCCTGCTCACCCACCAGGACCTCGACAGCCGCACCCGCTACGCCAACGCCCAAAACACCCTGGCCCGCTTGTTGGAACACCGTGGGGTCGTGCCGATCATCAACGAAAACGACAGCGTTGCCGTCGAGGAACTGCGTTTCGGTGACAACGACCGGCTTTCGGCCGAGGTCGCGATCCTCGCTGGGGCCGATCTTCTGGTCATCTTGACCAGCGCCGAAGGGCTGACCCGCGAAAGCGACGGCCGCGGTGAACCCATCGCAGTCGTCGCTGACATCGACGAGGTTGCCCATCTCGCCAGCGATGAAAGGGGCGCGTTGTCGGTAGGCGGGATGGCGACCAAACTCCAAGCGGTCAAGCGCAGCGTGGAAGCAGGGATACCGGCCGTCATCGCCAACGGCCGCACGCCCGGGGTCCTCGCGCGGATCGTGGCGGGGGAAGCCGCCGGCACGCGCTTCGTCGTGCCCCGCAGAGCAGCGCGGCGCAAACGCCGTTGAGAGACTTGCCGTGCCGCGTGCGGCGGCTACTTTTGCTGGGATCATGGATCTAGCAGGTGAAGTCCTCCAACTCGGCCAGCGGGCCCGCGCCGCCTCCCGGGAACTGGCGCGCCTTGGCACAGCGCAAAAGAACGCCGGCCTCCTCGCGATGGCCGACGCTCTGGAATCCGCACCGCGTGCGGGTGAAATCCTGCGCGCCAACGCCGAGGATGTCGCCGCCGCCGAGCAGGCGGGGCTTTCCGGGGCCCTGATCGACCGATTGCGGATCGACCCCAAACGCCTCGGCGGCATGGCCGGCGGCATCCGCGCCGTGGCGGCTTTGCCTGACCCGGTGGGTGAGACGCTGCGGGCCTGGACACGTCCCAATGGCCTGGACATCCGCAAGGTCCGGGTGCCGATCGGCGTCGTGGGCATCATCTATGAATCCCGGCCCAACGTCACCAGCGACGCCGCCGTGCTCTGCACCAAGACGGGAAACGCCACGATCCTGCGCGGTGGCAGCGAGTCGATCCGCTCGAACGTCGCCATCGCCGCGGCTTTGCGCGAGGGAGCCACCGCTGCCGGGTTGCCGGCGGATTGCATCCTGCTCATCGAACGGACGGACCGCGCCGCCGTGCGCCACCTGGCGGCGATGGACAAATACGTGGACCTGATCGTTCCACGCGGCGGCACGGCGCTGATCGAAGCGGTGGTCGAGCACGCGCGCATGCCGGTGATCAAGCATTACCACGGGGTGTGCATCCTTTACGTCGATCGTGCCGCCGACCTGGAAATGGCGGTCAAGATTGCGCTCAACGCCAAGTGTCAGCGCCCCGGCGTCTGCAACGCCGTCGAAACGGTCTTGGTCCACGCCGCGGTGGCGGACGCCTTCCTGCCGCGGCTGGCAAAATCCATGACTGCCCAAGACGTCGAATTGCGCGGCGACGAGCACGCGCGCCGCACCTTGCAAAATGTGCCCGGGGTGTCGGTCATTCCCGCCACCGAAGCCGATTGGTCCACGGAGTTTCTTGATCTGCGTCTGGCCGTCAAGGTGGTCCCCGATCTTGCCGCCGCCACCGAGCACATCGACAAGTACGGCTCGCACCACAGTGATGCAATCATCACGGCGGACATCGATCGGGCGGAGCGATTCTTGAACGAGGTGGATTCCGCCACCGTGTATTGGAACGCGAGCACCCGTTTCACCGACGGCGGCGAGTTCGGCTTCGGCGCGGAGATCGGCATCAGCACCGACAAACTCCACGCCCGCGGGCCGATGGCGCTGGAAGAATTGACGACGTACAAGTACGTGATTCGCGGCACCGGCCAGGTTCGTGAGTAAAACACGTCGGTTCAACCGCCCGCTCAATCGAAACGGATCGTGGCCGACCGGCCGTGCGCGTCGAGACCTTCGATGTCGCTGAAAGCCTGGATGACCGCGATGGACTCGCGCAAAGAGCGCTCGCGAAAGCGCACCGTGCTCGTGCGCCGCTGGAACTGGTCCACCGTCAGCCCCGCGAACGACTTGCCCGCGCCGCCGGTCGGCAGCGTGTGGCTCGGGCCCGCCAGGAAGTCTCCACCCGCCACCGGCGACCAGTCGCCCAGAAAGATCGCGCCGGCGGTGTGAACCCGGGCGGCCACGCCGTCGGCGTCGGCCGTGCAGACCGCGAGGTGCTCGGGGGCGAAGTCGTTGGCGAGCTGAACCGCCTGGTCGATGTTCTCCACGAGGCACAGAAACGCGCCGGCCTCCAGAGCGGGGGCGAGTTGCGCCTGGCGGTTGAGCATTTTCAACTGAGCAGCGATCGCTTCCTCGACCGCGGTGAGCATCCCGGGCGAATCGGTCACGAAGCCGATGACGCTGTCGGTGCCGTGTTCCGCTTGGGCGAGCAGGTCGGCGGCAATCCACGAGGGATTGGCGTTGCCGTCCGCCAGCACGAGAATCTCGCTCGGTCCGGGCAGCAGATCGACGCTGACCTGGCCGAACACCTGCCGCTTTGCCTCGACGACGTAGGCATTCCCCGGTCCGAAGATCTTCGTCACCGCGGCGATGGCGGGTGTGCCGAAGGCCAGGGCCGCCACGGCCTGGGCTCCGCCTACCTTGTACACTTCCGTCGCGCCGGCGAGTTGCAGCGCACAGAGGAGGGCAGGGGCGATCTGACCGGAGGCAGCGGCGGGCGTGGTCACCACGATCTCGGGCACCCCGGCGGCGGAGGCCAGCGTGCAGGTCATGATCGCCGTGGACACCAGCGGAGCCGTGCCGCCCGGAACGTAAATGCCGACGCGCGGGAAGGGGGTATAACGTTCCCCTACCTCGACGCCCTGCCGGTTGTGCATCGTCCAGCCGTGGCGCAATCCTTTCAGAGCAAAGGCGCGGACGTTCTCGTGCGCCTCGGCCAGGGCACGCTGCACCCTGGGATCCGTCGCGCGCGCGGCCTCGGTAAATTCCGCTGCGCTCACCCGCAGTTGGGCGGGGTCCAGGCGGGGGCCGCCGAAGCCCTCAGTCAGACTCGTCAGGGCAGCATCGCCGTCCGCGCGGACCTGCGAGATGATGTCGGCCACGGTTTGCTGCACCTTTGCGCTCGGGGCAGCCCGGCGGTTGAGGGCGGCGATGGCTTCGGCGAAGCCGGGGTCTTGGTAGCGAATGGTCCGCATGGGACGCCAAGCTTGCACCGTGCCCCGGCAAGGTCCAGCGCGGCGGTGACTTTCTTCCCGTGGTCCCGAGCCCCGCGCGGCGGTCAGGCATCCAAGCCCTTCCGGCCAACCGATCCATCGGTGAGTCAAGCTTTCCCCCCGAGCGGTTTTGCCGTATGGATGTCGCCATTACAACTCCTATGGAAGCAAAGACTCAATCCACCCTGGAGCCGGTTCCGATCGGTGACGAGGTTCTCATGGCCCGCATCCAGGATCGGGAACCGGCGGCCCTGGCCGAACTTTACGATCGCTACAGCGGCATTCTCAAGTCCCTCATCATGGGCGTCATCCACAACGACGCCGAGGCGGACGACCTGCTCCAGGAAATCTTCATGGAGATCTGGAACCAGGCGGCTCACTACTCCGCGCAGAAGGGGAAGCCCCTCGGCTGGATCGTGACGCTTACCCGCCGCCGCTCGATTGATCGGCTCCGTAAAAAGCAGGCGTATGCCCGGGCGGAGGAACGCTTGCAGAACGAGACCGAGCAGCAGCCGGACGCCTGGGTGCACAATTCCACCGAGGACGACATCGAGATGTCGGACACCCGCCGGCTCATCCTCAACGTCCTCAAGAACCTTCCCGTCGCGCAACGGGAAGCGATTGATCTGGCATTCTACCACGGCATGAGCCAGCGCGAAATTGCCGCCAAGACCGGGATTCCTCTCGGCACCATCAAGACCCGGCTCGAACTGGGTCTAAAAAAAATCAGCGAAGCATTAAGGGGGATGAAAGATGAGTTCTGACGATTTTGATACCCAGGCCCGCCTCTACGTGTTGGGGGCGCTCGACGAGGAGGAATTGGTCCAGTTCGAACAACTGCGGCACGAACTTGGCACCAAAGCCGAGACCACCATCCTCGAGTGCGAACGGCTCAACTCCATGTTTGCGCTGAGTCTGAAGCCAGTTGCTCCCAAACCGGCCACCAAGCAGCGCTTATTGGATATGATCCATGGCGCGCTCAACGGACACGGCAAGAAGGTCCATTAGGATGGGGAATGTCGCTGCAAATGACACATCACGGCGCATTCCTCGAATCCTTTCGAGTGTTCGTTGACTCTCCGACCAACGATCCCCGAGTCGCGATTGCTCCCCCCCTCCACCGGCCAATCCATCCATCCCTTTGGCAGTGACCGCCAACGACGAATATATTCTCGAGCTGCTCCAGGATGCTGTCCTGGTCGATGGCGCCCAGGTTTTCGAAGCACGCGAGCGTTCCGCCGAACAGGGCGGCGGCATCGTGCAGTCGCTGGTCGAGTTGCAGTTTGTGACCGAGGAGGACGTGACTCGCACGGTCGCCGCGGCGTCCAACATGGAGTTCATCCAGCTGGGCCAGCTGCTCGTGCTTCCGGAAGTCATCGGCCTGATCCCCCGGGACAAGGCCTATCGTTACCAGGTCGTTCCGGTGACGGTCAACGATGGCATCCTGGTGGTCGCCATCAGTGACCCTCTCAACTTCGACACGCTCGATAATCTGCGGTTTCTCCTCAAGCGCGAGATCGAGATGGTTTGTGCCGCGCCCGAGCAGATCAAACAGTCGCTCTTGAAGTATTACGGCACCGCCGACGAGGCAGGCGATGCCTTGCTGCGCGGCATCGGCGGTGCGGAACTCGAGGGCATGGACCTGCTGGCTTCCGCGCGGGAGGAAGTCGGCACCGGGGATTCCGCGATCATCAAGATGGTGTCGCTGCTGCTGCTCGAAGCGTACAAGGCGCGCGCCAGCGACATCCATCTCGAACCGCTGGAAAAACGCTTCCGGATCCGGTTCCGGATCGACGGTGTTTTGCAGGAGATGCAGAATCCGCCAAAGAAATTGCAGTCGGCCATCATCAGCCGCCTCAAGATCATGAGCAATACGATGAGTATCGCCGAAAAGCGCCTGCCGCAGGACGGGCGCATCCAGGTAAAAATGGGCAAGAAGTCGATCGACCTGCGGGTTTCCACCATCCCGACCAACCATGGCGAAAGCGTGGTCATGCGTATCCTGGACAAGTCGAGCCTTTCGCTCGGCCTGCCCGAACTGGGTTTCCTAACCGACGACCAGGCGGTCTTCGAACAATTGATTACTTTGCCGGACGGAATTTTGCTGGTGACCGGCCCGACCGGTTCGGGCAAGACGACCACGCTCTACGCCTGCCTGAATTACATCAACCGGCCGGACCGGAAGATCATCACCGTGGAGGACCCGGTGGAATACCAGATGTCCGGGATCAATCAGGTGCAGGTAAACTCCGACATCGGCATGACGTTTCCGGCGGCGTTGCGCTCCATGCTGCGCCAGGCGCCGAACATCATCATGATCGGAGAAATCCGCGATCTGGAAACCGCGTCCATCGCGATCAACGCCAGCCTGACGGGTCACCTTGTGTTCAGCACCCTGCACACCAATGATGCCCCGGCAGCCGTGGCCCGTTTGGTGGACATGGGCATCAAGCCCTTCCTCGTGGCGACTTCCATCCGCGCCATCGTTGCCCAGCGCTTGGTGCGGCGTTTGTGCCCGCTCTGCAAGCAGCCGGCGGAATTGACCGACCTGGAGTTGCGCAGCCTGCGGTTGGAACCCAGTCAGGTCGATCACGCCAGCCCCATGCACCCGGTCGGATGCGATAATTGTCGTCACAAGGGTTATAAAGGCCGGATGGGTATTTTCGAGATCTTCCAGATCGATGACGAGGTGCGGTTCATGATCAACGATCGCCTCTCGACCTTGCGACTGCGCCAGCGGGCGCGTGAATTGGGCATGCGGACCCTGCGGGAGGACGGTGTCCGCAAGGTGCTCGCGGGCATGAGCACGGCGGAAGAGGTGGTCAGTGCCACGATTGGCGACACGGATTAATCCGGGCCGGTTGGTGGCCGGGCAAAGATTTCGGCAAATGACACCGATTGAAGATCTACTCCGCCTGGTCCTGGAGGAAGGCAGTTCCGACCTCCACATCTCGGTGGGATCGCCACCTTCGTTGCGGCTGGACGGGCAGATCGTCAAGCTGGACATGCCGGCGGTCACACCGGCTGACACCGAGGAACTGGTGCGCAGCTTTGCCAAGGATGAGCAGATCAAGCGTCTCTACGAGCAGGGCGGAGCCGACTTTGGCCTGAGTTTCCGTGAGGATGCCCGGTTCCGCATCAGTGTCTTTCTGCAACGGGGCCATATCGGCCTGGTCGCGCGGCTGATCCCAAAGACGCTGCTCACCCCGGAACAGATCGGGCTGCCGCCGGCAATGCTCGACTTGATCCACCAGCCGCGCGGATTGATCCTGGTCACCGGCCCCACCGGCTCGGGAAAATCCACGACGCTGGCCAGCCTGATCAACCGGATCAACGAGCAGTCCCGCAGCCACATCGTTACCATCGAGGACCCCATCGAGTATTTCCATGATCCGAAAAAGGGGATCATCAACCAGCGGGAAGTCGGCGTCGATGTGCCCACTTTCGGCGAAGCGCTCAAGCGGGTGCTGCGGCAGGACCCGGACGTGATCCTCGTCGGCGAGATGCGCGACCTGGAAACCATGGAGGCCGCCATCACGGCGGCGGAAACCGGCCACCTGGTTTTTTCGACCCTGCACACCACCGGTGCCGCGCGGACCGTGGACCGCATCATCGACGCGTTTCCCTCCGGTCAGCAGGAACAGATTCGTATCCAACTCGCCGGCAACCTGAAGGCGGTTTTGAGCCAGGTGCTCGTTCCCCGGAGCGACGAGCGCGGCCGGGTCGCCGCCTTCGAGTTGATGATTTCAACTCCTGCCATCGCCTCGTTGATCCGCGACAACAAGACTTACCGATTGCCCAACGACATCCACACGGGTTCCAAGTACGGGATGATTTCCCTGGAGGCGAGTCTGGCGAACCTGTACCACCGGGGGTTGATCAACCGGCACGAGGTGCTGGCTCGTTGTTCGGATGTCACCATCGCCCGGCAACTCCTGCGCGAACCGGACCCTCTCGAAGCAGCCTGACCTTCTGCCAAAGTTTTCTTTCCTCCTCGAACCATGACAACCGATCAGCAAATCCTCGAACTTTTCGTCGATCAGCACATCATGCAGCACTCCCAGGTCGAGGACGTTTTGAGCGAATCGGCGGGTACGGGCAAGACCATCCTGCAGGTCTTGCTGGACTATGATCTGGTCAACGAGGAAGGCTACTACCAGGCCATCGCGAACTCGATCGGCGCAGATTTCGTGAGCCTCACCGACTATGAGGTACCGGTCGAAATCCAGCGCCTGATTCCCGGCGGCATGGCGCGCCTGCACGGCGCGCTTCCCATCGGTCTCTCGGGCGAGAGCATCGTGACCGCGCTGCTCGACCCGCTGGACCCGCAGGTGGTCGATGACCTGCGCTTCTCGCTGGGGCGCGGTATCCAGGTCGTGGTCGCGCCGGCCTACCAGATCGACGAACGCCTGCGCCTGTACTACGGCGCGGACATGGCGAACCTGGACGATGTTCTCAAGGAACTCGAATCCATCGGCGGCGCGGAGTTCGGTGACGCCGGGCAGCTCGACGCCAACCTCGCCAACGAGGCCAACGCCGCGCCGATCATCCGGTTCGTTGATCTGATCCTCTACCAGGCGATCCAGGACCGGGCGAGCGACATCCATTTCGAACCCTTCGAACTCGAGTTCAAAATCCGCTACCGCGTGGACGGCGCGCTGTACGAGATGGCACCGCCGCCACGGCACCTCGCGCTGCCGGTCATTTCGCGGGTCAAGGTTCTCGCGAACCTGAACATCGCCGAGCGGCGGCTGCCGCAGGACGGGCGCATCCAGCGCAACATCGCCGACCACGCGGTGGATCTGCGAGTTTCCACCTTGCCGACGCAGTACGGCGAGAGCGTGGTGCTGCGCGTGCTGGACCGCAGTTCCGTCAACCTCGACCTCGAGGCACTGGGCATGCCGCCCTACCTCTTCGACTACCTCATCCGTACGATCGAGAAGCCCAACGGGATTTTCATCGTGACGGGGCCAACGGGTTCCGGCAAGACGACGACCTTGTACGCCTGCCTGCGCAAGATCAACACGGTGGACAGCAAGCTCCTCACCGCCGAGGACCCGGTGGAGTACGACATCGAAGGGTTGATCCAGGTGCCCATCAACGACGGGATCGGACTGACCTTCGGACGGGTGCTGCGCGCCTTTCTGCGGCAGGACCCGGACCGGATCATGATCGGCGAGACGCGCGACCTGGAGACGGCGCAGATCGCCATCCAGGCTTCGCTCACCGGACATCTGGTGTTTACCACGCTTCACACCAACGACTCCTCCGGCGCGGTCACCCGCTTGATTGACATGGGCGTGGAACCTTTCCTCATCTCGTCGAGTCTGGAGGGCATCCTCGCCCAGCGATTGATCCGACGCATCTGTACCCACTGCCGCACGGCCTACGAGCCCAAGGAAGAGGTGCTCACCCAGATGGGTCTTTCTCCCCACCAGATCGGTGACAAGAATTTCTATTACGGCACCGGCTGCGAGTCCTGCAACCACACCGGCTACAAGGGCCGGAAGGGCATCTACGAACTCCTGGAGATTACTGATCCGATCCGCGAACTGATCAACCAGCGCGCGCCGTCCATCGTCGTCAAGCAAAGGGCGGTCGAGCTCGGCATGGTGACCCTGCGCGAGGACGGTCTGCGCAGCATCTTCGACGGCGACACGACGATCGAAGAAGTTCTGAAATACACGTGATGCCCGCCCCGATTCCCGGTGGGAACGTTCCGCAAGATTCGGATCGACAAAGCCGCGTAGATACCTACTCTCCAGGACGCAATCCCTTGGAACTATGGCTAAGTTTAACTATGTCGCCCTGGATGCCCGCGGACAGGAATCCGTCGGTTTGATCGAAGCGCAGTCCACCAACGACGCAGTCGGACAGCTCCGGCAGGCGGGGTACTTTCCTACCAGCGTCCACGAGGAGGGCAAAGGGAGTCCTGCCGCCGCTAAAACCGCCAAGAAACCCGGCGGGGCGGTCGCCAGAACAGGGTCCAAGACTCCGGCGGTCAAGAAAGCGGCTAACGTCGCCAACAAAAAGGTCAAGCAGAAGGTCCTCATGATCTTCACCCGCCAACTGGCCACGCTGATCGACGCCGGGCTGCCTCTGCTCCGGGGGTTGACGGTGCTCGAAAAACAGGAGCGCGATCCGGTGCTCAAAGCGACCATCGCCAAGCTCAGCGATTCGGTGCAGGGCGGCAGCACCTTCTCCGAAGGACTCGCGCAGCACCCCAGAATTTTTAACAAGCTCTACATCAACATGGTCAAGGCTGGCGAGGCCGGCGGTGTGTTGGAGTTGGTCCTGATCCGTCTGGCGGAGTTCCAGGAGAAGGCGCAGAAGGTCAAGAATAAGGTGGTGGCCGCGATGTTCTACCCGGTGATCGTGTTGGTCATCGCCGTGGTGATCATGGGCTTCCTGCTCGTGGTCATCGTGCCGAAATTCGAGCAGATCTTCAAAGACATGCTCAACGGCAAACCGCTGCCCGCTTTGACCGAGTTCGTCGTGTCGTTCAGTCGATTGGTGAAAGACAACATCCTCTACATCGCTGTGGTAACTGCTGTGGTCGTCGTTGCCTATCGGATGTTCGCCGCCACGCCGTCGGGGCAAATCATTATAGACCGGATCAAGCTGCGCGCTCCGCTCTTCGGGGATCTGGTGCGTAAAAGCGCCATCTCCCGTTTCACCCGCACCCTGGGTACGCTGGTGACCAGCGGCGTGCCGATCTTGCAGGCGTTGAACATCACCCGTGAGACCGCCGGCAACCACGTGGTGGGCGAAGCGATCGGCAAGGTTCACGACAGCGTAAAGGAAGGTGAGTCCATCGTCCAGCCGTTGGAAGCCAGCGGCATCTTCCCTCCGATGGTGATCAGCATGATCGACGTCGGCGAGGAAACCGGACAACTGCCTGAAATGTTGCTCAAGGTCGCCGAGGTTTACGATGACGAGGTGGACAACGCGGTAGCGGGTTTGACCTCGCTGCTGGAGCCGATCATGATCGTTTTCCTGGCCGTGGTGGTCGGAACCATCGTGATCGCGCTCTTCCTGCCGTTGATTACGATCATCTCTTCGATGCAGGGCGGATAGGCTGGTAGGTGGCAAAGTTCTGCGCCCGCGGTCCTGAAACGCTCAGGGCGGCTTCTTCCCCTCTCGGTTCAATCCGTCACAGGCTATTTTATGCTTCGATCACCGCATGTCCGTGCCTTTACCATCATTGAACTTCTGACGGTGATGGTCATCATTCTCATTCTTGCGGCCTTGGTGCTTGCATTGGTCGGCTACGGGCAGAACAAAGCGGCTCGCTCCAAGGCGGAAGGGGAGATAGCGGCGATCTCGACCGCGCTGGAGAGTTATAAAACGGACACAGGAACCTACCCTAGGATTCTCCTTGGCAACAGCACTGCGCCTGCACCGACGGGGACGCCGGCCTGCGACAATCTGGATGCGAGGGTAGATACCGATCCATCACCCTCGTCCGGCCAAGGTGCCAGATACCAAAGTGCTGGGGCGATCTTGTACCGAGCCTTGACGGGCGATTTCGAGGGCAAAGGACCAAACAGTACCACCGCCTTCCAGAAGACCTACTATAACGTCCCGAAGTCTGAGCTTCCAATCACCACGCTGCCTCCCGACGGTGAATACATCCTGGATCCATTTGGAAATCCTTACGGCTACTCTACCGCCTACCAAGCAGACCTTGAGGCAGCACAAGCGGCTGGCTCGACCACTGCTCCCACACACGGCTACAACCCAACTTTCGATCTCTGGTGCACCGGCGGCTACGGGGCGAGCACCAAAGCTTACCCCAATGATCTGACCGATAAAACGGCTGTGTGGGTCAAGAACTGGTAGAATGATCCTCGCGTGCGAGGCTCCCCAAGCCTGCGTCCGCATCAGCAACCAGCGGGTGAAATCCCGGCGAAGGAACTCCCAGCAACGGGGCCCAAACTGGACGCATCAGCTTTGATGCGCCAGGCAGGCTCCCAAAAATCCTCTGAAGAGAGGATGCGGCGCGTTCGGCTTGGACAGGAACTCCGGGTGGAATTGGCTCGCCAGGAACCAGGGATGATCGCGAAGTTCAATCACTTCCACCAGCGAGCCATCGGGCGAGGTGCCCGAGACGATGAATCCTTTGCCGACCATTTCTTCCCGATAGGCGTTGTTGAACTCGTAGCGGTGCCGGTGGCGTTCCTGGATCTCCGTGCTTCCATAGACCTGGGCGGCAAGCGTTCCCGGAGCCAGGTGAGTGGGCCATACACCCAGCCGCATCGAACCTCCCTTGTGGACAATGCCGCGCTGTTCTTCCAGCAACGAGATGACGGGGTAGGGCGTTTCGAGATCGAATTCGGTGCTGTTTGCATCCTGAAGATGGCAGGCGTTGCGGGCGAATTCGATGGTCGCCACCTGCATCCCGAGGCACAGCCCAAGGTAAGGGACCTTGTGCGTGCGGGCGTACCCGGCTGCCTGGATTTTCCCCTCGATCCCGCGCTCTCCGAATCCCCCGGGGACGACGATGCCGGTGACATCTTTCAACAAGCGATCCACTTCGCTGCCGCCCTCCTCCAGAGCCTGGGCGTCGATCCGGGTGAGATCGATGCCGCAGTCGTGGGAAGCGGCGGCGTGGGTCAGGGACTCGTAGATGCTCTTGTAAGCGTCCTGGAGTTCGATGTACTTGCCGACGATGGCGATGTTGGTGCGTTTCTTTGGGTGAACCACCCGTTGCACGAAACGGCGCCAGCCGCCCATCTCGGCGGGGGGTGCCTCCAGACGCAGAAGTTCGCAAACCGTGTCGTCGAGCCGTTCGCCCTGGAGCATCAAGGGAGCTTCGTAAATGGTGTGCGGCACATCGCGCATCTGCACGACCGCACCGAGCGGGATGTTGCAGAACATGGAAAGCTTGGCGCGCAGGTCGGCGTCCAGTTCGTGTTCCGTGCGGCAGATGAGCACCTGCGGCTGCAAGCCGATCTCGCGCAGCTTGGCCACGCTTTGCTGACTGGGTTTGGTTTTCAGTTCGCCAGCCGCCTTGATGTAGGGCACCAGGGTCACGTGGATCACGATGGCGTTGCTGGGGCCCACTTCCAAAGTGAACTGGCGGATCGCTTCCAGAAAGGGCAGCCCCTCAATGTCACCCGTCGTGCCGCCGATTTCGGTGATGAGGACATCGGCCGGCTGCTCACGTTCGACCTGGCGGATGCGCGCCTTGATCTCGTCGGTGACGTGCGGGATCACCTGCACGGTCTTGCCGAGGTAATCACCGCGCCGTTCCTTGGCGATGACCGTTTCATAAATCTGTCCGCTGCTCAGGCTGTTGGACCGAGTCAGCACACAGTTGGTGAATCGCTCGTAGTGTCCGAGGTCCAGGTCGGTTTCGGCGCCGTCGTTGAGCACGTACACCTCCCCGTGCTGGAAGGGGTTCATGGTGCCGGGATCGACGTTGAGGTACGGGTCGAACTTTTGCAGCAGCACCTTCAGGCCCCGGTGCTCCAACAAGGTACCCAACGCCGCCGCCGCCAAACCCTTGCCCAGGGAACTGACCACGCCTCCGGTAACAAAAATGTATTTCATGAAAGTATTTCCTGCTGCATCGCCTGAAGCCGTGCTTCCGCAAGCGGGACATCCTCCGGACTATCCACACCAAGCGAAGGATGGTCGGTGATCAGCACCTGGACTGGCACCCCGTGCTCCAGAGCGCGCAGTTGTTCCAGGCGTTCGATCCGTTCGTAGTTGGAAGGTTCCCAACGCACGAACCGCGCGAGGAACCGGCGCTCGTAGCCGTAGATTCCCTGGTGGCGGTAAAAAACGACGCCAGCGGTGTCTCCGCCGGTGGCGTGCGGGATGGGGCTGCGGGAAAAGTAGAGGGCGTTGCCGTTCTTGGCCAGCACCACTTTGACGCAGTTGGGATTCTGCAGCTCGACGAGGTCACTGATGACGCTGGCGGCGGTGACCATCGATGCCGCCTTGTTTTCGAGCAGGGCGGAAGCCAGCCGGCCGATGAGGGCCGGTGAGATGGCCGGTTCGTCCCCTTGGATATTGATGACGTGCGAGACCCGGCTTCGGAGCCCCTCGGTGACTTCGGCGATGCGGTCGGTACCGCTGAGGTGATAGCCGCCGGTCAAAGCTACCTCCGCGCCGAACGCGAAGGCGGTCTCGGCGATGCGCATATCATCCGTGGCGATGATCGTCTGGTCGAGGCATGCGGCCTCCTGGCAGCGTTCCCAGACGTGCTGGATAAGGGGCTTTCCTGCGATGACATGGAGCGGCTTGCCGGGAAACCGGGTCGAGGCCCAACGGGCGGGGATGATGCCGACGATTTTACCCATGACGAGAGGATTGCTCGGCGATCCAGGCGGCGGCGGCGGCGAAATCTTTGGCGATGTGATCCGGCTGGCATTTGCCGGCTTCCTCCGGGCCGTGACCGGTCAGAACCAGGATGCTCCCGGCCAGCCCGCTGTGATGGCCGCACAAAACATCCGCGCAAGTGTCGCCGACGATGAACGAGCGCGCCGGATCGAGATCCAGGTCTCTGACCGCTTCCAGGATCATGCCGGACGCGGGCTTGCGGCGGTCGCCGGCGTGATCCGGTGCATCGGGGCAGTGGTAGGTCGCATCGATGACCCCGGGAGCGCCCATTTGGCTCAGCAGTTTCTCCTGGACGTTCTGAAAATCCTGCTCGGAGAAGTACCCGCGACCAATCCCGCTCTGGTTGGTGACGATGACCAGCCGGAATCCGAGCGTCTTCAAGGCCTTTAACGCCGTCGGTACTCCCGGCAGCACACGCACTTTGGCCGGGTCGCCGCAATAATCAACTTCTTCCATCAAGGTGCCATCGCGATCCAGGAAAACGGCGGCGCGGTGGCCGGCGGAATGATTCAAAGCGGGAGAAATGGGGGAGAGCAGAGCCGGTGGCAGCAGCGAGGATAGCCGGAAATCCGGCCGCATCAAATATCGGTTCGCTCGAAGCTGGCGAGCAGTTCGGCGGGCGAAAGGGTGGCGGTCCCCAGCTTGCCGACCACCACTCCCGCCGCGTGGTTGGAAATTTCCGCCGCCGCCTCGAATGAGGCTCCCGCGGTGAGAGCCAGGGTGAACAAAGCCACGGCCGTGTCGCCCGCGCCGCTAAGATCAAAGACTTCCTGCGCACGCGTGGGCAGGGGGTAGGGGGGGTGGTCGTGGCGGAAGAGCAGCATCCCCTGTTCACCCAGGGTAATCAGCAAGGATTGAGTTTGCCAGCGGTCCAGCAGGATGCGTCCGACCTCCAGCAACTCCGCATCGTGCTCCGGCGGATCGGAGGGCTCGTTGAGGGGTTTGCCCGCCGCCTGGAAAGCCTCGGCGCGGTTCGGCTTGATGGCGGTGGCCCCGTTCCAGAGGAGAGGATTATTGGGGTTGGGATCGACCGTGAGAATTTTCCCCGCGTGTGCCGCCATCGCGCTGATTTCATCGACGAAGCTTTGTTGGAGAAAGCCTTTGCCGTAATCCTCGATGATCACCGCGTCGAAACGTTCCATCGCCCCGCCGGTCCGCAGGGCTTGCAAAGCCCGTTCGTGGACGTCTGCGAGCAGCGCCGCGGTGGGCCGGCGTTCGCGGTCGAAGCGGACGATGTGTTGCTGCCGGGCGATGATGCGCGTCTTGACGATGGTCTGCCAGCGTTCATCCTCCTGCAGCAGGTCGAGACCAATGCCGCCCTCGCGCAACAGCGCCTTCAGGTGTTCGCCCTGCCGGGAAACGCCGACCAGACCCATCACGCTCACCTGGTCGGTGAACTCACGCAGGTTGCGCGCGACGTTGGCTGCGCCGCCCGGGTAGTAGGATTCGCGGCTGACCTCCACGATGGGCACCGGCGCTTCGGGCGAAATCCGGCTGACCTTCCCCCAGATGAATTCGTCCAGCATCAGGTCGCCGACGACCAGGATGTTCCGGCCGCAGATCTTGGGGATTAAACGGCGAACCAGATCGAGGTGCATGCTTCGAACGAAGTGAACAAAATGTGGTCTGAGTGTGCAACCATCCACAAACCGGTGCAAAGCTTTCCTCCTCCAAAACACGGGGTTGACGCGTCACTTGGCCTGTGGTCCTTGTCCTCACCATCGATCCCTTACTACGTCGACCGCGATACCATGAAGCGTTTCTGGCTCACCATTTTTCCTCTGGCTCTGGCGCTGACTGCCTGCTTGTCCCTCCCCTCTCCGTTGCTCCTCGCACAGGCTCCTCCGCAGAAAATCGATATCAGTAAGCTCAATTCCCGTGTGGATGACGTCGTCATCCCCGTGCCGAGCGAGATCTTCAATGCCCTCGATAAACTGGGCGGCAACCCTAACTGGAAGGGCGAGGTTGGTCCGATCAACAAGAACTACCGGCCCACCAACCAGCCGGCGATCGGTCTGCTCCTCGGCTCGGTCATCGCCAACGGCTTCGTCGCCGTCCAAGCCAAGGATGCCGACAAGGTCAAGGACGTGGGACGGCGCGTGCTCGATCTCTCCAAGTCCTTGAGTGTTGACCAGGAAGTGGTCAGTCATTGCAACAGCATCAACGAAGCGGCCGACCACGGAAACTGGGAAGCTATCCGCTCCGAGTTCGATAAAGCCCAGTCGAGTGTCCGCACGGCGATGGACCGGTTGAAGAGCAAGGATGTCTCCGAGTTGATCAGCATGGGCGGCTGGTTGCGCGGCACCGACGCGCTCACCTCCCTCATCCGCAAGGAATACACCGCGGATCGGGCAGAGCTACTCCACCAGCCAGAATTGGTCCGCACTTTCCAGGACCAGATGGGTCACATGGGTCCCAAGGTCAAAAGCAATCCGCTCGTTCTGAAAGTCCAGGAAGCTCTCAAGGAGCTGCAGCCCTTGATCGAGTCCTCTGATCCTGACCAAAAGTCCGTGGAGAAGATCAACACGCTCACTGGCGATCTGCTCAAAACCATCTCTCCTCCTTAATCTCCGTCCCTGTCTAGGCATCTTATCCGTCCGCGCGAACCGATTCTGCACTTGTGAAGAAGCTTACCCGCTACCTGCTCCTCTTAACTTTGTTCGCTACAGGTGTTTTGGTTCGGCCCGCCCGCGCCACGGTTGACGACGCGCTTTCCTTCGCCTTGGAAGGAGTGGATACCTACGTAAAGCAGGGATACACCCTGCGCGAGGATACCTGGGGTGGAGATCTTCCGGCGCAGGAAGCCAAAGCCATCACCCACCAGCTCTTCAAGGGAAATGATTACTGGTTCTGCATGGGCACCGACGTGAAAGGCGCCAAGATTTCCGTTCACATCTACGACGGAGATGGTACACTGGTGGAGTCAAAAGACAGTTGGCAGCGGGAGAAGCCCGACGGCGCTTTCGCCGGCGCTTTTATCTCCTGTAAAAAGACCGGCACCTATTTCCTCATTGTTAAGATCGAAAAATCCGGCGAAGAACGTACTTCCTGGGGCTTGGTTTACGCTTACAAGTAGTCACTGTTCCGCTTCCTTTCTTCGGTTTACATCTCGTATCATCTCGTGGCCGAAGAGGAACTTACCATGACGCCGGGCGACCAGGCACCGGCGGGAACAGCCGAGGATACGACAACGCAGACGCTTCAATTTGAGAGCCCGCGCGTATTGCAGGCCCTCTATGGCAATGACCCCGCGCTGTTCAAACTGCTGGAAGAAACTCTGGCAGTTCGTCTAGTAACGCGCGAAGGCTGGATCCGTATCGAGGGCACCCCCGCGAAAGTCGAGCAGGCCAAGCGAGCTTTCGAGCAACTGGAGGCGGCCCGCCAAGGTGGCATGCCCATCCGCAAACACGAGATCCAATACGTGTTGCGCAGCGTGGCTGATGCCGCCCATACCGCGCCGAAGCTGAGTTCGTTGGGGAGCGTGAAGATCGTCACCTCGGCTCGCAAGATGCCGGTGTCGGCGAAGACGGCCGGGCAGTTGGAATATCTACGGACGATCGCCAGCCACGACGTGGTCTTCGGCGTGGGACCGGCCGGCACCGGCAAGACGTTTCTGGCGATGGCTTCGGCGTTGTCTGCCCTCAAGAAAGAGCAGGTCAGCCGCATTATTCTCACCCGCCCGGCGGTGGAAGCGGGGGAAGCGCTCGGTTTCCTGCCGGGCGATTTGCAGGAGAAGATTTTCCCGTACCTGCGTCCACTTTACGATGCGCTGGGTTCCCTGCTCGAGGTGGAAGAGATGCAGCGTTACATGGAGAAACGCATGATCGAAATTGCCCCTTTGGCGTACATGCGCGGGCGTACGCTCGACCATGCCTTCATCGTCCTCGACGAAGCGCAAAATACCACCACCGAACAGATGTTCATGTTTCTGACCCGGATGGGCGAGGGGTCCAAGTGCGTGGTGACCGGGGATCGGACGCAGATCGATCTGCCCTCCAACAAGCGTTCTGGTCTCGTGGAGGCGATCCAGGCGCTCAAGGACGTTTCCGGCATCGGTTTTACTTACTTCGAAGAGGGTGACGTCGTCCGCCACGAACTGGTGCAATCGATCATCCGGGCGTACCGTTTGCACCGGTACGGCGACGCGGTTTCGCCCGGCACGGAAGACCGCCGCCCGCGCAAGAATTAACCAGCCGACATACTCTTCCTATGGTATCTTTGTGTCAGTGCGAGATTGCAGGATCGATCTGCGGGTATGATCGCGTCGCTTAAAAAAAACTCCTTGGTCAAGAAGGGGTTGTGTTGTGGGAAAACCCGCCGCCGCCCTTCCAACAGTCAGCTTTTACTCTCGCTGGAAGCCAGCGGGCAAGCCAGAACCCTGATCTTCATCGGGTTCCTGCTGGTCCTGGCCCAGTTCATCTTTTACGGAGCGAGTCCACAGCAGGCCAAGCAATTCCTCTTCGGTGTTTTGGTCTTCTTCACCGCGCTGGCGCAACTGTGGATCAACCATCCCCAGACCTTCGCCAAGAACTCTCGCCTGGTGCTGGTGTTTGGCACTTTCCTGGTTCACCTCCTGATCATGAAGGCCATCCGGGTCTTCGTGGACAACGGGGCGATCCACCGAGACATCGGCAAGCTGCTTTATCCATATGCCCTTGCTCCCTTGGTCATCTCGGCCCTGCTCGGGAAGAACCAGGGGATCTACGCGGCGATTTTCGCTAGCTTGTGGGGCTCGATCCTGTGGAGCCTGGTCGATCCGGTATTCCTGGCCATGAGCCTGCTCAGTGGCTTCGTTGCCGTGTTCGTCACCTTGCAGGTGCGCCGCCGGGGGCAATTCATCCGGGCGGGGTTCTTCGTGGGGATGGCCACCTGGTTGCTCGCCCTGAGTTTCGGCTTGATCGAGATCTATTGGTTTTCATTCGGTGACACAAACTGGCACCTCGTCGGTTACCAAACTTTGGCTGCCGTGGGCAGCGGGTTGATCACCGCGATGCTCGTCAGCGGTGCGCTGCCGGTCCTGGAACAAACCTTCCGGGTGACCACGGCGATCTCCTGGCTGGAACTTACCGACCTCAACCATCCGCTGCTGCGGGAGCTTTCCCTGGAGGCACCCGGCACCTACGAGCACAGCCAGGCGGTGGCGCGGTTGGCGGAAGCGGCGGCGGAGCGGATCGGTGCGAACGCCAGCATGTGCCGGACGTGCGCGTATTTTCACGACATCGGCAAGTTGGTGAAGCCGGAATATTTCACCGAAAACATGCGCTCGGAGCGCAACCCGCACGACGACCTCGCACCCACGATGAGCGCGCTCGTGCTGATCGCGCACGTCAAGGAAGGCGTCGATCTCGCGCTCAAGCACAACTTGAACCGCCAGATCATCGACGTGATCCAGCAGCACCACGGCAACTCGTTGGTTTACTACTTCTACAAACGGGCGTTGCAGCAGCAGGAAGAGGCGCGTGCGTCGCTCAAGGAATTGCACCTTCGCGAGGAAGACGTACCGGAAGTGCGCGAGGAAAATTTCCGTTACAGCGGCCCTTTGCCCCAGACCAAGGAGAGCGCCATCATCAGCCTGGCGGATGCGGTCGAAAGCGCTTCCCGCAGCCTGGAGAAGCCGACGCCTCAGCGCATCGAGCAACTCGTCAACGACATCGTGGACTCCCGGGTGGCGGATCACCAATTGGACGACTGCGAATTGACGTTCACCGAATTGCGCGAGGCGGTCGAAAGCTTCTGCTTCACTTTGAAGAGTATGCTGCACCGCCGGATCGCCTATCCGAAGAAGGACAACGCTTCTGCCACCACCATGGGCAATCTTGCCGCCTCAGCCCACCGCGAAGGTCACCGCTCTCGGGAAACGGCGGTGGGGGTGCCTGTCACCGCGACCGCGGTGACGGCAGGTACCCCCGCACCGACCTAGCAGGGAGGGTATGGTGCTGAAGGTCTCGAACCGGCAGCGTTCCACCAAAGTGGACGTTCGCCTGCTGCAACGCGCGGCGGAGCACGCTTTGCCTCTCTGTCTGGAGCACCCCGGTCGGGAGCTCCCGGTTCTTCCCGAACTTATACGGGTGGAAATTTCGTTGGTGAGCGACCGCGTTATTTCGGATGTACACCGGCGCTTCATGGATGTACCGGGGCCAACCGACGTCATCACCTTCCCGCACGGCGAGATCGTCATCAGTGCGACGACCGCCCTGCGGCAGGCGTCCGAGTTCGGGCAAGAGTTCCACCGGGAACTGATCCGTTACATCGTTCATGGCTTGCTTCACCTCAACGGTCACGAGGATGCCAGTGCCGAGGGGGCGGCCGCCATGTGGACAACTCAGGAGGCTCTGGTTGTTCTTCTCCAGTCTGCCGCCACCAACGGCGATGCGGAACGTTGAACCTGCGGGTGGGAACGTGTAGACTCCCGGCTGATGATTTCTGGCCACCGCGACATCGAGCACGGACTCCGGACGCTGCTCCTGCAGGCCGAGTCCGAGCTGGATCGGGACTTTTCACACGCGCTACGCACGTGTGACGCCGCCTTTGTACTCGGTGAGCCTCTGACATTCGCACCGGCATCCTCGCTGGAAACGGCTGATTGGAACACCGCCTGGCAACTCTGGCTGACGGGGGTATTTTCGCCGGCGGTCGCTCCGGTCCTCCTAGCCGCCGCCCGGCACGCGCATGCCGCGCAGTATCGGGAACTCATTTCGCTGGACCAGGGCTTCTCCGGCTCTCTCGGACCGAGCGCCGCCACGAGCAGCAGCGCGACCGGCCGGAAGATGCTCGGACGCCTGGCCGGCGCTCGCGGCGCCCGGTGGTTGGATCGGTTCCAGACCGCCGCGCAGACCAACTCCACCCCGGCACACTTCGCCGTGGTTTACGCGTGTCAGGCCGCCTTTTTTCACCTTGCCCCGCGGCTGATGCTCGCGACCTACGCTTATTGGGAGTGGTCCGTGGCGCTGGTGGCGCACCAGCAGCCGAAACAGGGTGCGACGGCGACGTTTCAAAGCATCTCGGCGCCCCTGTTGCGGCGAATCAACGAAGAGCAAATTCCGCCGCTCACCGCTCATGCCGATCAATCCCGCCGCGCCTTGCCCTGAGATGGCTACCGCAGAACCCGGTATTTTCCAGGAAGAGAAAACCGCCGTTGCCGCGGACGTTCCCTGGAACGTGGTTGTTCACAACGATCCCATCACGAAGATGAACTATGTGACGATGGTTTTTCGCCGCGTCTTCGGCTATTCGCGAGAAAAAGCCGAATTGCACATGATGGAAGTACATCAGAAGGGACGCTCCATCGTCTGGTCGGGCGCGCGCGAGCGGGCCGAGATGTACGTCCAGCAGCTACATACCTTCCAGTTGCTCTCCACGCTGGAGAAAGCGCTCTGATTTCGCCTATGAAGCTGCGTCGTGAAGCGGGTCAGGATTCCCGCATTGTTTTCGAGGAGATCGAACCCTTCTTCCTGGACCTGTTGCACCGCATCCCGGCGAGCGCCGATCCGGGGAAGAACGCCGCCGCCGCCGAGCGCCTGTTCGGCGATCCGGTCGTCAGCGAGGATGACGACGACGATTTCAACGAGGATTGGCAAACCTTTGTCGAGCCCGAAATCCGCGATCTCTTCCGCTCGGCGTCGGAAATCGTCACCGGTGATCTGCAGACGCTCCCGGAAGCCAGCCCATCCGCGAGTTTGTCCGAATGGGTCTTTGACCCTGCGCTGTTCGTGCCTACGGAACAAATCTTCGAGGTACCGCGCAACCACATCGACGCCTGGATGACCACGCTCAACCAGGCGCGGCTGGTGATCGCCGCCAAGCAGGGTTTCGGCGAGGGTGAAATGGACGAGGAAATGCAGTTTCCGCCGCTTTCGGAACGCGACTTGTGCCTGTTCCAAATCCACTTTTATGATTTCCTGCAACAGGTGCTGCTCCGCGAACTCGGCTTCGACTGAGTCAGTTTACCTCGTGGCATAATTTTCTGATCAAGGTATAATGGATTCTTCAGGTCCAGCAGCCTGGCTCTAGTCGTTCTCGGAAGCAGATCGCCGGACGGCCCGGTTCGACACAAAATCTATGTGGATCGTCAGACTCGCACTCCGGAGGCCTTATACCTTCGTGGTCATGGCACTGCTCATCACGGTGCTCGGCGGACTCGCCATCGCTTCGATGTCCACGGACATCTTCCCCGAGATCAACATCCCGGTCGTCAGCGTGATCTGGACGTACACGGGCATCTCGCCCGACGACATGGAGAAGCGCATCATCTTCATCGCCGAACGCGCGATGACCACCACCGTCGATGGCATCGAGCACATGGAGTCGCAGTCCATGAACGGCGTGGGTGTCATCAAGGTGTACTTCCAGCCCAAGGTGAAGATCGAGGAAGCGGTTGCCGAGATTACCTCGATCCAGCAAACGATCTTACGCGTCCTGCCGCCCAACATCACGCCGCCACTGATCGTGCGCTACAGCGCCAGCAGCGTACCGGTCCTACAGTTGGCGGTGTCGAGCCAGAAGCTCTCCGAAGAAGAACTCTACGATTATGATCTGAGCTTTTTGCGCCAGCAGCTTGCCGTCGTGCAAGGGGCGAGCGTGCCTCTGCCTTACGGCGGCAAGCCAAGGCAGATCATGGTGGACATCGACTCCGCCAAGCTCTACGCCAAGGGACTTTCGCCGACCGACGTGACCAACGCGCTCAACGTGCAGAATCTCATCCTGCCGGCGGGCACGGTGAAGATCGATCAGCGCGAGTACCTGGTAAAACTCAACGGCAGCCCCAACGATGTGGCCGAGTTCAACAACCTGCCCATCAAGCAGGTAAACGGCTCCACCATTTACATGCGTGATGTCGCGCAGATTCATGACGGCTACGCCGTGCAAACCAACATCGTCCGGACGAACGGCCAGCGGGCCACCCTGGTCAGTGTTTTAAAGAGCGGCGGCGCGAGCACGGTGGACATCGTCAAGCGGGTCAAAGCGCGTCTGACCCAGATTGCCGCCGGCTTCCCTGAGGGACTGAACGTGGAGCAGCTTTTCGACCAGTCGATCTTCGTCACCTCGGCGGTTTACGGCGTGGTGAAGGAAGCGCTGATCGCCGCGTGTTTGACCGCGACCATGATCCTGCTGTTTCTGGGAAGCTGGCGCTCGACCTTGATCATTGCGGTTTCCATTCCGCTCTCCATCCTGATCTCGCTGCTGCTGCTGGACGCTCTGGGCTATACGCTCAACGTCATGACGCTGGGCGGATTGAGTTTGGCGGTCGGGATCCTGGTGGACGACGCGACCGTGGAGTTGGAGAACATCCACCGCAACCTGGGCATCGACAACAAGAGCCTCACCAAAGCCGTGCTCGATGGCGCGCAGCAGATCGCGGTGCCGGCCTTTGTGGCCACCTTGTCGATTTGCATCGTGTTCGTCTCCGTGGTGTTCC
Source organism: uncultured Chthoniobacterales bacterium (assembly GCA_964245965.1). Taxonomy (GTDB): domain Bacteria; phylum Verrucomicrobiota; class Verrucomicrobiia; order Chthoniobacterales; family SZAS-18; genus CAWCJJ01. The sequence goes on from CAXTOP010000007.1 coordinate 83,660, forward strand.
TCACCGGACCGGCGAAGTTCCTGTTCACGCCGTTGGCGCTGGCGGTCGTGTTCGCCATGATGGCGAGCTACATGCTTTCGCGTACACTGGTGCCGGTCATGGTACATTTCCTCCTCGGTTCGGAGGTGGACCTGTACCGCGAAGAAGCGGCGCAGGAACATGGCAAGCAGGATAAGCCGGGCCAGAACGGCAACGGCAGCCACCAGAACGGGGCGGGGAACCAGAACGGCAACCGCCAGAATCAACCCGCCGCCGATGGGAACGGGTCACAGAACGGGAACGGGTCGAAGGACGGCACGAACGGCCACGCCCAGGAAAACAGAGCCCGGGACGGCGAAAACGGCGGCCATCCTGCCGGCGAGGAGAAGAAGGAGCCGCCCAAGGATTGGGTCTGGAAAATCCATGAGCGGTTCAACCGTCATTTCGAGAACTTCCGCGATCGCTACGGCAAGATGCTCTCCTGGAGTCTGGAAAACCGTGTCCTGACGATCGTGTTGTTCGCCTGCCTCTTTGCTGTCTCATTTTGCGTCGTGCCTTTCGTGGGCCAGGATTTCTTCCCGTTGGTGGACGCAGGCCAGTTCCGTCTGCACGTGCGGACCGTCGCGGGGACCCGGATCGAAGAGGCCGAGCGCACCTTCTCCCAAGTCGGCGATTACATCCGGCAGGTGGTGCCCAAGGAAGATCTCAAGCTGATCATCGACAACATCGGTCTGCCGGTCGGCGGCGTGAATCTGGCCTACAGCGATAGCGCTACCATCGGTTCGACGGACGGCGAGATGCTGGTGTCACTCAGCGAAAAACACAAAACCTCCGTCTGGGTTATTCTTAAACGGTTGCGCCGTGAGCTTCCGCAGCGTTTCCCGAGCGTCACCTTCTACTTCCAGCCCGCGGACATCGTCAGCCAGATCCTTAACTTCGGTCTGCCCGCTCCGATCGACATCCAGATTTCGGGCCGGCAGAGAGACGACAACTTCAAGCTGACTGATGAGCTTGCCGCCCGCGTCGCGCAACTGCCGGGCGCGGTTGACGTGAACGTTCACCAGTTGGTCGATGCTCCCCAGTTGGACGTTGACATGGACCGGCTGAAAGCCTCGCAACTTGGGTTGACCGCCAACGACGTGGCCAACTCGCTGCTGATCTCGTTGTCCTCCAGCGGACAAACCGCGCGCAATTATTGGGTGAACCCGATCAACGGCGTGAACTACCTCGTGGCGGTGCAAACACCCCAATACCAGGTCGATTCGCTCAACACACTTAATAATACGCCCATCATCGTTCCTGGGCAGACGCAGCCTCAGTTGCTAAGCAATATTTCCACCTTCCGGCGCGACTTTGCCCCGGTTGTGATCAACCACTATAACGTCCAACCGGTCTTCGATATCTATGCCAACGTCCAGGACCGCGATCTGGGCGGCTTGACCTCGGACATCGAGAACATCCTGCACGATTACCAACCGGTGCTGCCGTGGTACAAGTCCTTGGTCAACGCTTTGCCCTTCCTGCACGATACCTTTAAGTTGCCGCCCCCGAAGATCAAACTGCCAAAGGCCACGACCATCGAGATCCGCGGCCAGGTGGAAAGCATGAAGTCCGCTTTCCAGAAGTTAGGTATCGGTATCGTCTTCGCGGTTGCCTTGGTTTACTTTCTCATGGTCGTCAACTTCCAGAGCTGGCTCGACCCGCTGATTATTATCATGGCGCTGCCGGGGGCTTTCTCAGGCATCTTGTGGATACTGTTTGCCACGCAGACCACCTTCAACGTCCCGAGTTTGATGGGTGCCATCATGTGTATCGGCGTGGCGACTTCCAACTCGATCCTTCTGATCACGTTCGCCAACGATCAGCGTTTGGAAGAAGAGCAGAACGCCCACGACGCGGCACTCTCCGCCGGGACCACCCGACTGCGTCCCGTGCTGATGACGGCTCTGGCGATGATCCTGGGCATGATCCCCATGTCGCTAGGGCTCGGTGAGGGCGGTGAACAGAACGCTCCGTTGGGACGTGCGGTCATCGGCGGATTGCTCTTCGCCACGGTGACCACGCTGTTCTTTGTGCCGGTGATGTACAGCATCCTGCGCCGCAAGGACTTGGTTCCCGTCAGCGAGGAAGACGCTGAACTTCTCTTCGAGAAAGACGAGCCCGAACGCCAGTTGGCCACGAAGAGCAAAGATCGCAACGGCCAGGATGGAGACGGACGACATGGGCGCAACGGCCCGAATAGCGGACAACCACACAACGCCGACGAGGCACAAGGCGAATTGGCGCTGACTTCCCGCGACAGGGAGCACGATCAACCGCCGTCCAGGAACGGCCATGACGAACAATCAAACGGCCATCATGGCCACTAAAGCAGTCGTGTCACAGAATGATCTGCTTGCCAGCAACCTATGAACACCGATCAGCAAGCTCCGCCGGCTGAGGAGAGGAAGGATCAACCGTCCCAAACGAACAATCCGCCCCGGCAAAATACCCCGCAGCCGGACGAGCAAAAATCCAAGAGCCACAAAGGCGTTTTCTTCCTCATCGCCATCGGCATTTTCGTTCTGCTGGGAATTTTTGCCGCTCTCGGCATCATCCCGCGCTTCCACCGGGACAGTGAGCGCAAGGAAACCAACAAGGATGTTGCCGCCGGGGCGGCGACCGTCCGGGCTGTCAAGCCGACGCATACGCCGGCCAGCTTCGACTTTAGCTTGCCAGGCAGCGCGGAACCGCTGACTACCGCCACGCTTTATGCCCGAGTGAACGGCTATTTGAAACGTCGCTTGGCGGATATCGGTGACCGGGTACAAGAGGGGCAATTGCTGGCCGAGATCGACGCGCCGGACATCGAAGCCCAGCTGAGCCAGATACGTGCGCAGCTTGAACAACAACGCGCCGCCCTTGGGATCGCGCAGGTCACTTTCGAGCGCGAGAAGAAATTGCTCGGCGAGAAAGTCGTCAGCAAACAGGAGTACGATCAGAGCGAGGCCAACTACAATCAAGCGGTCGCCAACGTGAAAGCCGGTGAGTCCGCAGTGCAGAATCTTAGTGTGTCGAAGGGTTTCGAACAGATCACGGCCCCCTTCGCCGGTGTCATCACGGCGCGTTTCCTCGACGAGGGAGCCCTGATTTCCACCGGCAGCGGCACGACGGCACCCAGCATCTACACGATTCAGCAAAGCGACACGCTGCGGGTGTTCATCTACGTGCCCCAGGCTTACGTGGCGAACGCCAACCCTGGTCAGGAAGTGCAAGTCACAGCCACGGAATACCCGCACAAAATTTTCAAGGGCAAGGTTACCCGGATGGCGGACGCTCTCGATCCGGTCGCCCGGACCGAGCGGGTAGAAATCCAGCTTCCGAGCGAGGACGGCAAGTTGAAGCCCGGTTTTTACCTGAGCATCCGCTTCAAGGTGGAGCAGGCCGAACCGGCCCTCGTGGTGCCGTCCAACGCGGTGGACATCCGCCGCGAGGGGCCGCGTGTGATGGTCATCCAGAGCAACAACAAGCTCAGATTTCAGCAGGTCGGCTTGGGACGTGATTTCGGTAAGACCATCGAGATTGTCTCCGGTCTGACGGGTGATGAGGTGCTCGTCGCCAATCCCACCACCGAGCTGCGGGAAGGCGAGGACGTACAAATTGCCAAGGAAGAAGAAAAGAAGCCGCCGGAGCCGAAGAAGTAATTTCAGACCGGCGCTTGCCTGAATCGGCGAAGTTGGAGTACCGCTCTGGGCATGAAGAAGGCGCAGGAAGGCGAGCGGTTGGGGATCGGGTTGGTCGGCCTCGGTTGGCCCGGAGAGCAGCACGCCAAAGCAGTTCAAGCCTCGCAGGGCGCAACGATCGCGGCAGCCTGCGACCTGAGTCGGGAACGGCGGGAAGAGTTCGCGACGCAGTTCAACTCCCGGAAACTGTATTCGGCATACGCGGATCTGCTGGCCGACGCGGCAGTGGATGCCGTGGTCGTTTCCCTGCCAAACTTCCTGCACGCTTCTGCTACCTTGGCGGCGTTGCGCGCGGGGAAGCACGTCATGTGCGAAAAGCCGCCGACGATGGATGTCGCCGAGATCGAAGCGATCCGCGACGAGGCCAATACTCGAGGATTGATCTACGCTTTCAGCCGCCAATCCCGCTTCAGCAGCAAGATGCTCACCGCCCAACGCCTGGTATCAGCAGGTGACTTGGGCAACGTGTACTTCGCCAAGGCCGAGCGGGTCCGTTCACGTGGGATCCCGATCGGTGTCGGCGGCTGGTTCCTCGAAAAGGCGAAAGCGGGCGGGGGGGCCATGATCGACATCGGCGTTCACGCCATCGACGCCGCCTGGTACCTCCTGGGGTGCCCGGAGCCTCTGACCGTGTCGGCGCAGGTGTCAGCCAACTTTGGGCACCTGATCCCGTCCGGCGTGAAATGTGACGTGGAAGACGCAGGATTTGCGTTCGTGCGTTTTGCGGGCGGAGTGACCTTGCACCTGGAGGTTGCTTGGGCGGCGAACGTGACGGATGCCGTCCCGGTGAGTCCGTGGGCTGGACACGAAGTGGAAAACACCACTCTCTACGGCACGACGGCCAGCTTGCAGCTCGATCCTTTGACCATCTTCAAGATGGATGGGATGCAGCGCCAAAGCACCATTCTGGATAATGGGGAGGACAGCGGAGCTTTCGTCCGCCAGATGGAGGATTTTCTGGCAGCAATCCGGTCGCGCGGCTCGGCCACCAACAACGCCGACCAGGCGGTCACACTCATGAAAATGCTGGGAGCCATCTACGAATCCAGCCAGCGCGGAGTAGAAGTGCGGTTGGCTGCCATCTGAAAAGGAAAATGCTCCCGCCGGTGCAGTTCAGCACCGATGGGAGCATGACAGTTTAAGTCTTTTCGAGCGCCTGTCAGCGCTGTTGCTCCTGTGACTGCTGGTAGTGCTTGTAGAGATGCGCAGCGCCGTAGATGAAGATCGCAGGACGGGCGGCGAAGAGGACGAGCCTCAGCAGCGCGCCCACGATCGCCGTGATGGGCAGCAGTTGCAGAATGAAACCGATACCGAGCGCGGATAGGAAAGATGGCGTGGGATTCGCGCGCACGTAGTCCTCTCCCTGCGCTTGCAGGTCGGCAAATTTGTGTTGAAGGGCCGCAATGTTCTCTTGCGTGGTTCCCTGTCCTTGGTCCTGGGATTGATTGGTGTCAGCCATAGCAATTCCAGATTCGCTTGTTCGCGGGCGTTTGGGTGTGTGTTTCTCCGCGATTTGCCTGCGTTGTAAACCAAAGTGCGGGAGGCACTGAAGCGCGGCTGCCAACTGCGATCCGCCCGCTAGCGGAGACGCGAGTGCTTGATCCGCTCGTGGTCCAGCGCGGCGAAAATCTCGTCCAGATGAGCACGGTCGCGCGTCTCGATGGTGCAAAGGACGCTGACCTCAAAGACGTCGCCGCCGGCAAAGGCGCGGTCGTGGATGATCTCCTTGATGCTCGCACCCGTGTCGGCCACGAGCTTGGTCAGCCCGGCCAGGCCGCCGGGCCGGTCGCTGATCACCGCGGAAAAGCGGCAAAGCCTGCCGTCGGCCACCAGGCCCTTCTCGATGACGCGGCTCAGGATCGCGGGATCGATGTTGCCGCCACAAAAAGGCAGCGCCACGCACCGGCCGCGAAGTTCGGGGAGTTTATCGGCCAGACAAGCGGCCAGGCCGGTCGCTCCGGCCCCTTCCACGATCGCCTTCTCCAGTTCCACAATCCGCAGGATCGCCAGCGCGATTTCGTCCTCGTTCACGGTGACGAGCTGGTCCAGCCGGTCGCGCAGCAAGGGGAACGCGTTGGCCCCGATGTCGGGCACGGCCAGGCCATCGGCGAGGGTGGGGGAACATTCGATCTTCACCGGTGCGCCATGTTCCATCGCCACCTTGAACTTGGCGGCGCAGTCGGGCTCGACGCCGATGACCTTTACCGACGGCTTGACGGTCTTGATCGCCAGCGCGATCCCGGCCAGGAGCCCCCCGCCGCCGATGGGCACGACCACGGCATCCAGCTCGGGAACCTGTTCGAGGATTTCCAGGCCCATGGTTCCCTGGCCGGCGATGATGGCCGGATCGTCGTAGCCGTGGATGTAGGTGAAGCCGTGCGCGTGCGCCATTTCGGTGGCGTGCGCTTTGGCGGCAAAAAAACTCGCGCCGTGCAGGACCACGTTCGCTCCCAGGCGTTGGCAGTTGTTGATCTTGATGAGCGGCGCGAAGCGCGGCATGACCACGGTGACGGGAATGCCGAGCAACCGGCCGTGATAGGCCATGCCCAGCGCGTGGTTGCCGGCCGAGGCGGCGATCACCCCGCGCCGGGCCTGCGCCGGGTCAAGCAGCATCAGGGCGTTGCGCGCGCCGCGTTCCTTGAAGCTGCCGGTCCGTTGGAGGTTCTCGAGCTTGCAGAAAACCCGCATGCCCGTGGCTTCCGATAGCGGGATCGACTCGGGACAAGGGGAGGCGTAAACGGCATCCGCGATGCGTCCGCGGGCCGCTTCGATGTCGGAGAAAGTGACGCTCATGGGCGGGGAGGTTACCGGGCGGGCGGTTGGCGCGCGATTCCTTTCACGTTGCCATCCGGAGATTGTAGGCAACACTCACTTACCACCTCCACACACCGATGAAAAAGTACCTTGCCCCGATCCTTTGTTTGATTCTATTCCTGGCGGTGCGTCTGGCGGCATTTGCCGGAGAGCAAGATTTTACCCTGGTCAATGCGACCGGTCACGCCATCACGGCGGTGTACGTTTCCCCCTCGGCGGCACACGACTGGCAGGAAGACATTCTGGGCCAGGACAAACTCGCCGACGGGCAAACGGCGACGATCAAGTTCAGCCCCACGGCCAAAGCGGCGAAGTGGGACATCAAGGTCGTGGACGAGGAGAAAAAGGAAGTCGAGTGGAAGGATTTCGATTTGGCCAAGATCAACAAAATCACTTTACGCCTCAAGGGCGACATCGCGTCGGCAGATTACGAATGAGGAAAGCGCGGTTTGGTTGTCAACGCGGCCCGGCGCATCTATCATGGGGAATGTCGCCGTTGGTAAACCATTCGTCCGCCACGCAGAAGGAAATCGAGGCTGCGGGAAACCAGATTTTCGAGATCGTCGATGGGCAAAAGAAGCTGCCCGACGCCTTGAACCCTGCCGCTTGGTTCGGGCGGCTCATGGAGTGGTCGATGGGCAACGAAGCACTCAAGGTGCAGGCCTTGCGCTTCGTGGACGTGCTCCCTTCGCTCAACGGCGCCCACAGCGTGGTGGAGCACCTGCACGAATATTTTCGGAGCCATGAGAGTGGCTTGGCCAGCCCGCTGCGCCTGGGCATCGAGGCCAGCCGGGTGGCTCCCTGGCTGGTGGGACCGGTGGTGAAGTTCGGTGTCGGCGGGATGGCCCGGCAGTTCATCACCGGGCGGACCGGGGCGGACGCCGTGCCGGTCCTCAAGAAGCTGCGGGCGCGCGGGGTTGGCTTCACGGTGGATATTCTGGGTGAGGCGGTCGTCAGCGAGGAGGAAGCGGACGAGTACTACCACCGTTACCTGGAGCTGGTGGAAAGCCTGGCCAAGGAAGCCCGGGGCTGGAAGCACAGCGGACAGCTGGAAGGCAGCAACACGGGTCGCGCGCAGCCCAAGGTGAACGTGTCCGTCAAGATCTCGGCGCTCTACTCGCAGATCCACGCCGCCGATCCACTCGGAGCCATCGAACGGCTCAAGGAACGTCTGCGGCCCCTGTTCCGGCGCGCCCAAGAGTTGGGTGTATTCATCAACCTCGACATGGAAAGCTACGGGTTGAAGGATTTAACCCTCCACCTGTTCCGCAGCTTGCTCGACGAGCCGGAGTTCAAGGACTACCACGATGTGGGACTGGTGATCCAGGCCTACCTGCGGGATTCCGGAGACGATTTGGAGAAAATGATCGAATGGGCGGAATCACGCCAGCGCCGGATCACGGTGCGCCTGGTAAAAGGGGCCTACTGGGATTACGAAACAGTGGTCGCCCGGCAACGCGGCTGGCCGATCCCGGTGTACCTCCAGAAGCCCGAGGCAGACGCCAATTTCGAGCGGCTGTCGCGCCGCATGCTGGAATCCCATCGCTGGGTATATTCCGCCTTCGGCACGCACAACGTGCGCAGCATGGCCAACGCCATCGCCACGGCGCGCAAGCTGGGCCTCAAGCCCAACGATTACGAGATGCAGATGCTCTACGGGATGGCCGAGCCCATCAAAAAGGCGATGGTGCAGCTCGGGCACCGCATCCGCGAATATTGCCCGGTGGGCGAGATGCTGCCCGGTATGGCGTACCTGGTGCGCCGGTTGCTGGAGAACACGTCCAACGAAGGTTTTCTCAAAGCGAAGTTCAGCACCGGGGTGTCGTCCTCGCAGTTGCTGCGCGATCCTGAGACTTTGATCTCGAACAAGGCTTCTGATGGGAGCAATCGGGTTAACGTTTCCAATGGGGTAAATGGAACCAACGGGAAGAACGGGCATCATCCGAAGCCGTTCACCAATGATCCACCCGTGGATTTCGCGGTTCAGAGCAACCGGGAAAAGATGCAACAAGCCCTGGAAGTCGAACGCGCGGCCCTGGGTCGGGACTACCCTCTGGTCATCGGCGAGCAGCGCATCGCCACCGCCGAGTGGATCGACTCGGTCAATCCAGCCAGGCCCGAACAGATCGTGGGCCGGATCGCCAAAGGCACCACGCAGCACGCCCAGGCGGCGGTCGATGCCGCCGTCGCCGTTGCGCCGGTCTGGCGGTCGGTGCCGATGGAGCATCGCGCGCGCATCCTGGAAAAGATGGCGGCCCTGATGCGCGAGGAGCGGTTCCAATTGGCGGCGCTCGAAGTGTTCGAAGTCGGCAAGCCTTGGGTCGAAGCCGACGCGGACGTCTCAGAAGCCATTGATTTCTGCGACTTCTACGCGGCTGAGATGCGCCGATTGGGTCGGCCGCAGAGCACGCTTTCGGTGCCTGGCGAGAACAGCGTGCAGGAATACCTGCCGCGCGGCGTGGGGTTGGTCATTGCGCCTTGGAATTTTCCGTTGGCCATCCTCTGCGGCATGACGGTCGCGGCCCTGGTCGCCGGGAACACGGTAGTCATGAAGCCGGCGGAGCAATCCGGGGTGATCGCTGCGCGCCTGATGGACATCGCCCTGCGCGCCGGGTTGCCTCCCGGCGCGCTCAACCTGCTCAGCGGCCTGGGTGAGGAAGTGGGCGAATACCTGGTGAACCATCCCAAGATCAATTTCATCGCGTTCACCGGCTCGAAGGAGGTCGGCCTGAAGATCTGGGAGGCCGGAGGCCGGACCCGGCCCGGGCAGACGCAGCTCAAGCACGTCGTTTGTGAGATGGGCGGAAAGAACGCCCTCATCATCGACGCGGACGCCGACCTCGACGAGGCGGTGATCGGTTCGATCTACTCGGCGTTTGGCTACCAAGGCCAGAAGTGCTCGGCTCTTTCCCGGCTCATCGTGCTGGAGGACAATTACGATCGCTTCGTCGAACGGTTGGTGGCCGCGGCTTCCTGTCTGCGGGTTGGTTCGCCGGAGTTGCCCGGGACGGTGGTGGGACCGGTGATTGATCGCGAAGCGTGGGAGCGCGTCCAGCGTTACATCGCCATCGGCCAGACGGAAGCGCGGCTGGCGCACGGCGGCGAGGTGCTGCCCGGTGGTGGCTATTTCATTACCCCAACAATCTTTGCGGAAGTGCCCGCGACCGCCCGAATCGCCCGGGAGGAGATTTTTGGACCGGTACTGAGCGTCATCAAGGCCAAGGACCTGGACGAGGCGATCCGAATCGCCAACGACACAGAATTTGCGCTGACTGGCGGCCTGTATTCGCGCAGCCCGGCGAACATCGACCGCGTCAAACGCGAACTTGTGGTGGGCAACTTGTACATCAACCGCAGCATCACGGGTGCGATCGTCGGGCGTCATCCCTTCGGCGGCTTCAAGATGTCGGGAGGGGGCACCAAGGCGGGCGGCAAGGATTACCTCCTGAACTTCCTGCATCCTCGTATCATCACCGAAAATTGTCTGCGCCGCGGGTTTGCTCCGGTCGAGGAGGGGTTGGTGGAACACACGTTGCCCCGGGCTGATCTGAGTCTGACCCAAAACGCAGAGGGCCAATCTCTTGCGGGGATATAACATCCGCTAAATTCTGCTTTCCATGCCGTCGTCGTCCTCCGCTCCGCCACCCGTCGAGCCCTCCCAGGAAGGAGAAGGGTTGTCTTATCCGGTCCCGCACGATGACGAGATCGACATCTCGCCCCGGCCGCCCCGAAGTGCCCTCGGGCGTCTGTTGCAGGGCTTCTCGCCGCAGTTTCATCGTCTCAAGAAAGAGGCGCGCCACCTTTCCCGGCGGCTGACCGGCAATCCGGTCAGTGCGGCGGAAGCACAGAATTTGTTGCCTTTGCTCATCCGGGTGCTGGCCTGCTTCAGCAAGCTGGACGGCAAAATCATCGAGGACGAAATTGACTCCAGCCTTGGTTTCCTGAGGCACGACTACCCGGAGGCGGTTTATTCGGTCCTGCGCAAGCAGTTCCGCCAGGCGCTCCAGGAACAGCCTGACCTGGACGCGATGGCGGCCAAGCTGAACGTCCAACTCAGCGCTGACCGCAAGGTGCTGCTGGGCATCCAGCTCTGGGATTTGATCTGCCGCGCCGGTCAGCAGCAGGAGCAGGTGGTGGCGTTCTACAAGTTCATGGCCGGCATCGGCATGACGGCGCAGGCCATCGACATCGTCTATCAGCTCAACGCACCGGAGAACACGGACGCCAGCCTGTTCCAGAAAGGAACCAGCCCGCTGGAAAGCCTCTCCTTCGGCTCCGACGGATCGACGGATGTTCTCATCAAGGACCTGCCGGTGGGTGACCGTCTCCTGACTTACCGCTACCACGATCTGGTGCTGGTCAAAAACCAGTGTGCCACCCAGGTCATGGTCAACGGCCGTCCCCTGCTGCGCGGCTCCATCGGACGCATTTACGAGGGACAGCGTGTCGTGCTCGGCGAGCGGGTGTTGACCTACCAGGAACTCGTCGCCTACTTCAACGCGAAGAAAAACGTCGCCATCCCGCAGGTCTATCTCGCGATTAACAACGCCGATGAAGTCAGCTTCGAGCGGGGCCGCACCCGCGACAGCGTGCTGGAAGTTCGCTTCGGCCTCAAGGTGCAGGTCACCGCGTTGCGCCGGGTCAACGCCAAACTCAACGGCAAGGAACTCAAAGCGGGCACCCGGGTGGAAGCGGCGCTGGAGGACAAAATCCTCTTCAACAACGACAGCGAGCTTACCCTGATCGACCTGCGTCGGCGCGCCCGAGCGTTGGGCGGGCGCTTCCAGCTCATCGCGAGCAAGAGCGAGTACCTCGTCTCGAACAATCCGAGCCTGCTCGACGCGGACGACATCCTGCTCTCGCCGGGGACGGGCGGGGATGTGCTCCTGAAGATTTCCTGCGACTACGAGCAAAAGGTCGGCCAGTTGGAAGTGCTTCAGACCAGCCGCACCATCCTCATCGGCGATACCCCCGTGCGCAACACGGCCAAACTCGTTGACGGCGACCTGATCCGCATCGACGTCGGCCAGGTCCTGCGCTGCAACTTCTCCGAACGGCTGCTGGAAGAGGAGCGCAACGTCATCCGGGTTCTGGAGGCGCGAGACCTGACCCATTCCTACAACAACGGCGAGAAGGCGCTCGACAACGTGAACTTCACCGCGACACGCGGCGAGATGATCTGCGTGATGGGCGCGAGCGGTTCGGGCAAGAGCACTCTGCTGCGCGCGCTGGCCGGGCAGAACTGGCCGGACAGCGGCGGTGTCGTGCTCAACGGGCGTTCGCTCTACGATCATCTGGATGATCTGCGCGGCTACATTAGCTACATCCCGCAGGACGACGCTTTCGATGAGCAACTCACCATCGAGGAAAACCTGACGATGGCGGCGGCACTGCGTTCACCGCACCTTTCGGGGCGCGAGCGGGCGCGGCGCATCGACGGCAAGCTCATCGAACTCGGGCTCAACGAGCGCCGCAACAGCGTGGTCGGCAGCGCGGTTAAGAAGGCGCTCAGCGGCGGTGAGCGCAAGCGGCTCAACATCGGCCTGGACATGATCGGGCTGGCCGACATCTACCTCTTCGACGAGCCGACCAGCGGCCTGAGTTCCAAGGACAGCGAGCACGTGGTCGAGATCATCCGCGGGATGAGCCACAACAAGATCGTGCTGGTAACCATCCACCAGCCCAGCTCAAAGATCTTCCAGATGTTCAACAAGGTGATCCTCCTCGACAAGGGGGGACGCCTGGTGTTCTTCGGCACCCCGACTGAAGCACTCAATTACTTCGCCCAAGCCGAGCACCAGCAGCAGCACGGGGTAGGCATCGAAGGTTGCAAGAGCTGCGGGAGCACTCGCCCGGAGTTTATCTTCGACGTGCTGGAAACCCCGCTGCGCGATATGGGCGGGGATGTCATCTACGAGGAGAACACTCGTGGCCAACTCGTGCCCGCCCGCCGGTTCACCCCGGAATACTGGCGCGGCAAATACGAGAGCTACCGTCTGCTGCAAGACGTGCGGCAGGTGCCCGTCAAGCGGGAGAGCGTGCCGCGCAGCTTCGCACCGGTGGGACCGCCGCCCTCGCGCTGGCGGTGGCTGCGGACAGTTCGTTGGCGCGAGGAGTGGACGCAGATGAAGACGCTCCTGCGCCGGGCATTTTTCAGCAAGCTGCGCAACCGGGTTAACGTGCTCACGACCATGGTCGAAGCCCCGCTGCTGGCCGCTCTCATCGCGGTGGTGCTCCGTTACAACGAGAGCGGCAGCTACGACTTTGCGGGGGCCTATCACATTCCCATCTACCTGTTCCTGGCCGTGACCGTGGCCATGTTCCTGGGTTTGACCAACAGCGCGGACGACATCATCCGGGATCGGATCGTGTTGCAGCGCGAGCGAAACCTGAGGATCCGGCTGCCTTATTACATCTTCGCCAAAACGGCCACGCTCTGCCTGTTTGCCTTGGTGCAGTGCGTCCTGTTCCTGCTGATCGGCGATTACATCCTGCAAATCCGCGGAATGTTTTGGCTCTACCTGGGCTACACCTCGCTGACGGCTTTTTGCGGCGTGACCCTCGGGTTGCTGATTTCCTCGCTGGTGGCCGACGCCAAAACGGCGGTCAACATCGTGCCGTTGATCCTGATCCCGCAGATCATCATGGGAGGCGCACTCATCAAGTACGAGGAGATGAACCGCAACCTGGATTTCGTTTACACGATCAAGCGGTGGGTCGCCCAACACCCCGATGGTGCCGAACAAGGCAGAGGCAAGGACGCGCAGCCGCGCAGCAAGCTCCAGGTGCCCTTCGTCTGCCAATTCATGCCGATGCGCTGGAGCTACGAAGGATTGGTCGTCGCTCAAGCCAAGCTCAACCCGCTGACTTCCCGGCAGGAACGCATCCAGAACCAGATCCAATCCCTGGCCAACCGCGACGAGCGCATGCGTCAGGCGGGCAAAGAGCTGAATGCCATCCAGCGGGATCGTCTGGATGGACTCAAGGAGTTGCTGGCCATGATCTCCGGGTTGGAAGCCAAGTCTTCCTCGGGCATCGACGACGCCCTTCAACAGATTGACCAGATGATGGAGCGTCTGCCACTGGATAATTTGACGCTGCCGGACCGTGGAACCGGCGTCACCGCCGAGCAGCTTTACGTGAACCAGAAGATCAGCGATCTCGTCTCGAAGGCGGAGATGGAGCAAAGCGACTACCGCAACGAAGAACTGCAACGACAGGAGCTGAACGTGTTCTTCGGTCCTTTTAGATACCTGTTCCACCAGAAGATCAGCATGCACGTCGTGAACGTGGGGGTGCTGGTCGCATTTTCGATGCTGGTGCTGGGATTGCTGCACGCCAGCTTGCACCGGGAATTGGAACGTTAGAGTCTCTCATCAATGACGACACCGCGCGCGGCATCTGTGGATCGCAGAACGGGGGAAACTTCCGTTCACATCGATCTACTGATCGATGGAGAAGGCAAGGCCGAGATAGCGACGGGCCTGCCTTTCTTCGATCACATGCTCCATCTTTTCTCGCGGCATGGCCTTTTCGATCTCGTGGTGCGAGCCACCGGCGACCTCTCGGTGGACAGTCACCACACCGTCGAAGATGTCGGTATCACCTTGGGGCAGGCATTCGCACGGGCGTTGAACGAGAAAAAGGGGATCTCACGCTATGGTTCTGCTTATGTGCCAATGGACGAGTCGCTTGTGCGAGTTGTTATCGATTTCAGCGGGCGTCCCTTTCTGGAGTACCGGCTGCCGGCGACGCTCGGACCGGTGGCCGCGTTGATGAGCGGGCAGAACTTTTCCCTCCAGTTGGTCGAAGAATTCCTGCGCGGCTTTTCGGTCCATGCCGCGGCGAACGTCCACGTGGAAGCACTGTACGGCCGTGATGCCCATCATTTGGCCGAAGCGATCTTCAAAGGTTTGGCCAAAGCGGCGGATCAAGCCTGCCGGCTCGACCCGCGGGTCAGCGGCATCCCCAGCACCAAGGGCAGCCTGTAACTTCCGGCGACTGCTTATCATGCAAGAACCTCTTCTCGGTTTGATCAATTATGGCAGTGGCAACCTGCGCAGCGTAGGCAAAGCCTTGCTGAAAGCGGGTGCGCGCGTGGAGACCCTGGCCTCGCCGGAACGCTTGTCTGAATTCGACGCGGTTGTTTTACCCGGGGTCGGCGCTTTCGGGGATTGCGCCGACCAGTTGCAGCGGCGGGGTTTATGGGAGCCTCTGCAAGAATGGCTGGAGTCCGGTCGTCCTTACCTGGGAATCTGTCTGGGCTACCAACTCCTCTTCGAATCCAGCGAGGAAAGTCCCGGTGTGCCCGGATTGGGGTACTTCAAAGGGAGCGTGGAGCGCTTCAAGGCTCCCGGCCTAAAAGTGCCGCAGATCGGCTGGAACCAACTCAGCTTTACCCAGACCGAAGCGCGACTGTGGCGTGGCCTGAACAACGGGACAAATGTATATTATGTGCATTCTTACTTCCCGGTTCCCGTGCGTGCCGAGATCATCGCGGCCACCACGGAGTACGGTGGGAACTTTGCTGCTGCGGTGGAGGAGAAGGCCGTAATGGGGGTACAGTTCCATCCGGAGAAAAGCCAGGATACAGGGCTCGAAATCCTCAAGAACTTCACTGAGGTAGTCAAAGCCAGTGCTGTCTGATCGGCGTTGCCGTTCCGGCGGAACGTGGTTACCAGTGTTCGGATGTTACTCTTGCCCGCGATTGATTTGATGGACGGTGATGTGGTGCGTCTGCGCCAGGGGAAAGCCGAGGAAAAAACAGTTTACTCCAACGATCCTGTCGCCCTAGCCAGCCGTTGGGAAAGAGAAGGCGGCGACTACCTGCACGTGGTCGATCTCGACGCCGCTTTTTCCGGGCGGGCTTCGGCAAAAAACCGGCTCGCTTTGCAGGACATCGTGAAAACGGTGACGATCCCGGTCGAGCTGGGTGGAGGGATGCGCGACGAGGAGACGATCCGGGCGGCGCTTGACCTAGGCATCTCACGGGTGGTGATCGGCACCCGGGCGGCGGAATCGATGGAATTTGTTGCCGACATGGTCCGGCGCTTTGGCTCCGAGCGGATCGTTGTCGGCATTGATGCCAAAGCGGGGATGGTCGCCGTGAAAGGTTGGACCGAAACAGCCGGCCGGCTGGCTGCCGACTTGGCCATCGCAGCCGAAGCGGCGGGTGTAAGTGCGATCATCTACACCGACATCGCCACGGACGGGATGCTCTCCGGGCCGAACTTCGCGGAACTCGACCATATGCTGGGACGATTGAACTGCCCGTTGGTGGCAAGTGGTGGGATCGCGACACTGGATGACATGCGGCAGTTGGCAGCCAGGAAAAACCTTCACGGCGCGATCATTGGCCGCGCATTGTACGAGGGTACTCTGAAGTTGCCCGATTGTGCAGATCTATAGGAGATCTCTTTTGTCACAAGGACCAGACGGTCTTGCCTGCCACGATGGTCCTCGTGGCACGGCCTTTTAGTTCCCAACCGCCAAAAGGGGTGTTGCGCGAGCGGGAAACAAAAGTCTCGGGGCGCACGATCCATTCCAAGGCGGGATCGATGAGAGTCACATCCGCCGGCGCACCGACCGAGAGGGTTCCTCGATCCAGCCTGAGCAGGCGGGCGGGATTGATGGTCAGCAACTCGATCAACCGGGGCAGATCGATGGCGTGTTGCTGCTCCACCAGGATGTGGTGGAACAAACCGAACTCCGTCTCCAGGCCCAGGATGCCGAAGGGCGCACGGTCGAACTCCACTTCTTTCTCCACGGCTGCATGCGGGGCGTGGTCACTGCAAAGGATGGTCACGGTCCCATCGGCAATGCCGCCGATCAGTGCATTTACGTCCTCCCGGGTGCGCAGCGGAGGATTCATCTTGTAATTGGAATCGAAGCCGCCAACCGTGTCATCGGTCAGAGCCAAATGGTGCGGGCAAACCTCGCCGCTGATGAGTACCCCGCGCGCCCGCGCCTCGCGCACGGCGCGCACGCTCCCGACGCAGCTCAGGTGCTGGCAATGGATGGGGCTGCCGCAAAGTTCGGCGAGCAGCACGTTGCGCATCACGATCAGCTCTTCGCCCGCCGCCGGCCAGCCGGGCAGTCCCAGGACGGTGCTCCAGTAGCCTTCGTTCATCACGCCGTCGCCCACCAGGCTGTAGTCCTGACAGTGGTCGAGCATCGGCAGCTCGAACATCCGGGCATATTCCACGGCCCGCCGCATCAACTCGTGGTTCTGGATGCAGCGGCCATCGTCCGTGATGGCCACGATGCCGGCTTGCACCATCGAGCCAATGGGAGCGAGTTCCTCGCCGTCCAAGCTCTTGGTGATGGCCCCGGTGGGAAAGACGTTGACGCACGCTTTTTGCCGGGCGCGCTCGTTGATCCAAGCGATGGTTGCCGGACTATCCGCGGCCGGACTCGTGTTGGGCATGCACACGACGGAGGTAAAGCCACCCGCCGCGGCCGCCCTGGCACCTGTTTCGATCGTTTCCTTGGCGGATTGGCCCGGCTCACGCAGGTGAACGTGCATATCGATAAGCCCGGGAGCGACCACCAGACCCCGGGCTTCGATCACCTGCGTATCCGGCGCATCAAAGAGGGCAGGAGCCGGCGCAATCATTATCCCATCCCGCATGAACAGGTCGCGCACCTCGTCGATCTTGTTGGCAGGATCAATGACCCGCCCGCCGCGGATGATGATACAGGAGCTTGGGGCCGCCTCGCTCATGCCGCCTCCTTTTTGGGTTGATCCAGGCCCTGCTGCGAGCCGCAAAGATAGAGGGCGGCCATCCGCACCGCCAAGCCGTTGGTTACCTGGTCGAGGATCACGCTGCGGCGCGGATCGTCGGCGACATCGCTGTCGATTTCCACCCCGCGGTTGATCGGCCCGGGATGCATGATCAGGCACTTCTCCTTGAGCCTGGCCGCCCGTTCCCTAGTCAGGCCAAAGAGGCTAACGTATTCGCCCAGGCCAGGAAAATAAGCCTGACGCTGACGCTCGTGCTGGATGCGCAGAAGATTGATCACATCAAGGGTGGGGAGGACTTCATCGAGCTTGCGGCTGACCGATACGCCCATGCGCTCGAAAACTTTCGGCACGAGAGTGCTCGGACCAACCAAAGTCACCCTGGCTCCCAGTTTGAGGAGCCCCCAGATGTTCGAGCGGGCGACGCGGCTGAATAAGATGTCGCCGACGATGGCGACGTGGAGACCGTCGATGCGCCCGCACTTCTCGCGGATGGTAAACAGGTCCAGGAGCGCTTGGGTGGGATGTTCGTGGGCTCCGTCGCCCGCGTTGATGATGCTCGCCCGCAGGCGCTCGGCCAGGAACTGCGCGGCACCCGCCGAGCCATGCCGCAGGACAATGATGTCCACGTTGTTCGCCTGGAGTACCAAGGCAGTATCCTTGAGAGTTTCGCCTTTGACCAGGCTGGAACTGCTGGCGGAAATATTGACCACATCCGCGCTGAGGCGGAACGCGGCCAATTCGAAGGAGGTGCGGGTCCGCGTGCTGGGCTCAACAAAGAAGTTGACCAAGGTGCGACCGCGCAGTGCCGGCACCTTCTTCACAGCGCGGGTGCCGACCTGTTTGAATTGTTGCGCCGTGTCGAGCAACAGCGTGATCTCGGCGGCGCTGAGATCCTGGATGGCAAGCAGGTCCTTGCGCCGCCAAACGTCGGTCAGATTGGTGTGGCTCGCCATCACTCAGAGGAGGTGGGAAGCGGTGTCCTGCCCAGCCACACGGCATCCGGTTCATCGTCAATTTCCGCGAAGCGTACCAGCACCCGTTCGGCCAAGGAGGTAGGCAGGTTCTTGCCGACGTAATCGGGGCGGATGGGAAGTTCACGGTGTCCACGGTCCACCAGGGTGGCGAGTTGGATGCGCGGCGGCCGGCCGTAATCAGTCAACGCGTCGATGGCGGCCCGGGCGGTACGGCCGGTGGAAAAAACATCGTCGGCGAGCACCACGGTGTGGGAATCCAGATCGATCGGCAGATCGGTGGGCTTGATCGAGGCCAAATTTGGACGGCTGCCGAAATCGTCCCGGTGCATCGACACGTCGATCACCCCAAAGGCCGGGAGTGAGCCTTCAATTTCAGCGATCAATGACGCCAGGCGCCGGGCAACCTCAACCCCGCGGGAGTGAATACCAACCAGGGCAAGCTTGTCCAGACCGTGCTCGCTGTTCCTCTCGATGATCTGGTGGGCAATCCGGCGAAGCGCCCGTGCAATGGCCGCGGCATCCATGATTCGGACGATCTGCCCGGGCAGGCCTGCGGAGGGAGGGGAAACCAGGTCGTTTGGCATCGGGCGTCCTCCGCGACCTCGCAGGATCGCGTTAAAGGATGGTGCTCAGACTAGCGGAAGATGCGGCTGGCTCAACGCTTTTCTGATTAGCCGTGCAAAGGAGCGTGGATGCTCTCTCGCCGGCGCTTTTCCCGCCAGGAAGAACGGAAACGAACGATCCAATCGAGCAACGCCTTCTCGAAGCCGATGTCGTGGCCGGCTTTTTCGCTCTCAATCCACTTGTGACGAAGGATTTCTTCGCGCTCGGCCAGGAACTCCTTGTACAGAACAGAATTTGTTACCAAGTCTGCATCCGACGCTTGTTTCTCGGGGGAAGAGGATTTCATACCTTCATACTCCAAGCATCAAGCACACCAACATAGTGCAAGGGGAATGCCTGGACGATTACCATCTCATCTCTGTGTGTTGACGCAGAGAACACAAAAAGCTTCAGCGATTCAAACAAAAACGTTTCATGGCGTCGATAAAGGCGCTGTGCGGTCAGATAGGCAGAGTACGGCTCAGACGCTCGGCGATCTCACCGAAGGCACGGCCAACGGCTCCATCGGGTTCCGAGGCGACGATGGGGCGGCCGCGATCACCGGCTTCGCGGGTGGCAATGTCGATGGGGATCTCTCCCAGTAAAGGAACCTGCAGCCGCGAAGCTTCGCGACGGCCACCGCCGGTGCCAAAGATGTCGTAGCGCTTGTTGTCGCTCGGGGACAAAAAGTAGCTCATATTCTCGATGATGCCCAAGACAGGGACGTTCGTTTTCGCGAACATGCTCGCGGCTTTGCGGGCGTCGATGAGAGCGACTTCCTGGGGCGTCGTGACGATCACCGCGCCGGACAACGCGACAGTTTGCACGATGGTCAACTGGATGTCGCCGGTTCCGGGGGGCAGGTCCAGGATGAGATAATCGAGGTTTCCCCAGGCAACGCGGCGGAGAAACTGCTGGGTGTACTTGGTAACCATCGGGCCGCGCATGATGGCCGGCGACTCGTCGCTGCTGAGCAGGAAGGCCATCGACATCAGCTTGATGCCGTGCGCTTCGATGGGGATGATGCGCTCGTCCTCCGTGGCGGTCGCGGGGTCACGCGAACCAAACATCAGAGCGATGCTCGGGCCGTACAGGTCCACATCGCAGAGCCCGACGGCGGCACCGGAACGCCGCAGCGCCACGGCCAGATTGGCGGCGACGGTGGATTTGCCGACGCCCCCCTTGCCGCTGGCGATTGCCACAACGTGCGTCACTCCGTCGATGCGGCTGGGGCCGACGCCGGTTGACGTAGCCAGCGGGTTCTGGATGTCGAAACGCAGGTCCACCCGACCGATGCCGGGCAGGGTGTTGAGCGCCTCGGTGGCTTCTTCCTTGATCTGTTGCGCCACAGCCGGTTGGTTCGTGGAGATGGCGAACTGGACGATCACGTCGCGGCCCCCGTCGATCTGAACCGCTTTGACGATGCCGAAGGAAGTGATGTCGCGGCTGAAGCCCGGGTAGCGCACTTTGCGCAGTTGCGCGCGAACCTGATCTTCGGTGATGGCGGCGGGATTTGTCATGGTGCTTGGAAGGAGAAACCTATAGCGCCTACGGGGGCTATTTTCCAGTCCAAGCGTTCCAGACTAATATTGCTTGCGCATGTTGCTCGGCAGGATGTTCAACTCGTTGCGGTACTTGGCAACGGTACGGCGCGCGATGGGGATGCCGCGCTCGCTCAGGATGGAAACGATATCTTTATCGCTGAGGGGATTGGTGGCGCCCTCTGTTTTGATCAGGTCGAGAATGGCTTCCTTGACGCTCGTGTTGCTCATCGACTCGCCGGTTGCCGTCTGGTAGCCGGGAGTGAAGAAATAACGCATTTCGAATACGCCCTGCGGCGTGGAAATATACTTGCCCGAAATCGCGCGGCTCACCGTGGTTTCATGCACGCCAACGGCCTCGGCGATCTGCACCATCGTCATGGGGCGCAGGAAAGCGCTGCCTTTTTCCAAAAACTCCCCCTGCCGGCCGACGATCTGGTTGGCGATATTGGAAATCGTCTGCTGCCGCTGGTGGATGCTCTTGATGAGGAACTTCCCACTGCGGATCTTCTCCCGGATGTAGTCCTTCACGTCCCCGCCGCTGCCGTCGCGCGACATGATGTCCTTGTAGGTGTTGGAAATCCGAAGGTGAGGAATTTGTTCCCCGTTAAGGATCACCGTATAGGCGTCGCCGATCTTTTCGACGTTCACGTCGGGCAGGACGTAGTTGTTCGGGTCGGGCGCGAAGATCGCGCCGGGCTTTGGGTCCAGCGTGGCGATAGAATACGCCGCCGTCTGCACCTGATCGACCGACACACCCAGGCGGCGCGCAATTTCGGGGAAGCGGCGTTTGCCGAGTTCATCCAGGTGCTTAAAGATGATCTGGTATTCCAGCGTGTTTTCCTTGCCGAGCCGGCGCAACTGGATGAGCAGGCAATCGCGGAGATCCAACGCGCCGACCCCGGGAGGATGAAAGTTTTGCACCACTTCCAGCAAGCGGGACAAATCTTCGACAGGTACGCCGGTGTTGGCGTGCATCTCGCCCGGGGAGGTTTGTAAAAAGCCGTTGTCGTCGATGTTGCCGATGATGAGTTCGGCCAGCCGCAGGTCACTCTTGCTGAGGTCCACGCTGTTGAGCTGCCCCATCAGGTGCTGTTGCAGCGTTTCCTGATTCGCGATGGAATCGAAGAAGAACTGGCGGCGCTCTTCCTCGTCGTCGTTCCGGCCGCTGTAGCTGCTGCTCTGCGCCATGTACTCGCGCCACTCCTCGTCCAGCTTGGCGAGATGCTCGAACTCTTCCTTGAAGTCGTCGTTGTCCTTGGAGGTTCCGTCGCGATCTTCGAGGTTGGTCTCCGGCACCTCTTCTTCCAGCACGGGGTTGGTCTGGAGTTCCTGCTGCACGATGTTGCGCAGCTCCAGCATCGGCGCCTGCAGGATGACCAGGCTCTGCTGCAACTGTGGTGCCAGCACCTGCTGCATCGACAGGTTTTGGGTCTGTTGCATTCCGGGGCTGGCCATAACAAAGGCGAAGATGTGCAATCTCGCTGAAGACAGCAAGCACAAAATCCAAAAATCGTGAATTTGGGAATGTTTTTTGCTGCGATCGTTAATTGCACCCGAACTTTACCCGATATGCCTTACAATTTTTCCACCCCTTCCCGGCTGCCGCGGTTCGTTTCGCTCGCGGCGCTCGCTGGCGTCGTCGCCGCGGGCTGGCTCCTCGTCCCGGATGGCCATAGCCAGTTGCCCGCGTCCAAGATGATCGCCGCCGATACGCTCACCCCTTTGCTCACCCAGCTGAAGAAGCAGCAGGACGACATCACGGCGAACCAGACCAAGATTGAAGCCCAGACCGATGCGCTCAAAGAACAACTGCGAATCGCAAAAATTTACAGTGCGCGTTCGCGCTAGGAAAACCCAGCCCTAAATCACCGACATATTCTCTGGCGATGAAACATCCTCTTTCTTACCTGGCCGCCGGTTTGTTGCTGGCGCTTGCCCTCCCGGCGTCGCAGGGCCGCTCGCAGCTTGCCCCTCTGCCGTCTGACCCATTGGTCCTCCTGCAAACGATGCAGAAGAACAACGACGACCTGCTCAAGCGCCAAGACACCACACTCAAGGATTTAACCGACCTGACCGAGGCCGCGCGCCAGGTCCGTATCTACAGCAAGCGCGGCTAACCCCACCGAGCCGCGCTGGCCGTTCGAGTTTGACCGACAGCGGGGTTGTGCAGAAAGAAGTGCGCTACGCGCCGATAGCCTCCTGTAACTCCGCAGCGATGGCGTCCGCCTGACGCTCGATGGTGTCGTGGTCGCGTCCCTCGATGAGGAGGCGCACTTTAGGCTCGGTGCCGGAGTACCGGAGTAAGACACGCCCCCGGCCACCCAGGTTTTTCTCCGTCTCGGCCATCAGCCGGGACACGGCCGCGAGATGTTCTAGCGGCGGTTTGCTGGCCACCTTGAGGTTGCGTTGTGCCTGCGGGTATTTGGTCAGGCACTTCTTCAGTTCGCTCAGAGGTTTGCCCGTATCCATCATGATGCGGAGCACCTGCAAGGCGGTGATGATGCCGTCACCCGTCGTGGTGAAATCCCGGAAGATCATGTGGCCGCTCTGCTCGCCGCCGACGTTGAGGTTGCTCTTGACCATTTCCTCGATGACGTAGCGGTCGCCGACCTGCGCGCGGACCACTTTGCCGCCGCACTGCGTCAAGGACTCCTCCAGCCCGAAGTTGCTCATCACCGTGGCGGCGACCGTGTTTTGGGAAAGTTGCCCGCGCTGGAGGAAGTCGCGCGCCGTGATCGCCATGATTTCGTCGCCGTCCACGATCTCGCCTTTCTCGTCGCAAAGCAGGACGCGGTCGGCGTCGCCGTCGTGCGTGATGCCGATTTGCGCGCCGGTCTGGCGGATGAGCATCTGGATCTCTTCCGGGTACGTGCTCCCGCAATCCCGGTTGATATTGGTGCCGTCCGGGGTGTTGTGGAAGGTCAGCACATCCGCGCCGAGTTCGCGCAGGATCCACGGGGTGGACTTGTATCCGGCGCCGTTGGCGGCGTCCACGGCGATGCGGAGCTTGTCCAGCGTGAGCTTGCGCGGAAAGCTCGCCTTGGCGAATTCCACGTAGCGTCCAAGGGCGTCGTCCACGCGGGACGCCCGGCCAATTTTTCCGGCGGTGGGCCGGATGTTCTCGATGCCGCCGCTGAAAACGAGGTCCTCGATGCGGCGCTCGATCTCATCGTCGAGCTTGTACCCGTCGTGGCGGAAGAACTTGATCCCATTGTCCTCGTAGGGATTGTGCGAGGCGGTCAGGACGATGCCCGCATCGCAACGCAGGGAGCGGGTGATGTAGGCCACGCCCGGGGTCGGCAACGGTCCGAGCTGATAAACGTCCACTCCCAGGGACATCAACCCGGCGGCGAGCGCGTCTTCGAGCATGTAGCCGCTCTGGCGGGTGTCCTTGCCCAAAGCGATCGTGGGCCGGATATTCGCCCGGCCCTGGCCGCGGCCCAGCTGGGTGATGACGTGCGCCGCGGCGCGCCCCAGTTTCAGGGCGGTTTCCGCCGTCACGGGTTCCACGTTGGCCATGCCGCGGACACCGTCGGTGCCGAAAATCCGTTTGCGCTTGGCGTCTGGCGTGGTGGAAGCCGGTTTGTTACTCATAAGAAGGGGCGTGGAAGGGCGCTAATGTGTGTCCGGTTGCCGGGCCGACGCAAGCGCAAGCTGCGGATGACGCAAGGTTCACTCGGAGAAGCGGGTGGGAGGCACGTTGGCGGCAGGTGCGGGCGGGTTGGAACTGACGATATCGTGTTTGATGAAGAGCCAGATCAAGATGGCGGTGACCAGGGCCGCGAGCTTGATCCGCCAGTTGTTGAGCAGCACCAGTTTCCAACGTTTCATAGCGGGCGATGTTCTATACGGATGATCCCGTCTCCGCTTCTTCATCCTCCAGGGAGGACGAAGCCAAACCACCCGCGTGTCCTTCTTTCTCGTAAAGAAGGATGCGTCCCAGGCGGCGGCGCAGTTCCAGCGGGGAGAGCCCCCGCTCGATCTTATGCCCGAAGCACAGGGAAACGCTGCCCGTTTCCTCGCTGACCACGATCGCCGCGGCGTCGCTTTCCTCCGCCAGCCCGAGGCCGGCGCGGTGGCGCAACCCGAACGAACGGTCGAGCGTTTCGCGCTGGCTGACGGGAAAAATACAGGCCGCCGCCACGATGCGGTCGTCGCGCACGATCACGCCGCCGTCGTGCAGGGCAGTCTTCGGGTGGAAGATAGTCAGCATCAACTCGGCGGAAAATGCGCAGTCGATGTCCACGCCGCTCTCGGCGTAGGAACGCAAGCCGATGTCGCGCTCAATGGCGATCAACGCGCCAAAGCCCTTGCTGGCCAGCTCGAAGACGCAGTCGCAGAGCCGGTCCAGGGTCCGCTTGTCCTGCTTGCTCGACGAGAAGAACGAGCGCGAGCCCAGCTCGGCCAGGGCGCGGCGCAATTCAGGCTGGAAGATCACGACCAGGGCGACCCCCAGGAAGATCGAGTAGCGGTCGATCAACCAGCGGATGACCGGCAGATCCAGCGCCTCGCTCAGTGCGGTCAGAGTGACCAGGAAGAGCGCCAGGCCGGTGAGAACGCGCGCGCCGCGGGTGCCCCGGAAATACAGGTACAGGTAATAGATCGCAACCGTCAGCAGTCCGATTTCAACGGCCGAGTTCCACTGCTGCCGGAAGAAGGTCCAGAAGGTGTGGGCGGTGAGAGTTTGCAAGGCGGAACGGGAAGGGAAAGTGGAGGCAGATCGGTGCCGGGTTGGACTCGGCTAGGATGCGAGCATGGCTTCGGCCGCTCGCAACGCAGCGACCGTGGGCGCAACGTCGTGCGTGCGAAAAACACGCACTCCCTTTTGCCGCAACAACGCCGTCAATGCAAGCGCGGGCCAGAGGCGATCTGCCATCGCCTCGCGCCCGGTGATCTTTCCGAGGAAGGCTTTGCGAGAAATCCCGACGACGAGCGGCCGGTCAGCAGACCGCAACGCATCGTGGCCGCGCAGCAGCGCCAGGTTGTGGGCGACCGTTTTACCGAAGCCGATGCCGGCGTCCAGCGCGAGGCAGGCGGGATCGATCCCGCAGGCGACCGCGTGATGAAAGCGTTCTTCCAAAAACGTCCGCACCTCACGCACGGGATCGTCGTAGTGCGGGGCTTGCTGCATGGTGAGCGGTTTGCCTTGCATGTGCATCAGCACCACGCCCGCGCCGTGGCGGGCGGCGACTTGCGCCATCGCGGGATCACCGCCGAGGGCAGTGACATCGTTGATGACCGCGGCACCCCGCTCCAGCGCGGCTTGGGCGACGGCGGCTTTGGAGGTATCGATGGAGATCAGGCACCCGGAAGCCTGCGTAAGGACTTGCTCCACGACCGGGAGCACCCGTTGCAGCTCTTCTGCCTCGCTCACGGGGGCGGCACCCGGCCGGGTGGACTCTCCGCCGATGTCGATGATACTCGCGCCTTCGGCGAGCAGGCGCAAGGCGTGATCGACTGCGCGATCCACCGAAAGGAACCTGCCGCCATCGGAAAAGGAGTCGGGGGTGACGTTGACGATGCCCATCACGCAGCTCTGCGTCCGGAGATCCAAGGTGCGTGACACCAATTTCCACATCGCTTACCTATGGAACCCGGAGGAGTTTTCCTCAACCCCGGAAAGAGCCTGTGCTAGGATGAGCCAGATGCGCTTGCGGTCTTCCCTCACCTTCCTGCTCCTGGGACTTGTCGGTGCGCTGGGCGTGCTGGGTTGGGTGAAAGTCATCCAGCAGCAGAAGCAGTTGCAGCTTCTGGAATTTACACGGCAACATGCCGACTACCTCCAGGCGGAGAATACCAGGCTGCTCGGCGTGGTGGCAGAGAAGCAACGCGCCGCGGACCTGATCGAAGAGCACCGGCAGCGGGGGATGATCGAGCAGGCCGTGGCTGGACTGACGAAGCTGCGCTTCCTGCACCCGGTGATCTACCGCGAAATTCTGCGCTCCGACCTAACGTCCGTGCTCAGCCAGAAGCTCTCTCAACAACTCCCCGACACGGAGTTTGACCACGTCGGTCTGGAACTCTCTGCCCTCGGCCTGATCCCGGCGGGAATGAACCTGAAGAAGGTTTACCTCGATCTGCTGGGAGAGCAGATCGGCGCGTTTTACGATCAACACACGCACGAGCTGTTCACCTTCAGCGAACACCCGCTCACTCATTCGCAGAACCAGGTCATCCTGGCCCACGAGCTGACCCACGCGCTGCAGGATCAGCACTTTGACCTGAACAAGCTGCCGCTGGAAACCAGGGGGAACGATGATCGCGCGCTGGCGGCCAGCGCGCTGGTAGAAGGGGACGCCACCGTGGTCATGAACGCGTATCTCGCCGGCAATCTCAGTGCCGCCGCCTTGCGGGATCATCTGGCGGGAGCCCTTACCACCGACGTGCGACAGTTGGCGGCCGCACCACGGTATCTGCGGGAAACGCTGCTTTTTCCCTACCTCCAGGGTTTGCAGTTCACCACGGCGCTGGAAAACCAGGGCGGAAGAGCGGCGATTGCGCAAGCCTTCCGAGACCCGCCGGTGTCGTCCTCGCAGATCATGCATCCGGAAAAGTATCTGGCCACACCCCGGGAACAGCCGACAGAGATCGTCCTGGCGGACACGACGGTGCTGGGTACGGAACCGGTCGTCAACAACGTGCTGGGAGAATTTACCTTGGAGCAAGTGTTGGAGTCCTGGACCAAAGACAAGGCGCAGTCGAGCAGTCTGGCAGCCGGCTGGCGCGGTGACCGCATCCTCGTTTATGGCACTCCGGCGGCTTGCAGCTACGTGTGCCGTACGGCATGGCGCGATGGCAACGCTGCCCGCTCTTACTGCGATGCGGCCAGCAAGGGCCTGGCGATCCGGTACGGGAGTAAGCCGGATTCGGCCGACGCGCTTTCGTTCGCCGCCGGTGGGAGGCAGGTGCGCGTCGTCCAGGCAGGAGCGGAGACGACCCTCATCGACGCGCAGGATGCCCGGTGGGCCGATGCGCTTTCGCGGCAGTTTGCCCATCCGGCCAGCGATCCCCGTCTATGAAAATCTACCGGCAGGTTTTTTACGCGGGACGTGTGCAAGGCGTCGGCTTCCGGTACACGGTCAAGCAAGTCGCCGAAGGGTACGAAGTCATCGGCTGGGTGCGCAACCTTGCCGATGGCAGGGTGGAAGTACAAGCCGGCGGCGCGCGCGAAGAAGTGGAAGGATTTCTTCAAGCCGTTGCGTCGGGAACTCTCGCCCGCTGCATCAAGGAAGCAGCCACGGTTGAACTCCAGGCGTTTGCACCGGGATCATCTGGCTTCGAGATTCGGTTGTGAAGCGTCATCAGCTTGGTCTGATCCACTTGATAAAGCTGCGGCTGATGCTTAATCGTACTCGAAATTTCTGTCCCCAAGCGTGATGACCGCACCCGCCATCGCCATCCGTCAGCTTTCCAAGGTCTTTCCCATCCCCTTCAAACGTGAACGGGTCGTTGCCGTCCGTAATCTTTCCCTGGAGGTAGCGCCGGGACAGGTCTATGGGCTCCTGGGACCAAATGGTTCCGGCAAAAGCACGACGATGAAGATCGTCCTGGGACTGATCTCACCGACGGTCGGGAGCACCGAGATTT
Organism: uncultured Chthoniobacterales bacterium; assembly: GCA_964245965.1. Classification (GTDB taxonomy): domain Bacteria; phylum Verrucomicrobiota; class Verrucomicrobiia; order Chthoniobacterales; family SZAS-18; genus CAWCJJ01. The sequence goes on from CAXTOP010000007.1 coordinate 111,627, forward strand.
TCGGTCGTGACAGCCAACGGGTCGAGAGCCACGAGGAGGTCGGCTTTTTACCCGAGAACCCGTATTTCTACAAGTACCTGACCGGGACCGAGACCCTGCGTTTCTACGGGAAGTTGTGCGGTCTGTCTGGTTCCACGCTGCGCGACAAAGTCGCCGATCTACTCAAAGTGGTCGGGTTGGAGCACGCGCACGACCGCCGCCTCAGCGGATATTCGAAGGGCATGCTGCAGCGCATCGGATTGGCCCAAGCATTGATTCAGGACCCGCGGCTTTTGGTGCTGGACGAACCCACCGCCGGTGTCGATCCAAAAGGCTCGGCCGAAATTCGCGACTTGATCGTCGCCTGCAAAGACCGGGGGATCACGGTGCTCCTTTGCTCCCATCTCCTCGGTCAGGTACAGGAAATCTGCGATCGGATCGGGATTCTGGATCGCGGGATTCTCGTCCGTGAAGGCCGGCTGGAAGAGCTGATCTCCATCGAGGATCAAACCGAAATGATCTTCAAGGATGCTCCCCGGGCGATGCTCGCCGAGGTCGAGGCCATGATGAGCCGCTCATACCCCCAGGCTTCACTGCTGCAAATCCGGAAGCCGCAGACCACTCTGGAACGCTACTTCTTGGAAGTCACCGCAAAACAGGATAAATAGCTGCATTAATAGCAATTACATTTGTTTTTTCTTCGCCATGCTGTCTGCTGAGCCTGCTCGCGCCAATGATGTCGTGTCCCGTCGCGCGACCGTGAAGCACCGTTTCTTCTCGCCCGCTCGCGTGTGGGCGTTGACCACAAACACCCTGACCGAACTCATCCGGCTGAAGGTGTTCTACTTCCTCCTGATCTTCACCCTCCTGCTGATTGGTTCCTCGGCTTTCCTGGTGCGGTTCTCGTTCCAGGAAGAGTTTCAGATGCTCAAGGATCTGTCGCTTGGGGCGATGTCGATCTTCACGAGCCTGCTCGCCATCCTGGCCACGGCGGGGATGCTTCCAAAGGACATTGAAGACCGCACGCTCTACACAATCCTGGCCAAACCCGTTCCGCGCTTTGAATACCTGCTCGGCAAACTCTGCGGTGTCGCGTTGTTGCTTCTGATTTCCATGTTGGTCATGGGAGTGATCTTCGCCGCCTCACTCGGTTGGCGGGTGCATACGGTCACCAGTGAGTTGATGGAAGGCGGCGGACCGGCGGAGGTGATCCAGCAGAAGGTCAGTGACCTCCGCGCCGCCGCCTTCAATCCTAATCTTTGGGCCGGTGGGGCGGTGATCTACGCCAAAGGCTGTCTGCTGGCGGCTCTGACCTTGTTCATCTCGACGTTCGCCTCTTCGTCGATCTTTACGATCATCGTGTCCGTCGTCATCTACTTCATCGGCCACTTGCAAGCCACGGCACGGGATTATTGGAAAGCGGCCAGCGGTGCCGGAGGCACCGGGTGGATGACAGAGAGCTTCATCGGGCTCGTCGCCTTGGTCTTCCCGGATCTACAGCTTTTCAATCTGGTGGATGAGATTGTCGTAGGCACGCCGGTCCCCGCGCCTTTGTTGTTCAAGACGCTCGTACTGGGCGGCTTCTACGTGTCGATCTATCTGCTCGCGGCGGTCTTTGTCTTCAGCTCTAAAGAGCTGTAACTTTATATCCGACACTAAGTTATGTCAGAATATACGGATAAATACCCCCTGCGGCTTTTCGAGGCTGGTGGCCGGAGATCCCGCGCCTCGCCATCTTGGAGGCATGTTGCGGCGGCGTTGGTCATCCTCGTTTCCGGATGGATGAAGCTTCCGGGTGAAGCGCGACTGACCCAGCAGAACCACGCGGCCTTCTTCGGCAACACTCAGATGAATCTGGCTTTGCGGGACAGGATGGGGCAGTTGAGTTTTCTGGCGGCGCTGAGCGGCTTCCGCACCCTAGTCGCGGATGTGATGTGGATCCAGGCACACGTCGAGTGGGAAGCGCATGAATATGGCCGCATGAACCTGCTGCTCGGGACGGTGACAACCCTCGCGCCTCGTAACACCACCTTCTGGGAATTGAGCGCCTGGCACATGGCGTACAATGCCAGCGTCGCCGCGATGGAAGATCGCAAGCAGCCGAACCTGGCGGTACGCTTGAAGGCCCAGCACGAGTATTTCATTTTGGGCAAGGACTACCTGGAGCGGGGAATCGCCAACAACCCGGACTGCTGCAGCCTGTACCAGGCTTTAGCCTACATTTACAAAGACAAACTCCAGGATCACTGCGCCGCTTCGGCGACCTTTGCCAAAGCGGCCGCCTGCCCAGGGGCCCCCGTTTACGAGAAGCGGTTCGCCGCCACGGAGTTAAGTCATTGTCCAGGACACGAACGGGAAGCCTGGCAGAAACTGCGCGCCATCTACGATCTCGGGGAGCAGGAGCGTTTGCCGACCATCCTGACCCAGCTCCAAGCGATGGAGGAGAAACTTCAGCTTCCCCAAGAACAAAGGGTTTACAAGCATCTCTGAAAGGTCTTGTGTAGCCCCTTCCTCACATGCGTTTCGCTATTTTCGGTGACATTCACGCTAATTTGGAGGCTCTCGAAACCGTCCTGGCCGACGCGCGTGAACAAGGTTGCACCCACTACGTCTGCCTGGGTGACGTGGTCGGCTACAACGCGAATCCTCACGAATGCCTGGAAATCGTGCGTTCGTTGAATTGCCCGGTGGTTAAGGGTAACCACGACGAACAGGCTGCGATCACGGACTCACTCGATGGCTTTAACCCACTGGCCGAGGAAGCGTTGAACTGGACGCGCCAGAACCTGACCGAGGATGACAAAAAGTACCTCAATGAATTACGGATGGTACGGCAGGTCCGGGATTTCACGATTGTCCACGCCACCTTGGACACCCCGCACAAGTGGGGGTACGTCTTCAATCAGCTCGACGCCAGCGCCAGCTTCAGCTACCAGCATACGAGCATCTGCTTTTTCGGTCACACCCACGCGCCACGCGCCTACATCCGCGATGGGCCGGTGATAAGCATTCCTCTCGACAAGATCAAGTTCGAGATGGGCAAGAAGTATTTTATCAACATCGGCAGTGTGGGCCAACCTCGGGATGGTGATTGGCGTTCGGCTTACGTCATTTACCACTCCGACAAAAATTTCATCGAACTGCGTCGTCTGGAGTACGACATCCACACAGCGCAGAAGAAGATCATTGCCGCAGGTTTGCCCAAACGCTTGGCTGACCGGTTGGCGATCGGTAAATGAGTAATCGTCCCCGCGAGGAATCAGGTTGTTGAAACTTGAGCACAACGGTTCTTGTCCTGAAACCGAGTTCGTTCGGCGACATCATTCACACTCTGCCGGCGGTTGCGTGGATCAAGGAAGCGCGGCCGGATTGGAAGATTGCCTGGCTCGTAAACACGGAGTGGGCACCGCTTCTCGCCGGAAACACCACGGTAGATGAGGTCATTCTTTTCCCCCGGCGTACGTTCCGAGGGGTGAGTGGGCTGGGGCGATTCTGGAAGTGGACCATGACGGAGGTGCGTGGTCGAAACCCGGAAACAGCCCTGGACTTCCAAGGCCTGCTGCGCACCGCGATGATCGCGAAAGCGAGTGGCGCGAGAGCGCTTTACGGATTGAGCGACGCGAGAGAAGGGGCCGGCTGGTTCTACCAACGTCAAGCCGACGTATCCGAAGGATCATTGCATGCGGTGGAACGTTATTTGAGACTCGCGCGGCTTAGCTTGGCGGCGGGAGAAAATACAAGGCCGGGACGCTTGAGTTTTCCTTTGCCGCCTGGGAATCTACCCGAATCGTTGGGAGATCATCCCGGCAGTGGTTCTATCCTTCTGCATCCATTCTCGCGTGGCCGCGGCAAATCGCTCGGGTGGAAACAAGTGTTGTCGCTGTGTGAGCACTTGGGGTTGGAACGGCGTGTGATCCTGGTGGGCCGTAGCGAAGGGAAAGAACCTGCGCTGCCCAGAGGCTGCACGAGTTATCTAAACCGGACCAGCCTCGAGGAATTGATCGGGTTTACGCGCCGGGCGGCGTTTGTCGTGAGCGTAGATAGCGGACCGATGCACCTCGCTGCGGCCCTGGATCGACCCCTACTATCCATTCACACTTGGAGCGATCCACGACTAGTGGGTCCTTACCGTGCAGATGCCTGGGTCTGGAAAAACGGCGAGCTCTTCCAGTTTGCGCAAAGGCATGACTTTGAAAGCAGCTTCTACCGCTCGCCAGTTCCCGTGTTGCGGGACCTCGATCTCAATCGGATTGCTGCGCTCGCTCTGCAAAGCTCCGCGGCAAGTTAACCGTCCGGCATGTCCACTCACAGCAAGCATGGCACTTACCTCACCATCTAAAAGGCAAAGTGGATGCTAGCAAAATATCCTATGCTACAGCAACGGTTTATTTCACCTTCAGGTTCTTGCGCATGAAGGTGGGAACATCCAGGTCCTCTCCATCAACGATCGTCGGCTCGCTCTTGTCAAAACGTCCACGAACAGTCGGTTCGGAGATGCTCGGATCGGTGATCGCCGCCTTGGCGGCGGCCAGCACCGGAATGGGTGCCTCGGACAGAACAGGAGCCGGAGAGGAAAGGGGCACCGGCACTGACGACGGCATGGAGGATGCACGAGGCGCGGGATGTGGCAGAGCAGTTTTGGCGGCAGCATCACCCTCTTTGGCACTCAGCGAACTGATGAGGGTCACGCCCAACTTGCCGTCTAGCTTCGGGTCAACTGCCGCGCCGAAAAGGAGTTGGGTTTGTTCGCCGATGTGCTGCGCCAAACTCTCCATTACCCCCTGGATCTCGGCGAGAGTCATGTCGTTGCCGCCCACAATGTTCACCAGTACATTCGCCGATTGACGCAGGAGCGACCCTTTGTCCATCAAAGGATTTTTGAGCGCTTGCTCCAACGCGTCATTTCCACGATGTCGGCCGCTGGCTTCACCGTAGCCGAAAAGGCAGCGGGAATCGTGCGTGCGCAGGGCGCTGAGCAGATCGTCGAATCCGAGATGAATCAGACCACGGCGATTCACCAGATCGATGATCGCCCGGACACTCTGGCTGATGATGTGGTCGGCTCCGGCAAACGCTTCGTGGATGCCTGCTTCGGGCAGGATCAACTCGCCCATTCGATCGTTCTCGAAACACATCACCGCGTCGGCGTACTCCTGGATGGCGCGCAGTGCTTCCTGCGCCTGTTGTCCGCGGCGGCGGCCTTCGAAGGAAAAAGGCAAGGTGGCGCACACGAGCACCAACGAGTTTTGCTCCCGCGCGGCTTTCACGATGAGCGGGGCCGCGCCGGAGCCGGTGCCGCCGCCCAGACCCGCGCAGACAATGACCAAAGGCACGCCCTCGAGCGCGTGCCGGATCTCCTCGACCGCTTGTTCGGCGGCAAGGAACCCGAGTTCCGGGTCGCCGCCCGCGCCAAGACCACGGGTGATCTTGCGGCCAAGCTGGATTTTCTCGGTGGCCACCGAACCCGCCAGAGCTTGCACGTCGGTGTTGCACGCGACCAGGTCCACGTTGATCGAACCGTCCATGATCAAGCGGTCCAGGGCGTTCGATCCCGCGCCGCCGACGCCGATCACCTTGATGCGGAAGTCACTGCCGATAGTTTGCGAATGAGCCATTTTATGGGAAGAATCTTTCAGGTTCGGAACGGATAACCCTTTAGAGGGTAAAAGAATCTGGGCGGAATGGAGCGGGCATGGAATGCATCAGTTCTTTCCGCCGCCGAACAGTTTGCGCCGCATCCGCGCCCACAAGGTATTGCTGGGCCGCTCCATCTGGGCAATCTGCGCGTACTTCACCAAGCCAAGCGCGGTCGAGAGCTGTGGGTTCGTCAGCGCGGAGGTCACGCCCTGCAGCGGCGGAGGTTGGGCGGTTTGAACGGGCAGACCCAGAATTTCTTCCACCAGGTGCGGCAATCCATTGATGAGGCTGCAACCGCCCGTCAGGACCGCGCCGGCCCCGAGAAAACGCAGGTAAGGCTCAGCGTCCAACTGGCGCTTGAGCAAATCGAGCGTCTCGCGCAGACGATAGTGGATGATGCTGTTGAGGGTTTCGCGTTCGATCTCGCGTCCGGCAAACCCGGGCTCGGGCGGAAGGAAAAGCGTCTCGCCAGGCAGGCAGTTGCCAATAGTGGCGCTGCCCTCGTCGATCTTGAGCCGCTCGGCCCGGGCCATCGGAATCCGCAGACCCATGCTGATGTCGTTGGTGATGTGGTCGCCGCCCACGGCCAGGACGCCGCTCTGCTTGATGGCGCCTTCGACGTAGGCCACATAGTCGATCGTTCCGCCGCCGATGTCGAGCACCAGCACGCCGAGGTTCTTCTGGTTCTGGCTGACCACCACCTGCGCGCTCGCCAGGGAATTGAACACCACGTCCTCCACTTCGAGCGGAACATCCTTGATGCAGCGAATGGTGTTCTGCACCCGGGTACGAATGCCGTGGATGATGTGGTAGTCCGCTTCCAGCTTGTGTCCGAGCATGCCGACAGGTGTCAGAACACCCTCCTGTCCATCGACGTAGTAATGCTGGATGATCGCGTGCAGAAAAGCGTTTTGCGCCGGGATGCTAACCTCGCGCGCGTTCAGCTTCACCTCTTCGAGGTCGTCGGCATCGATCTCATCGCGGTCTTCCGGCAACTCGACCACGCCGCGATTGTTGAAGCTGGTGATGTGTTGGCCTGTAATGCCGACATAGGCGCTGTGGATATCGACGTCGCTCTTCTGCTCGGCGTCCGCCAAGGCATCGCGCACGCTTTTGTGGGCGCTTTCGAAGTCCACGATCTCCCCTTTGCGCACGCCACGCGAGGGCGCTTGCCCGACTCCAAGAACTTTGAGGGTGCCGTCAGCGCGCACGTCCGCCACCACGACGCACACCTTAGAGGTGCCAATTTCCAGACCAATGACGATGTTCTCTTTACTCATCAGGCTAACCTTCCGCAAGGGGGGCGACAGACCGCTATTGGCTCACCGGCAGCGCACGCCGCACCGGTGTGGAATCATCCTCCGTGTGCGGGAATCTATTTTTATGCACGTGCTCGTGGGCCGGCGAGTGTGACTTCGGTTTTTCAGTCTCTTTGGCTTTCCCGTGCTCGTGCGGGTGCGTCCTGGTCTTGGATTTGTCCTTGTCCTTGTCCTTGTCCTTGTCCTTGTCCTTCCCGGCGGCTGGCTTAGGAGTGTCGGCGCCCGGCTGCACTGACCCACTCCCGGACGAAACGGTGCCCGGAGGAGCAGCCGGAGCGGCTTCGGGCACAGGCTCAGTAATGAAGGTGACGGGAATGTTACGTTGTGCGAGCAGATTAATCGTCCCCAGGCGCTGCCCACGCGGTTGCAGGCTTTGGAGATAGACATCCAGGTGCTTCAACTGCTTGTCCATGTCATCAAGGCCGAAGAGCACCTGCACACCGCTCTCGCCGAGGACGTTCAAGCCGTAATGTTTCGATAGATCGATTTCCTGGATCTGGAAGCGCGAGGCGATCAGAGAATCCTGATGTGCCTGGATGAGATCCAAGGCAGCTTTCACCTCCTCTCCCTCGGCCTCCAAACCGGGCGAGAGGGTGCCACCCGTGTAGTTACGGATGATCGGCAGATGATAATCCTGGGGCTGTGTCTTCCCGGGTTGAAGCAGGATGCCGTGCGCATCGATCAGGAAAGATTTGGTTGACGCGGCGATATCCTCCCGCGTGGAGGGACCGTGCCCGGATGCGATCCAGGCGATGGGTTTGCGCTCGGTGACCTGGATGCTGATCTTGTTGGGAAGCTGCCGCGCGACCTGAGCTTTCTCGACCTGCGGCAAGGCTTCCACTCGCGCCTTGGCACGCACCAGGTCCGCCTTGAAAATGTTGGTGCCTTTATGCAGGTCGGAGGCCTCGACCACGCTCACGGGCAGCAACACCCCGTCGGTTTCAACGTCGAGTTCCGCGATGTTGTACTCGGGATTCTTGAAGAGAAGCCGGGTCACCGCGAGTGATACACCGTAGTACAAGCCGTAGCCAAGTCCGACGACCACGACGAGTTTGCTCAGGGCAGAGAAGAATCGGCGCTGGCGCTGGCGCGCCGCCTGGTCGGTGTGCGCCGTGACGTTGAGGACGCCGCGGAGCTGTTCCTTGCGGCCACCACGGGTGGTTTTGCGTTTGTTGGTCGGACGGTTGGTGCGTCGGCGGGGAATATCTGCCATGACAGGGTAGGTTACAGCTAATTTCCTATCGGGCGGGCGGGCGGCGCGCGTGGAGTGACAATTCGGCGATCCGCGCGCAAAGGTGAGGCATGTCGATACCGGCGACCTTCGCCGCCTCGGGCAGGAGGCTGCTGTCGGTCATGCCAGGAATGGTGTTTATTTCCAGCACAAAGGGTTCGTCGTGCGGATCAAGGAGGATATCGACCCGCGAGTATGTCTGAAGGTTCAGAGCGCGGTGCGCCTGGAGCGCCAGGGTTTGCACGCGCGCGGTGACTTCCGGAGAAAGCGGAGCCGGGCAGTAGTGGTCGGCCGCTCCGGTGGGATTAAGCCAGGGATACTTGTTCTTAAAATCGTAAAAACCCTGCTTCGGCTTGATCATAATGACTGGAAGAGCCTGGTCGCCCAGGATGCCAACGGTCAGTTCTTGTCCATCAATGAGGCGTTCGATGAGAATGTCCTGACCGAAGGCGACCACCTCGCTCAGGGCGGGTGCCAACTCGCTCTCCTCACGTACCAGGTAAACGCCCACGCTCGATCCTTCGCGAGCCGCTTTTACCACCAGCGGCAGAGACAGCGAAGGGGACTCGCCGGGCCGGATCACTTCGTATTCGGGTGTACGTACTCCTTTGGCGGCGAACTGCTGTTTTGATAAGATCTTATCGAAAGTGACACGGCTTTCCTCAGCACCCTCGCCCGTGTAAGGCACACCGCGATCTTCCAGGACCTGCTGGAGGCGGCCATCTTCACCGAAAGTGCCGTGGATCATGTTGAACACCAGATCGACGTCCGGGGGCAGGACGAAGTTTTCGTCCCGGACATCCACCTGCATCACCACCTCCGCGCCGGCTTGCGAGATCCCGCGCGCGACGCATTCACCCGAGCGCAAAGACACCTCGCGCTCAGATCCGGGGCCGCCGATAAGGACCACGATTTTCTTTCCAGATAGTACCGTCATGCAAGAAGGTTAGTTGTTAACATCTGTTCACAAAGTTGTTAACATTGTGAGTTAACTTCCTCGTGTTGCTAATTCTTGGCGCGTGCTTTGTAGTGGACACCTTCGATGCCGCGCAGCCGTTCGTCCTGCGTCCAGAGCCGCGCTTTTTTAGCGCGGGCGGTCGCAAGGATAATACTCTCTACCATCGGCAAGCGAAGTTGGAAACTGATCCTTGCGGCATTTAACGCGAGTTCCTCGTCGAGGTCGCAGATGCAGCCTTGTTTCATCTGCGCGACGGCTCTGAGCGCATCGCCTTCGCTCTGGTGGACGAGCGTATTTTTGAAGACTTCGTGCAAAGAAATGGAAGCGACGATGAGGTTCGAGGTATCCTCAATCGCGGGAGCGAAGAAAGCCGCGTTCGGACCGTCGATGAAATATTCGACCCAGGCCGACGAGTCCACCGTGTTGGTCATAGAGGACGGTCAATCACAGCACGGTCGAGGCGTGAGGTTTTCCCCTTGAGAAAACCGCGCGCGAGCTTCATTTTGCGAACCGGGATGAACTCAATGCGGCCATCGTAGGGGACCACCTGGAACTTTTCACCGGGACGCAACCCAAGAGCTTCACGGACAGCCTGAGGGATGACCACTTGGAACTTGGGAGAGAGGGTGACGGTATGCACGATGAAGATCGATACTTAGTGCGTAAAATGTGAAGACGATCGATCACAGAGTCAATGCTTCTTTGTACAAAATGCGAGAATTTTGCGCAACTAACATCGGGCCTGGCTTATCCTCCGACCGCGCCACCCAAAAGGCAGGGAAGTACGCCTCGCACGTGATGCTCGGACCACGGCACGCCGCCATACCTATTCGGGTCAGGAAAGCCGATTCACTTCAATCCCGCCCGACAATTTGGACCTCGGTCTCCATCTGGATGCCGCGTTGCTCCAGGGCGGCGGCTTTAATCTTCTCGATCAGGGCAAGCACCTCCGCCGCCGTGGCTCCGCCGTCGTTGACGATGAAATTGCCGTGGACATCCGATACCCGCGCCGCGCCGACGTGCGTGTTCTTCAGGCCCAGTTCCTGCACCAGTTTCCCGGCGGGACAATCCTTCGCCGGATTTTTGAAGATGCACCCGGCGCTCGCCGCGATGGGTTGGCTCGTCTTACGCTTGTTCGAGGAAGTGCCCAGCAGTTCCTGAATCTTTTCCGTGCTGCTGGTCTGACCGCGGAAGGTCGCCGCCAGAGCGTAGTTGATCTGGAGCGACGGCACCGAGCGATAGTGGATTTCCAACTCCGCGGGCGTCTTTTCGGAAACGTTTCCGTCGAGGTCCATGGTTCTGATCCGCACGACCTGATCGAACGTTTCGACGCCCATCGCGCCGGCGTTCATGCGCAAGCTGCCCCCGACCGCTCCCGGGATGCCTTCCATCCACTCGAACCCGCCGATGCCCGCTCTTGCCGCCGCGCCACTGACCCGCTTCAAGCCGACGCCGACTCCGGCGGTGATCTCCAAGGCATCGGCGTTTACCTCCAGATGCGCGAAATCGCCGGCCGCCGGGTGGATCACCAAGCCGTCGATGCCCCCATCACGAACCAGCAGGTTTGACCCGCGTCCCATGACAAACACCGGCAGGTTCCTCGTCCGTGCGATCCTCAACAGTTTGGCGAACGCCGCTTCCGTCGTGGGTTCTGCCCAGAAGTGGGCTGGCCCGCCGACGCGCAAGGTGGTGTGCTTGGAAAGAGGCTCGTAGAGGCTGGCCGTCCCCTCCTTGCCCAGCAGAGTGCGCATTTCCTCCACGGCCGCCAAGTCGTTGGCGAGCCGGGTGCCGGCTTCGTGAATATTGCCGGCACCGAGGCTGATGACGAGGTCCCCCGGCTTGAGCATGGCACCGACGCGCGGCGTCAGCTTGTTAAAGTCCGGCTCGTGCCAAGCGGAGGGATGCCCGTGGCGTAACATGGCATCCACGATGAGTTGACCGGTGACGCCGGGAATGGGCTGTTCACTCGCCGGATAGATTCCGGCAACCACCACCACATCGGACGCCTTGAACGCTTGGCCAAAGTCTTCGCGCAGCGCCTGGGTACGCGAATAACGGTGCGGCTGAAAAACGGTGATCAAACGGCCGGCGTGGCCCGCCCGGGCGGTTTCAAGCGTCGCCCGGATTTCGCTGGGGTGATGCCCGTAATCGTCCACCACCGCGAAATCGGCGCTGCGGTGCTTGAACTCGAAGCGGCGGCGCGCGCCGCGGAACGATTCGAGCGCACCGGCGATCTCGGCAAAACCCACGCCTAACTCGCTGGCGAGAGCGATCACGCTCGTGGCGTTGCTGACGTTGTGGCGGCCGGGTACGTTCAAGGTGGCGGTGCCGAGCAATTCCCCGCGCCGGGAGACGTCGAAAGTGGATTGGAAGTTCTTCGCTGAAGGGTTGCTGAAACGGTAGTCCGCCCGGCAGCTTGATCCGAACGAGACGGTGTTGGGTCGGTCCCGGCAAACCCGTTCCGCGTGCGGGTCGTCGATGCAGTAAAAGATCTTGCCGGAGGTTCGCTCCAGCAGTCGCTTGAACACTGCTTCGATCGCCGCGAGATCAGCATAGTAGTCGAGATGCTCCTCCTCGAGGTTGAGAATGATCGTATGCTCGGGCCGGAAGAGAGCCACCGTGCCGTCGCTCTCGTCGCCTTCCGCCACGAAGTATTCCCCGGCTGTATCCCAGTGGGCATTGGTCCCGAGAATCGGAATCTCCGCCCCGACGTAGTGGCTGGGCCGCAAACCGCCCGCCCGCAGCACATGGGCCGCCATCGAGCTGGTCGTCGTCTTCCCGTGCATCCCCGCCACGATGATCCCGCGCCGCAGCGACATGATCTCGGCCAGCGCCTCCGCCCGGCGCAGGAGCGGTGTGCCCAAGCGCAGGGCTTCGTCGAAAGCGGGATTGCCCGCTTTGACCGCAGACGAATAGATGACGACATCCACGCCGTGAACGCACTCTGCCTGGTGCGGACAGGAAAATTGCAGGCCCTCGCCTTGCAAGCGGCGTACCTCGCCGCTGTCCACCTTGTCGGAGCCGCTGACGCGATGGCCGAGCGCAAGCAACAGTCCCGCCAGTCCGCTCATGCCGGAACCCGCGACCCCAATCAGGTGGACCCGGCAAAGGCGGTCGGCAGCGGAAAGCAAGCCTTTTTGCGCGGTGGCGGGATCGCTCATCGTTGTCCGCCTTTCTCAATGGCCTCGACGACCAACACCGCGGCGTCCGCCGGCGCGAGACGGCGCGCCTTTCCCACCATCTCGGAGAGTTTGTGCGGACTGACCAGCGCATCGAGCACGACCTTCGCCAGTGCCGGCCCCGTGGCCAGACTTTCCTGCATCATGAACGCGGCCCCGGCCTGCTCGAAAATCCGGCCGTTGAAAGTCTGGTGGTCCTCCGCCGCGTGCGGGTAGGGGATGAGCAGGCTGGGTAACCCAAAGTAGGCCAACTCGCACAAACTCGCCGCCCCCGAGCGTGCCACGGCGAAGTCCGCCGCGGTGTAGGCCTCCTGCATCTCATGACAAAACGCGGCGACGTGTGCCTCGACGCCGATCCGGCGATAGCCACCGCGGACCTCGTCCTCGCCGTCGCGACCGGTGAAGTGGATGATGCGCAGCTGTTCCCTCCACTCCGTGGCCGCACCGAGCGCCGCCTGGTTGATCCCCCGCGCGCCTTGGCTGCCACCCATGATAAGGAGAGTTTTCTTCTGGTTGCCGGGTTGGAACCCAAAGCTGGCGAGCGCCTGCGGCCGGTCGGTCTTCACCCGCAAGCTGGCCCGGATCGGCGTGCCGGTGACCTGACAACGGGTCGCGGCGCGAAAATATTTCGCGCACTCCGCAAACCCCAGGAGCACCGTCCGCGCGATCCGGGCGTTGAGCCGGTTGGCTTTGCCGGGAATCGCGTTCGATTCGTGGATGAAGGTCGGCAGTCCCAGCCGGCGACCGGCAAAAATGGGTGCGGTTGAGGTGAAGCCGCCCATGCCGAGCACGGCGTCCGGCTTGAAATCAGCGTACAACTGGCGGCAGCGGGCGACGCTGCCGAGCGCCCCGCGCAGGAACCCGAACATCGCCGGGGAAAACACCCGCGGCATTCCGATGGACGCAAGGCGCTCGATGCGGAAAAGATCGACGTAATCGCGCACGGCCAGGGTGTCGATCTCCTTCTCCGAGATGAAGATGAGCACCTGGTGCCCACGCAGGCGCAGGACTTCCGCGACCGCCAGGCCGGGGAACAAGTGGCCACCGGTGCCACCACATGCAATGACCACATTCATTCGAGCAGGGGAAAGGACGCGCAAAACGCGTGCCAAAAGGAGCAAAGGTCCACCCTTTTGGCAACTGAAAAGGCGCGCCTGGTTTCCCGCGCTAGACCCGCGGCGTGGCCCGCGACTGCAATCGCTCGGCGTTCATCTCCGGCCCGGCTTCCACGTGGAGGCCCTGACGGTGGATGTTGAGCAGGATCCCGACGAACAACAGGCACAGACACAAGTTCGATCCACCCGAGCTGATAAACGGCAGCGGCATGCCTTTGTTCGGCAGCAGGGCGGTGGTCATCCCGATGTTGACACTCGCCTGGAAGGCGAGGTTCATGACTAAACCGAAGCCCAGGAGCATCCCGAAGCGATCCCTAGCCTGCATGGCGATCATCACCCCGCTTAACGTGACGAGGAGGAAGGCGAGTACGACCAGCAAAGTTACCTTGAGCCCAAGTTCCTCGCCGACGATGGGAAAAATGAAATCGGTGTGGGCGTAGGGAAGGTACTGCATCTTCTCGCGGCTTTCTCCCAAGCCCAGGCCATAGATGCCACCTGAACCGAAGGCTTTCAATGCTTCCCACTGCTGCAATCCTGCTCCTTCCTTGTAACGCTCAAGGTCCCAGAAAGCCGTCAGCCGGGCCATGCGCTCCGTCATGTGGGTGGCCAGCACGTAAATGCCGCCGCCGCCGGTGCCCGCTAGCAACAGCATGTAGAAAATATTGCTGCCGGCGACGAACATCATGGACACCATCGTCGCGCAGATCAAAGTGGTCGTGCCCAGATCCTCCTCGCGCACGATGAGCAACATCAGGACGCCCACAAGCATCATCGGCGCGACGAAGCCACGCAGAAACTGATTGCTCTGGGCTTCGAATTTGGTGAACCACCAGGCCAGCGCCACGATGGCGGCCAGTTTGCCGATCTCACTCGGCTGGAACATGACCGGTCCGAAATGGACCCAGCGGGCCGAGCCGTTGAGACGCAGACCGACGTGCGGCATAAAGCATAAACCGAGTAACACCGCCGCCATCGCGAAGAGCGCCCACCAAAGTTTTGCCCACCGATGGTAGTCAACGAACGCACTACCCGCACAGGCGATGATACCCAGGCCGAGCCAGACTCCCTGGCGCTTGAGGAAGTAGTAAGCGTCGCCGTGCGCGTCGTGCGCGTAAGCACTGGTACTAAAAAGCATCACCATCCCGATCCCGATGAGGACCGAGACGCTGATTACCAAAATGAAAACACTGTTCTTAGCCATCGGAGGCGAGGAGAAGGAATTCAGGCTTTCAGCTTGGTCTTCATCTCCGGCGGCTTGGCCGGAACGCGCAGCTTCTGCCCGGGTTTGATCTTTTTGGGGTCGTCGATGCCGTTGAGCTTGAGAAGTGTGTCGGCGTTCACCTTGAGCTTGTGCGCGATGGTGTAGGGACTCTCGCCTTTGCCGACCGTGTAAGTCTGTCCGGAATCCGGCGGCAGACGGACCGCAGGCTTGCTGCTGCCCGTGGGGCTGGTATTCGTTGTGCCAGTTGCTGCCGCAATGTCGGCATCGTTGGCGTCGCCCGATTTTTGTTCGATCAGATTGAGCGCATCATTACCAGGGTTACTGGCACGAGTAGTGGGTGAAACGACTTTCTCCGGCAGCTTGAGCTGTTGCCCGGGATGGATGCCGCTGTTGAAGCTGCCGGCTCCGTTGGCTGCCACCAGCGCTTCCAGGCTGACTCCATTGGCGTTGGCGATCCGCGTGAGGGTTTCCCCTGGACGGACGACGTGTACGGTCGGGCGTCCTGCCATATCCCCCGTGTCGCGGGTTGTCGTGGCGCCGGGCAGATGAGCATCTTCGGCTTCCGTGGCGTTTTGCGTGTCGGCAGTGCCCCCGGCGACGGTCGGGTGAGCGGGATTGTGATCCTTGATCAGGCTGAAGGCGAAGATGCCCCCAACCGCGACGACGTGCAGCAGCAGCATGGCGGCGAGGGCGCGGGAGAGCTTCATGTTCGGCTCGGGCTCGTATTCGGCAGCGTCCGCAGTGGTCGTACCGGCCGAGCGCGCACGGGGCACGCGACGACTGGTGGCACGGAGCTTTACCCGGGGTGAAGAAGGCACGGGAGGCATGGCGATGTTAGATAAAGGTTGTCAGAGAAATGGAAAGACTCTTGGCGAGGAAAGAGGGCGGCGTACTAGCTGCCATCCGCTGATTGCAAGGCATGCACCAAGGCGCAAAATTGGTCGCCACGGTCCGCGTAGCTCTTGAACATATCAAAGGAACTGGTGCCCGGTGAAAACAGCACCACCTCGCCGGGTTGGGCGATTGACCAGGCGATGTTGACGGCGTCGCTCAAAGTGTCAGCCCTCTCGCAAGTGACGACTTCTCCCCAAGCGTGAACGATGCGGTCGGCCATCTCGCCGATGACCACCACCCAGCGGGCACGTTCGCCGACGAGCGGAGCGATGGCGTCGAAGGCAAAACCCTTGTCCTTGCCGCCAGCGATGAGGATGACAGGACGAGACTGTGAGAGCAAGGCTTTTTCCAACGCATCGAGGTTGGTGGCCTTGCTGTCGTTGATGTATTCGACCCCGTCGAGTTCCCGGACGAGCTCGCAGCGATGTGCCTGCGGAAGGTAGGCGCACAAACCCGGGACCATTTGCCCGGCACTCAGACCGCGGGCAAGTCCGACGCCAAGCGCCGCCATCAAATTCTCCGTGTTGTGCTGCCCGCGCAGATGAGTCTGGCGTGGGTCAAGCACCGGTGTGCCCCGGTAGTGGATGATCTCGTCTTGCAGGTAGAGATCGGCACCGGGTTCGTACGCGCTGAAGGTGATTTGCTTGGCTGCCAGGGTGGGAAGCGGATCGCGAAGGTTCACCACCGCATAATCATCGGCGGACTGATTCTCGAAGATACGCAGCTTGGCGTCACGGTACTCCTGAACATTTTTGTACCGGTCGAGATGGTCGGGCGCAAAGTTCAGCCAAACGCTGACGGCAGGCCGGAACTTTTCGATTCGCTCCAACTGGAAGGAGCTGACTTCCAGTGTGATGATGTCCAAAGGTTTATCTTCGCTGACAATTTCACAGTAGGGCTTGCCAATGTTCCCACCCGCTTCGGTCTTTATTCCCGCGCCAGTGAGCATGGCGGTGACAAGCTCGGTGGTGGTTGTTTTGCCGTTGGTGCCGGTGATCGCGATCAACGGTGTCGATGAACTTTGGTAGGCCAGTTCGAGTTCGGCGATGACGGGTACGCCTGAGCCAAGGAACTTTTGGACGAGTGGCACAGCCGGGTCGATCCCGGGGCTCAAGATCGCCATCTCATGGTCGGCCGCGCTGGCTGCCACCGCCCGTTCGCCAAACAGAAGATCAATTTTCATCCCACCGAACCTGGCTACTTTGTCGGGAGCGAACTGGCTGCCTGGCGCAGTGTCAAGCACCGTGACCTTTGCTCCCAGGCTCGCGAGCAGAATCGCCGCTGCCTGGCCGCTGCGGCCCATACCGAGGACGGCGGCTTTTTTGCCCGGGTAGTTCATGGGGTGCGCGGGTGACAAGGCGGCAACCGAATCAACGCAACTTCAGCGTCGCCAGACCAAGCACCGCGAAGATGATGGAGATGATCCAAAAACGAACGATGACCGTGTTCTCCTTCCAGCCGGTCAGTTCGAAATGGTGGTGCAGTGGCGACATGGCAAAGACCCGCTTGCCGGTCAGCTTGAAGCTGGTGACCTGGATGATCACGGAAGCAGCCTCCATCACGAACACGCCGCCGATGAGCGTGAGCAACAATTCCTGCTTGCAGCAAATGGCGATGACCGCGATAAAACCGCCGATCGCCAACGAACCGGTGTCGCCCATGAAAACCTGGGCTGGATGGGCGTTGAACCAAAGAAAGCCCAGGCCCGCACCCACCAGCGCGAGGCAGAGGACCGTCAATTCGCCGCTCCCGGGAAAGAACGGGACCATCAGGTACTCCGCCACGCGGATGTTGCTGGAGGCAAAGGCAAGGACAGCGTACGAACCGGCCACGGTGATCGTGCAACCGATGGCCAGACCGTCCAACCCATCAGTGAGGTTAACCGCGT
Source organism: uncultured Chthoniobacterales bacterium (assembly GCA_964245965.1). Taxonomy (GTDB): domain Bacteria; phylum Verrucomicrobiota; class Verrucomicrobiia; order Chthoniobacterales; family SZAS-18; genus CAWCJJ01. Next base: position 129,049 of record CAXTOP010000007.1, read on the forward strand.
TGGAGCAGCCTACGATGACGAACCCGTAGAAGAGAAAAGCCAGAAGTCCCATGTTCTCGAACAGGGGGCGCTTGAGGAACGGCACATAAAGTTCTTTCGAGAACATGAAGTTCTTGGGGCCGTAACTAAAGACCGCGACGACGATACCCGCGAGAATAAACTGCGCGACGAGCTTGGCCCGCCCGCTCAAGCCGGCGGACTTCTTCTTGGTTACCTTGGCGTAGTCGTCAATGAATCCGAGGATGCCCAGGTAAACGATGGTAAAGAGGGCCAGCCACACGGGCGGGTTGGTCGGACGCGCCCAAAGCAAAGCGGAGATGACCACACTGGCGATGATGAGCACGCCGCCCATCGTGGGCGTTCCCTGTTTGCGACCGTGCAACTCGTAGAGTTGATTGACTTCCTCGCGGGTGCGAACCGGCTGGCCGAACTTCAGCGAGATCAACTTCCGGATCACCACTTTGCCGAAAAGAAAGGAGATGGCGAAGGCGGTGATGGCCGCGGCGAGTCCGCGAAACGTCGCGTACTCGAACACCCGGAGGGGACCCAAGTACCGGCTCAACATGGAAAGGTAGTACATCATAGCGGCGTCGGTGCGTCTGGTTCTGCCTGAATGGGTGGCGAAGATTGTGAAAGTGCCGCGATGACTCGCTCCATCGCGGCGGACCGGCTGCCTTTGACCAGGATCGTGTCACCGGCGCGCGCGGTGCGCTGGAGAAGGGCGGCAGCTTCCTCCACGGTTTCAACCGCCGTAGCATCACGCAGGCCAGCCTCCCGTGCGCTCTCCACGATGAGGCGTGCTTCCGTGCCTACACCGATCAGTTGATCGATGTTTTCAGCAGCGGCGGCCTCGCCGACTCGCCGGTGGCCCGCTTCTGCCTGATCGCCCAACTCACCCATCCGGCCAAGAACGGCAATCCGGCGACCGTCTGCCGGGACCCGCGCAAGGGTTTGGAGAGCGGCGGTCATAGAATCCGGGTTCGCGTTGTAGGTGTCGTCGAGAATTTGCAGACCCCTGACCCGCTTCAACTCCAAACGGCCCTTAGTCAACCTGGCCTGACTGAGGCCGGCCACGGCTTCCTCCAACGTCGATCCGCACGCTTGCGCGGCAGCGAGAGCGAGGAGCGCATTGAGCACCATGTGCCGGCCCGCGACCGGCAGCATGGCCTCCACCCGGCCGGTGTCGCTGACCACCTCGAAGCGGCTGCCCTCGATGGTCTGCTGGAACTTTTCAGCACGAAGATCACCACGGTCCAAACCCACTCGGATTACGAGCGCTGAAGTGCGGGCGGCGATGCTCGCGGTGAAGTCATCCTCCGCGTTGAGGACAACTGTGCCGGTGCTATCCACGGCTTCAGCGAGCACCCCTTTTTCCCGAGCGATGGCGGCCCGGGTCTTCATGTATTCGATGTGCGCGGTGCCCACGTTGGTGATGATCGCCACTTGTGGGGCGGCCATCACCGCGAGAGGAGCGATCTCACCGGGATGATTCATTCCCATCTCCAGCACGGCGATCTCATCGGCAGGCTCGGCCCGCAACAACATGCGCGGCACACCGATGTGGTTGTTGAAGTTCCCTTCCGTCTTCAGCACCCGGAACTTGTTACCCAGCGCCGCCGCCGTGAAGTCCTTGGTGCTGGTTTTGCCGTTGCTGCCGGTGATCGCTACGACTCTGAGCGGGAGCGAACGTCGGTAATGAGCCGCGATTCGTTGGTAAGCCAAAAGCGTATCATCGACTTCGACGATCGCGAATCCGGGCGGAAGCTCAGCGACCCTAAAGAAGTCGCGCGCGACAACTGCGCCAAGCCCGCCGCCGGCGGCAACGTCGGCGACGAACCGGTGTCCGTCGAACTTGTCTCCGCGCAACGCTAGAAACAATTCGCCGTGTCCAACGGCGCGTGAATCCGTGCTGATGCCAACCGCCGTGCGCGCCGCGTCACCAGCACGCAGTGCGCCGCCGGCGTACCCGGAAACAACTGTTAAGGTCAACGGCTGCAATGTTTTCTTGATATAGTTAGATGTTGGTTCTGGCACCAGCAACGATTGATCCAGGGAACCTGGCGGCGCCGTGAGATCGCGATCTGCCGAAAGTAGTGCGAGATATTTGAGCAGCATTCACGCCGCTCGTCCAACGGAGTGGAAAGTGGGTCCGCTGCCATTTGTTCCCGGGGGTACATAAGCAAGCAGGGTTAATCGAGTACAACGGTCCGAGCTTCGATGGCGGCCTGTGCCACTTGCACATCGTCGAAGGGCAAGGTCTCGTGTGCGAACTGCTGGTAGGTTTCGTGGCCTTTTCCGGCGATCAGGATGATGTCCCTCGGACCGGCGAGTGAAATGGCGCGCTCGATGGCCGCCCGCCGATCGATGATGACCTCGTAATTACCTCCCTGGAACCCTTTTTCTATGCTTCGGGTAATTGCCTGGGGGTCTTCGGTGCGCGGGTTGTCGGAAGTGACAATGGCATAGTCGCTCAATTGTTCCGCCGCCCGCGCCATGAGAGGACGTTTGGCGCGGTCGCGGTCGCCGCCGCACCCGAAGACCACGATCAACCGGTGGGGATTCAACTCGCGCAGGGTGCGCAGGACGTTGAGGAGCGCGTCGTCGGTGTGCGCGTAATCGACGTACACCTGGTAGTTCCGCTTCGCGGGCACCAACTGCACGCGTCCGGGTACCGACGGCGCGGTCGCCAGGGCGAGCACCGCCGCCCGGGGTTGTATCCCCAGGACGGATGCCGCCGCGACCGCCGCCAGGGAATTATAAATGTTGAATTTGCCGATCAGGGGCAAGCGCACCAGGTAGCTGCGTTCCTGGGCGTCCAACTGGTAGGAACTGCCCGCCAGTTCCGTCTTGAAATTGCTCGCGCGAAACTCCGCGCGATTGCTGACACCGTAAGTGATGACCCGCACCGACTTGGAGATCCGCGAACAAAGCTCGATGCCGTAGCGGTCATCGATGTTGATGACGGCGACTCCCTGCTTCTTGGTTTGGGCCGGCAGGTGCTCGCTGAAGAACGAAGCTTTCGCGTCGAAGTAGTTCTGCATGCTGCCGTGGAAATCCAGGTGGTCCTGGGTCAGGTTGGTGAACACCGCGGCATCGAACTCGATTCCCCGGATCCTATCCTGGGCAAGGGCGTGCGAGGAAACTTCCATGACGGCAGCTTTGCACCCGGCGTCGCGCATCTGGGCGAAAAGATCCTGGAGATCCAGGGACTCAGGGGTCGTGTGGGTGCTGGGTACCACCTCCTGACCGATCTCGTAGCGCACCGTGCCGATCAGCCCGCAACGGAGCACCGACTTTTCGCAGATGTGCTTGAGCAGGTAGGTGGTCGTGGTCTTCCCGTTGGTTCCGGTGATCCCCGCCAGTTTAAGCTTGAGCGCGGGTTGGCGATAGAAGAACGCGGCGAGTGCCGCGAGCGCGACGCGGGTATTCTCGACTTCGATCACCGTGCGATTCTGTTCATCGGCAGCCGGCTCCTCCACCAGCACCGCGGCAGCCCCTTTCTCGATCGCCTTGTTGATATACTGGTGGCCGTCAACACTTCCGCCGCGCATCGCGACGAACAGTGCTCCCGGATTCACTTTGCGTGAATCATAGCAGATCGACGTGATCTCGATGTCCAACGATCCCCGGACCGCACGGGTCGGGAGTTTGGAGAGGAGAAGTTTGAGCTGCATAAGGTGAAAGGGGAGCCGGTGGGTGAACCGTTGTTAGTCGCGGTCGTTAGCCAAGGCGACGGGTTTGCCACCCGCGCCATTCTGAACGATGGGAAGAGAAGGCTCTACATTCAAGTAGTGCATGGCCTGCTCGGCGATGCTGGCGAAGATTGGCGCGGACACCAACCCGCCGAAGTTCATGTTCGGTGCGGTCACCGCGTTGTCGATCATGACCATGCCGACCAATTCCGGGTCATTCGCCGGCAGGAAACCCAGAAACGAGACGACGTACTTGCCGGTCATATATCCGCCCTGGGGTGACACTTTCTGCGCGGTGCCCGTCTTGCCTGCGACGGGGTAGCCTGGTACCGCCGCCCCCTTGGCGGTACCGCGTGGACTGACCACGTCCTGCAACGCTTGCACCACTTCTTTGACCGCTTCGGAGCTGACGACCTGACGGACCATCACGGGCGCGAACTCGGCGACGGGTTCATCTTTCTCGTTGGTGATCGAATGGATGACGTGCGGCATCATCAGCTTGCCGCCGTTGGCGATTGCTCCCATGGCCATGACCATCTGGATCGGGGTGACGCCGACGCCTTGGCCCATCGGGATCCGGGTGATGGAAATCTTGCTCCACCGGTTCACCGGGTGAACCATGCCGACGATCTCACCGGGCAGATCGATGCCGGTGCGGTCACCGAAACCCATCAGCTTGATGTAGTTGTACAAACGGTTTTCGCCGAGTTGCAGCGCCAGCTTTGCCGCGCCGATGTTGCTGGAGTGTACGAGCACGTCCAGCGTCGGGATGGTGCCGATGGGATGCGCGTCATGGAGAATCTTCCCGGCGTACTCCCAGTGGCCGTTCTCGCAATACACCGGTGTATTAGGACCGACGAGCTTTTCGTTGAGCACGCCGGACACCGTCACGATCTTGAAGGTCGAGCCGGGTTCGATCATGTCGATGATCGCGCGATTCTTCATCTGCTCGGGCTCGGCTGAGGCGCGTTCGTTGAGGTCGAAATGCGGCCGGCTCGCCATCGCCACAATCTCACCCGTCTTCGGTCGCATGAGGATGATGGTGGCTTTCTCGGGAGTGTACTTCTTGACGGCCGCATCCAGTTCCTTTTCGACGATGGCCTGCAAGCCCATGTCGATGGTCAGGCGGACGTTGTAGCCGTCCTTGGCCGCTTGCTCGATGCCGCGGTGCTGCACCAGCTCCGCTCCGGTACGGTCATGGGTAATGTAGCGGTAGCCGTCATGCCCTTCCAAATAGGCATCCATGCTCTTCTCGACTCCCTGCACACCCTGGCCGGTGAAATCGGTGAACCCGATAACGTGGCAGAGCATCGAGCTGTTCGGGTAGATCCGGGTGGAATCCGGCTCGAAGTAGATGCCGTGAACCATGCGGTCGGCGAGCTTCTTCTTACTCTCGTCGTCCGCCAGCTTTCTGCCTGGATCGTAGGTCGCTTTCTTGTTCTGTTCGTCGGTGATCTGTTTGATCTGCGCCGACAGCTCTTTGTTGGTGTCCGCGACAGCAGCTTTCAGATCGTCGCTCGTCTGCTGGGGAACTTTGGTTTTGATGACCAAATAGCGGCGGTCGTCCTTCTGGTTCGCTCCCAGCTTGTCGGCCAGAGCTTTTTCATCCAACTCCAGCGAGTCAGCCAGCAGATGGGCAACCACCGGGACCGCCCCCGGCTTAAAGCGGCTGGCGTCCGCGATGACCCGACAGAGGGGCAGGTCATCGGCCAGGATCTCGCCGTGAATGTCGCGGATGGCACCGCGCCGCGCCGGGATGTTCTGCTTGTAGATCTGGTTCTGGTTGGCGATAGCGGTGTACTTGCCGCTTTTCATCACCTGGAGGTAGATGAGCCGGGCCGAGAACGAACTGAACACCCCGAGCATGACGAAGCAAGTCGTCAGGGCGCGAATTTTAGCGGTGCGGATCATGGCGGCGGGCGGGGCAGGCAGGTTTGGATGGCGTCTGCTTTCAAGCGCGCGGCTACGTCATTCGAACCACTGGCGCTAAGTGGATGGAGGAGAAAGCCGCTCCTTGTGGGAAACGTCTCCCTTCTGCGGCTCAGCGCTGATTGACCGCAGTGTCGTGAGAAACCGGGTGGAAAGCACTGGCACTGCGGTCGGTGTTGGCCCACCGGCCGGTGTCAGCCGCGCGCACGTGCATGATCGCCTGGCCGCTGATGGGAACCAGTTTGATAAAGCCATCCGCCAATCGGGCACGCAGGGCCGTGGGAGACTGCAACTGAGTGATTTGCACCTGCATGACGTTGTTCTGCAAGATCAGGTCGCTCAGCTCGCGCTCCAGCGCGCGCTTCTGCAGGCCACCGACGTACATCTGGTTCTTCAGGTACACGTAGCTGAGGCCGGCGACGCTGAAAAACGCCACGACGATCACCCAGCGGAGGGTAGAAGCAAATTGTCCGGTGTTGCTCTGACGGCGGTAGTTCGAGTTCATACGGGTATAATGGGAGTGGCGAGAGTGACAGCGATGACGGGTGTGTGGTGGGTAGAGGTGGACTGGCGGTGTTGGAGAGGAGAGAGGAGCTAGATGCGCTCGAGGGATCGCAGTTTGGCGCTGCGGGAGCGGGGATTGATCTGTTGCTCAGCGGCGGAGGGTTGGATGGCACGCCGGGAAACGGCGTGAAAGGCGTATCGGGGATTGGGCCGCGGCTGCGGCCACTCGGGCCGGTCCAGCGTCGGCTGGGAAGTTTCGCGGCAGAAGCTCTTCACGATGCGGTCTTCCAGTGAGTGAAAGGTGATCACGGCCAGACGCCCGCCGGACCGCAGGCGTTGCGTGGCGGCTTCGAGTCCCTCGTGCAGCGCACCGAGTTCATCGTTGACCGCGATCCTCAATCCCTGGAATACACGGGTAGCCGGATTCCGCGGACCGTGCTTGGGGATCACCTGCTCCACGATCCTGACCAGGGAGAGCGTGTCATTAATGGGAGTATCCTGCCGGGCGCGGACGATTGCAGCAGCCACGCGGTTCGCCGCGGGTTCTTCTCCGTAAAGGCGGAAGATGCGGACCAGTTCATCCTGTTCCGCATGGTTGACGAGGTCAGCCGCGCTCGGGCCCATGGATTGATCCATGCGCATATCGAGCGGTCCTTCCTTTTGGAAACTGAATCCCCGTTCGGGGGTATCCAGTTGCCGGGAGGAAGTGCCCAGGTCCAAGAGTATTCCGTGTACTTTATCCACGTCCAATTCGTCTAAAGCCCCAGAGAGGTTGCGGTAGTCATTCCGCAACAGATGTACATTTGACGCATCGTACCCCACAAGATGTTGTGTGCAATACGTAATTGCACTAAGATCGCGGTCTAATGCAATTACATTCGCGCCGGCGTCCAAAAGAGCTTTGGTGTGACCGCCACCGCCGAGCGTGCCATCCACGATCAACTTGCCCGGGGCCGGCTGCAAAACTTCCATCACCTCCGCCAGCATCACGGGCAGGTGATACTCGTAGGTAGCGCGTTCCGGGCGGCTTTTCGGGCGCGCGGCGTTTGGCGTGGTGGAAGTCATGGGTGGAACCGGGTCGGACGGGATCATGCCCGGAATTTAACATGCCGCCTTGCTCCGGGCATGCGGGGACCGTGCGGCAAAACAAGAGTGATCATGGAGAAAGAGCAGCAGAACGTCGATGGTCAGAGACCGATTTGCTCGGCGACCTCCTGGTAAGTGGATTCTTCGTCCACCAGCGCGCGGTCCCAACGCCCAGGATTCCAAATCTCGAAGCGGCTGTAAGCGCCGGCGAGCAGGATTTCGCCTTCCAGAGCCGCCAGCTGGCAAAACTCGTCCGGCAACAAGAGGCGGCCCTGGCGGTCGATCACGCAGTGCTGCGCCCGCGAATAGTACTGGCGCGAGAACAAGCGTTTGTTCGCGGGCGAGATATTCGGGTCGCTTTGGACTTTGGTGTTCACGTTCTCGAACTCGGCGGGCGGCAGGGCGTAGAGGTATTGCTTGTCGTGGGATGGAATCAGGAAGAACTCGTCCTGCTCACCCTGCCGCCAGCGCGCCGGGATGGTCACCCGGTGCTTGTTGTCCATGGTGTGCCGGAACTCACCCGAGAAAACTGGTTGTTTGGCGGCGTTGCCGGACATTTTCGGTTGAAACGGGTCTCCCACTTCCTCCCACTTCTCCCCACCAAATACCCGGGAACGTTGTAGCAGGTCAACAGAAATCCGTCCGTGCCTAAGCATTTTTTCTTGACTGCACACGTGTTGTGCAGCCTGCCTTCACGTTTCCGATGAAAAACGCTGCGACTGGACGCTCATGCACCCGGTCTAATCCTCCACCCGGCAGGAAAAGCTCAAGCGATCGCAGTGGGGCGCGCGTCAGCCGCGCCCTGCGCCACGGCAACATTGCCACCGAGCTCAAACAGAACACCCGCGCTTGTTTGATTACCCCCAAGGGACCGTTGGCAAGATCAACTCGAGGGCGGCGCGGTGGAGCCGCGTTTGAAAAAGAGCGGGTTGATCAGAATTTCCTGCGTCTCGATCTGTCCGGCCGCGCTCAGTTGCTCGCTCAAGGTATCCGCCGCGCGCTCGAACAGCCGCGCAGCCTGTGGATCGATCGTGGTCAGGGGCGGATTGCAAAAACTGCCGCCTTCCAGGTTCCCATAACCGATGATGGTGAAGTCCCGTGGGGCGTTTTTTCCTTCGTGCTGGAAGCGGGCGAGTGCTCCGGCCGCAATCTGGTCGTCCGCGGCGATAAGTCCCGTCGCTGCCGCTCTTTTCCGCAGCAAGGTTTCCGCCAAGGCCCAGCCAAAAGCGATGCTGCCGGTGGGAACCGTGGGAACATCGTCCAGGTGCATAATCCGCACCTGGCTGCGCCAAGCCAGACCGAGGGTGGAACAGGCGGACTCGAAGGCTTGGGCTTTCCTGCCACGTGGAAGCATCCCCAGCAGCGCAAGGCGTTTATGCCCGAGCTGGTGCAGGTGATTGACGGCCAGCCGCGCGGCTTGTGGCAGATCGAACTTCAACGTGGTGCAAGGCAAGTCCTCTGCTGGATCAATGGCGATGCAGGTAGTTTTGCCAGCCAGAAGATGCCTCGCCTCCGCCAGTCTGCTCCCAAACCGGGGTTGGACGAGCACGATGGCTTCCACCCGCAGGCCCACCAGGCGTCGGAGAGATTCGGCTTCCTGCGTCCCGGAACTCGAAACCGCGGTAATCGAGTTCAAACCCCTCTTCGCGAGGCGACTGTACAAGACGCTCAGTGCGGCTGATGCTGCTTGGGGATGCAGCCCTTCGTGATCCAGACGGGAGCTATCAAGCAGCTCCTGGGGTAAGCAGACGCCGACCATCCCGGTTGGCCCACCCCGTAAGCCGCGCGCCACGAGGTCGGGCTCGAAGTGATGCTCTTCCATGGCGGCGCGTACGCGTGCCACGGTGGCTTTGCCGACGCCGCCACGCCCGTTGAGCGCCCGCGACACCGCCCATCGCGACAAACCGAGCTTTGCAGCTAGATCGGCCGTCGAAACGACCTCTCTTCCTTGGTTGGAGATGAATTTAGACATGTCTTAGCCAAATACCTAACACGTGTTGGTAAAAATGGTCAATATGTCACTCTATATATTTTCCAATTGCGGATTTTGTAACTGCGGCGGCTTTGGGAGGGAGCGACGCTTCCCTGTGTTTATCAACCGTCGGACGTTTTTGCTGAGGGAGGGGTCGGCGGCCGATCCGCTGTTTACGTTCGTGATCCAGACGAAGGATTAACGATATAGAGCATCACTTTATGCATTGTTGTTATGCAAAGTAAGGAGACTGCGGCAGATTACGCATCGCGCATGGAATGAATCCGGTGTTGCGCCACATGCCTTTTACGATAGGCTCTCACCCGGTGACTTCCGGGGACGGTCCAAGCTGCTCCGCTCGAACCAACGCTTATGACAAAAGAACCATTCATGCAGGAACTTTTCGCCGAGCGCATCGGTGGGAACCGGTTCGGCAAAGGCACGGCCGTTTATAAATTTGAGAAGATCAAGCGCGCCAAGCGTGCTGCGGCCGCCGCCCAGCCGGGGGTTGAACTGTTCGACCTTGGCGTTGGCGAGCCCGACGAGATGGCGTTCCCGGAAGTCGTCCAAACCCTGTGCGACGAAGCGCGCAAGCCCGAGAACCGCGGCTACAGCGACAACGGCGGCGAACCGCTCAAAGCCGCCGCCGTGCGCTATCTGCGCGAAATGTGTGGGGTGACCGTTGACGCCGAAACGCAGGTCATCCACTCCATCGGCAGCAAACCGGCTCTGCCCATGCTCGCCGCCGCCCTCATCAATCCGGGCGACGTCGCGCTGATGACCGTGCCGGGCTATCCGGTTTTCGGCACCCACGCGCGCTACTACGGCGGCGAGGTCCACAACCTCAAGCTCCTACCCGAAAACGGCTTTCTCCCCGACTTGGACGACCTTCCGGCGGACATCTTGGCCCGCGCGAAGGTGATGGTGCTCAACTACCCGAACAATCCGACCGGCGCGAGCGCGACGCCCGAGTTTTTCGCCAGGGTCGTTGCTTTCGCCAAACAGTACCGTATCGCCGTCATCCACGATTTTGCCTATGCGGCGTTGGTTTTCGAGGGCAAGCCGCTGAGCTTCCTCGCCACGCCCGGCGCCCTGGACGTCGGCGTCGAACTGCACTCCACGAGTAAGAATTTCAACATGACCGGTTGGCGTTGCGGCTTCGTGGCCGGTAACGAACGTCTGGTCAAAGCTTACGGAGCGGTGAAGGACAACACCGACTCGGGCCAGTTCCTGGCGATCCAGAACGCGAGCGCTTACGCGTTCGATCACCCGGAAATCACCGCGCAGATCGCGGCCAAGTACTCCCGCCGCATGGACCTGCTCGTGCCGGCGCTGCGCGGGCTGGGCTTCGCGGCGGAGAAACCCCGCGGCTCGTTTTTCCTCTACGTGCCCGCGCCCAAGGCGGCGACACCAGCGGCGGGCGGCGAGGAAATCGTCTTCGAGAACGCGGAGGCGTGCGCGCAGTGGATGATCACCGAGCACCTGCTTTCCACGGTGCCGTGGGACGATGCCGGCGCCTACCTGCGTTTCAGTGTCACCTTCCAGGCACCGGGCGGCGAGGCGGACGAGCGCCGGGTCGTCGGCGAGTTGCAGCAGCGTCTGTCGCGCTTCCGCTACCGCTGGTAATTTCGGCCCCGTCCCGCCGGAGAGGGAGGATAAAAACTTGTCGTGCGGACGATTAAACGCTCCTTTTAGACCTCCCCGTGCCGAAAAACGTTTCCATCCCGGACCCTGCCGCCAGCGGGGAGCCGCCGGTACACACTTCCAGCACGCAGCGGGCCTGTCTGCTGGTCAACCCTGTTTCGGGTACTTCGTCCAAGGACAACAGCGAGAACGCCGCCAGGGCTTGGGCGGCGTTGCGCGAGGCCGGCATCTGGTCTGAGATCATCGAAACGAAGCCCGACGAGGACCCGGGCGCGGTGGCAAGGCGCGCAGCCGACGCGGGTTTTTCGATGGTGATCGCCAGCGGCGGCGACGGCACGGTGGGAGCCACCGCCAAGGGACTCATTGACACCGATTGTCCCTTGGGCATCCTGCCGATGGGTACCTACAACAATTTTGCGCGTTCCCTGCGCCTGCCCAAAGACCTTCACGGCGCGTGCAAGATCCTGAGCCGCGGCCGTATCCGGCGCGTGGATGTCGGCGTGGCCAACGACAACCATTATTTCTTCGAGGCGGCGGGCATCGGCATCGACGCGCAGCTTTTCCCTTTGGGGGAAGAGATCAAGGAAGGCCGCTGGGGGCGCTTTCTCCAGATCGCCAAGCTGGCTTACCAGGCGGAACCCGCGCGCATTCATTTCGAGCTGGACCTGCCGCTCTCGGAAGCCTACCGGCAGGAAAAAGGGGAGGAAGCGCACGCGGACCGGTCGGGGGTCAGCCCGTACGCGAAAGGACGCGGGCACGAGCTGGATTTCTCGGCCTTTCTGCTGATCGTCGCCAACGGACGGTACTACGGCAGCGGCTTCACCGTGGCACCCGACGCGGTGATGGACGACGGCCTCTTCAACATCCGGATCTTCCGCAACTTCAGCAAACGCGAGTTGCTCAAGCATTTCTGGTCGATCAGCCGGCGGCGGTACTGCTACAGCCCCAAGATCGACACGTTTACCGCCAGCGCGATCCGCATCAGCGCGCAGACGGATTTGCCCTTCCACGTGGACGGTTATCCCAAGGGCAAACTGCCTCTCAGCTTGAAGTGCCGCCGCCGGGCGTTGAAGGTCCTGGCTTAGACAAGCGAGGGAAATCGCCCGGCCGTGCTTGCGCGGGCAAGCTCACCGATTTCTCGCCGCATGGCTCCAATGCGGACTTGTCTCATCGCACTCGATCTGGTCCACTGAAAGTTCCACGTGACTCCCGATCTGCGCCGCACCTGCCTGCTCCTTGTCGGCGCCGCGATCGGCTATGGGTTGTTGATGGCGTACAACCCGGTCCAGCCGAGCTTGCGCGACGGGGTGCGGTGCCTGCGCCGGTACCGGCAAATCTGGTTTCTGCCAATGATCTGCAACGTGATCCATACGCTGTACGGGTTGGGGGTGCGGTGGTGGGAGAGTGTTTCCGTGCCGGACGCCGCGCCGTTGTTCCGCCCGCTGGACGCGTGGCAGCCGCCAGCCTGGCGGGAAGTGCTCGCGTCCAGCCTGCTGCCAGTCTTTGAGGGGACCGCCGCAGCCTACAACTGCTTGATCACTGCGTTCCCGGTGTCCGCCGTGGCTGCTCTGTTCTTCCTAATGAACTGGAAGGGCTACCATGCCACTGCCGGCGGAGCGTTGCGCCGCCGGCTGGGACTGGCAGGCGGCTTGCTGGTCCAAGCCGGGTTGATCGCCTGCGCCGCGGCGGCTCTGTGCAAGCCGGCGCTTTTCGGCGGCCTGCCCCGGCTCAACGCGTACCTGGGTGCCGTGGCGCTGGTTCGCGCCGGGGAGATCGTCAACTGGCTAAGTTTCGTCTTTGAGTACCTGCTTGGGGTCGGCTTGCAGATCTACCTGATCCTGCTGAGTTTCGCGTGGATCCGGGGCCTGACCTTTACCTTCGATGGGCTGCGGCGGTTCGCCCTGCGCCGTTTTGCCTTCGTGGTGCGGTGGGCGCTGGTGATGATCGTGCTCAGTAGTCTCGGGATCAATTTGCCGCTGCTCGCCGGCACGTTCCCGTTGCAGCCGGACGCGGTGGAAGGGGCCTGGATCGGCGCGGTCGTGTGGTTCGCGCGCTGGTTGCTGGCGGTGGTCGCGCTGCTGTTTTGCTCGATGCAGATCACGCTGGTTTTTCACAACGAGACGCTGCGCCAGGCGTTCGGCAACCACGTCCGGTTCCTGCGCCGGCACGGAGAGCGGGTGGGCTGGCTGTCGCTTGTGGCGGGGGTGCATTTTCTGGTGCTGGTCGGCCTGAATGCCTTTCTGCTTCGCGCATTGGGCGAATCCAGCTGGCCCGCGGGAGTATGGAGCGTCCTGTTTTACCCGGTGCTGTGGACGGCATTGGCTGCTTGGCTGCTGGCCAGTTGGGTGTGCCTGTTCCGGCGGTGCGAGGTGGACAAAGCGGATACAGAAGAGTTGGTGGCGTTCTAAGAAGGCGCAAGGCAGAAGAGCGAGACTCGGTCGTTGAGAGTCTGCTTGGCAATTTGCCTTCCGCCTTCTACCGTCAGCGCTTCGGTTCCTTCTACCTTCTGCCTTCTGCCTTCTACCTTTCGATGAGCCATTCCTGGCATCCGGCACACGCGGTGACGGGCGACTATTCCCGTCGCTCCAACCTCGCGCTCGCCTTTTTGTGGCTGCCCCGTGAGAAGCGCCGCGACATGGACGTGTTCTACACCTTCTGCCGCTTGGTGGACGACATCGCGGATTCTGACGAGCTGCCTCTGGAGACAAAGCGTGAGCAACTGGCCGCCTGGCGCGCGGTGGTCACGTCGCCCCCGTCTCCGGCGCAAGCCGGACCGGCTGCTGATTGTCTCCTGGCAGCGGAGGTGCGGGCCTTGATGGCCAAATACCGTATCGCGCCGGAGCTGATGCAGGAGATCATCACCGGCGTCGAAATGGACCTGGCGGGAGCTCTTTACCAGACCTTCGAGGAATTGCACACGTACTGCTACCGCGTCGCCAGCGCGGTGGGCTTGGTCAGCATCGAGATCTTCGGCTACCGCGATCCCGGCTGCCGGCAGTACGCCATCGACCTGGGGCTCGCGTTGCAACTCACCAACATCATCCGCGATGTCGGCGTTGACCTGGACAACGGCGGCAGGATTTATCTTCCGCTGGAGGATCTGGCACGCTTCGGCTATTCGGTCGAAGACTTGCAGCGCCGGGTGCAGGACGCACGCTTTACGGCGTTGATGGTCTTCGAAGCGCGACGCGCCGAGGAATATTACCGACGGGCGGTCCGGGAACTGCCGCCGGTTGACCGCCGCTCGATGGTCGCCGCCGAGATCATGCGCGCGGTGTACCGGAAGATCCTCGTCCGGGTGCAAGCCGGCGGCTACCGGGTGCTTGTGAAACGCTACCGGCTGAGCAAGCCCGCCAAAGTGACGACCCTGCTGGTCGCCGCGCTGAATAACTGGTGGGCCAGCACCGTCTGAAAGGACGTTCGGGTGGCACGGGACGCGCTCTTGTCACCTGCACTTAATGGACGATAATCCTTCATCACGAATATGCTCAAACGACCAATTGTTTCCTCTATTCTAGCCGGTGTGCTCGGCGTGTTTTGCCTCAACTTGACCGGCTGCGATACGCCGGTGGGCCAAGGGGCGGGGATCGGCGCGGGTGCCGGTGCCATCATCGGTGGCTTGGCGACCAACCGGGTCGGCGGCGCGGCCTTGGGTGCGGCGACCGGCGCGGTGGCCGGCGGGTTAATCGGCGCCGCCGTCCAGCAGGACCAGGCGAACCGTTACGGCCCTCCACCTCAGCGCGGTTACCCCTACGCCCGGCCCACGGATCGTCCCGGCTTTGTGATCAGTCCCTATTCCCCCTATTACCAGATCGACACACGCGACATCCCGCCGGGCTCGCTGGTGCGCGACCCGAGTTGCAACCGTTTGTTCATCAAGCCGTAAGATCCCTGTTGGTGGCGCGGTATGTCACTCATCCGCTGATTCCGGCTTTGCTCGCCAGCACGTCGAGATCGATGGGCGTGCTAGCCAGCGGCAGGTTCTCGGTTTGATCGTGCCCTTGGCCACCGACCAGCCCTCCGCGCTGGCCGAACACGAGGAAACGCTGCTTGCGCGCGAGCGCTTCCACGGTGGACTGCAAACCGGCGGCTGCGGAAGCATCGAGCAAAGATCGGTTTGATCCATCGGGATGAATTACCCCGACGTGGATGCCAGCCGGATCAGCCCCTTCGGCCAAGGCGAGGAAAAGCAACCCGACCAGCTTGAGCCCCTGACCGTTCTCGATGTTCGCCGTTGTGGGTACCGCGGCACCAACCTGTCCGCCCGTGCGGATGTCGATGAACTGGCACACGGCACCATTCAGATTGGCCCGGTCGAGCAGAAGCGCATCGCAGTGCGCCCGCAGGTGCAGGGGACCTTCCCGGGTAGGCACCTCGCCCGCGAAACCCTTGCCCAAGCTCAACCAGGAGCCATCCGGTTCCGACGCCGCGTGTTCCTGGCCGAAGCGGTAGGCAGTTTCCGAGAGCGTTTCCAGGCAGCGTTCCGACGCCCAAGATGCTTTGCGCAGCACGCCCTGCCACCAAAAGGGTAAAGGGTGTTCCGATCCAGCCTGCCCGGCTTCACCCGGCAGCGCGGCGAGGAGATGGGTGGTCGTCTCGCGGCGGGCGCGATCCAGGCCGGTCGAGAGTGCCTGCCGCCAATCCTCTGCACTCAGGCGGCGCGGTTCCCTGGCGGTATTCAGGGCGCGCTGCACCCACTGGTGGACCAGGCGTCCGACCGTGGCATCTTCTTTGCGGACCGGGCTGCCGCCGCTGCCGCCGCGCCATGGCTCGACCCCGAAGACCTGACTCATGGCGAAGGTCGCGGGGCGGTTCCAGGCCGCGTCCAGGTCCCGGGCGGACCAGGCTTCCGACCAGGGGAGTTCATCCGGTGTGGTGAGCGGTCGGAAGTTCAGGAAGTAATCGTCAAAGGATCGGTCCGGTCGCCGCCGGTCGTGGAAGATCAACTCCAGATGCTTGCGCTCGGCTTTGGCGAGCTTGGCGCAAGGGATCGCCGCGCTCTGCACCGCCTGCCGCCAGCGGTCCAGCAAGCGCCGGCCTTCCGCTTCGGAGGCAGCCGGGCGGCTTTCCACCAGGCAGCGCAGCGCCCACTCGTTGGGGTAGAGTTCCTTGTTCGGCTCGGCGGGATCGCGCACCGCGCCGGCGAAAGCGAGGGGACCGGTGCAGTTTTCCAGGACTTCCAGAAACCGAAAGTGCTCGAGCTGCGCCAGTTCCGAGGATGTGAGTAGATGCCCGCGCGCCTGTCCGTCACCATCCACGCTGTTTTCGTTACGCTGTGCGTTGAGCCTGCCGCGCTCGGCGTCATCCAGGAAGGGGTTTTCCGCCGGGTAGAGCGGCCAGTCGCCTTCCAGCGAATCGAGAAAGAGCGCGCCGCCCCACACTTGGCCGACGGCACCTTCCAGGGTGGTCACCACGATCCGCGCGAACCGGTGCGAACCTTCTGGCGCGCGCCGGGCGGTGTTCGTGCCGAGGACGCTGCTGAGATACTGGAAGTAAGTGATCGCAGGGATCGGCTCGGTGAGCGGCAGATGATGCAGCTGGGACCACAGCGGCTCCAGCAGGTCCGTATCCAGCCCGAAACCTTCCAGGCAGTGCTCCCATTTCTTCAACGCATCGTGCCAAGGCAGCTTTTCGGGCCAGTGATCGAGGTGCGAAATCAGCGCGCGCAGCGGGTCGGCCAGCGACGAGCGGGAAAACATCCCGCCCCGGGTGAGCACGCGGGCATTATGGTGCTGCACGTCGGAGAACGCACCGTGCAGGGCGCGGCGCACCTCGATGGGATCCAGAGGAAAAACACGGCTCATCAGGTCGCCGGGCTGGGCCGTCCGGCGCACGCAGTGTTCGTTGAGGAGCTCCACGAGCGTCAGCAGCGGCTCCATGCCGGTGTCGTTGAGCAAGTAATCGAGGATGGCGCGCTGGATCTGGATCGGTAGGGCCGGCTCCGGGAGTTCACCCAACTCGTCTTCCACGGCGATGTTGGCGGCACCCAGCCTACGGACGACCGCCACGGCGGAGGCGTTCCGGCAGGGGAACAAAATCACCAGGCGCGCACTGTCTTCCAGGTTAGCGGTTCCATCCGCCGGTTGGCCGGGCTTGGGCGACGGATGGTCCAGCAGCCAGCCGGCGGCGAAGTCGCAGACGAGTTCGACCGTGTCGCTGCCGTCGGCACCGACCAGCAGCGTCGGCTCGTCGGGCTGGGCACCGATGGGGCTGAAAATATCCGTACCTTCCAAACGGCTGGCCATGTCGGCCTGGGCGGATTCAAAGCCGCTGCTGGCGCAATCCTGAAATTCCTCAACGAGGATTTCCGCAATGGCTTCGTGCCACGCGTGCTGGATGTTTTCCGCCGTGCCGCGGGGCAGGGGGAGGTACACGTAGGCCGAGTCCGCCGCGCGCACCGCTGCGACGAGAAGGTTCAGCATCGGCCAAAAGCTGGCGTCCCAGCCGAAAAGGCAGACGGACAAGGAAGGAGCCGAAGCATCGGATACCTCGCCCGTGCGCGGCCGGCGCGGATTGTAGCGTTTGGCGAGGCCCCGGTCGATGTGCTGGAGCCACGAGCCGGTCCGATCGAGTTGCGGCAGCCAGGCGACGAGCGACGGAGACAGAATTTCTGTGAGTTGATCGCAATCATCCAGCCACCCGGAGGAGGTGAGGTCGTCCAGTGCCGACAGGCAGGCTCCCGGGTGCCGCGCCACGGCGAGCGCCTGCGGTTCGTGTTCCGTGGCCCGGATCGCCTGGACACGCAGGAGCAATTCCAGGGTTTCGCGCCCGAAGGTCGGCGGCGTGAAACCGGCGCGCAGCCCGAGTTCCTGCCGCAGCGAACGGGCATCGAGAAACTGCACGCCGAAAAGCCTGATACCCGCGCGCAGCAATCGGCGCTTGATCCAGTTGGTGTGCCCTTCGCTCAAGGTGACCATCCATGCCCGCCCGCCATCGAGGACGTGCGCGGAAGCCGCCCGGCACCAATCCTCGACGCCGTCCTGCCAGGCGTCTTCTAGAAGATGATAGCGATTGAGCGAGATCAAAGCCGGGCGAAGGGAGCAACCGCCTGGTCAAGCGGCGTTGCAGTTGAACCTGCGTTCAATATGGTCAGCGCGATGAACATGATCAACCGCAACGTGCGAGTGTTCGCCATGCCCTTGCCATTCGCTGGTCGCTCGCCATCCCGGCGCTGGCCGCGCCGCTTCAGGCTCCTGACAAATAAATGCACTTGAGCCGCGCCGTGAACCGTGGCAATCTCTGGCTCGCTGCTGAAAAAGCCGTCTCGGATCAAGTCGGCAGGCGGCGGGTTCGGCAGCGTCAGCGCGGCGGGGTAGCCAAGTGGTAAGGCCGAGGTCTGCAAAACCTCTATCCGCGGGTTCGATTCCCGCCTCCGCCTTTTTCCCACCGGCCACCGCAACTTACGCGGTTGCAGAGACTGCTTCTTCTCCGTTGTCAGTCCGAATACCATGCCTGACGTCGGAGAAGTAGCCGCCTGGATGAGCCAGCAGGTCCAAAGCGAAGGGCGGCTTTACCAGATTGATGCGGCTGAGGAGATCGAGCGTCGTTTCGGCCAGGAGTACATTTATTACAATGCCGGAGGCGCGCTGGCGATTTCCCGGGAGGTACTGGCGGCTTTCAGCAAACTGACAGGACAAGACGTCATCTGGGTTCGAGGCCGCCGGTACTGGCGCAAGCGAGAGGCGGATGACAAGCCGGGGAGAATACAAAGCAGGTGATTTCCTGCTTGTTCCGCACGATGCGGTTGGGTCTGCGCCGCTTGCTGGCACTGCGGCGCAGAGGTGTCGAAGGGGACGCTTAGATCACGCCGAACCGGGCCAGCTCGGCTTCCGCCGCTTCCACGGAGTCGGAGGCGTGGATGGCATTGACCATGACATCCGTGCCATAATCCGCCCGGATGGTGCCTTTGTCGGCTTTTTTCGGATCGGTGGCGCCGGCAAGAGCGCGCACCTTCGCCACGGCACCCTCTCCGGCCACCGCCAGCCCGAGCACGGGGGCCGAGCGCATGAACTCTTCCACTTCGGGATAGAACGGCTTGTTGACGATGTGCGCGTAATGCTCGGCGAGAACCGTGGAGTCCAGTGAGAACAGCTTGCAGCCGGTGACTTCGAGGCCAGCCCGTTCAAAACGGTCGATGATTTGGCCGATGTGATGAGCGCGCATCGCGTCGGGTTTGATGAGAACACAGGTGGTTTCCATAGGGATGATTCGGGCCGGCACTTTGGCGGCGATTTTCCTAATGTGCAACGGCCTCTTGAACCACCTGGCGTCTTTGCGCTCCGGCGGCATGATCAGGCTCCGACTGCTGTTTTGTCTCCAGATCCTCACTTGCCACCCTCTGACCTCGCTTCAATCGTGAAGTAACCATGCTTCATTCCAGGCCGGACGGGCCGGCGGGTTCTTCCGACAGGCTCGCGATTTGGCTTTGCATCATTTCTTGCCAATACGCCTTTCGTTCGTCCAACTGGCGGATCCAGTCTTCCACTTTGGTGGTGCTCGTTTCCCTCATCTGCCAGATAAAGGCCTCTTTCATCGCGGTGAGTTCCGCCCATCGCTCCACTTCGCTTTCTTCCAGGCTGGCCACTCTTTTCATCAATGCCTCCACGGTCGCTTCCAGGTTCTCCGCCATAGGGCTCCAGTGTACCGCAAGATCATTTTCGCGCTCGCGGCGGCGGAACATTTGCGGCATGGATGGTGCGTATCGTGCTTATTGGAAGCGCAGCCACGGACGTTCGTATGCGAGTACTCCACCTCTTCCCCGGCCGTTTGTCCGGCGGCATTGACACCATGCTGGTGACCCTTGCCCGCGAACAGGATGTCTGCCCGCAGATGCGGCCCTCCTTCGCCGTTTGTTTCGAGGAGTCCTCCCTCGCCCGCGAACTTCGCGCGGTTGGCGCGCCCGTGTTTTCGCTCGGACCGGTGCGCGCCCGCTACCCGCTGCAAATCCTGCGGGCGCGCGCCCGGCTGCGGCGGTTGCTGGCAGCGGAGCGCTTCGACGTGGTCGTCAATCACTCTTCCTGGACCCACGCGCTCTTCGGCGGCGTGCAGCGCCGGGCGCGTTTGCCGCTCGTGTTCTGGATGCACAACAAGGCGGCACCCGAGGGGCGGAACTTCGTGGAGCGCCGGGCGGGACGGCTAACGCCCGATCTGGTGGTGTGCAACAGCCATTTCACGGCGGGCACCATGCACCTGCTCTTTGGTCCACCCGTGCCGCCACACTGTGTCATCCCCTGTCCAGTCTCCCGGCCTGCCATGTCGCCGGACACCCACGTCCAGCGGACGTCTGTGCGCTCGGAACTGGGAACGAGCAGCGATGCCGTCGTGATCGTCCAGGTCGGCTGGCCCGAACCGTGCAAGGGTCATGCCCTGCACCTGGCAGCGCTCTCGGGTTTGCGCGAGCTGCCCGGGTGGGTGTGCTGGATGGTCGGCGGGGCGGAAACCGCCGAGCAAAAGCGCACCCTTCAATCGCTCAAAGCGTTAGCCGTGAAATACGGCATCGGAGACCGGGTGCGTTTTGTCGGCCACCGCCGGGATGTTGGCCGGTTGCTCGCCGCCGCGGACATTTTCTGCCAACCCAACGTGGACCCGGAGGCTTTCGGCATCGTCTTCGTGGAAGCATTGTATGCCGGACTGCCCGTCGTCAGCGCCCGGCACGGCGGCGTGCTGGAGATCGTCGATGACCACTGTGGCAGGCTGACCCCGCCGGGGGACAGCGAGGCTTTGGCGAGCACCCTGCGCACGCTGGTCGAGGATCAAACGTTGCGCCTCCGCCTCGCGCAAGCGGCACCCGACCGGGCCGCCGGTCTCTGCTCGCCAGACAAAATTCTCCACGAGACGCACGAGAGGCTAGCGGGCCTGCTTGCCAGCCGCGAGCAGGAGACGAATTTGGCGAAGAGTCTCGTTTGAAACCGGGGCTCGCTTGTGAGGCGCCGGGTGCAACCGCGGCGTTCTTACGGGTGCGGTTTGGTGAGTGCAAGGCTTTGGGAGCGTTAGCTTGGTCTGTCCGAATGGTGATCCTTCCATAATGCCCCTATTCCAAGCAGTCTTTGTGCCCGAAGAGCACACGGGCGATCACCACCAACGCTTCGTTGCAGCTACCGCAGTGTGTCCGCTAGAGCCCTTCCCGTTTGATAAAGCCTGCCGGGAGGGACCCGCTCCGTCGGCTC